>NZ_JANTYT010000005.1:0-369766 GCF_024808825.1 Rhizobium sp. BK661 | reverse complement strand
GGCGAGCTGAGCCACACGAGACAGAAAGCCCCGCAATCGCGGGGCTTTTTTATGGCCGCTATCGGTAGCCAAAGCCGATAATGACGGCAGCGGCGATTTTGGATTCGACAAGTTCGCCGGCCTGATGTACGCAGTGATTAAACGATTAATCTCCGTATGTCGGAAACCATGCCTCCAACGCGACCTGGACCGAACCTGAGCAGGATTGCGACGTCGCTTGGCGTATCTGTCGCGACGGTTTCCAATGCGCTCTCTGGCAAAGGCCGCGTTTCCGAACAACTGGCAGAGAGGATCAAGGAACATGCCGCCGAACTCGGCTACGTTCCGAGCCAGGCCGGACGCGCGCTTCGTACCGGGCGCAGCGGCGTCCTCGGCCTTGTTCTGCCTGACATCGCCAACCCAATTTTCCCGAAGCTCGCCCAGGCGATCGAATTCGCCGCCACTGCCGCCGGTTACGGCGTGCTCATCGCCGACTCCCGGGGGGACGTCGCCACCCAGACCGAGGCGATCAACCGTTTGGTCGAGCGCGGCGTCGAGGGTATGGTAATCATTCCGCGCCGCGCGACCCGAATTTCCGCCGCCGCCTGCCCGGTCGCCGTCATCGACACAGCCTCCACCCCTGGCAACACCGTGGCTGCCGATCACATGCAGGGCGGCTGGGCGATCGCCAACCATTTGGCCGAGCTTGGACATCGGCGCATCCTCATCATCGGCAACAATCCCGGCTCAAATGTTCAAAACGACCGCGTGGGCGGCATCCGCTCAGGTCTCCGCCCCGG
Organism: Rhizobium sp. BK661; assembly: GCF_024808825.1. Lineage (NCBI taxonomy): Bacteria > Pseudomonadati > Pseudomonadota > Alphaproteobacteria > Hyphomicrobiales > Rhizobiaceae > Rhizobium > Rhizobium sp. BK661. Next base: position 368,987 of record NZ_JANTYT010000005.1, on the reverse strand, counting down.
AATGAGTTCGGCAACACTCTGGATCGAGACGCTGGAGCGGCAAAACGGCAGCGGGTGCAGTTTGGGACTCGCTGAGAAAGTGCGCGAGGGCTACACGGCGTTCGCAGCGCTGTCGGATTTGCAGGCCTTGCGAGCCCTCACAGAATTGCAGCGCGACGGCATTGATGTGCCAAGCGTCGCAAGCGTAACCGGCTTCGATGACCTCATCTGGTCACCCGTCATCACCCCATCCCTGACGACGGTGGCGATGGACATGCATACCATCGCAGAGATCGCCATTACGTCATTGCTGCAGACCATACAGACGCGCGGCAGCCGCGAGGGCGTGCTTGTCACGTCTGAGACCGACCGAGTTCCAATGCAACTGATCGTTCGCCAGTCCTCCGGGCCGGCGGACCCGACACGAATATCCTGACAGACGGAGAACAGCTGACATGAAGAATGCCCTCATCGCTTCGGCCGCGCTATTGGCGCTGTCGCCCCTCGCCGCGAAGGCAGAAGAAAAGACGCTTACGATTTCCGTCTATGCCTTTGCTCAGGATGACTTCAAGTCGATCGTCTACGATCCCTTCGAGGCCAAGTGCGGCTGCAAGCTTGTGGTCGAGACTGGCAACAGCGTCGAGCGGCTTGCCAAGATGGAGGCCAACAAGGCGAGCCCCGTTATCGACATGGCCGTCGTCTCCATGGCCGATGCCCTGTCGGCCACCCGCAAGGATCTGATCGACAAGGTCGACACCTCCAAACTCTCCAACTTCGGCAAGCTCTATGACCTCGCCAAGGACCCGAACGGCGACGGCATGAGCGTCGGCTACACCTTCTACGCCACCTCGATCGCCTATCGCTCCGACAAGATGAAGATCGAGTCCTGGGCAGACCTGTTGAAGCCTGAATATGTCGGCCATGTCGCCTTCCCGAACGTCACCACCAACCAGGGCCCTCCGGCGCTGTTCATGCTCGGACAGGCGCTCGGCAGCGACAAGCCGGATCTGAAGACGCCGATCGAGGCGGTCGGCGAGAAGAAGGACGAGATCGTCACCTTCTATGAGAAATCCTCGCAGCTGGTGCAGCTGATGCAGCAGGAAGAAATCTGGGCCGCCCCGATCGGCCGCTTCTCCTGGGCCGGCTTCACCAAGCTCGACGTTCCCGTCGCATGGGCAACGCCTAAGGAAGGCCAGACCGGCGGCATGAACGTGATGGTCGTGACCAAGGGCTCGAAGAACCGTGATCTCGCCCTGCAGTTCATGGACTTCTGGCTCTCCACCGAAATCCAGACGAAGCTTGCTGAAAAGCTCGTCGACAGCCCGGCGAACAAGGAGGTCAAGCTCTCCGAGGAAGCCGCCAACAACCTCACCTACGGCGAAGAAACCGCCAAGAGCCTGAAGCTCATCCCATCAGCAGCCGCGCTCGACAACCGCGATGCCTGGCTGAAGGAATGGAACGAGAAGGTCGGTCAGTAATTTCGAGGCCGGCTCCGGAACCTGCCGGAGCCGGCCCTTCAATCCGTCGAAAGTCGTTTCATGTTTCAGAACCGCGCAGAAGCCTTGGCGCTTGCCCTGCCCGCAGCAGTCTTTGCCGCGCTGGTCTTCCTGCTGCCCGTTGTCGTCCTCCTCTCCGAAGGCTACCGCATCGACGGCAGCTGGACGCTTGGCGCCTATACCGGCTTCTTTTCCGAGCAGCTGAATCGCACCGTCTTTCTGCGGACCTTTCGCCTAGGGCTTGAGGTTACGGCTGTCTCGGCCGTGATCGGCTATGCCGCAGCCTTCGCGATCGTCAACCTGCCACCGAAGGGCAAGGGCCGGATGATCGGCCTCATCACCCTGCCGTTGATGATCTCGCCGGTTGCCCGCACTTATGCCTGGATCGTCATTCTCGGCCGCACCGGCATCGTCAACCAGGCCATCCAGGGCCTCGGCCTCAGCGACGGCCCGCTGCGGCTGCTCTTCACCGAGACCGCCGTCTTCATCGGCCTGCTGCAGCTCTTCCTGCCGCTGATGATCCTGTCCCTGATCAGCGCGCTCGAGAATATGCCGAAGGATGCCATTCCCGCCGCCCGCGTGCTCGGCGCCAACTGGTTCCAGGTATTCTGGAAGGTGATCCTGCCGCTCACCCGCGAAGGCCTCGTCGTCGGCGGCACGCTCGTCTTCACCGGATCGCTGACCGCCTACATCACCCCCGCCGTTCTTGGCGGCTCGAAGGTGCTGATGCTGGAAACGCTGCTCTATCAGCAGGTGTCGGTTGCCAACAACTTCGTCTCGGCAAGCGTCATCGCCTTCATGCTGATCGTCATGAGCTTTGCCGCCAACATCCTGCTCAAGCGCCTTGCCACGGCGAGGAACAAGCGATGACCGCACGCATTCTTTCTCCGCTGGTCCTCGGCCTGTTGCTGATCTTCCTGATCGGCCCGTTCCTGATCATCATCGCCGCATCGCTCTCGGCCGGTGACACGCTGGCCTTCCCGCCACAGGGCCTTTCCCTCAAGTGGGTCGCCAAGGTCTTCACCATCGACAGCTTCCGCGAGAGCTTCGCCATGTCGATGTTCCTTGCCGTCTTCGGTACGCTGACAGCGCTCGTGCTCGGCATCCCCGCTGCCTATGCGCTCTCGCGCTACAAGCTCCCCTTCGGCGAAACCGTCCGTACGATCGTGTCGCTGCCGATCATCGTACCCGGCATCATCGTCGGTCTGGCATTGCTGCGCTACCTCGTCGTGCCTTTCGGCTTCAACATCACGCTGGCCCTGTTCATGGCGCACACGGCGCTCGTGCTGCCCTACGCCGTGCGCGTCGTCTCAGCCAGCCTCAACAACCTGCGCTCGGATATGGAGGAAGCAGCCGTCCTGCTCGGTTCCTCACGCGTCGGCGCCTTCTTCCGCGTCGTCATGCCGAATATCCGTGGCGGCATCCTGGCCGCCTTCATCCTCGGCTTCGTGACCAGCTTCAATCAGGTGCCGGTCTCGCTCTTCCTCTCCGGTCCCGGCGTGCGCACGCTGCCGATCGACATGCTGGGCTACATGGAGACCACTTACGATCCGTCGATCGCGGCGCTCTCCTCGCTGCTCGCCTTCCTTTCCATCGGCATCGTCTTCCTTGCCGAACGCTTCCTGGGATTCTCTCGTTATGTCTGACGCCTATCTCACACTCGACAAGCTGACGCTTGCCTACGGCGATACGGTCGCGGTCAAGGATCTGGATCTTACGATCGCCAAGGGCGAGCTCGTCGCCCTGCTCGGCCCCTCCGGATGCGGCAAGACGACGACGATGCGCTCGATCGCCGGCCTGCTTGCTCCGGCATCCGGCCGCATCACGCTCGATGGAACCGAGATAACCCGCGTCTCCGCCAACAAGCGCAATGTCGGCCTGGTCTTCCAGTCCTACGCGCTGTTCCCGCATCTGACGGTCTACGAGAACGTCGCCTTCGGCCTGCGCCTGAAGGGCATAGGCGGCAAGGATCTCGATACCAAGGTCACATCAGGCATCAAGTCCGTCGGCCTGGCCAAGTTCGCAGACCGAAAGCCTGTCGAACTCTCGGGCGGCCAGCAGCAGCGTGTGGCCCTTGCCCGCTCAATGGTGATGGAGCCGAAGGTTCTGCTGCTCGATGAGCCCCTTTCCAACCTCGACGCCCGCCTGCGCCTTGAAATGCGCGCCGAACTGCAGCGCGTCCAGAAGGAAACCGGCGTCACGATGATCTTCGTCACCCACGACCAGATCGAAGCCCTCGCGCTCGCCGACCGGATCGTGGTGATGCTGAACGGCGGCATCGAGCAGATCGGCACGCCGGAGGAAATCTACAACAAGCCCGTCTCGGCCTTCGTCGCCGATTTCGTCGGCTTCGAAAACGTCTTTGCGCTGGAAAACGGCAAGCTCGCGACATCCACCACATCAGTCGAGCTTTCCGGTCCGGCGCCGCAGGCCGCAAAGGGCCTGGCCTGGCGTCCGCGCATGGTGATCCTTGGTTCAGGTCCTTTCCAAGGCACCGTGCGCGGCACCTCGTTTGCCGGCAACACCCGCGAATACCTGCTCGACACGCCGCTTGGGCCGATCAAGGCCGAGGTCGATGCCGAACTTCCGACGCATGCGATCGGCTCGACGCATGCCTTCGATCTGCCGCTTGCCGCTGCAGCGCCCCTCTCACGTTACAGGTAACATCATGGGCGTCTGGATCGACACCGATATGGGCTTTGACGATATCGCCGCGATCCTCGTGGTGACGCACGCAAAGCTCGACATATCAGGCATCTCGCTCGTCTTCGGCAATACGCCGCTGCCGCAGGTGCGCGTCAACGCATCAGGCGCCGCCAAAGCCTTCGGCTGGACCTTCCCGATCCACAGCGGTCGCGCCATGCCCGTCCTCGGCTCGCTCGAAACCGCGCAGGCGATCCTCGGCGAGACAGGCATTCCGACATCAGGCCAAAGCCTGCCCACCGCCGCACCGCTGGTGGAGAGCGACGCGTTCACCGCCCTCTGCCGCTGGCTGGAGACCGATGGCCCCCATCGAATCCTCGCGCTCGGTCCCTTGACCAATCTCGCTGCCCTCGCATTGGCACGCCCGGACCTCGCCGCCCGCATCACCGAACTGACCTGGATGGGCGGCGGCGTCACGGCGGGCAATCACACGGCGTCCGCCGAGTTCAACGCGCTGGCCGACCCGGAAGCGCTTGCCATCGTTCTCGCCCATAATCTGCCGCTACTCATGGTCGATCTCGATCTTTGCCGTAAGGTTATCGCGACGCCTGACGACGTCGGCCCGGTGCGAGACGCTGGCGGTCACAATGCCGCGTTGCTGGCCGATATGCTCGACGGCTACATCGGCATCGGAACCAGCCGCGGCAGATCGGGAATGGCGATCTACGACCCGTCAGCCGCAGTTGCCTTCGTCGCGCCCGAGATTGTCACGTTCCGTCCGGCGCGCATCGATGCCGAATTGCAGGGCCAGCATACCCGTGGCCGCACCGTGGTCGAGACCCGGGCGACGCATGCAACCTTCAACGCCGAATACGCCATCGGTATCGACGCCGAAAAGGCCCGCGCCTTTATCCTCGGCGCACTGATCGATGAGGCCGGCCGATGAGCGTCACCGAACCGAAAGATCTCAACGATCCCGCACTTCGCGCCCGCGCCGTTGCCGCCGCGCGCGGTGACGCGCCCTTCGATCTGCTGATCTCGGGCGGACGCCTGCTCGATGTCGTCACCGGCCTGACCCGCGACGCCGACATCGGCGTCGTTGGACCGCTGATCGCAAGCGTTCACGCACCAGGTAGCCGCACCGACACTGCCAAGACCGTCGACGCAGCAGGCAGCATCGTTTCGCCCGGTCTCATCGATACGCACATGCATGTCGAAAGCTCGATGGTGACGCCCGCCGCCTATGCGGCAGCCGTCGTTCCGCGCGGCGTGACGACCATTGTCTGGGATCCGCACGAGTTCGGCAACGTGCATGGCCTGGACGGCGTACGCTGGGCAATCGAAGCGTCCCGCTGCCTACCGCTCCGGACCATCGTTCTCGCGCCTTCCTGCGTTCCTTCCGCTCCGGGGCTTGAAGTCGCCGGCGCGGATTTCGACGCATCTGTTATCACCGAAATGCTGCGGTGGCCTGGTGTAGGTGGTGTTGCCGAAGTCATGAACATGCGCGGTGTCATCGACGGCGATCCGCGCATGACCGACATTGTGAATGCCGGCCTCGCATCCGGGAAACTGGTCTGCGGCCATGCCCGTGGGCTCGAGGACGCTGACCTGAATGCTTTCATGGCCGCCGGCGTCACTTCGGATCACGAACTGACCTCCAGCGCCGACCTGCTGCAGAAGCTGGCCGCCGGGCTGACCATCGAGTTGCGCGGCTCGCATGACCATCTGCTGCAGGAATTCGTAACCGCTCTCAACGGTATCGGCCATCTGCCATCGACGGTCACGCTCTGCACCGACGATGTCTTCCCGGACGAACTGAAGGACGGCGGCGGTCTCGACGACGTCATCCGCCGGCTCGTCCGCTATGGGATGAAGCCGGAATGGGCGCTGAGAGCCGCCACCTTCAACGCGGCACAACGACTGAAGCGCTCGGATCTCGGCCTGATCGCTGCCGGTCGCCGCGCGGATCTCGTGCTCTTCAAAGACCTCATTGGCTTCGCCACGAAAGCCGTCATCGCCAATGGCGCAATCGTCTCAACATCGGGTGAAATGGACGCCCACTTGCGCTCGTTCGAGACGCAGGCATTGCAGAACTCGGTCAAGCTGACGTCCCTGACGGAAGATGACTTCAGGGTTCCCGCCACCGGCAAGCGCGTTCGTGTCGCCACGATTGACCGCCCCCGTTTCACCCAGTGGGGCGAGGCGGAAACTGGCGTCGACGGCGGTTTCGTCGTTCCGCCGGCCGGAAGCACCATGATCGCGGTCGCGCATCGGCACGGCAAGGTCGATGGCAGGCCACGCGTCGGCTTCCTCACCGGTTGGGGAGAATGGCGAGGAGCCTTCTGCACGACTGTCTCGCACGACAGCCACAACCTTACCGTCTTCGGCGGCAACGCTCGCGACATGGCAGTCGCCGCCAACGCGGTGATATCAGCGGGCGGCGGCATGGCCGTCGCCAAAGATGGCCAGATCGAAGCGCTTCTGCCGCTGCCGGTGTCGGGCCTCGTGACGGAAGCCCCATTGGCAGAAACGGCGGCGTCCTTCCGAGCGATCCGCAAGGCGATGGAAAAGATCGTTGACTGGAAACCGCCCTACCTAGTTTTCAAGGCATGCTTCGGCGCCACGCTTGCCTGCAACGTCGGCCCGCATCAGACGGATCGAGGGATATCCGACGTTCTGACCGGCGAAGTGCTCGAAAGCCCCGTAATCGAGATTCTCGAGAGCGAATAACCTCAGCATCCGGGCACTGCTGCCCGCCTGCTCAATCTATCAATCGCTCAAACGATCTACAGCGTAGCCTTCAGCTCACGCTCGACCAGAGCCGTCCAGAAGGCCGCGCCATAACCAAGCGCATGGTCATTGAAATCATAGGCGGTGTTGTGGTGCAGGGCGCCATCGACGGCAGGACCGTTCCCGAGCCAGACGTAACATCCCGGCGCATTCTGGCCGAAGAAGGCGAAATCATCGCCTGCCGTCGACGGCGGGAAGCTGGTACGCACCTTGTCCCCGAACACCGCTCCGGCAGCGCCTAACGCACGCGCGGTCGCATCGCTGTCGTTGACCACAGGCGGGATGCGCCGTTCGAACTGGTAATCAACAGCAATGCCGAACATCGCCGCCGTGCCCTTCGCAAGCCGTCCGATCTCTTCCTCGAGTTGGTCGCGGACCTCAGGCGAATAGGCGCGGGCGGTCCCCCCGATTTCGACGATATCGGGGATCACGTTCAACGCCTTGGGATCGCCCGCCTGCAGCGAACAGGCGCTGACGACCGCCGGCTGCAACGGATCGACGACACGTCCGACAATCGTCTGCAACGAGGTCAGGAAGGTGCCGGCTGCCGTGATCGGATCCTTGCCGAGGTGCGGCTTGGCACCATGCGTTCCGGTACCCCGGAAGGTCACACGCCAACTGTCCGAAGACGCCAGTTGCGGCCCTTCGACCACGGCGATCTCATCAACGGCGAGGCCAGGCATGTTGTGAAGGCCATAGACGGCATCACATGGGAAGTGCTTAAACAAGCCGTCCTCGACCATCTTGCGCGCCCCGCCTCTGCCCTCCTCGGCTGGCTGGAAGATGAAATGCACGGTTCCGGAAAACGCGCGCGTTGCCGCCAGATGCCGTGCCGCGCCGAGCAGCATGGTCGTATGTCCGTCATGCCCGCAGGCATGCATCTTGCCCGCAAATTTGGATTTATACGGGCGATCCGCGGTCTCCGGCATTGCAAGCGCATCCATATCGGCACGCAGCCCGATCGTGCGCGTCCCGCTGCCGACCTGCAACGTACCGACAACGCCGGTGCGGCCTAGGCCCAGATGAACCTTGATGCCCGCCTCTTCCAATAGCTGCGCGACGATGCCGCTCGTGCGCTCCTCCTCGAAGCCAAGTTCGGGATGCGCGTGCAGATCGCGACGCAGCGAGGTCAAGAATGGCAGATCGTTCTCGATCCGGGCGGGAATGAGCATGTGCCGGACGTCCTGTAAAAGCGCGCAGGCGTCAAAACTGCGCCATGGTGGTCCCTCTTATTCAGCAAATACCCCGGAAATTCAACCTCTTCGATGCTCTCGCCGCAGCCGATGGCCCGGATCCATGCGACGATCTAGGAGCGACGCTTGACAGTGCGCGGAGGTGAATGGCCTAATCGCTGCAACGCGAAAGGCCAGCAATGAGCGACGATCAAACCCCGACTGACAGCAAGCTCACGACGTCGAAGCGCCGCTGGGCAGCAGAAGGAAAGTTCCTCACCGGCCGCATCAGCCGCCCGCAAGCCGAGCGACTGCCACCCGGCCAGCATCTCGTCAAGAATTGGCCGGTCCTTGATCTGGGTCAGCAGCCAATCATCTCGACGGATACGTGGCGCCTTGAAGTCCGGGGGCTTGTCGAAACGCCGCTTGATCTTTCCTGGGCCGCCTTCCACGCGCTGGAGCAAAGCGTCAAGGTCACCGACATTCACTGCGTGACGACGTGGTCGCGCTATGACAACAAGTGGAAGGGCGTGTCGACCCGTGATCTGCTCGATCAGGCGATGCCAAAGCCGGAAGCCTCCTATGTGATGCTGACGAGCTATGACGGTTACACGACGAACCTGCCGCTCGCGGATTTCGCCGCCGAGGATGCGATCCTGGCAACATCCTGGGAAGGCGTGCCTCTGACGCGTGACCATGGCGGCCCAATGCGGCTCGTGGTTCCGCACCTCTATTTCTGGAAGAGCGCGAAGTGGCTGCGTCGTATCGAGCTGCTGCCGGCCGACGCCGCGGGTTTCTGGGAACAGAACGGCTATCATATGCATGGCGACCCGTGGCGGGAGCAGCGCTATTCTGGGGATTGATACCAGTAGCGATTGCTACTCCGCGCGGGACGACAGGACAGCGCCTCTCGCTTGCTCGCTATAGTTTCGCGAGACGCCCTCTCGGGGCCTCCTCAAACCGACAAGTAAGACCCGCATAGCGGGCAATTGGCGCGAACCGAAATTCACCCCAGAATAGAGATTGGAAGTAATGCATTTTCAAATTAATGCCTTATGACAATTTGAATGCTGTCACTATTGAACCTGCACCCATTTTAGGTTGTTGTTGCATGCCGATTCCAGATATCGCGTATGAGTTGATGAACAAGCACACCTCATTTCACACTGTCACGCAGAAACTGCTGGACGCGTGGCTGCATACCACGCCGCAGCCGCCTGCTGCGCCGGAAGACATCTATCGCGACGTTGTGGATCTCCTAACGATCAGAATGAGGATGACACTTGTGGTTCTCGATGGAGAGGATCCGCTGCAATGGTATCTCAAGGTCGTACGCTCCTCTGGCTTCAGCTCACGCCTGCTGAACATCAATAAGCTGTTCGCTGATCAACGCATCGGCGAGTTCAAGGACCGTACGTACATGGAAACGGCTGTCATCCCGCGCTATCGTGAGGTGATTGCGACGCAGAAACCGTCGATGGAACTGGTCAAAACGAGGGTCCTGGGCGTCAATCTCGGATATGAGCGACTGATCCTTCCCCAAAAGACAATGGCGCGGCGCCCGTCCTGGCTGCTGACAGTTTCGAACGGGCGGTTCATGTTCAACCCGCCTCAGCAGCAGGCTCGCATGGATGCGACCGACGAAGCGGTGATCCAGCTTTTGACCGAAGGGGCTACGGCCAAGGAGATCGCGGCTGATCTCGGTATTTCGCATCGAACCGTCGAACATCGGCTGGAGCGCATGAAAGAGCGCTACGGCGCGAAGAACACCGTGCACCTTACGGCGATGCTGGTTGCAACGCACTTCGACCGCGATGTCGAGAAAAGTTAGGGTGCGATCCGTCGAAGCAGGCGCCGCCCGCCATAGACCGCAGCCAGCAGCGCCGCCGCAAGCGCCGTCAACGTCGCCAGAGTAGCGGGATGCAGCGGAACAGCGCTCCAGGAGGGACGAACGATATCTGCAGTGTTGAACGCCTCTCCGCTAAACTCGCAGGTGATCAACGCCAAGCCGCGCAGCACCATGCCGGCATCGATTGCCGAGACGATGGCCTCGGCTTCGACAGCCTCGCCGCCCATGCTCCGCATCGATAGCAGCGCGGCCTTCGTTGCCGCGAGATAGGCGTGCGAGCATTCGTTGAACGGGCTGGCCTCGTCGGTCACCCCACCAGGCATTTTGCCCCACAAACAGTAGGCATGCTGGATTTGGGCGTAGTTCAGCACACGCCGGAATGGCTCTGTCGTGTCCGTCGCGCGGGCCGCGAGACCGATGATCCGATCGCGATACTCGGCGAACATGATCATTTCGCCATGTGAGATTTCGGCAATCGCAATGCCGGTATGAGGTCCGCTGCCGCTGCGCTGGTGTGCTTCCGCAACCGAGCAAAACTGTAGCAACGCGAGCAGGGACAAAAGGAAAATTGAGTGCCGAAAGATCATCGTTTGAATGAGGCTCCGGATCGCTCCGGAGCCCCTCCGATCAATGGAAGGCCGGCGCGTGAGCGCGCAGCTTTGCAACGGCGCCAAGCTTGCGCTCGGCGAGCGCACCGAAGGCCACACCGAGGACGCTCCACAAGATCAGGTGCATGCCGATCGAGGTCGTACGGAAACGCCAAAGGACCGCCGCCGAATAGTCTTCCGGCACCTCGTTGATCGGCGGGAGCAGATACTGCACGACACCGATGAAGACGACATAGGCGAGACCTGCTGAGATTCCTGCGTTCCAGGCACCGAACCGTGGAGTGAGACGGCGTGCAAACGCAATTGCGGCAACGAGCGCGGCGATCGAAACGACGATCATCAGGAAGAACAGCTCAGTCCTGACGCCGATCGTATCCGGATTGCCGACCGCCGGCGGATTGGCCGGGTATTTGATATTCGGCACGATAACAACGGAGACGAAGGCCGCAACCGCGATGACTGCCGACGTTCCACGTGCCCCGAGACCACTGAAGCGGCCTTGGACAAAGGCAAAAACCAGTGCGAACAGCCCACCGACAGCGATGCTGTAAGCCATCACGCCGGTGAAGAGACCAATGCCGGCCTGCATGGCGCGGCTGACGATCTCGGGTTCGGCCGTTTCGCCGGCTGCCTGCGCTGCGGCTTCCTCGAACGCAATCGCTTGGTCTACCAGCGGCTCACCGAAGGTGTGGGCAAAGGCAAACACGAGGATGCCAGCGATCAGGCCCGCGAGCATCCCGCGAAGCAAAAGATTTCCAACCATGTTCGGAACTCCCTTAGTGGCAGGGGAAGCCGAGAAGATGCCGGCCGTCATGCACGAACTCGTGCACGTACATACCGTTGAAAAGCGCCATCGCGCCCTCTTCGGTGCCGACGAAATAGATGGCGATGAGCATCAGCAGACCGCCGAAGATCGCCCAGGGCAAAAGCTCACCAACCGGAATCGGAGCGGGTATGGCGACGGGCGCAAAAGTAGAGTCAGACATGTATTCCTCCTGGAATGACGCGTTCAGTCGAGAATTGTTGCGTGGCAGGGTCTGACTTCCAGTCCGAGGTATCCTCATCCTGATCACAGTGGCGCGACCGCACCGGAATTTCACCGGTTTCCAAACCCACAACATAACCGTTATATCTGCGGCTTCGAGCCTGTCAACGAAACTTCATAGAGCGGCAGGTCCCCTTCCCCGTTATCCGGAGACGATCAACGTGATGACGCGCCTCACCTGGATCTGCCATGGTTCGACAGCCGCCAATCGCGAGGCGCGGTTCCCGCAGGACGAACCGCTGAACGACAAGGCAATCATTGCGACGAAGGCAATCGTCCCTCGGCTCCGGCGTGCCGATAGCGTGGTTGCCAGCCCGGCATTGCGCGCCCGGCAGACGGCCGAGGCGCTTGGCCTACAACCGGAATTTTCCGAGGCGCTCGCCGATTGTGACTTTGGCCGCTGGGCAGGACGCTCGATTGCGGAGATCCAGCAGGCGGAACCGGAAAATCTGGCGGTTTGGATGGCGCGACCGGAAGAAGCGCCGCACGGTGGCGAGGCAATCGCCGCCGTGTGCATGCGTGTAAACACCTGGATGAGCGAGCGCCTGCAGGCCGGTGGCCATAGCGTCGCCATCACTCATGCCGCGGTCATCAGGGCAGCAATCATCAACACGCTACAAGCTCCGGTGTCCTCCTTCTGGATCGCCGATATCGAACCTCTCGCTATTGTCCACATGACCAGCAATGGCAGCCGGTGGTCGCTGCGCGTGGAAGGCCCGGCAACCTAATTTTCTGAGCATTAATTTAGATCAGCCTTACGCAAGCGAACCATGCCATAGCTTTCCGACCCGACACAGTCGGGCCGTGTTCCTTGCCCCAAGGAGGACCAAATGCCTTATGATTGGAGCGGCGCGCAGATCCGGCGCACGCGCCTGCTACGCACGACTGCCGCCGTCACACTGCTCTTGCTCATCATTGGCGCATCCCTATTGATCCGTTGAGAGCGACAGGCGGGCGGTGGTACCGCTCGCCTTTCGAGCCGACCTCCTCTCACGGTAGGCGCAGATACCAAGAATTCGCCCTTTGGTTTCAACAAACGCTTCAGACTTCAATGATACACCGGCGCTCGGGTGGAGATGGAGTGAAGCATGCCGGTATTCTTCCAGAGCAGAGCCGGAAGGCAATGCCTGTTGGTCATGGCGTTGGGAGTAACGCTGTGGCTTGTCGGCGCGATCCTGGAATTGGATAACTGGCTCGTCGCCTTCGTCGGCGCTTACGAGAATTATGGTGCGGACAAACTCGTCCTCGCGCTCGGCATCGGCGGCGCGATGAGCTTCGTCTATTCGATCCTGCGCATCGTCGACCTTCGCAAGGAGATGGAGTTGCGGGCCAGCGCCCAGGCCAAGGCCGACTGGACGGCAACCCACGATCACCTCACCAAGCTTCCCAATCGCTATGCCTTCGAGCGTAAAGTCCTTCCGCGAAGGACGAAGACCGATGTCGAGGGCGACGAATGGGAGCAGAATGTTACAATCTTCTCCGTCGACCTTGATGGCTTCAAGAAGGTCAATGACCTTGTCGGCCACAATGGCGGCGATGCGCTGCTGATCGAAGTGGCAAAGCGCATCTGCGCGATCGGCAACGCTGATTGCGTCTACCGTTTTGGCGGTGACGAGTTCGTCGTCGTCGCGCTCGGCCTCTCCCCGCGGCACGAGGAGCGCTTCGCGTGCCTGCTTATCCAGGCCGTAACGCGCCCCATCAATATCAATGGCTTTGCCGTCGAAGTCGGCGCCAGTGTGGGTTATGATCGCTGGCAACAGGGTCGGGAGCCGTTGGAGGACGCCGCCCACCGTGCCGACCTCGCCATGTACGAGGCGAAGTCACGCGGCCCCAATCAGAACATGGCGTTTGAAGCCTCGATGCAGGATAAGGTGGCAAAACGCGCTACTCTGGAATCGAAGCTCCGGATTGCGATCCAAAAGAAGGCTATCCGGCCGTTCTATCAGCCGCTGATCGATCTCAAGACCGGCACGGTCTGCGGCTTCGAGGCGCTGGCGCGCTGGACGGATGAAGATGGCGTTGCCATTCCGCCGCCGGTCTTCATCAGCATTGCCGAAGAAACCGGCATGATCACCGAGCTCTTCGAGGATCTTCTTGCGCATGCCTGCCGCGATGCCTTGGCTTGGGATGATCACGTCATGCTGTCGTTCAACGTCTCTCCGGTACAGATGGAGGACAAGCTGCTAGCCTCGCGCATCTTCAAGGTGCTCTCGGCAAACGGCCTGCCGCCACGCCGCCTGGAGATCGAGATCACCGAGAATGCGCTGATCCAGGATCCGGCGGTTGCCGCCATCATTCTGGATGAACTCCACGACGCCGGCGTGCAGATCGCCCTGGACGATTTCGGCACGGGCTATTCCAGCCTCGCCCAACTCGCCCGATACCGGTTCGACAAGATCAAGATCGACAAGAGCTTCATTGCGACCTACCGCGATGACGAGCGCCAGGAGAAGATCATTCGCGCCATGCTTGGCCTCGGTCGCAGCCTCAACATACAGACGACCGCCGAAGGCATCGAGGAGCATCGCCAACTCGGTCACCTGCTTCAGCTCGGCTGCGATGTTGGCCAGGGCTATCTCTTCGGAAAACCCATGCCCGCCGAAGACACACACTCCTTCATCTTCGATCGCGATGTGACGCTGGCGAACGGATGAGCGCCGCGCAACGTACGCCACATCCGTACTGCTAGCATTCCCGCACATCAGAAATTCGTGATGGAACCTTCTCGGATAGGGCGGCGTTAGCGCCTTGGTCCTGTGGGCGGACATTTCCACTGAAAGTGTAATGCATGCCGCATGGCCACGATTATCGATCGGGGCTGGCCTTGGTCGGCGTGTAACTTGAGTGGACCCTTGTCATAGGAGAGGGATTTATCATGTATTTCCGTATAGTTGGCGTCTCCGCAGCTATGATCGCTCTCGCGGGAACCGCATCCGCCGCGGACCTTGTCAGCGAACCGCCGGCGGCCCCGGTTGCCGAAGCGGCGCCTGCATTCACCTGGAACGGCTTTTATCTAGGCCTGCAGGGTGGCGGCGCGTGGGGCAACGGTGACTTCTCCGGTATCGGCGACGCCAACCTCAACGGCGGCCTTGTCACCGGCTTTGCCGGATATAACTGGCAACTCGACAACAACATCGTCCTCGGTGTCGAAGGCGACGCTTCCTACAATTGGGACGAGGAAACGGTCGGCGGCAATGAATACAAGTTCGACACGACAGGCTCCGTTCGCGCCCGCGTCGGTTACGCTCTCGATCACGCGCTGTTTTATGTCGCTGCCGGCTGGACCGGCGCCAGGGGCCACGTAAGCACCCCTGTTGGCGATGATGATGCGACGTTCTCCGGCTGGACCGTTGGAGCCGGTCTCGACTATGCCTTCACCAACAATATCTTCGGGCGGGTCGAATATCGCTACAACGACTATGGCAGCAAGGACCTTCGCGGCGTCGATACCGACTTCAACCAAAACGTCGTGACCGTCGGCGTTGGCTACAAATTCTGAGAGCGCCGGCCCAAGCAAGTGGCAGGAAATGACAAAGCCCGGGCGAATGCCCGGGCTCTGACTTGACAGCGGTCGCCGTAAACGGCAGTCCGTTCGTAGTCTAGTGGTTTCCACCGCGGCTGCCATCACCCTGGCCGCCGCCGACTTAGCCGCCGCCACCCTGGCTGTTGCCACCCTGGTTGCCGCCACGCCGCGCGCTATTCTTGGGGCGTGATCCTCCGTTGCCTAGCCACCCGCATACCTACACGACCCCAAAGGAGCTAGTGGACCGACGGGTCTTCGTCTTCCAGAAATGTCTTGATCCCCTCACGGGCGACCGTGGCCAGAAACTCGTCGAAAGCCTCGCGATCGGTCGCGAAGGGCTCTTCCCATTCGATGAGATCCTCGTGCTGGGTCACCACCTCCATCTTCCAGTCGCCGTTCGAGCCGGCCGGGCGGAAGATATCGACGAGTACGGTCACACCATCCTCGGTAAACTCGCCGGCGAGCTCGGAATGTTCCAGTTTCGGTTTCTTTGCCATTCTCAAACCCGATCTGTGTTGCGCGCTGCTATCGTGCATATCGTGGCCGAATGAGAAAGGCGTACGGCCGAAGTTTATTGAAGGTTCCACGGAAGAATATGCGGTGCTTTACACAGGCGGGTGCGAGCCGGGCTATACAGCGATCAAACCCCGGTCAATCAACGCACGCAAATTCTCAAGCTTCGACCTTTGGTCCCTTTTGCGTAGAAATGCGCGGCCTGGACATGCGGCCGTGGCTTCGTAGCTGAAGGTAATTCTGAGTGCCGTCGTCGCTTTTGCTGAGAGCCTCAGTTCCATGATCGGGAGAGAAGCTCAGGCGTTGCCTCCGAAGAGCTAAGCTTCTCTCCCTCTGGCATTCGAGATTTCGTCCTGTACAGGATGCTCGGTCCCCGCTGCGCCCTGTGTAAGCCGCACCGTTCGGTTTGCCATGAGGTCACATTAGCGACCTCCAAAATAATTGAAATAGATTTCTGAATGTCTCCGGGAGCACTATGTGAGCTGCAACTCTCGGGACTTTGGTCCAACTATCCAATCGAGCCTAGACGACGTAATCGTGCGCTGTCCAAACCCATGGACACCGGAATGCTCCGGATTGCCCCCGCGGGCGCACCGGAGTATTCTGGACCCCAATCCCTATTTTTCTTCGACCGAAATTCCTTTTTCACCAATAGAAATGTCCACGCCCGAGGGCTTGCTCTGCTCGCGATAAATGTAGACCCCCAGGCCCACCACGACGACGAGCAAAGCACCGATAATTAGGAAGAGACCGTTACGACTATTCATGCCAACTCCTTGTTTGCGGACCCTTTGAGATAGGCGGAAACATCCGCTTGGCAACCGCGTTGCGGCCAAGGCTGCCTCCCGGTGACATCATTAGTTCATACACCGTTGGCACCATGGGCTGCCCGCGTATGGTGATCCGACTGCGCGTATGCGGTGATAGCGTGCTGATAACCGTCATACGAAGGAGAATGCCAATGAACCGCGCTCTCATGGCTGCAGCGGTCGCTGCACTCTTTGGTCTTTCGAACTTTGCGCCTGCTGCGGCGGCGTCATCGGCTGCGAAGAAAGGCACCCCAACAGCAGTGAGCAAGCAAACGACTGGATCCACCACACCGATGACCAATCGGTTTCTGACTCCCCGAATGATGGATCGCAAGCGCCCGATGAATCCGGTTTGCGACCAAGGCTTCAAACCGGGCGCCCCTTCGAGCTGTCACTACTGACTGTCAAATCCACCCTGATGAAGAGAGCCCACAGCCCCAAGAGGGATTAGCTTTACCATGGGCAGCAAGGTGCGTGCATAGCTGTTACCGGATATCCATCGTCTCAATATCCACGACGATCCGCCGCCGCAACATCAGCGCCGCACCCTTCGTCATGAAGGTTCCGAGGCAGATTGACGGCGTCTGGCTGCGCGATATCGGCAGAATGAATTGACCGATGCCGTTAGAGAGGCGGAACCGCGACCGTAGGGCCGAGGATCGAAGCCGTCACCAACAGCACGCAGGTAAGACCGACCAACACCGTAATGCTTAGACCGACGAATTGCTTCTTACTCATGCTTTAGAGATGGGACGATCCATAGTGCTCTACCAGTGCGGCTTCTCGTCACGCTCGATCGCCTGGTTCGGGCCGCGTCACCGGAGGGTAACCAGCCGCAGACCGATCAATTGCGCGAAATCGGGCTCTTGCGGCCGCGCGAGCAGACCGCACTGCCACTAAGACCAGGCAAATAACGATGGCGCCCTGTTTAGTCTGAAAATGAGGCCTAGGGCGACTTTCGCTCCGACCTAAGTCGAACAAATCGTTCGACTTTCGAAAGACGGCAAGGAGCCATTGATACTGTAGCCTTCCAAACGTCCTCATACCCTAGGACACAGTGCATCCCGGATATTGCGGACTGATCCCTCCACAGTATCCGGGAACCGCCTTTTTGACTGCGAGTAGATATCCTTGATCTGGCCTGCTGTCCTGCGCATCCTGCAAGTCAGAGGGAGAAACAGTCGTGAACGACAAACCCGCCTTTCTCGCATTCCGGTACTCTGATGGTACCTGGACTGTCATGATTGTCAGCGAGGACACAATCTCTGAGGTTCAAGATATGACGGCCGCCAAGCTAATCGAGATAATCGAGAGTTTGGAAATCATGAACGAAGCGGAAGAGAAAGACTGGTGGGATGTCTTCCACTAAGAAGACGCGAGTTGCCGTTAAGTGCCTGTCGGAAGAAGAGTGTTACAGTTCCGCACCACTACCATCGGTAGGAAGGCGCCGCCGTTGTCGTCCAACCGACCGACAACAAGCAAGCACTACTAAGTCGGATTAACGGCTACTGTCCAAGTGGGCTGATACGGAGCCGTCGTTGATAAGGATGGTAGCGGAGGAGGGATTTGAACCCCCGACACAAGGATTATGATTCCTCTGCTCTGACCTACTGAGCTACTCCGCCACTGGTCAACGGTGCCGTTCGCGTTGCGGCGGCCCGTGGGATGAGCGGCTTATAAGGTGCGCCTCGGCTTTGTGTCAAGCGCATGATCGAGAAAATACCACAGGCTTTTTCAGGCCGCGATAGGGCTTGCCAGCAACGCCTTCAGCGAAGCCTCCGCCGCCGGTTCGCGCTCGGAGCGTTCGATAAAACCACCGCCGTAGACGCGTGCGTCGTCGCCGGGCGCCGAATAGAGCGCGCAGGCTTGGCCCGGTGCAACACCGGCTTCGCCGACTGCGAGGTCGACATAAATCCCACTCGCATCGGCATGCAACACCGCGGGCGTCGGTGCGCGCGTGGAGCGGACCTTGGCGAAACACGCAAAGCCTTCACCCGAGGCAGCCGCGGCGAGCGGCTCGTCGCCCAGCCAGTTGACATCGCGCAAGTAGACGCGATGAGTCTCCAGTGCTTCCTTCGGGCCGACAATGACCCGGCGGGAGCGAGCATCAAGGTAGACCACGTAGAGCGGCTCGCCGGTGGCAATGCCGATGCCGCGGCGCTGGCCGATGGTGTAGTGCAGGATGCCGTCATGCTGGCCGAGAACGCGGCCGTCGAGATGGACGATCTCACCTGCGAGCGCCGCGTTCGGCTTCAGCTTGTTGATGATGTCGGAATACTTGCCCTGCGGCACGAAACAGATGTCCTGGCTGTCCGCCTTCTTGGCGACCACAAGACCCATGTCCTCGGCAAGCTTTCGGGTTTCGGCCTTCGGCAGGCCGCCGAGCGGAAAGCGCAGATAGTCGATCTGCTCCTGCGTCGTCGCGAAAAGGAAGTAGCTCTGGTCGCGATCGGAATCGGCCGGACGATAGAGCGCGCGACGACCGGGGTCGCCAGGCGCCGGATTGGGCCGCGAGCGAATGTAGTGGCCGGTCGCAAGTGCATCGGCGCCGAGCTCCTTGGCCGTTGCCAGCAGATCCGCGAACTTGACCGTCTGATTGCACGAGACACAGGGGATCGGCGTCTCGCCGGCGACATAGCTTTCCATGAATGGATTGATCACCGTGTCGCGGAAGCGCTTCTCATAGTCCAGTACATAGTGAGGAATGCCGAGCGTCTCACAAACCCGACGGGCATCGTCGATATCTTGGCCGGCACAGCAGGAGCCTGCGCGATGAACTGCGGCGCCGTGATCGTAAAGCTGCAGCGTAATGCCGAGCACGTCATAGCCCTGGCGCTTGAGAATGCCTGCCACCACGGAACTATCGACGCCGCCGGACATGGCGACGACAACGCGGGTATCTTCCGGCTTCTTTTCAAAATCCAGTGTGTTCACGGGTGACTGCCAATTCTAAGCTTGTTGTGATCCACCCATAAGATGCGGCGGATTTCATGCGTCCGCGCGGGATCGGCCGCCGGACTTTCGTTGGCGAGGATATAGAAAGGATTGGGTTCCGGCGCAAGAGGATGCAAGTTTCATCAGTGAAGTGTCGCTTGGCACATGCCTTGTGCTGCCGCTGTTACAGCGCCGCCCCGAGTAGCTTCCAAAGCATTCCGGCCACGGCACAAGCGATCAATGTGGGGATCACCGACAGTCTGAACCGGAAGATGGCAACGGCAGCCGCGATGCTGAGAACGAGCGACGGCAGAGCCAGCGATGACCAGACGGGTACCTCAATCCATACGAGGCCAAGCCGATGGATGCGCGTCTCGGTAAACAGGAAATGCAAGCCGAACCAGATTGCGAGGTTCAGGATGACGCCGACCACAGCAGCGGTAATGGCCGACATCGCGCTTGCGAGCGCTGCATTTCCCCTAAGCTTCTCGATGAACGGCGCACCCAGAAAGATCCACAGGAAGCACGGCACGAAGGTCACCCAGGTCGTGAGGATTGCGGCCAGCGTCGCGGCCACCATCGGATCGAGACCGCCTGGATCGCGGTGAGCTCCCATGAAGCCGACGAACTGGAGGACCATAATCAGGGGGCCGGGCGTCGTCTCGGCCATGCCGAGCCCATCCAGCATCTCCGTTGGGCGCAGCCAGCCATAATGCTGAACCGCCTCCTGCGCGACATAGGCAAGCACGGCGTACGCGCCCCCAAAGGTCACCACGGCCATCTTGCTGAAAAAGACGCCGATCTGCGTAAACACATCATCGCCGCCTCGGAGCACGTAAAGCAGCAAGAGCGGTCCGAGCCACAACGCCAGCATGACGGCCGAAATCTTCAACGACCATAGCAGGTTCGGCCGCGCGTGGAGCGGCGTTTCCTTTCCGAGCGCGGAATCGACGTCGGCCAGCACGCGACCGGCAGCGGCCTTATGGCCATTGCCTGTCTGGAAGGGCTTCGAGCCGGTTGCCGAACCCAAAAAGCCGATGATCGCCGCCGCCAGGATGATCAACGGGAACGAGATATGCAGAATATAGATCCCCACGAACGCCGCGGCCGCGATGGCGACCATCGCCGGATTTTTCAGCGCTCTACCACCGATCCGGATGACGGCTTGCAAAACGACCGCAAGAACAGCCGCCTTGAGACCGAAGAACATGCCTTCGATGGCGTCGACGTTTCCAAACAGCACGTAGACGTAGCTGAGGGCAAGGATGGACAGGAAACCAGGCAAAACGAAAAGGATGCCGGCGACAAGCCCGCCTGCCGTCCTGTGCATGAGCCAGCCGATATAGATGGCGAGCTGTTGCGCTTCTGGTCCCGGCAACAGCATGCAGTAGTTCAGGGCATGCAGAAAACGATGCTCGCCGATCCACTTCTTTTCGTCGACGACGATCCTGTGCATGACGGCGATCTGCCCGGCCGGGCCGCCGAAGCTCAGCGCCGCCACCCGCAACCAGACGCGGAAGGCTTCGCCGAAGGAGACACCGTGACCCGTCCCGCCCGTCATGTTGTCGGCGGGTGTATCCGTGACAAGGTTGGCCATCTCAGCTTCCCTTCTTCGCCGAGGGCCAATTGTGCGTCTCGTCGGTCGCGTCCCGGCACCATCGATAGAAGGCATCGTATAGGGTCATGCCTGCTTCCAATTGCTCAAGGTCGTCGGCAAACATCCGCGAAAGCCCGAGTGAAGCCGCCAGCAATCCGGCCGCTTCAGGCGCAAGATCGAGTCTTGCGGTATCGGCCGCCCGGACAACCGTCGCAAGCCTGAGGAGCGCGTCGGATTGAATGGCAAATTCCTCCACCATGATGTCGAAGGAGCAGCGATCGCCGCGATGGCTCCAGAAGACACCCTCGATATCGAAGGGTGTCGCCCCGAAACGGTCGGCGACCATCAAGACCTCCGCGGTCGGAACAAACAGAAAGACGGCCGACGGATCGACGAAGCGACGGATCAGCCAGGGGCATGCGATACGGTCGATCTTCGGGCGCGCGCGCGTGACCCAAACGGTTCGTCCCTTGGCATCACGAGACGGCAACTTCTCCGAGGGCACAGCAAGGCCGCTCGTCTTGATCCATGCTTCGAACCCGCCTTCCAGCGTTTCGGCCTGCACGCCCATGAAGCGAAGATGCGCGGCAACGCCGTGGCTGAGCTTGGCGCCATGGTGGCAGATGATCACCGCTGGACTCTGGATTTCATGGCCCCATTGGTCCACCTCCCTGAACGGCCTGCGGATTGACCCGGGAATGAGACGAGGATCGGCAGAAAAATCCTCATCGTTGCGCACATCGATCAACACCGGCGCACCGGGCGTGCCAATGAGGCGGTTGAGTTTGTCGGCTGAGATTTCGGTGAATGACGGCATCGCGCGTCCCTCCGTGTTAGCGGCTTCGTTGGACGCGACTCTTCGGCTGGCGCCTCGTGGGGTGATCGCGACCCCATGAGGCGTATGATCCATGGTGGATCCGGGTGTGTCAAACACTTTCCAACCGCGCGTTGCTTGCGAAGATCCGAGATGCAGCGACGTTGCGAACACGGATTTCACGCTGGAAAGGGCCCTTCAGAGGCCGTAGGAGCAGGGAGCGAGGCGTCTGCGTGACGCGCGCGCCTCCTGAACAGAACCTAGTCGAACTTCTCCGTGGTATCGGCCTTGCCCTTGACCCAGTACCCGGAAGCCTTGATCCAGTGCAACGGATAGCCCCGCTCCGTAACAAGATAGGCGCGGATTGCGCGGGTAACCGACGCCTCGGCTGCGACCCAGACGAAAGTTTCCGGCCGAATATCGACTCCCCGCAATATGCTCAGAAGCGGTCCGGCATCCGTCGCATCCGAAGGCGATCGTTCCGCCCAATGCATATGTAGATCCGCCTTGGTTTCGAAGATCTGCCTCTCCGCCTGCCCTGCCACCGCCGCGATCGCGGTGATCACCATGCCGACATCGCTTTCCTCGATCCGGCGTCCCATGGCAGGCAGCGCGGTTTCGTCGCCGATCAGCAGCCACCGGGTCACGGTTGAGGACACCACCGCTGAGCCTCGCGGCCCGCCGATCGCAAGCGTATCGCCCACGGATGCCTCAATCGCCCACTGGGTCACCGGGCCGGCTTCATGCAAGGCAAAGTCGATCGTCAACGTGCGGGCATCGTTGTCGTACCGCCGTGGCGTATAGTCGCGACGGGCCTCGCCCTCGAGCGCAGGCACAAAGACTTTCACGTGATCATCCGGCGCTAGGCTGATGAAGTCCGCAAGGTCGTCGCCCGTCAGGACGATGCGGCGCATGCCCGGCGTGATGTCCGTGACTTCGGCGACCGTCAGGGAGCGGCGACGTAGTTCATGACGAACCCGTTCGATCTGTGGAGCCGGCAGGCTGTAAGTTGAGTTCTGATTGCTATCCATCGTGTCCTTCAGAGGCTCTTCACCTCGATCCGCAGGACACAGTCGCGCAGATCGAAGCCGCAGAGCCGTTCGATCATACGCGTTGAGTGACGTTAACGCTTACGCGGCCGAGCGACGCCCGACCGTTGACGCGCCGGATGTAACCGACATCTCAGGGCCGTGCAACAACGCTTGGCGGTAAATGGCGATTGTTGCCAAAGTTTAACTTTCATGCCGGCGACTACCGAGCAAATCTTGTCAGCAGGGCCGCGCATGTGGGTGTCTCAACGCGGGCACCCCTCGAGGAGTCGAAGATGGACAGCAAGATTCAAGACGTGCTTGATACCTACCATGTCATGATCCGCGAGGAGCAGAACAGCCCTCGCCAGCTTGTGCCCGGCGGCCGCGACGGAGGGCAGGACATGCGTTTGCGCGCGGTCGGTCGGGAAACCGGGCAACTTATCAACATTCTCGCCAAGAGCCTCGAAAAGCCGGTCATTCTCGAGCTTGGCACTTCCTTCGGCTATTCCGGCATCTGGCTGGCGGAAGCGGCGCGGGCGGCAGGCGGCAGGCTGATCACCATGGAGTTGCACGAGTATAAGTCGGCACATGCCAAAGAGATGGCGACAAAGGCTAGGCTCGCGGACTGGATCGATTTCCGGATCGGTGACGCGGTCGAAATGATCGGTGACCTCACCGATGGCATCGACTTTGTCCTCGTGGATCTCTGGAAGGACTTGTATCTGCCTTGCCTCGAGGCCTTCTATCCCAAGCTCAATCCCGGCGCGATTGTCGTTGCGGACAACATGCTCCGTCCCGGCGACGAGAACGTCAGGCAATACGGCAAGGCGATCCGGGCCAGGCCCGGCATTACCAGCGTGCTTTTGCCGGTCGGCAGCGGAATCGAGGTGAGTCGCTTCGACCGATGAACTCAAGCCTTACCGAGTGAGGCCCGACGGAGCCCCGTCAGCCAAACTAGGATCTACAAATAGTGTGCCGTCCACGGCCCCGAAGCAGGTTCTGACGGCAACGACAATCCAGATCGCCGCGAGCACGATCACAAGAACGGCACCGAGCATCGCGAGCGCCGGAAAATGGACCGCCGCCGCAAGACGCAGCGTTGCAACCGCGTAGACACCGATCGGAAAGGTGTATCCCCACCAGCCGAGGTTGAATGGCAGGCCATTCGCCACGTAGCGGGCAGTTATGGCCAGCGCCATGCCCAACCACCACAACCCATAGGCCCAAAGCAAGATCGCGCCGAGGAATGCGGCACCCGACATTGCGCCGGCAAAGAGGCCGAGACCATTGGCGGCGAGCACCGCGTTCCCGTTCAGCGCAAAAAGGATCAGTCCGAGCGCCCCGGTCCCTATCGGGCCGAGCGACAGGAAAGCGGTCGACGCCATGCTGGCCGGAGGCAAGTTGTGAAGCACCATCCGCAGGAAGAGGATGCTGAGCAGCCCAAGCGCCAGCGGCACGGAAGCGGCCCAGAGCACGTAACTCGCAAACAGCACCGTCATCTGGTTACCCGCGCCGGGAATGTGAGGAAGCAGCAACCCGCCGCTTGCCGCGGTGACTTCGCAGGCAACCACCGGCAACAGCCACACCGCACTCATCTCTTCGAGCACATGCGTCTGCCGGGTGACCATCGCGAACGGAATCGCAAGACCGGAAAGCACCGCAAGCGCCGCATCGAACCACCACAGGCCAACCGCCACCGAGATGGCGGCTTGGCCAAACCACGCTGCGCCAAAGATCACCGTTCCATTTATGATGGTCGCCAGCCCCATCGGGACGCACCCAAAAAACATCGACACGACAGGGTGGGCGAACACACGCAGGGCATCCCGCGGGTACAGGATCCATTTGCTTGCATATAGAGCCGAAAGGCTGGCGAACAGCACGATGTTCGCCAGCCACAACACTTCCCCGAAGATCGACAATGCCGGCGCATTCGGGAACTGCGCGAGACAGATGGCAAAAATGCCCGTACCCATCGTTGCCGCGAACCAGTTCGGCGTAAAATGCAGGATGCGCCAGTGTCCTTCGGACGGCGTGGGTCGAATGCCTGGAACGGAAAATGCGGTCATGGCTGTATCCTTCGTTATCGCTCTTGGATACGCCGCTAAATCAATCGACTCCAACGAATTATAATTGTAATTTTGTTCGACAAAATCGAATGATTAATTTAGGATCGGTATTCCTTTGACCCTTGAACAGCTTCGAATCTTCGTTGCAGTCGCCGCGCGAGAGCACATCACTCAGGCGGCTGCCGACCTCAACATGACGCAATCGGCCGTCAGCGCAGCAATCACCGCGCTCGAAAGCAGGCATCGCGTTGCGCTGTTTGACCGTGTCGGTCGCTCGATCGTGCTGAACCAAGCTGGGCGGATGTTCCTCAAGGAAGCGCACGCGGTCCTCGCGAGCGCACGCGCCGCCGAAGCGGCCTTGATGGATCTTTCCGGCCTGATGCACGGCGAACTATCGATCATGGCGAGCCAGACTGTCGCCGGCTACTGGCTTGCACCGCGTCTCGCGGAATATCGCAGGCATCATTCCGGCATCGCGTTGAACGTCAAGATCGGCAATACGGAGGAAGTGACGGATGCTGTAGCGGAAGGGCGAGCAGAAATCGGCCTCATCGAATGGCCACAGCATCGCCGGGGCCTGTCGATGAGAAAGATTGCCACCGACGAGATGATTGTCGTCGTAGCGCCCGGGCACGCCTGGGCCGACGGAAAACCGCGAACCATCAGAGATTTCACCCAAACCGCGTGGATCCTGCGCGAGACAGGTTCCGGAACCCGACGCGCTTTCGAGAGCCTTCTCCAAACAGCCGGACTGACGGTCGCGAAGCTGGATGTTCCCATGTCTCTGCCGGGCAACGAGACGGTGATTGGCACTGTCGAGGCCGGACTGGGTGCAACGCTGATATCACGAAGCATCGCCACCCCGTTTCTCCGGGCCGGAACTCTTAAGGAAGCGAACATTCCTCCCTTGCCCCGGCCGTTCTTTCTGCTCCGCCATCAGGAGCGCTACCGCAGCAAGGCGGCGGACGCGTTTGACGCTATGGCGTCAGCAGCCGATGCCGGCGACCAGAGGTAAATACGCTGCCGTCAATCAAAACTTCGTCTCAGCCTGCAGCATCGGGCGGCGGCCCAGTAGGAGCCATGCACCTTCAGCGGTACCTTCTGCGACTGCTCTTCGGTTTTGATCCTAAAAGCAGGGATCGGTCGGGCGTGCACAGAAAATCTAAATACGATCAAAATTATAAATCGCAGAAGCTATAGGCGAAACGCCTGCGTATTGTGCAAGGCTGAAAGATTCAGGCTCCCTGGAGCCTTCCGATTTCATTCCACCGCGAGTGATGAGCATGACTGCACTGACCGTGATCGGCCAGCACCTCGATGACGCGGCACTGATCGACGCGCCCGTGCCCGCAGCCTTCAACCATCAGCTCAAGCTCAGCCTTCAACGCCATCAAGCTCCGGATCCTCTGCTCGACTTCGATTAGGCGAGCCTTGGCGATCGCATCTGCGGACGCGCAGGACTGGTGCGGATCGTCCTGCAGGGTGAGGAGAGTGCGGATCGCCTCCACCTCGAACCCAAGCTCGCGGGCGTGACGGATGAAGGCAAGCCTGCGCAGATCGGCCGGCTCGTAGGAGCGTTGATTGCCCTCGCTACGATTTGGCTCCGCAAGGAGGCCGATGCTCTCATAGTAGCGGATTGTCGGTACCTTGACGCCGCTTTTCCGGGACGCTTCCCCGATCGTGATCTTTTTCATGATTTTCCTCTTGCACCTCTAGTCGCTAGAGGATGTAGGAAAGATGCTTCGAACTGACAAGGAAGCGGATCATGGGCGAAACGGTCGAGAAGCGATACAGGGTCGGCGGCATGGATTGCGCCAGTTGCGCAGCCAAGATCGACACGGCCGTCCGACGTATGCCCGGCGTCGAAGACGTTTCGGTTTCGGTGACCGCCGGAACGATGACCGTACGCCACGACGGCAGCAGCGACCTTGTCGCCATCGAAAAGAAAGTCACGAGCCTAGGCTATAGCGTCTCGCAAGCGGCCGGCAGGTTGCCGGCGGATACGGAGCAGGCAGGCCGTTCCCACCATGACCATGACCATGACCATGGTGACCACGATCACGCCGGGCACAACCATCAGGCTCACGATCATGCGGCGGAGCAGGCGCCGGATGCACTGGAAGGGCTCCACGGCCACGACGCGCCGATGGTTGGTCCCTGGTGGCAAAGCAGGAAAGGTCGCCTGACCATATTCTCCGGTGTGGCGCTCGTGGTCGCCTACGTCATCGGCCACCTTGTGCCTTCCATTGCGCCTTATGCATTCGTCGTTGCGATGCTCGTCGGGCTTGTTCCGATCGCTCGTCGCGCAGTCACGGCTGCCTTGTCGGGCACACCGTTTTCGATCGAAATGTTGATGACCATCGCGGCAGTCGGCGCGGTGATCATTCATGCCGGCGAGGAAGCCGCAACCGTGGTTTTCCTGTTTCTGGTTGGCGAACTGCTGGAAGGCGTCGCCGCAGGCAAGGCACGGGCAAGCATCCAGTCCCTGACGACTTTGGTTCCCAAACGAGCCTTTATCGAGGAAGGTGGCACGACCCGGGAAGTGCCGGCCGAAAGCCTCGCCGTCGGCGCGATTATTCTGGTTCGACCTGGTGACCGCATCGCGGCGGACGGCACCATCCTGTCTGGCGAGAGTGCAATCGACGAAGCGCCGGTCACAGGCGAAAGCACACCGGTACGCAAAGGTGAAGGTGAAACGGTTTTTGCCGGCACGGTCAACGGTGATGCGGCACTTCGGGTCAAGGTGACCGCAGCGGCCGCCGACAACACAATCGCGCGTGTCGTCCGACTGGTGGAGGAGGCACAGGAGTCGAAGGCTCCGACCGAACGCTTTATCGATCGTTTCTCGCGCTACTACACGCCGGGTGTGGTCGTCGTTGCTGCTCTGGTTGCCATCATGCCGCCGCTTCTTATGGGAGCTGCTTGGGACGAATGGATCTACAAGGGTCTCGCCATACTGCTGATCGGCTGCCCCTGCGCCCTTGTGATTTCGACCCCGGCCGCGATTGCCGCCTCGCTTTCTTCGGGAGCGCGCCGCGGCTTGCTGCTGAAGGGCGGCGCAGTGCTCGAGACGCTCGGCAAAGTCACCGCCGTCGCCCTCGACAAGACAGGCACGCTAACCGAAGGCAAGCCGCAGGTGACCGATGTAATCGCCTTCGCAAGGGATGAGGCGGATGTCCTGAGGTATGCTGCCGCCCTTGAGACAGGCTCGAGCCATCCGCTGGCGCTGGCGATCCTGGCACGGGCAACAGCTGTGGGTATCCCGGTACCCGCAGTGAACGGCGCCAAGGCCCTGGGAGGGAAAGGCATCGCCGGGACAGTCGAGGGTCAGCCTGTGTTCTTCGGATCTCCGAAAGCTGCCGGCGAGCAAGTTCCGCTCTCATCCGATCAGACCGCGCGTATCACGGCACTCAATGACGATGGGAAAACAGTTTCGGTGCTGATCGTCGGCGACACGCTGGCAGGAGCGATCGCCATGCGCGACGAGCCGCGCGACGACGCCAAGTCCGGTCTTGAAGCGCTGACTGTAGCGGGTATCAAGACTGTCATGCTCACGGGCGATAATCACCGCGCTGCCGAGGCCATCGGCAAAGAACTCGGCATCCAAGTCCGAGCCGAACTGATGCCGGAGGACAAGCAGCGCATCGTGAACGAGCTGAAGCGCGGCGGCTTGATCGTTGCCAAGGTCGGCGACGGCATCAATGACGCCCCTGCCCTTGCGACCGCCGATGTCGGCATCGCCATGGGCGGCGGTACCGATGTGGCGCTGGAAACGGCCGACGCCGCCATCCTTCATGGACGTGTCAGCGATGTGGCGGCAATGATCGAACTCTCGAAGCGCACCATGCGCAATATCGTCCAAAACATCAGCATCGCGCTGGGCCTGAAGGCGGTGTTCCTTGTGACGACCATCGCTGGCATCACCGGCCTGTGGCCCGCGATCCTGGCCGATACCGGTGCGACGGTGCTCGTCACAATCAACGCACTGAGGCTCCTGAAGCCGGCGAAGTAGACCGCGCGGCGAACGGCAATAACGGAGACGTCGGTCGCCCGCGCTACTGCTTCTCCCCCAGATATTGAAACAGCGTCCGCTTCCAACGCTGATCGTGAACTGCCTGAAGGACGGCGACATCGATCGCCTTGCGATAGGGCCGTCCAAGGGGCATCGCGAGCCCGTAGCTCTGAGGTTCGAAATCGACATCCAGCACTTGAACCGTGCTGGAGAAGCGTTGTTCGACGGTCCAGGCAAGCAACGGTTTGTCGTACACGAAAGCATCGATCGATCCTGCTTCCAGCGCCTTGAGCCCGTCGGCCACCTGAGGAAACGTCCGATGTTTGATGCGTTCGCCGTCCAGGAAACCGATGGTCGCCGAGTTGGCAAGCGTCCCGACGCGCACGCCCGGCAGATCCTCGACGCCGTTGACCAGCCCGCGCATCTGCCTTGTCGTCAACGCGGAGGTGACGCTGGCCGTAAAGACCGCGATCGTGATGATCGAGACCACCATCCAAATAATCGCGAGCGCCCTGCCCGCGATTGTGATCGGCCCGCGGTGACCGGTGCTTGCCTGGGTCATGGCCTCCGCCGACCACCAGATGCTTGCTCCCAAACCACGTCCAAGCGGCCCGCCGAAGTCGTCGTTATGACGCCGCTCGAACAGCCACACCAACGCGCCGACAAGCAGAGAGATGCCGATCAACGCTCCTGCCGCCTGCAGGAAGCCCGCCGAAATCATTGTCCGGATGATCTCGCGCCATACTGATACGCTATTGACCGAAACAGCTATTCCCAGCCCTGTATCGTAGAAAGGCTGACTGAAATCGACGATCCGCTCGCGATCGGCGGTGATGGTGATCGCCGCCACGGAAACATCGTAGTCGCCTCGCGATGTCGCTTCGAGGAGTTTCTGGACGTTGGGTTCCTCGGTGAGGCGAAACTTCAGTCCGAGCTTCTCGGCAACTTCCCGCCAGAGGTCAATGGAAATACCTGTCCAATTTCCGTCGGCATCCTTCATCGCAAAGGGTGGCGCCTCCTTGGTGCCGATCACCAGCTCTCGCTGTGGAAACTCTTGTCTGTCGGACGGCTGCGGCATTTGGGCGTGAGCGTTTTCGCTCCCCATCGCTGCTAAAAGCATCACGGCGACGAATGCCCAGTGCCCCCGGTGAAATGCGGCATGCAGGCGTGCATGTACGTGGCGCGCGAAGAGGGCCGCAAAGGGAATTGCCATCATGCTCGTTCGCACCCGGCCTCCAACATCGAAAGGTTCTCTGCAACGGCTCTCAAGCCGGTCGCGGCCTCGCCCTCGAGATCCAAATCCACGCGAAGAGGCGATCTTAGCGAGACACGAGCAGGCGTAAATTGGAAGTACGTTACTGTAAAATTGACTGCAATGGGACCGGCAAGCCCATGAGCATTCGCGGATTCGAGCGCGTCATCCTGGCGGCTCACATAACCTTCACGGAGATTTGCGCGTATCGGAACATTTTACCCGTCTGGGAGTTAACGTTTAGAGGAGGACTAACATGACGAATGACTTCAACAAGCCGAACCCGGTGAACACATCGGCATCGAAGAGCAGGACGATCTGGATTGTGCTCGCAGCGATCGTTGTCATCGTTGCCTTGGCGGCTACATATTGGCCGAGATCACAGAGTTCTTCGACAGCGACAGCACCAGCGCCGACGGCGTCCGAGCCAGCTTCGCCGCCTGCGTCGACTGCACCAGCATCACCGCCTGCAGCAAACCCGCCCGCGAGCGCTCCGGCGACCCCTGCCGCTCCAGCCGCTCCGGCCCCCGCTGCTCCGGCTCCGGCCACGCCGCAGTAACGGCAAGCCCGCTTGGTCTGGCGGGCAGATGCTTCGTAGGCGTAGAAGGCCGGCAGCGTCTCTCAGTTCGCGCCGGCCCTGAGGATACGATGCGTGCTTTGATCCAGCGCACTACTCGCCTCCCGGCCGTCCTTGGCAAGACCATTCGCCGTATTTGCGCAGGATGACAGGCTCACAAGAGATGAGAGCGCAAGGACGATAATCACGGCTGACTTTGTCATGGACGCACCCGAATAGGTGAAAGGAACGATAGTCGCTCGCGACAGTGATTATCAACGCGAGTGATCAACAGGCAAAACGAGAAAACCCGGCGCAGGTTCCCGCGCCGGGTTTTCTCATTGCCTTGGGAGCAAAACTCAGTCGACTGCGAAAACCAGCGGCTTTGCCTGACGGATCGCCGGATTTGCCGTCAGCTTGGCAAGGACCTCGTCGCCGATCGGACCGTCGACATAAAGCAGCGCGATCGCATCGCCGCCCTGCTTGTCGCGGCCGAGCTGGAAGTTCGCGATATTGACGCCGGCAGCGCCAAGCGTGGTGCCGATGAAGCCGATCATGCCGGGAACGTCGGTGTTCGTGAGGTAGACCATGTGCGAACCGACATCGGCATCGAGATTGATGCCCTTGATCTGGATAAAGCGGGGCTTGCCGTCCGAGAAGACCGTGCCGGCGATCGATCGGGTCATCGTGTCGGTCTTGACGGTGAGCTTGATGTAGCCGTCGAAGACGCCGGTCTTGTCGCGCTTGACCTCGGAGAGGACGATGCCCTTTTCCTTGATCATAACAGGAGCCGAGACCATGTTGACATCGGCGACCTGCGGCCGGATCAGGCCGGCAAGCAGCGCGCTCGTCAACGCCCGCGTATTCATGCCAGCCGTCGCACCGTCAAAGAGGATCTCGATTTCCTTGATCGGCTCTTCCGTCACCTGGCCGACGAAGGCACCGAGAACATCGGCGAGCCGGATGAACGGCTTGAGGATCGGTGCTTCCTCAGCAGTGATCGAGGGCATGTTGATGGCGTTGGAAACGGCACCCTTCACCAGATAGTCCGACATCTGCTCGGCAACCTGCAGGGCCACGTTCTCCTGGGCTTCCGTCGTCGACGCGCCGAGATGCGGAGTGCAAACCACGTTCGGCAGGCCGAACAGCGGGCTTTCTTTGGCGGGCTCGACTTCGAAAACGTCGAAACCGGCTCCGGCGACGTGACCGGACTTGATGGCCTCGGCAAGTGCTGCCTCATCGACCAGGCCGCCACGGGCGCAGTTGATGATGCGAACGCCGGGCTTGGTCTTTGCGAGGTTTTCCTTGCCGAGAATGCCGCGCGTCTTGTCGGTCATCGGTACGTGCAAGGTGATGAAGTCGGCCTTGGCGAGCAGCTCGTCCAGCTCGACCTTGGTGACGCCCATCTCCTGGGCGCGCTCGGCCGAGAGGAAGGGGTCGTAGGCGAGAACATGCATGCCGAGGCCGATGGCCTTCTTGCAGACGATGCCGCCGATATTGCCGGCGCCGATGACGCCGAGCGTCTTGCCGGTGATTTCGACGCCCATGAACTTCGACTTTTCCCACTTGCCGGCCTGCGTCGAGCTGTCTGCCTGCGGCAGCTGGCGGGCAACGGCGAACATCAGAGCGATGGCGTGTTCGGCCGTGGTGATCGAGTTGCCGAACGGCGTGTTCATGACGATGATACCGCGCTTGGAAGCGGCCGGGATATCGACATTGTCGACGCCGATGCCGGCGCGGCCGATGACCTTGAGGTTGGTCGCGGCGGCGATCAGCTTTTCCGTTGCCTTGGTGGCGGAGCGGATAGCGAGGCCGTCGTAGTTGCCGATGATTTCGGCAAGCTTGTCCTTGTCCTTGCCGAGCTGCGGCTGGAAATCGACTTCGACGCCGCGATCACGGAAGATCTGGACGGCAGTTTCCGACAGTTCGTCGGATACGAGAACGCGAGGTGCCATTGGGGGCTTCCTTCAAAAGGTTCAACGATGGAATGTAATCGGGATTGCGAGGCTCCGCCCGTTCGGCGGAGCCGGATGCGATCAACTCAGGCGGCAGCCTGGGAAAGCGTCGCCTTCTGCGTTTCGAACGCCCAGGAAAGCCACGGCATCAGCTTCTGCATGTCTGCAGTTTCGATCGTGGCGCCGGCCCAGATGCGCAGGCCAGACGGAGCGTCACGGTAATGGCCGATGTCGTAGGCGACACCTTCCTTGTCGAGCAGGCTGACGATGCCCTTGGCGAAGTTCGCCTGGCCGTCGGCGTCGAGTGCCAGAACGTCCTTATCGGTAATCTTCAGGCAGACCGAGGTGTTGGAAGCCGTCTCGGCCTTGACGGCCAGGTTGGCGATCCAGTCATTGGCGGCGACGAAGTCGGCGATGACCTTGGCATTGGCGTCGGCGCGGGCCATCAGGCCCTTCAGGCCGCCAACATCCTTCGACCAGAGCAGTGCGTCGATATAGTCCTCGACGCAGAGCATCGACGGCGTGTTGATGGTTTCGCCGGTGAATATGCCCTCGATCAGCTTGCCGCCCGAGGTCATGCGGAAGATTTTCGGCAGCGGCCAGGCCGGTGCGTAAGTCGTCAGACGCTCGACAGCGCGCGGCGACAGGATGATGACGCCATGAGCGCCCTCGCCGCCGAGAACCTTCTGCCAGGAGAAGGTGACAACGTCGAGCTTGGCAAAATCGAGGTTCTGCGCAAAAGCAGCCGAGGTGGCATCGCAGATCGTCAGGCCCTTGCGGTCGGCCGGGATGAAGTCGCCGTTCGGAACGCGAACGCCCGAGGTGGTGCCGTTCCAGGTGAAGACGACGTCGCGGTCGAAATCGATGGTCGAAAGGTCCGGCAGCTCGCCGTAACCGGCTTCGATCTTGCGGACGTCTTTCAGCTTCAGCTGCTTGACGACATCGGTGACCCAGCCGGCGCCGAAGCTTTCCCAGGCGACCATGTCGACGCCGCGCTCGCCGAGCAGCGACCAGAGCGCCATTTCGACGGCGCCGGTGTCGGAAGCGGGCACGATGCCGATGCGGTAATCGGCAGGCACTTCGAGAATTTCACGGGTAAGGTCGATGGCCTGCTTGAGCTTCATCTTTCCGATCTTCGCGCGGTGCGAACGGCCAAGCGGCGCGTCGGAAAGGGCTTCGAGCGACCAACCGGGACGCTTCGAGCAAGGGCCAGAAGAAAAATGAGTGTTGTTCGGACGGACGTCCGGCTTTGCGGTGGCAGCGGCCATATGTATACCCTTCCAGGTAATTAGCCTCTCGTTGGGGAGAGGTGTCCCGCCGCCGTGGATATAGATCGCGCCTGACATAGTCAACGGGCAAGCGTCGCAACTGGAGGATTTTTTGGTCTACACGCGTCATTGCGTCGCGGACTACCAGCCGGCGATACGCAAGCCGATACGAATCTCGTGCCGCGTCAATCCGTCGTCGCGGCCGCTGGTCCCGGAGGGGCCGGCAAACATGCTGCCGCCGGCGATATCGGAGAAGCGATAGCCCAAATCGACCTTGATGTTGTTGGTGATTTCATAACTGAGGCCCGCCATCAGTGCATAAGTGAAGCGCCAGTTGTTTTCGCCATTGAAATCTTGGGGCGGAAACGTGACCCCAGAGCAGGCCGAACCACCATCGACGCACTCGGGTTGCGAACGTACGCTGCCCCATCTGACGTTGGTTACCCCTATGCCGGCGCCGACATACGGGGTGAAGCCGGCAACGGTCGCAAGGTCCGCATAGCCGTTGGTCATGACGCCATAGGCCCGAAGATCGGCGCGCACACCGGAGGTGCAGCCGGTCCCGGCAGGCGCGGATGCGGCACAAGGCAGATCAGTGTTGGCCGTGCCGGTAAAATCGCTTTTGAAGAAATCCCCCGTCAGGTCGGCGCGCCAGATGTCGGTGAATTGATAGCCAATCCCCGCACCGCCAGAAACGGGCTTCGAGAAGCGTGCCGAATCGAACTCGTGGATAGCCCCATCATCGAAGCGGTAGTCCGGCGTTTCGTTGCCGGTCCATGGAGCATAACCAAGATCACCGCGGAGATACCAGCCGGTCGTGGACGAGTCGCCCGGAATGCTTATCTCCGGTGCCTCAGCAATAGGGGGCTCCTCCGCCATCGCCCGCCCACCAAGCAGGACAAGGCTTGCCGCAGTGGCGAGGATCGTGATGGACGATTTCATTGCAATTCCCGACCGGGCAAAGCGGTGCCCGCATGACTGACCATGCGGTATTATTCCAGCGAGTTGCTAACGCGCGGTTAACCATATTTGTTAACTTCGATTGAGGTTCAAACCACGAAAAAGGCCGCCGTGACGGCGGCCTTGAAGTCGAAAGCTCCTCCAACGATGAACGAATTGGCTATTGCAGCGAGTAGCGCAGGCCGAGTTTGAAGTCGTGCGAGGTAATGTTGTTGAAGTGCATCGGGCCGGTGTTAACGGTGTCATCATAGGAGCGGAGCCGGCCGCTTTTTGCGTCACCAAGGTCAACATAGCTATAGCCGAAATCGACGGTCAGGCGGTCGGTCACTTGATAGCCGATCCCGGCATGCAGCGCCCATGCAAAGTTCCAAGTGGAGTCGCTGTCCCCGTATGCAACTCCGAGCGTAGGGACATTAACATCGCGGAAACGAGAGATCGTATTGCGTGACGCACCGATACCGGCGCCCACATACGGCGTGATGCCCTCCCAGGTGCCGATATCGACATAGGCGTTGGCCATCAACAGCCATTCCGACTTGGCACCGTCGTAGTCATTCGTGGCATCCCAGACAGCCGTGCCCGTTGCATCGGTGTGTCCATAACGATCAAGCGCAGAGAAATCAGTCTTGCCGCGATACTGGACGATCGCATCGCCACGAAGCCACTGGTTGAATTGATAGCCAACACCAAGTCCACCGAGCGGCCCGCTGTCAAAGCTGCCGTCATCGACAAATTCGCGAAAATCCACGTCGTCAAACAGCTCGTGCTGCATGCTGCCAAGACGCTGATTGGTCATGCCTATATCGCCGCGCAAGTACCATCCGCCAAAGACGGGAACTGGTGGCGGCGCCGGGTCGACATAGAGATCGGCAGCGAGAGCTGGGACACCTCCCATCAGCGCCGCAGCCGCGGCAATCAAAAATCTCTTCATAGTATTCTCCAGGAACAATCAATACCCAGCACGCGCCACTAGACCGCGTCTGACCTTTATTCAGCCTGGACTCTTACAAATCAGAGTTAATGTCCGATTAAATTTACAAGATATTTATCATGATGTTACGGGAACGGACGCGCGCCAGCTGGGAAGCTGGCGGCACCCGACAAAAAGCGTGCATGTCGACTTCAGGCTGCGGAGCGCACGTTCGAAATCGTGCCGATCAATTCGTTGACGATCCGCTCGATCTGCGAGCGGTCATCGCCCTCGGCCATGACGCGGATTAGCGGTTCCGTACCGGACGGGCGGATGACCAGGCGGCCATTCTTTGCGAGCTCGGCCTCCGCATCGGCAATCGCCTTCTGCACCTGAATATCCTCGAGCGGCTTGCCGCCGGAGATACGGACGTTGCGGAGGAGCTGCGGCACGGGGTCAAAGCGACGGCATACTTCGCTGACGGTCCTGCCGGTCCGTTTGACCGCAGCAAGGATCTGCAGCGCAGCCACCAAACCGTCGCCCGTCGTGCCATAGTCCGACAACACGATGTGTCCGGACTGTTCACCGCCGACATTGTAGTTGTGCTGGCGCATGTGCTCGACAACGTAGCGGTCACCGACCATCGTACGCACGAGACCAAGTCCCTTGTCGTCGAGGAAGCGCTCGAGCCCGAGATTGGACATCACGGTCGCGACAATGCCGCCGCCGCGAAGCTGCTGGCTCTCGGCGTAGCTTTCGGCGATCACAGCCATCAGCTGGTCGCCATCGACAACCGCACCGTTCTCGTCGACGATGATGACGCGGTCGGCGTCGCCGTCGAGCGCAATGCCGATATCGGCGCGCACTTCATCGACCTTCTTCTGCAGCGCGACCGGGCTGGTAGAACCGCAATTGAGATTGATGTTCGTGCCGTTCGGCTCGTTGCCAATGGTCACAACGTCGGCACCGAGTTCCCAGAGGACAGCTGGAGCCACCTTGTAGGCAGCGCCGTTTGCGCAGTCGATCGCGATCCTCAATCCCTGCAACGTCACGTCGCGCGGCAGCGTGCGCTTAGCGTGCTCGATGTAGCGGTCGTGAACGCCGTCAACGCGCTTGGCGCGGCCGATGTCATCCGACTTCGCAAGCTGCGAGGACAGATCCTTCTCAAGCAAATCCTCAATCTGCGACTCCAGATCGTCGGACAATTTGTAGCCATCCGGCCCAAAGAGCTTGATGCCGTTGTCCTCGTAGGGATTATGCGAGGCGGAGATCATGACACCGATATCAGCACGCAAGGACCGCGTCAGCATAGCTACGGCCGGTGTCGGTATAGGACCGAGAACGAACGCATCGACGCCTGCAGCGGTGAAGCCGGCCACCATTGCGTTTTCGAGCATGTAGCCCGAAAGGCGGGTGTCCTTGCCTATGACGACGCGATGACGGTGGTTGCCTCTCCGGAAGATCGTTCCAACTGCGATACCAACTCGCATCGCAAGATCCGGTGTCATCGGGAACACGTTGGATTGACCGCGAATGCCATCCGTACCGAAATAGCGTCTTTTCATATGCACCCCTGTGCCTTGGCGCGCCTACAGGCTGCGCATTACCACTTGCAAAAAATGAGCCGCCACAGGCGGAATTATCGCTACAAGAGCCCCAAATGAGGCCTCGCTATGTCACCGGCATGACATAAATCGCGGTGTCCATCACGTAAATTAGCAAGAAAACCCATTACATCGCGTTACCGACGCGAAAGGCCGGCGTCCTAACGGACCCGGCCTTTCGGTCATTCTGCAAGAGAAATCAATGCGGCTGCGGCTCCAGGCCACCCTCCGGCTCGTCACCCTTTGTCGCTGGGCGCGTGCCGGTCTTCGGCACGGCCGAACCGCGGCTGGGCGGCGCGTCATCGCCGAGATCGCGCGACGGCTTCTCGCCGCGAATCAACGCTTTGATCTCTTCGCCCGTCAGCGTTTCGTACTCGAGCAGCCCCTCGGCGATCGCCACGAACTCCTCGTGGTGGTCGGTGAGAATGCGGCGCGCTTCCGAATAGGCGTCGTCGATCAGGCGACGGACTTCGGTGTCGATCGTCTGAGCGGTGGCCTCGGAAACATTCTTCGACTGCGAAACCGAGTGACCAAGGAACACTTCCTGCTGGTTTTCACCGTAGGAGACCTGGCCAAGCGCATCCGAAAAGCCCCACTGCGTGACCATTGCACGCGCAAGCTTGGTGGCCTGCTCGATATCGGACGATGCGCCGGAGGTGATGTTTTCCTTGCCGAATGTCAGCTCTTCTGCAACGCGACCACCCATCATGATGACGAGGCGCGACACCATCCACTTGTAGCTCATGGAGTAGCGGTCGCCTTCAGGCAACTGCATCACCATGCCCAGCGCACGGCCGCGCGGAATGATGGTTGCCTTGTGCAGGGGATCCGCAACGGGAACCTTCAACGCGGTGATGGCATGACCGGCTTCGTGATAGGCCGTCAGCTTCTTCTCCGCCTCGGTCATCGCCGAAGAGCGGCGCTCGGCGCCCATCATGATCTTGTCCTTGGCGTCTTCGAACTCCTGCATGGTGACGACGCGCTTGTTGCGGCGTGCAGCCATCAGGGCAGCTTCGTTGACGAGGTTCATCAGGTCAGCACCGGAGAAGCCAGGCGTACCGCGAGCCAGGACCTTGAGATCGACGTTCGGTGCCAGCGGCACATTGCGGGCGTGGACCTTCAGGATGCGCTCGCGGCCGACGATATCGGGGTTCGGAACGACGACCTGGCGGTCGAAACGGCCCGGACGCAGCAGTGCCGGATCGAGAACGTCGGGACGGTTGGTCGCAGCGATCAGGATGATGCCCTCGTTGGCTTCAAAGCCGTCCATCTCGACCAGCAACTGGTTCAGCGTCTGCTCGCGTTCATCGTTACCGCCGCCGAGACCGGCGCCACGATGGCGGCCGACGGCGTCGATTTCGTCGATGAAGATGATGCAAGGCGCGTTCTTCTTGGCCTGCTCGAACATGTCGCGCACACGGGATGCGCCGACACCGACGAACATTTCAACGAAGTCGGAACCCGAGATCGTGAAGAACGGCACGTTCGCTTCGCCGGCGACAGAACGGGCGAGCAGCGTCTTACCGGTGCCAGGAGGGCCGACCAGCAACACGCCGCGCGGAATCTTGCCGCCGAGGCGCTGGAACTTCTGCGGATCGCGCAGGAATTCAACAATTTCCTCGAGGTCCTGCTTGGCTTCGTCAACGCCGGCGACGTCATCGAAGGTCACGCGGCCGTGCGCTTCAGTCAGAAGTTTAGCCTTGGACTTGCCAAAGCCCATCGCGCCGCGCGAACCCCCTTGCATCTGCCGCATGAAGAACAGCCAGACGCCCAGGATCAGCAGCATCGGCAGCAACGTGCCGATATAGCTCAAGAAGCCCGACGAACCGTCGGTTTCCGGGCGCGCCGAAACCAGGACGTTCTTCTGCTGCAGGCGATCGAGCAGGTTGTCATCAACGACAGGGGTATAAGTCTGGAAGGTGGTGCCATTTTCAACATAGCTGCCAGACACGCGGTTGCCCGTGACGACGACTTCCTTGACGCGGCCCGCATCCACTTCACGCAAGAATTGCGAATAAGGGATTTCGCGGGAGCTGGTCTGCGCCGGCGACGTCTGGAACATGCTGAACAGAGCAATCAGCAGCAGAGCTATGATTGCCCACAAGGCGAAATTACGTAAGTTAGGGTTCATCGAACTCCCCAGCACTGGAACAGCCGCCTCATGGCGACCGTCTTATTTGGCCTCTAACATAGGATTGCCTCAGGTGAATGCCAAGGCAAACTGGACTGTTAGATAGATTTTCCGTCAATAAGACCTAAAGGCGGTTTTGGATAGGGGCGTGTACCAAAGGCAGCCGCAAGGCTATCTGCGAAGATGAAATCAAATCGTGTCAAAAAACGGTCGAAGGGCGAAAAATAGGGGGTGATCCTTACTTTCTCGCCAACACTGGCAAGTGGATCTTCTCCTGCGAAATCAACGATGCGTGGTGCCGCCGTCAAGGCTCGCCGAACAACATCCCTGGGCAGTCGACCGCTGACGGGCCCGTGTTGACCTGCAAGAATAGTGATGTCGTCCGGAGATCCGTTTTCAACGAGGAACCGGCTGTCCCAGAGACCGCGCGCACCCGGCGTCAACGTCAACGGCAAAATGCCGCGGCTTTCGCGGACAAGAAAGAGCCCGTCGCGCCGAAGATCGAAGACCACCCTGCCCGCGGTCATCCGGCCCGGCTTCCCACTTTCAACGAGACCGAGCACATCATCCGTCTGTTTTCGCCCGAGCGGGAATGCCTGTCCGCCGAACACTGCCGCAAGGCGTGGAACGGCATAACAAAGCGTCTCTCGATCGGCGAGCCCGGCCGGCATCACCTGACCTATCCAAGGAGAATGCAGGGCAAAATACCTATGCAACCATCGGCCCGCCGAAGTGGCGAGCGCCGCGCGCACAATTGCCCCGTCCGCACCAGACGCGACCTCCGCTTCCCCCGCCAGCCGCAAGCGCACCCGAACGCGCTCATACTTCGGATCGTCGTTGCTCGGGTCATCGATCCAGGCAACCTGTCGCGCACGGAGAAAGTCGCGAATAGCTTGCCGTCTGCAGCCGAGCAGTGGCCGGGCTATCCAGAGGCTTCGATCGAAAAGGACGAGGTCCGCAATACCGGTGCTCGCTTGCTCAGAGCGCTCCTTGCGCATGGCAAGCGTCTCGCGCTGGTCGTCTGCCGTATGCCCGGTCACGACAATGTCGGCTTTCAGGCTTTTGGCGACATCGGCAAGCAGCTGGTAGCGAGCGTCGCGTGCTGCCGCCATGATGCCTGATTTGGGCTTCTCACCCTGCCACACCTTGACCAAGTGCGGGATACCAAGAGAGCTGCAGAAGGCTGCAACCTCGCGCGCCTCCTCGGCCGATTCTGCCCGCAAGGTATGGTCGACAGTTGCCGCACAAAGAGAGATTTTTGAATTGGGTATGGCCTTGAGGGCTTCAACAAGCGCCAGAAGCAGGCCGGTTGAATCGCTTCCACCTGAAATCGCGACAAGAATGCGCGTGGGTTTGGTCAGCGATGCAAGAAAACGGCGCGCTGCCGTCTCAGGTAGAAGGGGGCCGTCCGGGCACAAAACCGGAAGACCTTAGCAGGCGAGGCGTTTTTGCTCGCTGGCGACCTTGGTTATGACGGCACGCGAAGCCTTGGGGTAACGCTTCGGGACTTCCCGCAGCGTGGCGCATGCGGTTTCCGTATTGTCGAGCGCTGCGAGCGACATGCCGAGCTTCAGCAGCATTTCCGGCGCCTTTTCAGAGCTGCCGTACTTCTTGTGCGCATCCAGAAACCGCTTGGCGGCTTCGTTATACTTGCCCTGCGAGTAAAGCGCCTCGCCAAGCCAGAAATTCGCGTCGGCTGCCCGTGCGCTGCTTGGATATTGAGCGATATACTGGGTGAACTCCTGCTCTGCCGTCGAGTAGTCACCGGACAGAACATGGCCGTAGGCAGCCTTGTACTGATCGGCTTCGCTGCCGAGCGACGCAGTCTGCGACGAACGACCGGAATCGACACCCGGAACCGGGCCTGATCCAACCGTGGCATTCTCGTTGACCGAGCCGCCGACCGGATTGCCGTTCTTGTCGAACTCCATCGAGCCGAGCTGCTTCGGCGGCTGACCGAGACCCTCGTTTGTCGGAACATCGGTCGAGGGAGCCGTTTCGGCTCCCTGTGGTGCTTGGATCACGCGGGCGACATCATCGCCGCTCTGACCCTGAACCGGAGGAGGCACATCGGCCTCGCTCTTCTTCATCGTCTTGGTGCTACCGCCGGCACTGCTGCCACCGCCGCCTTTTTCCAGCTCCTGGAAGCGGAATTCGTTGTCTTCCTGCGCCTTGCGGATCGTTTCCTGCATCTGCAGCAGCTGGAAGCTCATCTCCTCGATGCGGCCGTTCAGCTGGCGCAGTTGCTCTTCAAGCTGCTGGACGCGAACTTCAGCTCCGCCGGCCTGCACGTTTACGACCGGTGCCTGAGCCTGCCGATCCGCGGCTTTGCCGCCGATCTGCCAACCCAAAATCGACGTCGCACTCGCCGATTGGCCCGCCCCGGCCACGGCCGCGAGGCACAGCATGCCCGCAACGACAAGTTTTTTCATATGGTTCGTCCTGTCCCAGTGATTCTTCGCACCCTTTGGCACGAACAGGAGATTTTTCCAATTGCTTTCAAAAAGCAACGGAAACTGGCCAAAGTGTGTTCAAAAAGAAAAGGCGGCCCGCAATGGAGCCGCCTTTCGAAATTGTAATATTTCCCGGCAATTACATGCCGGCGCCACCCAGAACGGTGACCGCGCGGCGGTTCTGCGACCAGCAGGAAATATCGTCGCAGACGGCGACCGGGCGTTCCTTGCCGTAGGAG
This sequence comes from Rhizobium sp. BK661, assembly GCF_024808825.1. NCBI lineage: Bacteria > Pseudomonadati > Pseudomonadota > Alphaproteobacteria > Hyphomicrobiales > Rhizobiaceae > Rhizobium > Rhizobium sp. BK661. The sequence continues at coordinate 326,775 of NZ_JANTYT010000005.1, read as the reverse complement.
ATGGTCTTCATGCGCTGAGCCGGAACACCGCGCGAAGCAAGGTAATCCTTGGTAGCGGCTGCACGGCGAGCACCGAGGGCAAGGTTGTATTCGCGCGTGCCGCGTTCGTCGGCGTGACCTTCGACGGTGATGGCATACTTCGGATAGCGAGCGAGCCACTGAGCCTGACGGTCGAGCGTCTGGGCGGCGTCCGCGCGGATCGAGGTGGAATCGGTGTCGAAGAAGATGCGGTCGCCGACGTTGACGGTGAAGTCCTGAGCCGAACCCGGCGTTGCGGCGCCGGCGCCAAGGCCGAGATCACCGGCGCTGTTGGCCATGTTCTTCTTGTTGGCGCAACCGGCCAGAGCAAGACCGGCGACAAGCGCGATCATGACGGGGTTGCGGGCGAAATTCTGCATGCGGCTCATTGCCGGGGTGTGAATTCGGCTCATGGCCGGTCTCCTTGCGACTTGATTAAGGTTGCCGGACTGTAACCGTATTGGGTTAATCGGCATTCAAGAATTATGGTTAACAGATGGTTGATTTGTCCCTCAGTCGCCCCAATCAGGGATTTTTGCGGCGACAAAAAGGCACATCCACAGGCTTTTCTACTCGAGAAGCGGCGACCAGGCGGGGTCGGAAGCGTAGGTCGGGGTCTTGATGAGCTGCTCGTTATAGCCCGTCAGATCGATCGAGTAGAGCTGCGGACCGCCAGCACCGGCCGCCTGGCGGAAGAACATGATGACGCGGCCATTTGGTGCCCAGGTCGGGCCCTCGTTGTGGAAGCCCGTCGTCAGGATGCGCTCGCCCGAACCGTCCGGCTTCATCACGCCGATCGAGAACTTGCCACCCGACTGCTTGGTGAAGGCGATCAGATCGCCACGCGGAGACCAGACCGGCGTGGAGTAGTTGCCGTCGCCGAAGGAGATACGCGTCTGGCCGGAGCCGTCGGCATTCATGACGTAGATCTGCTGCTTGCCGCCGCGGTCGCTTTCGAACACGATCCGTCCGCCGTCCGGCGAATAGGAGGGCGAGGTATCGATGGCCGCCGTCGAGGTCAGGCGCGTCGTCGTGCGCGAACGCAGGTCCATCGTGTAGATGTTGGCGTTGCCTTCCTGCTGAAGGCTCATCACGACCTTCTGGCCATCCGGCGAGAAGCGCGGGGAGAAGGTCATGCCCGGGAAGTTGCCGACAACTTCGCGCTGTCCCGTCTCGAGCTGCAGCAGGTAGACCCGCGGCTGCTGGTTGGCGAAGGACATGTAGGTGACTTCCTGGCGGTTCGGCGAGAAGCGCGGCGTGAGAACGAGGTCGCTGCCGTTCGTCAGCATGCGGACGTTGAAGCCGTCCTGGTCCATGATGGCGAGCTGGCGCTTGCGCTCCTGCTTGGTGCCGGACTCCGAAACGAACACGACACGCGTATCGAAGTAGCCTTCCTCGCCGGTGATCTGCTTGTAGATCGCGTCGGCGATGATGTGAGCAACGCGGCGCCAGTTCTCCGGCTGCGTGTAGAACTGCTGCCCGGTCATCTGCGTGCCGGCAAACGTATCCCAGAGGCGGAACTCGGCGCGCAGACGTCCGTCGCTTTCCTGCGTCACGCGACCCGTCACGAGTGCCTGCGCATTGATGACCTTCCAGTCCTCGAAGCGCGGAGCGGCATCCGGATTGGAGATCTTCTCGATGAAGGCGTTCTTGTCGATCGGCTTGAAAAGGCCCGAGCGCTGAAGGTCGGCGGCAATCACCTGCGAAACCTGCGCACCCATGTCGCCCTGCAGGAAGTCGGTGATCGCGATCGGCAACGGCTCGACATTGCCCTTGTTGATGTTGATTTCGACAAGCGCGTTGGCCGGCGTGGCGACAACCGCAGTGGTTATCATGCCGACGGCGACCATCAAGGCGCGAATGAGGGAACACTTGGTCATGGAGGACAAGCCTTTCAGCATTTTAAAGGGCTAGATCGCTGGGATCGAAATTGACGATAACCTCGCCCCAGGCGTCATATTTGTCTTTCGGGAGAGTCGTGAAGGGCGACGACTTCATGACGGCACGCTTGGCACCGCTTGCCAACGCCATGCGCGTCGCCTCGTTGGTGCCGCCAACCGCTTCGACCTCGGGCGAACCGATGATGTTGCCATCCGGGTCCAGCTTCATGTGGACCTTGATGCGAACGTCGCTGGCACCTTCCATCCCGGGGATAACCGACCAGTTGCCGGCGATCGCGCTGCGCAGCGCATCCATCTCGCTCATCGAGAGCTTGGAGCCGCCGGTAGCCTTCTTGGCACCGAGCGACGCAACCTCGGTCGAACTCTTGGCGCCACCATTCGACGGGTCCTGCTTGTTCAGCAGCGCCGCGATATCATCGGCGTTGAAGTCGCTCTGCTTGGAGGAGGCGGACTTGGCCTTCTCCTGCTTCTTGTCGGCCTTCTTCTTGTCCGTCGGCTTCTCGTCCGCCTTCGCCTGATCCTCGGTCTTTTTCTCCGGGGGCTTTTCGGCCGGCTTCTGTTCCGGCGGCTTGGCTTGCGGCTTCACGACCGGAGTCGGAACCTTGTCCGGCAGCGCCTCGGCGTCCGGCTTCGGTGGCTCCGGCTGTTCCTGTGGCGTTTCCTCAGGCTTTGGCGGCGTCGGCGGGGTGATTTCGGGCTTCGGCGGCGTAATGGACGCGACCTGCTTCGGCTCGACGTCCGTCTCCTCCTTCATGATCTCCTTCACCTCGTTGGGCACGGGATCATTCTGAGGAAGAGGCTTTTCAACGGCCTTGGGGGCAGCAGCGCTCTCGTTATTGTTGGGCTTGGCGTTCGGGACTGGCGGCGTCTTGAGGTCGACCTTGTTCTCGCCCATGTTCTCGGCGTTTTCGACATTGGTCGGCTTGGCCGTCGGCTTCGGCGCCGGCTTTTCACTCGGCTTGGCCGTCTTGTCGCCCTGCTGCATCTGCGTCATTTCTTCGACGGGCACGAGGTCGACGGGCATCGCCTCGAAATCCTCGACCTTGAACTGCTCCGGGGAGCCGATCGAGATCAGCGCCCAGGCAAGCAGTGCACAGTGCAGAGCCGCAGATGTGACGATACTGGCCTTCATAGCGTTCGCTATTGGTCCTTCTTCTGCTGCGTCACGAGGCCGATGTTCTTGTAGCCGGCACCCTGGATGCGAGCCATGACGTCGGCGATCACGCCATAGGGCGCGGTCGCGTCGCCGCGAACGAAGATGCGTTCATTATAGCCGGTCGTTGCGATCGCCTCGAGCTTCGCGGCAATCTCTTCGACCGGGATCGGTGTTTCCTGCAGGAACACCTGGCCGTCGTTCTTCACCGAGATCGTGATCGGCTGCGTTTCAGAATTCAGCGCCTTGGCCTGTGTTTCCGGCAAGTCGACGGGCACGCCGACCGTCATCATCGGTGCTGCCACCATGAAGATGATCAAAAGCACGAGCATGACGTCGACGAGCGGCGTCACATTGATTTCGGAGATGGCACCACCTCTGTGGCCACCGCGACGACGACCACCGCGACCACCGCCGCTACCGCCACCGCTTGGAGCACCCATACCCATATCGTTGACTCCGTTCCCGTCGATTACTGCGCGGCCTGGCGCGGCTGCAGTTTCTCGTCGATCTGGCGCGAAAGGATGGCGGAGAATTCATCCGCGAAGCCTTCCATGCGGCCCGAAAGCTTGCCGGCATCGGCAGTGAACTTGTTGTAGGCGATAACGGCCGGGATAGCAGCAACAAGCCCGATTGCGGTTGCAAGCAGCGCTTCGGCGATACCGGGAGCAACGACCGCGAGGTTCGTCGACTTCGAGCCGGCGATTGCCTGGAACGAGGTCATGATACCAACGACCGTACCGAACAGGCCGATGAACGGACCGGCGGAACCAATCGTTGCCAGCGAGCCGAGGCGGGCTGAGAGGAATTCGGATTCACGCGCCAATGTCACGTCCATGGCGCGGTCGATACGCATCTGCAGACCGATCGGGGAGCGCGCACCGCGCTCGAACGACTTCTTCCATTCGCGCATCGCCGCAACGAAGATCGCGGCAAGGCCGGTATTGTTGCGCTCCGATAGAGTGCGATAAAGCTCTTCCAGCGACTGGCCCGACCAGAATACCTGCTCGAACTTCTCGAACTGGCGCCGTGCGCGGCCGTAGGCCAGATATTTGTCGATGACGATCGCCCAGGTCCAGACCGAGGCTGCGATGAGCCCGAGCATGACCAGCTTGACGACGAGACCTGCCTGCATAAACAGCGACCAGAGGCTGACGTCGGCCGTTGCTGCTGCCAATCCTACTTGTTCCATTGATCCAAAATCCCCGAATCCAAACGCCCGGCACTTGACCGGGCGGCACAAAGTGATCTCGCAAGAAGTGTCTGGCGGCCGCCGCCCAAAGCCCTGGTCAAGCTTCCAAGCTCTTATCCGCCTTCCTTGCCGTCAAATTTGGTCAAAGGAAGGCGTGCACCGCACAAACTCTGACAATCCGAGTAAGACACTATTATGGTTAACAGTTCGTTAGCGCCGGATCATGACAGCGAAACTATCGGAGAAAGATTTATCCCTTGGATTACTTGGTCAGATCTAGCTCGATGACCACAACAGCGCTTATCTTCCAGCGCGTGAATTCCTTCACACAAAACTCATGTTTATGCAAGGCCGGAATCCCGCGTCTTTTCAGCGTTCACGATCAATCCAAGCGAATCGCCGCACGCAAACCGTGTCGATCACATTGAGCGCGGCAAGGGCTCAGGGCCCGCGGAGCGGCTTGCTGCCTTCAAGAAATTTCTCGGCGAGTGTCTCCGGCAATCGTCGCGGCCTGGCATTGGCATTGATGACGGCGATGATCACCTTGGCGGCGATCAGCAGCGTTTCGCCGCGCCGGATCTCCTGATTGAGGACCATCTTGGCCCCGCCGGCTTTTTCGGTGTGGGTCAGGACGGTCAGGATATCATCCATCCGCGCCGGCTGCTTGAAGTCGATCTCCATGCGGTGGACGACGAAGACAAGCCCCTCCTCGTCGGCATTGATCAGCTCCCGCTGCTCAACGCCGAGACAACGGAGGTAATCGGTGCGGCCGCGCTCGAGGAAGTGAAGATAACGCGCATGGTAGACGAGGCCGGAAAAATCGGTGTCCTCGTAATAAACCCGCTGCAGGAGCCGGTGACCCGTTTCCGTGAGTTCACCCGAAATCGAAAAACCGTTGTCCGCCATAATTTTCTCCAAAGTCACGCGCCCTCTTTGGCGGAAGACATTCCGCCTTGCAAGCATTGAACAATTGTCACGCTTCCTAAGTAATTTTTGACAGAGACATTCAAGCAGGAGACGACGCGATGAAGATTGCAGTGATGGGCGGGGACGGATTCATTGGCTGGCCGACATCATTGCATCTCTCCGACACCGGACACGACGTTCACATTCTCGACAACCTCTCGCGGCGCTGGATCGACACTGAACTTGGGGTTCAGTCACTGACCCCGATGGACTCGATCCAGGAGCGAACGCGCATCTGGCACGCCGAAACCGGCCGGCGCATTCATTTCAACCTGATCGACCTCGCCAAGGACTACGAACTGCTGAAGAAGTGGCTAGCTGAGAACCGGCCTGATGCCATCATTCATTTCGCCGAACAGCGCGCGGCGCCCTACTCGATGAAGAGCGACCGCCACAAGAACTACACGGTAAACAACAACGTCAACGCCACCCATAACCTCCTGAATGCGCTTGTCGAACACCAACTCGACGCGCATCTGATCCACCTCGGCACGATGGGCGTCTACGGCTATTCGACAGTTGGCGCAGCGATCCCCGAGGGCTATCTGCCGGTTGGCATCGAGACGGCGAACGGCGAGACCGTTAGCCAGGAAATCCTCTACCCCTCCAATCCAGGCTCGATCTATCACATGACCAAGTGCCTGGATCAGCTGCTCTTCCATTTCTATGCCAAGAACGACGGCCTGCGCATCACCGACCTGCACCAGGGCATTGTCTGGGGCACCCACACCGAGCAGACGCGTCGGCATCCGCAGCTGATCAATCGCTTCGACTATGACGGCGATTATGGCACAGTGTTGAACCGCTTCCTGATCCAGGCGGCGATCGGATATCCGCTGACAGTCCACGGCACCGGCGGCCAGACCCGCGCCTTCATCCACATCCAGGATTCGGTCCGCTGCATCGAGCTTGCCTTGAACAACCCGCCTGCCCGAGGCGCCCGCGTCGAGATCTTCAACCAGATGACCGAAACGCATCGGGTGCGAGATCTGGCGGAAATGATCGCCAAGCTGAGCGGCGGCGAGATCGCCTGGCTGCCGAACCCACGCAAGGAGGCGCCGGAAAACGAACTCATCGTCAAGAACGAGAAATTCCGCAAGCTCGGTCTCGATCCGATCACCCTGCAGACAGGTCTTCTGAGCGAGATCGTCGACGTCGCCAAGAAATTTGCCTACCGCGTCGATCGGTCGCGCGTCCCCGCGATCTCTGCCTGGACGAAAGACATTGCGGCGACGATCAACCGTGATCCGGAAGGTAGGAGGCTGAAGTCCGTTTCATGAGTGAGCCTCGGCACGCCTATGTCACTCTCGTCACCAACCACGATTACGCCATGGGCGCCAAGGCGCTTGCGGTATCGTTGCGCCGAACCGCCACTCCAGCGGATATCGTCATCCTCCATACGGCAGGCGCCGACCAAGCCAGTCTTGACCTGCTTCTGCAACTCGGCTGTCGCCTGGTGCCGGTCGACCATCTGCCCCTGTCAGCGGAGTTCAATGAGCGTCATGCTCGATCCAGTCTGCACGCCGCCGCTCCCTTTACGAAGGGACGCAAGCCTGCGTTTCATTCCCCGCTCGACAATTTCTGCAAGCTGCGCCTATGGCAATTGACCGAATACGCCAGCTGCGTCTTCATCGACGCCGACGCGATCGTGTTGCGAAACATCGACAAGCTCTTCCGCTATCCGGAGTTTTCCGCCGCCCCGAACGTCTATGAGTCCCTGGCGGACTTCCACCGGCTGAATTCCGGCGTCTTCGTCGCGCAGCCGTCCGAAGACACATTCCAGCGAATGCTGGAACGGCTGGATCGGCCGGGGGTGTTCTGGAAGCGGACGGACCAGACCTTCCTGCAGGAGTTTTTCCCGGATTGGCACGGCTTGCCCGTCTATTTCAACATGCTCCAGTACGTGTGGTTCACCATGCCCCGGCTTTGGGACTGGCAGAGTATTTCCGTCCTGCATTACCAGTATGAGAAGCCGTGGGAGACGAATCATCCGAAGGCCGATAAACTGCGGCCGCTGATCGACCTTTGGCATGCATTCTATGCCGGCGATGACCTGCCGGATCCATCGACAATGTCCAACCCTGACGAGGCGGCATGAAGGTATTGGTATCGGGGGGAACAGGTCTCGTCGGACGTTATATCGTCGAAGAACTGCTCGCCGCCGGCTATACCGTGATCATCGGCGGTCGCCACGCTCCCCTGCCCCGCTTCTTTTCAAGACCGGTCGAATTCGCCCCGCTCTCGCTCGATCCGACGCGTGATCATATCGAAGCCTTTGACGACGCCTATTTCTTCGTGCACGCCGCCTTCCACCACCTGCCCGGCAACTACCGCGGCGGCGAGGGCGATGACCCGGAGACGTTCAAGCACCTTAACCTTGACGGCAGCGTCCGGCTTTTCGAAGCGGCCAAACGCGCCGGCACACGCCGCTGCATCTTCATTTCGAGCCGCGCCGCCTATGGCGAGCACCCTCCGGGAACCACGCTGACAGAAGGCATGGCTGAGAAGCCCGAGACCCTCTACGGTCAGGTCAAGCTCGACGCCGAACGCAGCCTCGCGCATCTCGCGGCGCCCGGCTTCGCAACGACCAGCTTGCGCTTGACCGGCGTCTACGGCGACCTTCGGCCCAACAAATGGGACAAGCTGATCGAGGATTACCTCGCCGGCCGCCATCTGCCATCACGTGCCGGCACCGAGGTCCACGGAAGAGACGTCGGCGGCGCGGTTCGGCTGATGCTGGAAGCGGACACCGCGCGTATATCAGGCGAGACCTTCAACGTCTCCGATGTCACACTCGATACCTGGGACATCCTGGAACACATTCGCTGGGAGCGCGATTGCCTGAACAGGCTGCCGCTTCCTGCCGACAAGTCACAGCTGACGCCGATGGACACGGCGAAAATCCGCGCCCTCGGTTGGTCACCGGGCGGCATGCCGCTGTTCAATGAAACGATCCATACGCTCGCCACGCGTACGTAGGTGGCACAGGCCCACGCAAGCCTGAAGTTGCAGACTACGCCGGATCGTGCAATCCGGAGGATAGTATGCAAGTCGGTTCCGCATCAGCGCTCAACATCCTGCGCACCACTTACTCCTCCGACAATCTCACTACGTCGACCGACAGCACCAGCGCGCGCCTGAAGATCTTGCAGAATGCGGCAAGGGCACAGGAAAGCCTGCGTGAGAGCATGGCGACATCGGCCGAAGCGGCCAAAGCCCGTGCGGCACGCAAGCTTGAGGAAGCCAAGCAGCAGCTCGAAATGCTGAAGAGTGGCGGCTACCCACCGGAGGTCGTTGCCCGGCTTGCAGCCGAACTTGCCCACAAGATCAGCGCCGCTGCGGCGGAATTTGCCTCGGCTGTTGCGGCCAGTGCAACAAACATCGCTTCCACAGCCAATGCCTCTGCGGCAACGACCGATACCGGAGCGGCGTCGGCAGATGCCGCAACCGATACATCAGGCACAGACGCGGCCGCGGCGGCGGACAGCTCCGACACGAGCGCCCCCCAAGCGGACGAACCCGACGGCGCAACTGCGGCGCGCAACGCCTACCAGAGCGTCGTCGAAGACGGACAGCAGGCGTCCGCAGGGATCTCCACCGAAGACCGAAAGACGATGGAAGAGTTCAAGGCCATCCTGCAGGAGGTTCGTCAGTTGATGGACAAGGCGATGCGCGACTTGCGCGAGAGAACCGGCCAGCAGGCATCCGGAGTGAACGCCTACTCGTTTGAGGCGCAGGCCGACACCTCAGTCATGCCGACCAGCATCACGATTTGATCCGATTGGCTAAGGCGGGCGGTCAAAGGTCGTATTGTCCCGTTGAAATGATCGGCAGGACCTTTATCGTCTGCTGAAAACAGCGCGATGGACCGTATGACCCCAAAAGAACAGAAAGCCGAAATGCGAGCCGGCCGGCTTACACTGCGCGACGCGATCCCGGAGGCCACGCGCATCGAGATGAGCCTGGCCATGGCCGAGCATGCCGGCGAGGCCGTCGCCTTCGATCCGGGCACTGTCGTCTCCGGCTTCCTGCCGATCCGTTCGGAGGCCGACATCCGGCCGCTTCTGGCGCGCTTCCAGGCACGTGGAGCCCGGCTTTGCGTGCCTGCCATCCTCGACAAGCAGACGATAGTGTTTCGCGAACTTGTGCGCGGCGCGCCGTTGGTCAGCACGGGCTTCGGCACCTCCGGCCCGCCGGCGGACGCCGCCGTGCTCGATCCCGAAATCATGCTGGTGCCGCTCTCCGCCTTCGACAATCGCGGTCACCGCATTGGCTACGGCGCCGGCTATTACGACCGTGCCATCGAGCGTTTGCGGCAAAAAGGCCAGCATCCCAAGCTGATCGGCATTGCATTCGACTGCCAGGAAGTGGCACATGTGCCCGACGAGCCGCACGATGTCAGCCTAGACGCCCTCCTGACGGAAAGCGGGCTTCGCTTTTTTGCCTCTTGGATTGGATAGCAATGCGACTGCTTTTTCTGGGTGACATGGTGGGTAAGACCGGACGCACCGCCGTCTGGAACCGCCTCCCCGGCCTCATTTCCGACCTCAAGCTAGATTTCGTCGTCGTCAACGGCGAGAACGCCGCCGGCGGCTTCGGCATCACCGAGGATATCTTCCTCGAGACGATCAATGCCGGCGCCGATGTCGTGACGACGGGCAACCACGTCTGGGACCAGAAGGAAGCCGTCGCCTTTGCCGGACGTCACGACCAGTTCCTGCGGCCCGCGAACTACCCGCAGGGCACGCCGGGTCGCGGCTCAGGGCTGTTCTATGCCCGCAACGGCGCACGCGTGCTTGTCGCAAATGTCATGGGCCGCGTCTTCATGCATCCCGAACTCGACGATCCCTTCAAATCCGCCGAAGCGATCCTCGACGCCTGCCCGCTCAAGGAACAGGCCGATGCGATCATTTTCGACTTCCACGCCGAAGCGACTAGCGAGAAGCAGTGCTTCGGCCATTTCGTCGACGGCCGCGCCAGCTTCGTCGTCGGCACGCACACCCATGTCCCGACCGCCGATCATCAGATCCTGAATGGCGGCACCGCCTACATGTCTGACGCCGGCATGTGCGGCGACTACGATTCCTCGCTCGGCATGGACAAGGAGGAGCCGCTGAACCGGTTCATCTCGAAGATGCCGAAAGGCCGCATGGAGGCGGCGACCGGCCCGGCAACCATCTGCGGCGTCGGCGTCGAGATCTCCGATACGACCGGCCTGGCTGAAAAGATCGCTCCACTGCGGCTCGGCCCGCGGCTTGCCGAGACCATTCCGGAGTTCTGGCGCTAGTTCAGGCAGGCGTCTGCCATGACGCAAAAGTGAGCAGCGGTCCCGGCATTTCAACTGGACCACTGCGGCGCCTTGCCGCATCCTCCCGAGCCTACCCGTGAGCGCGCTGGAGGAAGTGGCATGAAGCCGCGTTTTCTTGTTTTCGCAATCGCCTGCCTGATGGTCTTGGTTGCCGTGGAAGTGGCCGCCGCTCAGGAGGAACGGCGAAACGTCAGCCAGTGCCAGGCTATCGCCCAATCGATCCCACAAGCGACCTTTGCGAGTTTCACAGGCCCGGCCCCAGTCATCGACGCCGGCGCCATCAATCAATCGGTTACGCTGACCTACATTGGGCACTCCACCTTCCTCATTGAAACGCCGGGCGGTGTGACGATCGCGACCGATTACAGCGGCTGGTACTCGCCGCCGCAGGCGCCGATGGTCGTCACCATGAACCGCGCCCATTCCTCGCACTATACTCTGGTGACCGACCCGGCCATCAAGTATGTGCTGCATGGATGGGGTGACGTGCCGGGCGAAAAAGCCAAGATCAACCTGGTAGTCGGCGACACCTACATTCGCAATGTCACCACCGATATCAGGGGCGGTTTCGGCGCGCCGCAGCAGGATGGGAACTCAATCTTCATCTTCGAGGTTGCCGGCCTCTGCATCGGCCATCTTGGCCATCTGCACTACGAACTGACGGAAACCCACTACGCGGAAATCGGCCGACTGGATGTCGTGATGGTGCCAGTGGATGGTGGCCTGACAATGGGCTCCGACAGCATGAGCCGCGTCATCAAGCGCCTGCGCGCCTCGCTGATCCTGCCGATGCATCAACCGCGCCCGCTGCAAAGCTTCCTGTCGATGTTCGGACCCGATTTCGACATCAGCTACGCGCCGACGAACACGATCTCCGTTTCGCTGCTCACCTTGCCGAAAAAGCCGCTGATCTATGTCGCAAAGGGCATGCAATAAAAGACCCGGACTGCGCCGGGTCTGTTCTTTCAAGCAAACTGCAAGTGCTGCCTGATGCCGACATCGGGCATCTTGTCATCGTCGAGATTGGCCTTGGCGATCTCCCAGCCGAACCTCAGCTTGCTACCCGTCGAAACCCAGATTTCGGCGTCGTCGACATGCATTGCGAGCATCGTGAGATTCGGATCCTTCTTGCCGTCATCATACCAGGCGGCGACAACTGAGTTCCAATATTCGTCAATCTTCGACGGGTCGGGCCGCACCTCGATCTTGCCTGCGAGGCAGGCATGGTAGTCGTGATCCTTGCCGACCACGCAGAAATGTGCCCGCGTACCCGGCTTGATGGCACGCACGATCGCTGCGTCCGATTTCGTGTAGAACCATATCGTATTCGTCTTCGGATCAGCATTCGGCGCCATCGGCTGCATGTGCATGTCCGCTCCATCCACGCCGAGCATGCCTGCATGGATGTCGTTCACCTGGTCCCAGAGCTGGCGTGCCGGGTGTTCCCGCGCTTCGTTGAAACTGGCCATAGCACTTCCTTCCGTTTCGAGGGTCCGTGCTTTGAAACGTCAGCTTCCGGGCTTTGTTCCGCCTTTCGGGCTGTATGAGCAACACGCGCGGTGGAGCCGTTTTCCCTTGAATACGGCCCATTTCGCTCTTATAAGGCGGCCCATTCCTAACAATATGACGTGAACAGGGGTGCCATGGCTGGCCATTCACAGTTTAAAAACATCATGCATCGCAAGGGCCGTCAGGATGCCGTGCGGTCGAAAATGTTCTCCAAGCTCGCGCGCGAAATCACCGTTGCCGCCAAGGCCGGTCTGCCTGATCCTTCGATGAACGCCCGCCTGCGTCTTGCGATCCAGAACGCCAAGGCGCAGTCCATGCCGAAGGATAACATCGACCGTGCCATCAAGAAGGCTGCGGGCGCCGACGGCGAGAACTACGATGAAGTCCGCTACGAAGGTTACGGCCCGGGCGGCACGGCGATCATCGTCGAGGCCCTGACCGACAACCGCAACCGCACCGCCTCCAACGTCCGCTCGATCTTCACGAAGGCCGGCGGCGCTCTTGGTGAAACAGGCTCGGTTTCCTTCTCCTTCGACCACGTCGGTGAAATCACCTACAAGCTTGAGGCAGGCGATGCCGACAAGATGATGGAAGCCGCCATTGAAGCCGGTGCCGACGACGTCGAGACCGACGAGGAAGGCCACTACATCACCTGCGGCTTCGAAGCCCTCGGCGAAGTCGCTAAGGCGCTCGAAACCTCGCTCGGCGAAGCCGAAACCGTCAAGGCTGTCTGGCGCGCCCAGAACAACGTGCCGGTCGACGAAGAACGGGCCCAGTCGCTGCTGAAGCTGATCGACAGCCTCGAAGACGACGACGACGTTCAGAACGTCTACTCGAATTTCGAAGTGGATGAAGAGGTTCTGGCCAAGCTTTCGGCCTGATCTATTTCAACCATTTATTCAAAGCCGGTCCCGGAAACGTGGCCGGCTCTTTTGTTTTTGGGCTTTCCATTCACATCAGACGATCGATCGGTCACACGTTCGTTACCCCCAACCCGCCATTAAGGTCTCGGTAACCCTCTCCGCCTTGAATGCCCCGCGTTCGCTCCAGCCGGTCTGTTCCAAGGCCAGCACCTCTCACACTTTCGGCGGGGAAAATGCCCATGAAAAGAATAGCTCTCGTACTCTCCTTCACACTTGCCGGTGCAATCTCCGCCAACGCGCAGCCGACAATGGTCAAGCAGTTCGAGGATTGGGGCGTCTATTCCTACAGCAAGGGCGGGCAGACAGTGTGCTATTTGCTGACTGTTCCGACAACCAAGCAACCGGCAAGCGTCGATCATGGCAGCAATTTCTTCGTGATCGGCCGGGCGCCGAGTGCCGGGTATGAGCCGCAGGCAATCATGGGCTACGAACTGAAGCCGGGCTCGCGGGTCAAGGTCGCGATCGGCGACGAGACGTTCACGATGTTCACCAGGGGCAAGTCCGCGTGGGTGCTTGAAGAGTCCCGCGAACCTGACGTCATCGGCGCCATGCGCTCCGGTAGCGACATGACGGTCGAAGCCGTCTCCCAGCGCGGCACTGCGACGACCTACACCTATTCCTTGAATGGGGTGACCGCGGCCCTGAAGCGCATGGCAACCTGCAACTAAGCCATGTCACGATACCCCACAGCACGCCGGCTCGGCGTGCTGGCTGCGGGCTGCTTGCTCGGCATCATGCTCGCCAGCCAACCGACATCAGCCGCTCCAACCCCGCAACAGTCGATCAGGTCCAACGGTTCGTCGGGCGCGAAACGGGGCTTCGCGTGCCCCGTTTCCGAACGAGAAGATCATCTAACCCTCCCATGGTCCACCTAGGGACCAGCGCCGCCGAGGAATGTCAGCCGGGTGAAGATCGTATAATGCGACTCCGATGCCATCATCGCCACGAAGACCAGGACGAGCAGCGGTGGCAGCAAGATTGCGTAGACCAGCGCCAGCCGCTCCCAGGCCATATGCATGAAGATGGCAACGATCAGGCCGGCCTTCAGCATCATGAAAACGATGATGAGCGTCCAGCGCGGGTAGCCCTGGATGCCGAGATAATCGACCAGATAGGAGAACGTGCTGAGGACGAACAGCAACCCCCACACCACGAGGTAAAGCCTGATTGGATGCTGCTGGCCGGAATGCGCTTGTGCCTGTGCCATGATGCGCCTCACCACAGATAGAAGAACGCGAAAATGAAAACCCAGACGAGGTCGACGAAGTGCCAGTAGAGGCCCATGATCTCGACGATCTCATAATTGCCCTTGCGGCTTGTGAAGAAGCCCCGCCGGCCCGTATCGAAGTCTCCGCGCCATACCTTGCGCGCGGTAATCAAAAGGAAGATCACGCCGAAGGTCACGTGCGTACCGTGAAACCCGGTGATCATGAAGAAGGATGATCCGAACTGCGCCGCACCCCATGGGTTCTCCCAGGGGCGCACGCCTTCGGTGATAAGCTTTGTCCACTCGAAAGCCTGCATTCCGACGAAAGAGGCGCCGAGCAGCGCGGTCAAAAGCATCAACGCTGCCGTCTTCCCGCGCTCGCGGCGATAACCGAAATTGACGGCCATGGCCATCGTGCCGCTGCTGCTGATCAGGATGAAGGTCATGATGGCGATGAGGATCAGCGGAACCTGCTGCCCGCCGATCTCAAGTGCAAAAACCTCGCTCGGATTGGGCCATGGGATCGGCGTCGACATCCGAGCCGTCATGTAGGCAAGCAGGAAACAGCCGAAGATGAAGGTGTCGCTGAGGAGGAAGATCCACATCATGGCCTTGCCCCAGGAAACGTTCTTGAACGCTCGTTGATCCGAGGCAAAATCCGCAGCCACACCACTCAGACCGCCGGTATGGCTGCCATGGGCGACGGGTTCTGTTTCAACTCGGGTGAGTTCGGCCATTGTCTGCCCCTTAAGAAACGAGTTGACGGCAGAGGTCGACAAAGTCGTTTGCCCAGCCGGTAAAGAGCGCAAAGAGAAGCAGCCACACGACGAGCATGAAGTGCCAGTAGGTGGCGCAGAGCTCGATGCCGAGGCGCAGCCTGGCGGGCGCCGTGGCGCTGCCCGCGAGCAGCTTCACCCGCGTCCGTGCAAGGACCGCCAGCCCGCCGAGGATGTGGAGACCGTGCAGCCCAGTCAGCATGTAGAAGAAGCTGTTTGCCGGGTTATCGGCAAGCACATAACCGGCCGCAACGAGTTGCAGCCAGGCAACGATCTGCCCCGCAAGAAACAGCACTGCTGTCGCCAGTGCTGCATCGAGGCCCAGTCGTACACCGTCATCGGCGCCCCGCCGCGCTTGAACCACCGTCCACTGCAGCGCCGCGCAGCTCAAGATCAGCACCGCCGTATTCGCCCAAAGAAGCCGTGGAATGGGGATCGCCCACCAATCGGCGCCGCTCATCCGGGCGAGATAGGCGCTTGCCAGCAAGGAAAAGAGGGCCCCGACAACCGCAAGAAAAATACCGAGGCCGATCTTGGCCGTCGGGATCGGCGGCTTAGCCGGTTGGTGGATATCGTCGAGCGTGCCGACCTCCAACCATGGCTTCGACATCAACCGCTGTCCGGACATCCACCAAATGACGATGGCGGCAACGCCTGCGAGGAAAATCAGCACGACGCTCATGCTGGCGCCCTCGACAGTCCAGCCGTTGGCGGCTGGTTCTGCGGTATGAAGTCTTCGGCAGCGCCGGGGACACTATAGTCGTATGCCCAGCGGTAGACGACCGGCAGCTCCTTGCCCCAATTGCCATGGGCCGGCGGCGTCTCGGGCGTCTGCCATTCCAACGACGTCGCCCGCCACGGATTGCCACCCGCCTCTCGACCATGGAACAGGCTCCAGACGACATTGAACAGGAAAACGAGTTGAGCCGCGCCGACAATTAGCGCTGCGACAGAAATGAACATGTTCAAATCGTGCACTGACGGTGGAATGAATACCGTGTCGCCAAGCTCGAAGTAGCGGCGCGGCACGCCGACAAGACCGACATAATGCATTGGGAAGAAAATCGCGTAGGCGCCGATGAAGGTGACCCAGAAATGGATCCGCCCGAGAACCTCGTCGAGCATCCGCCCGGTAATCTTCGGGTACCAGTGGTAGATGGCGCCGAAGACCACCATGATGGGTGCAACGCCCATCACCATGTGGAAATGTGCGACGACGAACATCGTGTCGGACAGCGGCACATCAACCACCACATTGCCGAGGAAAAGCCCAGTCAACCCACCATTGACGAACGTCACGATGAAGCCGATGGCAAACAGCATCGGCAAAGTCAGGTGAATATCCCCCCGCCAAAGCGTCAAGACCCAGTTGTAGACCTTGATCGCCGTCGGGACGGCTATGATGAGCGTTGTCGTGGCGAAGAAGAACCCGAAATTCGGGTTCATGCCGCTAACATACATGTGGTGCGCCCAGACGATGAAGCTCAGCGCCCCGATGATCACGATCGCCCAAACCATCATGCGGTAGCCGAAGATGTTCTTGCGCGCATGCGTGCTGATCAGATCTGAGACAATGCCGAATGCCGGAAGCGCCACGATATAGACCTCCGGATGCCCGAAGAACCAGAAGAGGTGCTGGAACAGGATCGGGCTTCCGCCATCCGATTTCAGCTGTTCGCCCATCTCGACGATTGCAGGCATGAAGAAGCTGGTGCCGAGCAGCCGGTCGAACAGCATCATGACCGCGGCGACGAACAATGCCGGGAAAGCCAGCAGCGCCATGACGGTGGCGGTGAAGATGCCCCAGACGGTCAAAGGCATCCGCATCAAAGTCATGCCGCGCGCCCTTCCCTGCAGCACGGTGACGACGTAGTTCAGGCCGCCCATGGTGAAGCCGATGATGAAGATGATCAGCGATGAGAGCATCAGGATGATGCCCCAGTCGCGCCCGCCCGGCGTACCTGATGTCAATGCCTGCGGCGGATAGAGCGTCCAGCCAGCACCCGTCGGCCCGCCGGGCGCAAAGAAACCGGCGACAAGCACGATCACGGCGAGCAGGTAGAGCCAGTAGCTCAGCATGTTCGCATAGGGGAACACCATATCGCGAGCGCCCACCATCAGGGGAATGAGATAGTTGCCGAAGCCGCCGAGGAAGAGTGCGGTCAGCAGATAGATTACCATGATCATCCCGTGCATCGTGATGAACTGATAGTAGTGGTCGGCGTCGATGAAGGAGAAATAGCCGGGGAAGCCGAGCTGCAGACGTATCAGCCAGGAGAGGACGAGCGCCACGAAACCGATCGCGAACGCCGTCATGGAATACTGGATGGCAATGACCTTGGCATCCTGGCTGAAGACGTATTTCGTCCACCAGCTCCTCGGATGGTAAAGTTCTACATCCGCCACTTCGGCTGGCGGAATGACGTCGGCGGCACTGGTTGGAATATCAACCATCGCATGCTTTCCTTCCTCCTCCCGTTACGACCGCTCCCCCGGTCGCAACGCCGGCCTAGTTGGCCGGTTCAACCGCTGCCATCAGCTGCGAGAACGTCTGCTGCTGCGCGAGCCACGCCTGATAGGCGTTCGCCTCGTCGACAACGACAGTCCCTCGCATCTGCGGGTGTCCAACACCGCAAAGCTCCGCGCATAGCACTTCGAATGTGCCCGTCCGCGTCGGTGTGAACCAGAAATAGGTGACCGAGCCGGGGATCATGTCCATTTTCGCCCGGAACTCGGGAACATAGAAATCATGCAAGACGTCAACCGATCGCAGGTGCACGCGAACCGGTTTTCCGATCGGCAAATGCAGTTCGCCACCTGAAATGATGATGTCATCGAGGCCCGCCGGATCACTCCTGATGACGCCGAGCGGATTGTCTGCTGTCACCGCTCGATTGTCAGCCCTGCCAAGCTTACCATCCACTCCCGGCAACCGGAAATTCCACAGCCACTGCTGCCCGACGACTTCGATTTCCCCAGCATCCGCCGGGACAGTCACGAACTGGTGCCATACGAAGAGACCAGGTGCCAACATCGCACCCACCCCGAGAGCGGTGCTGCCGGCAAGCCACCATTCCAGACGCTTGTTTTCTGGTTCATAGGCCGCCCGGTTGCCCGGCCGATGGCGAAAACGAAAGATGCAATAGGCCATAAAGGAGATCACCGCGACGAAGACAAAGCCAGTGATCCAGAACGTGATGGTGATGGTGTGGTCGATGTAGCTCCAGTTCGAGGCGATCGGAGTCCACCACCACGGGCTGAGCAGATGGAATGCCACCGACCCGACGACGATCAGAACGAGAACCAGCACGACAACCATGCGTTCCTCCCAAACCGCCACAATGTGCGGAAATTACCCGCAATCGTCGGCAGTTGCGTTAGGACTATCTCATAAACAATGCATCACGGCAATGGCGCGAGCGAGCCTCCCAAATCAGTGGGCTCGGTCGCAATCGGCTGATTTCATTTCGAGAATTGTTTAAGGTAGGCGATCAGATTGGTGATCTCGCCATCATCCTTTAGGCCAACGAACACCATCTTCGTTCCCTTTACCTTCAACTTGGGGTCGTGAAGATAATCGCGCAGCGTCGCGTCATCCCAGACCAATCCGGCTGTGCCCGCAGCCTTCATGGCCGACGAATAGGCAAAGTTCGGATGGGTTCCGGCGGTGCGACCGAACACGTGGTTCAGCGACGGTCCGACCTTGTTCTTGTCGGTGTCGGCAATGTGACAGACCGCGCATTTCTTGAATACCGTTTCCCCGGCCGCCGCATCACCCTCTTGGGCAATGGCAGCCGAGGTGGAAAGACAGAGCAGTGAAATCAAAACAGCAAGACCACGGTAACGCATAGCAATCCTCATCCTCCAAAGGTTGCTCGAAACCGGCCGCGCCATTTTTGGCGCGCCGTCCCATCGCACCTGCATCGCCGCAACTCTACGAACGATAGTGCAATCAGACGAAGCTATGGTGCGACTGCGTTAAGTCAATTCGCACAAATGGCTGTGGGGCCCGGCCTGGCCGGGACGCGCGGCATTACGCCGCAGCGCGAAGGAAGTTTCCAAGCCCGGCAAAAAGCTCCACCGACGTCAATCTCGCCTCTATGTCGTGGATAGGCATCGAGATGATGACTTCGTCGGCCTGTGTCTCCGCCAGGAACTCGGTGAGCTTCGCCTCTGCCGTTTTCTGGGAACCGACGACGGCGTACCGCAGCGTATGTTCCACCGTCAGCTTCTCCATCGGCGACCAGAAGCTCTCCATGTCCTTGACCGGGCGCGGGAACTGGCCGCGCACATTTCGGCGCAGATTGACGAACTGCTGCTGGGCAGAGGTGAAATGATATTGTGCCTCCTCGTCCGTCGCAGCAACGGAACCCATGACTCCGACCATGACATAGGGCTTGTCGAGCACGGCGGACGGCGTGAAGCGGCTGCGATAGATATCGATCGCATCAAGCAGCGAATCCGGCGCGAAATGCGAAGCGAAGGCATAGGGTAGCCCGAGCATTGCCGCGAGCTGTGCGCTATAGAGGCTGGAGCCCAGCAGCCAGATCGGCACATTGGAATTCATGCCCGGGACAGCGAGGATCGCCTGGTTCTCGATTGGCGCTCCGAGTAGCTGCTGTAATTCGACCACATCATTCGGGAAGCTCTGCGCCCCGGCGTCCAGATTGCGGCGCAGCGCCTGGGCAGTTCGCATGTCGGTGCCGGGCGCGCGTCCAAGACCGAGATCGACCCGCCCTGGAAACAGCGCCTCCAGCGTTCCGAACTGCTCGGCAATGACAAGCGGTGAGTGGTTCGGCAACATGATGCCGCCGGAGCCGATACGGATGCGCTTGGTCGCCGCGCCGACATGGCCGATGACAACCGCCGTCGCTGCGCTGGCGATCCCCGGCATGCCGTGATGCTCCGCAAGCCAGAAGCGCTTGTACCCGAACTCTTCGGCCTTCTGCGCCATGCGCGCCGAACTCTCGAGCGACTGGCGGATCGTCCCGCCGTCTGGCACCGGAGCGAGATCGAGAATGGAAAAGGGAACCATGGCGAAGCCTGTCGGTGGTTGGAAGGACACGTCTATGTAGGTGTGCTCTTCTTCCATTCCAAACGGGCCGGCAAAGAAAAGGGCCGGTCACCCGGCCCCTTGTTTTGTCAACGCTCGGTTCAGGCCCGACGTCTTAGCCCGTGCACCTCAGCGCTCTGATGCTCATGCGCCAGTGTGAAATTCGCCAGTTGCCGATCCATTTCGACCGCTTCCGTAGCGAGCCGGTGAATAGCCGCGGTGGTTTCCTCGACCATTGCCGCATTCTGCTGCGTCATCGCGTCCAGCTCGGACACCGCCGTGTTGATCTGGCGCAGCGTGTCCGCCTCTTCACGAGTCGTTTCCATGATCTCGCTGATCTGGCCGTTGATCGCCTCGACGTGGCTGCCGATCCCGGTCAACGCGTCTCCGGCGCGCTCGACGAGCGATACGCCCAGCTCAACCTCATGCGTGGATTTTTGTAGCAGGCTCCCGATTTCCTTTGCTGCACTCGACGAACGCTGCGCCAGTTCGCGCACTTCCATGGCGACGACAGCGAAGCCCTTGCCGGACTCCCCTGCTCGCGCCGCTTCGACGCCCGCATTGAGCGCCAGAAGGTTCGTCTGGAAGGCGATCGAGTCGATCACGGCGATGATAGAGTTGATCTGGCGCGACGATGCCTGGATTGCTTCCATTGCAGCGATCGTCTCTTGCATGATCTGGCTGGAGCCGGCCGTTTCGCGCTTGGCGTCACGGGCAATGCGTTCGGCCTGCTCGGCGCGCTCGATCTGAACCCGGACAGACTGGGTGATCGCATCGATTGCGTTTGCAGTCTCGGTGATCGAAGCGGCCTGGCGCTCGGTACGACCGGCAAGCTCGTCGGCGCCGGTGCGCATTTCCTCGGAGCCCGCGCGTACCGCCATGGAGTTGCCGCCGATCGCCGTCATCGTTTCGCTGAGCGCTGCCAGCGCCTCGTTGAAATTGACGCGCAGGCCCTCGAGTTCGCTCGGGAAGCGTGTTTCGATCTGATAGGC
Organism: Rhizobium sp. BK661; assembly: GCF_024808825.1. NCBI lineage: Bacteria > Pseudomonadati > Pseudomonadota > Alphaproteobacteria > Hyphomicrobiales > Rhizobiaceae > Rhizobium > Rhizobium sp. BK661. The sequence continues at coordinate 305,777 of NZ_JANTYT010000005.1, read as the reverse complement.
AAGATCGCCATTGGCGAGATGGTGCAGACCCTCGTCGATCGCCTGGACGACTTCCTGCAGTGTCTGGGCCTCGGCCTCGCGCTCGGCCATATGTTGCTGGCGATCCCGCTCGGCGCGCGCCCGCGTTTCATTGCTGGCAGCTTCCAGCTCGCGGCCTTCGACCAGCGATTGCTTGAACCGCGCCAGGGCCTTGGCCATCGTGCCGATCTCGTCGCCGCGGTTCTGGCTGCCGATCTCGACGTCGAGGTTGCCATCGGCAACGTCGCGGGTGACGCCGGCAAGACGGGCGAGCGGCGAGAACAGCAGCTTGGTGATCATCCAGGTCGCCACCGCCATGACGACCAGAACGCCAAATGCGATCATCGTCAGCAGGGTCGCGATTTCGAGCGAGCCGGCGTTGAGCTCGCTGAGACGCACACTTTCCACGACGAGGAAACGGGAGCCCTGATAGTCGATGCCACGGACATAGGCGCGCGCCTGACCATCGGCGCGATCGAAGTCGTCGACCGTCATCCCCTTTGCCGAAAGCGCGTCCTTAGCGAACGTGAACGGCGCCGTATCCAGCATGACAAGCTGGCCAGCGCTGTTCACGCCAACAGCCGAGCCATCTTCCGAGATGATCGCGGCCTGTGCGGTGCTGCCGGCCACGATACCCTTGGCGAGGATACTGGTAATGATGTCATCGCGCACCTTGAAGAGCATCACGCCCTTGGGAGCGCCGAGCTTGACGATCGGCACGGCGTAGAAGATTGCCGACTTACCATTTGCTGCATCGACGCGAAGACCTGAAAAGCCGGTCGGCGCGGAATCGTCCTTCGCCTTGGCGGTGTTCTCGATGGCCTTGGCAAAGGCGAGACCGGCGCCGGTCGACTTCCACGCATCGGTCTTCAGGTTTTCGGCGAAGTCGTCGTTCTTCTTGTAGGAATAGAGAACGTTGCCATCGAGATCGGCAATCAGCAGGTCGCTGAAGGCGGTGTTCTCGAGGTCGCGGGCCACCTCGCCCTGCGTCGTTTCGTGATTGGAGAAGTAGAAGCCGCTCGGAGCTTCCGGCTTGATCAGTTTTTCGCGCTGGTCTGCCGGATTGGGATTGCTGGTGATGAACACCTTTTTCAATTCGGCGCGCGCATCGCCTGACGTCTTCTCGATTGTCTTCCAACCGCTCTTCAGGCTCGTGATCGACATCTGCAGCGCTTCGATGCGCGCAATCGAGTTCGCCTGGTTTTCCAGCTGCTGAAGCTGATCCTGCAGCATGTCGCCGCGGAAGATCAGCACGCTCTCCTTTGCCTTGAGCGCCTGCTCGCCGGATATGCGGCTGCTGGCGAAATAAGCGAGGACGTTGATGACCGCGATCGACAGCGCGGTGAGCAGAATGAATGTAGCAATGACCTTAAAGGACAGGGATTGAAATCTCTGAACCATGAACGACGAACCCTTCCGGAACGGCTCATACCGGCGGAACGGGAACGCCCTGCCGGCTGACCTGTAAACAGAACACGGGAGCCTTACCTCCTGAAGAAGGGAGCTCCTCTGACATTTTGTGGATCAAAAGTCGGCTACGGAGCTTAAATTGCCGTAAACAGCGCGGCTGAAAAACAAGGAATGTTTTTGTTTTGTTCACATATCGATGGCAGTTATTTTGCGAGTGCAATAGGGTGAAGCATGCAAAATACGATTCGCATCATCGGCGTTGATCCGGGCCTGCGCCGCACCGGCTGGGGAATTATCGACACACTCGGCAATTCCTTGCGCTTTGTCGCGTCCGGCACCGTCACCTCGGATGGCGACATGGACCTGGCTTCGCGCCTCTGCCAACTGCATGACGGTCTGGCGGATGTCGTCCATAGCTACAAGCCGGATGAGGCCGCTGTAGAACAGACCTTCGTCAACAAGGATGCCGTCGCGACGCTGAAACTCGGTCAGGCGCGCGGCATTGCGATGCTGGTCCCTGCCCGTGCCGGATTGCCGGTCGCTGAATACGCGCCGAACGCGGTCAAGAAGGCAGTCATCGGTGTCGGCCACGGCGAGAAGCAGCAAATCCACATGATGCTGAAAATCCTGATGCCCAAGGTCGAATTCAAAGGCAACGACGCCGCCGACGCGTTGGCGATCGCAATTTGCCATGCGCACAACCGCGGCAGCAACCGCATGCGGCAGGCAGCACTTGCCGGCTAATCTTCACTGACAACCCACCGAACGGACCATTTGCATGATCGGCAAGCTCAAAGGCACCATCGAAGAAATCGGCGACGACTATGTCCTCGTCGATGTCCACGGCGTGTGCTACGTCGCCTTCTGCTCGGCGCGCACCCTGTCTCGCCTCGGCTCGGTGGGCGAAGCCTGTGTGCTCTTCATCGAAACCTATGTTCGCGAAGACCAGTTGAAACTCTTCGGTTTCATGACCGCGCTCGAGAGGGAATGGTTCACCCTCCTGCAAAGCGTACAAGGCGTTGGTGCAAAGGTGGCTCTCGCCGTGCTCTCGACGCTGCCTCCAAGCGAACTGGCGAACGCCATTGCGCTGCAGGATCGCACGTCAGTCGCCCGCGCTCAGGGTGTCGGACCCAAGGTCGCAGTGCGTATCGTCACCGAACTGAAGAACAAGGCGCCGGCCTTTGCCGGTGAAGCGTCCGGTACCATCGGCCTCAAGCAGGAGTTGGGCGAAGGCGTCGCAGCTGCTCCGGTCGCCGACGCGGTCTCCGCACTGACGAATCTCGGCTATTCCCGCGATCAGGCGGCCAACGCCGTTGCAGCGGCCATGAAGACCGCCGGTGAAGGTGCCGACAGCGCCAAGCTCATCCGTCTCGGCTTGAAGGAACTGGCTCGCTGATCCAATTGCCCGAGCGGGTGCCAAAAGCGTTCGGCTTGGTGTATTGGTCACGAGCGTTTGAAGATTGGGAAATGCCAGCATGAGTGAAGCCGCGCGCCTGATATCGGCCGAGAAACGAGGCGAAGACCTGGATGTGACGCTGCGGCCGCAATCGCTGGACGAGTTCACCGGCCAGGCGGAAGCACGCGCAAACCTGAAGGTGTTCATCGAGGCGGCGAAGAACCGCGGCGAGGCGCTCGACCACGTCCTTTTCGTTGGCCCGCCCGGCCTCGGCAAGACCACGCTGGCGCAGATCATGGCCAAGGAACTCGGCGTCAATTTCCGCTCGACCTCCGGCCCAGTCATCGCCAAGGCGGGCGATCTCGCAGCCCTCCTGACCAATCTCGAAGAGCGCGACGTGCTCTTCATCGATGAAATCCACCGACTCAATCCGGCCGTCGAGGAAATCCTCTATCCCGCGATGGAGGACTTCCAGCTCGACCTGATCATCGGCGAAGGTCCGGCGGCGCGCTCCGTCAAGATCGACCTGTCCAAATTCACCCTCGTTGCCGCAACGACACGCCTTGGCCTTTTGACAACGCCGCTGCGCGACCGTTTCGGCATTCCCGTCCGCCTGAGCTTCTACACGGTAGAGGAACTGGAATTGATCGTTCGTCGCGGCGCGCGCTTGATGAACCTGCCGATGACCGACGAGGGTGCGCGCGAAATTGCCCGGCGCGCCCGCGGCACGCCGCGTATCGCCGGTCGCCTGCTGCGGCGTGTGCGCGACTTCGCCGAAGTAGCGAAGGCCGAAGCCGTCACCCGCGAGATTGCCGATGAGGCGCTGACCCGCCTGCTCGTCGACAACATGGGCCTCGACCAGCTCGACAAACGTTACCTCAACATGATCGCGGTCAACTTCGGCGGCGGCCCGGTTGGCATCGAAACCATCGCCGCCGGTCTTTCCGAACCGCGCGATGCGATCGAGGACATCATCGAGCCCTATATGATCCAGCAAGGTTTCATTCAGCGTACGCCGCGCGGTCGCGTGCTCACGGCAACTGCTTGGAAGCACCTCGGCATGCAGCCCCCAAAGGATCTCGAGGCCGCGCAGTTCCGCTTGTTTCAGGAAGACGACTGATGCTGCGGAAGGGCGTCAAAACGGAGTTAACCGATGCCCACGTTCGACCCCTGTAGAACCGCACGCAAGCTCGCTTACAACAATGCGCTTGCGAACCATCGCCTGCATGAAGCCTGTAGCAAGTTGATGCCGGGAGAGTTCGAGGCAACTCGGGTAAGCTTCTTCCCGTCGATCAAGGCAACGCTCAACCATATTCTGACCGTCGACTGGTTCTACGTCGATGCCTTAGAAGGCGGCACACTAGGGCCTGCCGCCTGGGACGTCGAGGAGCCATTCGGCGACATCGCGGCGCTTGCCGCAGAGCAGGCCAAGGTCGATTGTCGGCTGGTTGCCCTTTGCGAGGCGGCAACGCCGGAAAAGCTGGCATCGACGACCGAGCTCCATCGTTCTGGGCGCATTCAGCGCGAGCGGATGGAAGACGTTTTGAACCACCTGTTCCAGCACCAGACACACCATCGCGGCCAGGTCCATGCCATGTTGGCAGGAACGAGCGTATCACCACCACAACTCGATGAATTCATTGTCGCCGATGATGGCCGCTTCCGGAGCGCCGATATCGCCGCTCTCGGCTGGAGTGAAGACTATTTGATGCGCTAGCGGCAAGGCGCGGAGTGCAGCCTAGTCCTGAAGTCGCGCCTTCAGTCCGTCGATGATCGTCTTGCTCAAGAGTTCGTAATTCTCATCGAAGTGATGGTCGCCGGCAAGCGCGATCACATCGACACCGCTATCCTTGAGGTCAGGGCAAGCCACCTCGTCGTCGTCTTCCTTGCCGTAGATGCACTGGACGATCTTCGCGTCGACCTTTTTCAGGTCATCAACGGGATCGCCGCCTGCACCTTCCGTCTTCTGGCCGAGCCAGCCCATGACGGAGATCTGGTAATCCACCTCATGCGAGAGCGATAGGAGCGACATCTGCGCGATGGAACCCTTCGCAGCCGGCTTCAGTCGCGTATAGGCAGCAGGCACGACATCGGCACCGAATGAATAGCCGATCAGCAGAACATGCTTCACTTGCCACTGCTTGCGATAAAGCTCGATGATCTTGCCGAGATCGTCTGCCGTTTGCTGCGGCTGGCGCTCCGACCAGAAGTAATGCAGCGAGTCGATGCCAACGACAGGGACGCCCTGCTTCTGCAACGCCGCACCGACCTCCTTGTCGATATCGCGCCATCCGCCATCGCCGGAGTAAATGATCGCCATTGTGTCGAAGGCAGGCTTGGCATCGAGAATGGTGAGCGGCAAACCGAGCGGATTGTCGGCGCTGCCGGAGGCATCGATCAGGTCCGAGAGCGTATCGGCGAGCGTCGTCTGGGCATCGTCCCCGGAATCGCGGATATCGATGCCCGAGTGCTGCTTCTTGAGTTCTTCGACGTGCGCACGACCGTCCTTGTTCGCCGACGCTGTGAACGAAGCGATGATCGGGTCCGGAAGAGCTATATCGCTAAGCCCGTATACCATGCGATCGCCGACCGTCTGCTTCTTAGCCGGCGTGCATAGTTCCTTGGTGAGCGGAATGCCGGCAGCCGGATCGATCGCCAGCGTCTGGCCGATCGTCGCATCCGGGGTCTGCGCCGCAATCGCCAGTGCCAGCGCGCCGCCCTCGCCGACGCCGGCAACGATCGGCAGATGGTATGCGCTGTTGCCCGCCGCGCGCTGCACCTGCTGGCTCAGCGATTCAAGGTCGGACACCATGTAGATGCAGCCGTCATTCTGGCTGACGTCGTAATTCCTGAGCGCATCCATGTAGGTCGTAAAGTCGATGCCAATGACGACGGCGCCCTGTTGGACGAGCCGATCAGCCTCCGCTTTCTCGTTGTCGCCCCAGCCGGCGCCATCGGAAATCAGGACGACCGCCCCCTTCACATCTCCATCGGGCAGGAAGATGTGCGGGGAAGGAATTGTCCCTGTCTCAAAGCTCTGCGTCGTCTCGGTCGCGGCCATTGCCGCCGGGGCGGACAAAGACAGGGCGAAGACGGCTGCAAGAAGGTGTCTCTTCATCATTTTCTCACTACCCCTCTCAATCCGCCGCCGATCAGGAATGTCGCGTCCATGAGAGCGATCATCGGATTGCCTCCACCGGAAACCGCAAGATACCGCGGATGCCAGTGTGGATGGAACTTTGATTTGAAGGCCCGAAGACCCTTGAAGTTATAGAAGCGCTCACCGTGCTCGAAGACGGTGCTGCCGACACGGTCCCACACCGGCGCAATCTCGCGCTTCGACATGCCCGAGAGCGGCGCCATGCCGAGGTTGAAATGCGCAAAGCCTTCGCCGCGCAGATACTCCATGATCTGGACGAAGAGGAAGTCCATCGATCCTTTCGGCGCATCCGGAGAGAAGCGCATCAAATCGATCGTGCCCTCGTCCCTCGCGGCCGTTATCAGGATGTTGGCGAATGCCACGATCCTGCCCTCGAGCTTGAGAATGCCAACCGGCTGCGCAAGGATATAGTCCGGATCGAACGCACCGAGCGAGAAGCCCTTCTCCTTGGCATTGTGGTCCTCAAGCCAGGCATTCGAAACCGCAGCGAGCTCATCCATCGCTGCCGGAACGTTTTCCGGTGTGATCACCTCGAATTCCAGGCCGTCGCGTTGCGCACGGCTCGCGGTCTGCCGTAGGTTCGCCCACTTGCCGCCCTTCATCTCGAAGGTCTTCAGATCGGCGACGGCAAGCTCGCCAAGCTTGAAGGCCCGCAGCCCCGCATCAGCGCAGTGGGAAAGAAGCGCCGGGGAGATCTGATAGAACACAGCGCGACAGCCGGCTGCGCGCGCCGACTCCACGAAGCGCCAGACGAGTTCCGGAATCGCACTGCGCTCGCCGATCGGATCGAAGAGAGCGATCCAGGAGCGACCCTGCCGTCCGTACATGATGAAGGCGTCGCCCTTCTCAGAGAACATGATGCTTTTGTCGCCCATGCGCACGAGATTGGCGTCGGCATATCGCTGTTTTTCGACGATCTCGACCGCCCGCTGCAAAGAGTCCGCCGAAGCAGGCTCTGGCTTGATCGCTACAGGGCGAAGCAGGCTGAAGATCGCGATTGCCGAGGAAATGATCGTCAACCCGAGCACGGCACGCAGGCCGCGGGGCGCCTCGCCGGCAAATTCGAACTGCCACCACAGCTCGCTGCTGTACTCGACGTCCCGATAGACGAAGAGCAGGATGACGATGGCGCCGACGCAGATCACGGCAATGGCGGTCAGCCACGAGGCCGTCAGCGTCTGGTTGAGAAGGGACGCATGCCTACGGAACAGCCGGCGGCTGACGAAAAGGCCGAATATCAGGAAGCCAAGGAAACAGGCTTCGACCAGCGCGATCGCCTTCAGTAGCGACAAGGTGAGCGCGGCCGCGGCCGACAGAATCGATACCCACCAGGCGCCGTCAAGCTTCTGGCCGAGGCCGCGGGCGGCAACGACCAGCGCTAGCCCGAGCAGGCTCGACAAGAAATGCGCGCCTTCGACGATCGGCAGGGGAAGGTAGTTGGCAAGAAACTCGAGATTCTGGTCGGGTGTCGGGGTGACGCTCGAGAAGATGAGCATGACGCCGAGAAGCAGCGACAGCGTCGAGAGCAACTGCGGCATCAGCCGGATCCCGATCCGCCGGATACCCGAGGCAACCGGATGATCCGCGAACCGACGAAGTTCGGTCGCCGAAACGGCAAGGACCGCGATCAGCAGCGGCAGAACATTGTAGATGAGGCGATAGAGCACCAGCGAGCCGAGCACTGCGTCGATGTTCACCGCACTGCCAAGCGAGGCGATGATAATGGTCTCGAATACGCCGAGACCGGCCGGCACGTGGCTTAGGACGCCAAGCCCGACGGCGATCGCATAGACGGCCAGGAACACCGGCCAGCTGATCGCCGCCTGCGGCAGAAGGACGTAGAGGACCGTCGCCGAGGCGGCGATGTCGAAAGCGGTGACCAGGAACTGCCGGGACCATGTCCGCGAGTCCGGCAACCGGACCTCGACCGGACCGAGATGAATTACGCGCCCGTCGCGCCCCATGAACATTATGACGCCCAAGCCGGCGATCACCGCACCGGCCAGCAGCCGCAGCGTAAGGCTACCGACATCGATCAGAGGCGCAATCTCATCGGCGATGATCAGAAGCGCGATCGCCGCGACCCCCGCAAGCCCGAGCCCGAAAGACAGTGTCACGAAGGCGATGACGCGGCCGATCTCTTCCGGCGTCAGGCCAAGGCGCGAATAGGCACGATACCGGATCGCGCCGCCGCTCAACGCACCGAATCCCGCCGTGTTGCCAACCGCATAGGCGCTGAAGGCCGTCAGTGCCACCTGCGGAAATGGCAGCTTCCGGCCAACATATTCGATGGCATTCACGTCGTAGAAAACAAGGGCAAGGAAGCTCAGGCCAGTGAACACCAGGGCCAACAGGATCGAGCTGACCTTGGTGTCGGCCAGTGCCTGCACAACGTCGTCGTAACGCACTTCGTTCGTGAGCTGCACGATCGCGAAGCCGACGAGACAGAAGAGGGCGAGCGTCACCAGGGCCGTCAGGTGCGCGCGATAGCGCCTGAAGAACCCGCGTATTGCAGATTCGTCGGCGTCTTCGATTTCGTCTAGTTTGCCGTGCCCCGACATCTCGTACCGTCACAATTTCCTGTTTAGCGGATGATGTTCGAAGCACGTAACATAGGCGGCATGCAAGTTCTATGAATGCGCGTCTGCCCCGACCCAAGCCCGTCCGTTGTCGCCTCCTTCATCTCCAATTGGGGCAAATTTGGCGCAAGACGCAGCTCTGCGCATTGCAATTTCGTAAGGTTGATCGGACTGGGGCTGAGCGCCGGGCTATGCCGCTGGCTCACCCGAGCCCGAGAGCTGCGACAGATGGCGGGCAGCGGCCGCATGATCAGCCTCGTGGCTCTCGCTCGATACCTGCACGGTCGGCACAGCGAACTCGATGCCGTTTTCCTTGAAGGCGTTGCGGATCATTGCCAATGCGTTACGTCGTATGACGAACTGCTCGCCGGGCTTGGTCATCATTGCCAGCCGGATGACGATTGCGAAGTCGCCAAACTGCTCCACGCCCTTCATCTTCAACGTTTCGATGATGTGCGGGCTGTAATCGGGATTGTCCAGCAGTTGTTGCCCAATCTGTTTGATCACCTTCTTCACCTTCACGAGGTCGGTGTCGTAGGTCACGTTGAGGGTGATCTTGTCGATCGTCCAGTCGCGGTTCAGGTTCTTGACTGCGCCGAGCTCACCAAACGGTACCGTCGTCAGTGGTCCACGGTGATGCCTGAGCCGAACCGATCGCAGGCTGAAGGCCTCAACGACACCCTTGTGGCTGCCGCTTTCGATATACTCACCGACGCGGAAGGCGTCGTCCCACAGGTAGAACATACCGCTGATCACATCCTTCACGATGGTCTGCGCGCCGAAACCAACGGCAACGCCGACCACCCCGGCACCGGCGATCAGCGGACCGATCTCGACACCGAGGCCCGACAACACCATCAGCACAGCAATGACGGCGATGACGACGGCGAGAATATTCCGGAAGATCGGGAGCAGCGTCTGCAACCTCGCACGGCTGGCCTTGTCCTCATCTGTCAGCGCCCCGTCGATACGAGAGTCGTCGAGCTTGCCGTTAATGTAGGCCCGCGCCAGATGCCACAGCAGATCGGCAGCAAGCAGGATGACAATGCCACCGATCGCACCACGGGCGATCCGATCGATCATTGTTTCTCCCGCCGCCATCCTGTCGGCGGCAAGCCCGATCATGCGCCCCAGCCAGAAAGCTGCGACCGCGATGATGAGGGCGCGAACGCCGCGATCAAGCAGTACAGTAGCGATGCGTCGCCCTGCAAGAAAGCCTGCCTCCGCCTGATGTAGGGAACGAACGGCGAGCGTCGCAACACTAAGGGCACGCGGCAGAAGCACGACATAGATGCCGATCCAAAGCAGTACGTTGAATCCCGAAACCCACAGAAGCCAAAGCAGACCGAAATAGAGAGTCAGCCCCCAGGAAAGGGACAGGCTACGGTGCTCTCCCTCTTCCACAGGGCGGGACCAAACGGCCTCAACCGCGATAGCAAACAGTCCAAGACCGAGGATGTAGCCGACGAAATAGCGCGCGCCTTCGGAAAAGCCGAGCGGCGCCATGAGTTGGATCACTGCCCAGCCGAAGGCGAAGTAGATGACGAAGACCGCGCAGCGGCGGAACCAGAAAAGCGCCCGTGCCCGTGAGATCTGGCGTTCGCCATCCGCGCGTGGCAAGGTGACCAAAGCTACCAGCAGCCGCCCCAATGCGACGGTAAAGCGGGCGACGATGAGCGCGATCGCGATTGCGATCGCCATGGAGCGCGTGATCGGCGGCCAACTGAAGGCAAGCAGCGGAACAAGCGTCGCAATGGCAAAGACGATCGCCGGAACAATGCGATAAAGCAGATTTGCCGTTGCATGGTGGGCAACGGTCACAGCCCCGTCGTCTGTCTGCCGGATCCGTGGCTTGGGCACGATAAGGCGGAAGACCAGCTCGACAGCCAAGCCGGCAAGGAACAGAGCAACGACCTCCGCGGTTATCAGCAGCCAGCCGCTGGGAACGACCTCGCGTTCAACGACCTCAGAGGCGGTTTCCACTTCGCCAGGAAACTCCATCGCCGCGTCCGAGACCATCTCGACATGACGGCGGGCGTGACCGACAAGCTCGGAAAGCGCCGACATTTCGCCGGTCTGCGGCTGTGTGGGTGCGGTCGGCGCAGGCTTCGTCTGCGTCGCCATCCACTCTTTCACCTGCGGTTTCTGCATCAGTTCGAGTATTTGCCGCACTTCCGCCGGCGGTTCGGCAGCGGTCGCCGCGGAGGGTGTTGAAGCGGGAGCGGTCTGGGCGGCGGAGGCGCCGGCAAACGCGAACAGGAACATCATCGATACCAGCAGCTGCATCATGCCGCGTGCGCCAATTGCAGGACCCATCATTCCTTGCCCCCTCGATGCGATCCCCCGACAATATATCGTGCTGTTTAAAAGAAAAGCCCGCACAGGCATCGCTGCGCGGGCGTGGAAAACGAAAAGTTGCGACCTAGCTCTTCGGCTTCTCGACGTGCCCGCCGAAACCTGCGCGCATAGCGGAGAGCACCTTGTTGGCGAACTCGTCATTGTCGCGCGACGAGAACCGGCCGTGCAGCGCGGCGCTGAGCACCGGCGTCGGCACGCTTTCATCGATTGCCGCCATGATCGTCCAGCGGCCCTCGCCAGAATCGGAAACGCGACCGGCATACTTGGTGAGGACCGGATCGGCATGCAGCGCGTCGGCGGTCAAATCGAGCAGCCAGGATGTGATCACGCTGCCACGACGCCATACTTCGGCAATATCAGGCAGGTTGAGGTCATAGCGGTAATACTCGGGGTGGGCCAATGGGGCGGTTTCCGCGTCAACCTCGTGGGTCGTCGCACCGATGTTCGCATGTTTCAGGATATTCAGCCCTTCCGCATATGCGGCCATGAGGCCGTATTCGATGCCGTTATGCACCATCTTGACGAAATGACCGGCGCCGTGCGGACCACAATGAAGGAAGCCTTGTTCGGCAGTGCTCTCCGGATGCGCGCTGCGCCCCGCCGAAGGAGCAATATCTCCCTGCCCGGGCGCCAGGGATGCAAAGATCGGCGACAGCGACTGGACGATTCCTTTCTCGCCGCCGATCATCAGGCAATAGCCGCGTTCGAGACCGAATACGCCGCCGCTGGTGCCGACATCGACATAGTGGATGCCCTTGGTGATGAGTTCGGCGCCACGTCGGATGTCGTCGTGATAGTACGAGTTGCCGCCGTCGATGATGATGTCGTCGTCGTGCAGCAACGGCACGATCTGGGCGATGACCTTGTCCGTGATCGCCGCCGGCAGCATCAGCCAGATCGCGCGCGGGCGCGACAGCTTCGAGACGAATTCCTCAAGCGAGGCTGTCCCGACAGCCCCCTTGCCAACGAGATCGGCAACGCTCTCCGGCTTGGCGTCGTAGACGACGCATTCATGGCCGCCGCGCATCAATCGCTGAACCATGTAGTTGCCCATGCGGCCCAAACCTACCATCCCAAGCTGCATCTCAAATCTCCTGGAAATTAAATCGATATGATGCGGAAACTAGCACTCGCTATGCAGCAAGCAAGCGAACTCTCTGTCGCATGGATCAGACAATTCGGGCGACCGACCTGAAACAACAGAATTCCAAGGCGGGAGGCACGGTCTCGCCGTTCAATATTCCGGCGCGGTCGCCTGCTCGCCCCGCATCTCACTGAGGAAGAAACCTTCCCGCAGATTGATGCCGTATTCGACGAACGGGTCGTGCGGGCACACGCGCAAAAAGCAACGGAGATGGAGAGGGAAGCGCGATCCACGGCAACCGATGGATGTTTACGATCCTGGGTGCCTACAAACGTAGGTGGGCACCGTGTGTCCAGGCCCACGAGCCTGGTCAGGGACAGCTCCCTTTGGATCGAGTATGGCCCCAGGGATTGTGGTTCCTGTCGAGAGGCGCAGACCGCACCCGATATATAAGACTGATTTCCGCGGCGCGCCAGAGGGGACCCGGAGCGCCCTTCCGATTTAATTGAGCTCGGCTGGCGCTCTGCCGTTCAGCTTGTCGGTGATACCGCGAATGCGGCTCGTCACCTCGCCGAGCGCGGCCGCAAGCGTCTCTTCGGTGCGGGCGTTCGTCGCCAGCACCGTATCGCTGCTGTTGCGCAAGGCGCCCAGTTCGGATTCAAGGTCCGCAATCCGGCGGGTCAACTCGGAGATCTCGTCCATGACCATGATGCCTGCCATGACGGTGATGCGCAGGTCGCCGATTTCACCGAATTGGCCTTTGAGGTGGCCGACGTAATTGTCGAAGCGCGTTGCGAGATCCGTCAGGTGATCTTCCTGCCCTTCCTCGCAAGCCATCCGGTAGGCCTTGCCGTCGATCGTTACCGTTACCTGCGCCATCTGCCGCGCCTTTCTATCGGTCGAGAACCGCGCGAATAGTCTCCATGGCCGTCACCAGCCGCCGCGAGACCTCGCGATTGACTTCTTCCAGCCGGTTCGCGCGGAATTCGGCTTGGTCCAATTCCTGGGCAAGCTTAGAGCGATCCGCGTGGATCCGGCGAACCTCGCCTTCGACCTCGCCCTGCTCTCGCTGGTGCTCGATACGCATGTCGACTGCGTTCTCGAGCCCCGATATCGCTTGCCGCAGCTCGTTCAGTGCCGCTTCCATGATTTTGCCTGTAGGCGTCATGTCTCTCCGGTTCCCCGCGCAAGACCCGCGAATCGGCGCGTGCGCCCGATTCAGTATTTTCAAAAGGATACGCACCTCGCCAACGGCGCGTCAATAAAGCCGGTACCGCAGCCGCAGACCTATTCTGTGGATGACAAAAATCAATCGCTGCCGCGTGTGGCATTCAACTTTTGTAAAAATTGATGGTCAAATGTCTAAAATCGATTGGAGCAGCTTTTGCTACGCCTTCATTTTATTGACTTGGCCGTTCCAACTGCTATGTGTCACCCGCTCTCATTGATGGTCTCCACAGGCTTGAGGCCATCCCCCGACACCGGAACCCCGTGGAACAGCCATGACCTCTCCTGAACAAAACGACCGGATGGCAAATGCGATCCGTTTCCTCGCCATGGATGCAGTCGAAAAGGCAAATTCCGGGCACCCAGGCATGCCGATGGGCATGGCCGACGTAGCGACCATCCTCTTCACGAAGTATCTCCGGTTCGACCCGAAGAAGCCGCATTGGCCAAACCGCGACCGCTTCGTGCTGTCGGCCGGCCACGGCTCGATGCTGTTGTACTCGCTGCTCTATTTGACCGGGTATCCCGACATGACGGTCGAAGACCTGAAGCAGTTCCGCCAGCTCGGCTCGAAGACCGCCGGCCATCCGGAATATGGCCATGCGACCGGCATTGAGACGACGACCGGACCGCTTGGCCAGGGCATTGCCAATTCCGTTGGCATGGCGATCGCCGAGCGCAAGCTGCGCGAGGAGTTCGGGGCAGAACTGCAGGATCACTACACCTATGCGATCTGCGGCGACGGCTGCCTGATGGAAGGCATCAGCCATGAAGCGATTGCGCTTGCCGGCCACCTGAAGCTCAACAAGCTCGTTCTCTTCTGGGACAACAACTCGATCACCATCGACGGCGCTGTCTCGCTCTCTGACTCGACCGACCAGATTGCCCGCTTCAAGGCCGTTCACTGGAACACGATCGAGATCGACGGCCACGACCAGGCTGCCATCTCCGCCGCCATCGAAGCCGCCCACAAATCCGACCGTCCGACCTTCATCGCCTGCAAGACGATCATCGGCTTCGGCGCTCCGAACAAGCAGGGCACTCACAAGGTCCACGGCAACCCGCTCGGCGCCGATGAAATCGCAGCCACCCGCAAGGCGCTGAATTGGGAATACGAGCCCTTTGTCATTCCCTCTGACATCCTCGACGCATGGCGCGCAGCCGGCAGCCGTTCGGTTGACCTTGTCAAGTCGTGGGAAGACGGTCTCGCCAAATCCGCACACAAGGCTGAGTTCACTCGCCGCTTTGCCGGCGACCTGCCGGAAGGCTTCGACGCAGCGATCAGCGACTACAAGAAGAAGCTCATCGAGACCAAGCCAGTCATCGCTACTCGGAAGGCATCGGAAGACGCCCTCGAAGTTATCAATGGCTTCCTACCGGAAACGCTCGGCGGTTCGGCCGATCTGACGCCGTCGAACAACACCAAGACCAGCCAGATGCATTCGATCACGCCAACGGATTTCGCCGGACGCTACATGCACTGGGGCATCCGCGAGCACGGCATGGCTTCGGCGATGAACGGCATCGCGCTGCACGGCGGTCTCATTCCCTATGGCGGCGGCTTCATGATCTTCTCGGATTATTGCCGCCCGCCGATCCGCCTCGCCAGCCTCATGGGCATCCGGGTCATCCACGTCCTGACGCACGACTCGATCGGCGTCGGCGAAGACGGCCCGACGCACCAGCCGGTCGAGCAGATCGCCGGCCTGCGTGCCGTTCCGAACCTGCGGGTCTTCCGTCCGGCCGACCCGACCGAGACGGCCGAGTGCTGGCAGATCGCCATCAAGACGAAAGACCACCCGTCCGCCCTCGCGCTGACCCGCCAGAATCTGACGCCGGTGCGTACCGAGTACAGCGAAAAGAACCTCTGCGAGTTGGGTGCCTACACGCTGGCTGGTAATGCCGACGCGAAGGTGACGATCTTCGCTTCGGGCTCCGAAGTCGAACTGGCCGTTGCGGCCCGCGCAACGCTCGAAGGCAAGGGTGTTTCCACCCGCGTCGTCTCGGTTCCCTGCACGGAACTGTTCTTTGACCAGCCGGCGGCCTACCGCAAGGAAGTCATCGGCAACTCGCCGGTCAAGGTCGCCGTTGAAGCCGCCGTCCGCGAAGGCTGGGATGCGTTCATCGGTCCGGAAGGTAGCTTCGTCGGCATGAAGGGCTTCGGCGCATCGGGCCCTGCAAAGAAGGTCTTCGAACATTTCGGCATCACCGCGGACGCCGTGGTCGCGGCCGCAGAAGCAAAGCTATAAAGGGAGCGCACAAGCGCTCTCCAATTCAATCCGCAAGCCCCATCTCTAGGGAGTGAATGCACATGACTGTAAAGGTTGCCATCAACGGCTTCGGCCGCATCGGCCGCAACGTTCTCCGCGCTATTGTCGAATCTGGCCGCACCGACATTGAAGTCGTCGCGATCAACGACCTCGGCCCGGTCGAGACCAATGCCCACCTGCTGCGCTACGACTCCATCCACGGCAAGTTCCCAGCCGAGGTGAAGGTCGAAGGCGACACGATCACTGTTGGCGGTGGCAAGCCGATCAAGGTGACGGCGATCAAGGACCCGGCGACGCTGCCGCACAAGGAACTCGGCGTCGACATCGCGATGGAATGCACCGGCATCTTCACTTCGCGTGAAAAGGCTGCCCTGCACCTGGCTGCAGGCGCCAAGCGCGTCATCGTTTCGGCCCCTGCCGACGGTGCTGACCTGACCGTCGTTTTCGGCGTCAACCACGACCAGCTCACCAAGGAGCACCTGGTCATCTCCAACGCATCCTGCACGACGAACTGCCTCGTACCGGTTGTGAAGGTTCTCGATGACGCGGTCGGCATCGACCACGGCTTCATGACCACGATCCACTCCTACACCGGCGACCAGCCGACGCTCGACACCATGCACAAGGACCTGTACCGCGCCCGCGCCGCAGCCCTGTCCATGATCCCGACGTCGACGGGCGCAGCCAAGGCCGTTGGCCTCGTCATGCCGCATCTGAAGGGCAAGCTTGACGGTACGTCGATCCGCGTTCCGACCCCGAACGTCTCGGTCGTCGACTTCAAGTTCGTCGCCAAGAAGGCCACGACGGTCGGCGAAATCAACGAAGCGATCAAGGCGGCCGCAAACGGCAAACTGAAGGGCATTCTCGGCTACACCGACGAGCCGCTCGTTTCCCGCGACTTCAACCACGACAGCCACTCCTCGATCTTCGCGACCGATCAGACCAAGGTCATGGAAGGCAACTTCGTGCGCGTCCTGTCCTGGTACGACAACGAGTGGGGCTTCTCCAGCCGCATGTCCGACACGGCCGTCGCTTTCGCGAAGCTCATCTAACAGCCCTGCCGAATTATCTCGGAAAGCGGCCCGGACAATCGGGCCGCTTTTCTTATGGCCAGTCCGATGGCCGTGGCGAGTGGGTCCTTCCGCTTGCGTCCCATCGTCAAACTGGCTAGCGTCACAGGCATAAGAGATGCCGGATTGCCGACGAGTCCCCCATGAAAATTCTCATGACGATCATTGTTGTTTGTATGATCGCGAGCGTGTTGAGCTTGAGCCTCGTTGGCGGTCGCAGTTCCAAGCAGATCGCGGAGGGGCAACCGCTGCTGGCGTCCACGCAGGTCATGGGACCGCGATAATCGTTATCCTTAAAGGATAGTGCTGGCGCGGGGTGTTCGATCACCGTACTGTCGCTGTCAAGCGGATGGTGCGCAGGCGAAGGAATTCTGATGGACTACTTTACGATCGAAATCGATGGACAACCAGTCGCAAGCTTCCGCTCCGAGGACGCCGACGATGCCAAGACCTTCTTCGAGGCTGAGGATTTCCGGGAGGATCTCACGGTCCTGCAATCTCAAGGCAAGCCGGTTTGGGACGGAGTTGCTCCGCTCAGCCTGCGCAAGGCAACCGCCGAAGAGGCGAGCGAAGTCGAGCACGCCTACGAGTTCGACGACGATCCGGAGCGCACCATCGATGACGAATTCGTCGTCTTCCTGGTCCCAATTTCCGACATCGGCGATGACGAAGGCGATGAGGACGACGACATCTGATCTGAGGCCTCGACGCGGTTCACTTCCGACAAGAAACTGATCGCCAGGAAAAGCGCGCGAGCGCCGCTTCTGCCCTGCTATCGCCCGATTTGCTCATACACTCTTTCAAGCTCCTTCGTGAGCGCTCATCCAGCTTTGCCGTTCGGCACGCCAAAACAGCAGCATGAAGCCGCAAAACAGCAGGGGTTCGACCGCAAGGCCTACCCATCCCGTTTGTTTTGCCGTTTACTCGCAGCAAGCTTGGATGACGACGAAAGGGTGACTGGGAATGGGCTGCGGGACCGGGGGTGGTCTGCATTGAATTGCAGGTAAGGGGATAGGCATGGAAGCGTTCTATATCGTCGTACTGGTGTCGACGACGCTCGTGCTCCTCGCCGCGTTCTCCAGCCTGCTCGCGTTCCGCTTCGGCGCGCCCCTCCTCCTGCTCTTCCTGGCGATCGGATTGCTTGCCGGAACGGATGGCCTGGGCATCGAATTCACCAACAACTATCTCGCCTATATCCTCGGTTCCATCGCGCTCGCGATCATCTTGTTCGACTCCGGCTTTGGAACGCCAGTGCAGTCGTTCAAGCTCGCCGCCATGCCCTCGCTGACACTCGCCTCGGTCGGTGTCCTGATAACGGCGGCATTGGTTGGCGTCGTCGCCATGTGGTTGCTGAACTTTACGTGGCTGGAAGGTCTGCTGCTCGGCTCCATCGTTGCCTCTACCGACGCGGCAGCGGTCTTCTTCCTGCTGCGCATCGGCGGCATCAATATCCGCGACAAAGTGCGGTCGACCCTTGAAGTGGAATCCGGCTCCAACGACCCGATGGCGATCTTCCTGACTATTGCGCTCGTTGAGGTTCTTGCTAGCGGCGAACGGTATCACGGCATCAACATCGGCATGCTTGCCATGTTCGTGCAGCAGATGGGCCTCGGCGTCATCCTCGGCCTGCTCGGCGGCATGATGATCGTTTTGATCGTCAGCAGGCTGGAGACGGATCGCGGCCTGACACCGATCTTCGTGCTGGCCCTGGCGCTGCTGGTCTTTTCAGCGACAGGCGCAGTCGGCGGCAGCGGCTTCCTCGCCGTCTACGTTGCCGGCATCTACGCGGGCAGCCGCAAACTCCACGGTTATGCCGCCATCAAGCGCTTCCAGGACGGCATGACCTGGCTTGCACAAATCATTATGTTCCTCGTTCTCGGGCTCCTTGCAACACCGTCGCAGTTTCCGTCGATCGCCATTCCAGCGATACTGCTTGCCCTGTTCCTGATCTTCGTTGCGCGCCCGCTTGCCATCTGGTTGTCTCTGCTGCCCTTCGACTACACGCAGCAAGAGATTGGCTTTGTCGCATGGGTCGGGTTGCGTGGCGCGGTGTCGATCCTGCTTGCGATCATGCCCATCCTTGGTGGATTGGAGAATGGCCAGGTCTATTTCAATACCGCCTTCATCATCGTGCTCGTCTCGCTGCTCGTACAGGGGTGGACGATCAAACCGGTTGCCAAGAAGCTCGGGCTCATCACCCCACCGCGGATGGGTGCCGTCGACAAGGTGGAAGTAGATCTGCCGGGCGCGGCAAACCATGAGCTTCTCTCCTACCGCGTCGTCAAGGATAGCCCGGTCTTGCGCGGTGAGCGTATCCCGCGTTGGGCAACGCCCTCGCTCGTCATCCGAGATGGCAAGTCGATGCGCTATCAGTATGCCGGACGGCTGCGCGAAAACGATCTCGTCTATCTCTTCGTAGTTCCCTCCTATTCGCGGCTGCTCGACAAGCTCTTTGCCAGCCGAGTTCCTGTCGAGGAGGACGATGCGGATTTCTTCGGCGCCTTCGCACTTTCACCGGCTCGCCCCGCCGCAGATCTCGACGCCGCCTATGGCCCTGGACTGCTGAACGAATCCGAGAAGGGACTGACGATCGCCGAGTTGATGAAGCATCGTCTCGGTGGCAAGGCCGACTATGCCGACCGGGTGCGCCTCGGCTCCATTATCCTGATCGTCCGCGATCTCGACGACCAGGACCACATCACTTCGGTCGGCATGTCGCTCGAGGCTCTCGAGCCCGCCACCGCCCTGCCGATCTTCCTTAATCTGCATGACATCATCGACCGCGTCCGTGACCGCTTTAAAGGTCGCAAGAACCGTGAAGCAGCCGCCGCAGCGACGTCCGGCAAGGGTGATGAAAAGCGGCAATGACCGCCTTGCGTCTCCAGTCATCCTTGGTATGGTCCCCGCATCTTTTGGGCAATAACGAACGGACTTCTCCATGCCTTCCTTCAAGACCCTCGACGACCTCAACGACATTGCCGGCAAGCGCGTCCTCGTTCGCGTTGACCTGAACGTCCCGGTCAAAGACGGCAAAGTGACCGACACCACGCGCATCGAGCGTGTTGCCCCGACGATCCTGGAACTGTCGAAGAAGGGCGCCAAGGTCATCCTGCTCGCGCATTTCGGTCGCCCCAAGGATGGCCCGTCGCCAGATCTTTCGCTGTCCCTGATCGCGCCCTCCGTCGAGGAAGTCCTTGACCACTCGGTCTCGACCGCCGACGACTGCATTGGCGCCGTGGCTAGCGACGCCGTTGCGGCGATGAAGAACGGCGACATCCTGCTCATGGAAAATACGCGCTTCCATAAGGGCGAAGAGAAGAACGACCCGGATTTCGTCAAGGCGCTAGCCGCGCAGGGAGACATCTACGTCAATGATGCCTTCTCCGCCGCCCACCGTGCGCACGCCTCGACGGAAGGCCTCGCCCATCATCTTCCCGCTCATGCCGGCCGCACCATGCAGGCTGAGCTCGAAGCACTTGAGACCGGCCTCGGCAATCCGGCCCGACCGGTCGTTGCCATCGTCGGCGGCGCTAAGGTCTCGACCAAGATTGATCTCTTGATGAACCTCGTAAAGAGGGTCGACGCGCTGGTAATCGGCGGCGGCATGGCAAATACCTTTATCGCCGCGCGTGGCACGAATGTCGGCAAGTCGCTCTGCGAGCACGACCTTGCCGACACCGCAAAGCAGATCATGATCGAAGCGGCCACGGCGGGCTGCGCCATCATTCTCCCCGAAGACGGCGTTGTTGCCCGCGAGTTCAAAGCAAACGCCGCCAACGAGACGGTCGCGATCGATGCGATCCCCAGCGACGCGATGGTGCTGGACGTCGGTCCGAAGTCGGTCGAGGCGATCAAGGCCTGGATCGAGCGCGCCAATACGCTCGTCTGGAACGGTCCGCTTGGCGCGTTCGAGATCGAACCGTTCGACAAGGCAACCGTCGCGGCAGCGAAGTTTGCGGCCGAGCGCACCAAGGCTGGCAAGCTGACTTCGGTCGCCGGTGGTGGTGATACGGTCTCCGCGCTGAACCATGCCGGCGTTGCCGATGATTTCAGCTATGTATCGACCGCGGGTGGTGCCTTCCTTGAATGGATGGAAGGGAAAGTCCTTCCGGGCGTCGCGGTCCTCAACAAGGCCAAATGATCCGAACAGTCGAATTTAACAGATTTTACATGTAGATAGACCGTGGCGCGGAAGCGCCGCGGTCTTTTGCTCAAAGCAAGAACAAAAGCCCGAACTTTCAAACGATTAAAAAAAATTCAAACGTTTCAAAGAATTTTGCTGCCGTTTTCCCGACCATAAACTTCTGTTATCCGCGACCTATATTCACCGGTTGACGATTTTTCTTTGCTGTGGAGAGAACGATATGAGCGAACGTTTGGAAGACATTGCCGTGCGTATGGTAACTGGTGGCCGTGGGCTGCTTGCAGCGGATGAATCGACGAGCACAATCGGCAAGCGGTTCGATACGATTGGACTTGAATCGACAGAAACGAGCCGCCGTGACTACCGCGAGATGCTGTTCCGTACCGACGAGGCGATGCGTCAGTATATTTCCGGCGTCATTCTCTACGAAGAGACCCTCCACCAGAAAGCCGCAGACGGCACGCCCTTCGTTGACATCATCCGCGCAGCAGACAGCATTCCGGGCATCAAGGTCGATATCGGCGCAAAACCGATGGCAGCCTATCCCGGCGAAACCATCACCGAAGGTTTGGACGGCCTCGCAGATCGCCTGGCGAAGTATTATGAAGCCGGCGCTCGCTTCGCCAAGTGGCGCGGCGTCATCGCAATTTCCTCCTCGCTGCCGACTTGGGGCTCCATGAAGGCCAATGCGCACGCGCTTGCCCGCTATGCCGCACTCTGCCAGCAGGCCAACATCGTTCCGATTGTCGAGCCGGAATGCCTGATGGATGGCAAGCCGGGCGACCACAACATCGACCGCTGTGCGGAGGTCACAGAATGGACGCTGCGCACCGTCTTCGAGGAACTGGCCGATGCCCGTGTAAGCCTCGAAGGCATGATCCTGAAGCCGAACATGGTCATCGACGGCAAGAACGCCCGCAAGGCGTCTGTCGCCGAAGTCGCCGAGCGTACCGTCGAAGTTCTGAAGCGCACCGTTCCCTCCGCCGTTCCCGGCATTGCCTTCCTCTCCGGCGGCCAGTCGACCGAAGAAGCGTCGGCGCATCTATCTGCGATCAACTCGGGCTACGACCTGCCCTGGGCGGTCACCTTCTCCTATGGCCGCGCCCTGCAGGATACGGCCCTCAAGGCCTGGGGTGGCAAGGCGGAGAATGTCGCCGCCGGACAACGTGCCTTCGCCCACCGCGCCGAGATGAACAGCCTCGCTGCCAAGGGCAGCTGGAAGAAGGACCTCGAACAGGCCGCTTAAGCCCTTCTCGGCTTACAAGACAAACAGAACCGGTCGCCCAAAGCGGCCGGTTTTTCTATTGTAACAGCGACAAGTTTCCAGCTTCTGCAGCCAGCCGTTCGCAAGTAAGGATCAAGGCATCAGCCCGTTCGGAGCCGCCATGAAAACCGTTGCCTTCACGACCGTCGATGTTTTCACCTCCACCCGTTTCGAAGGCAATCCGCTGGCTGTCATGAGTGACGCGCGTGGTCTGACCGATACCGACATGCAGAGCATCGCCGCGGAGTTCGGCTATTCGGAAGTCACCTTCGTGCTGCCGCCGGAGGATCCCGCCAATACCGCCTGTATCCGTATCTTCACGCCGACCATGGAGGTGCCCTTTGCGGGCCATCCGAACGTTGGTACCGCCTATGTGCTTGGGCGGCAGGGCGAGGTGTTCGGTCGGCCCACCGGAGACAAGCTGCGCTTCGAGGAGAAGGCGGGACTCGTCGAAGTTGACCTCAAGCGGGACCGTGGCGAGGTGCTGTCCGCATCCATTCGCGCGCCGAGACCGCTTGCTGTCGGCGACACAATCTCGGGGCACACCGTTGCCCGCTGCATCGCCATCGAACCAGACGAAATCCGCGTGTCCACGCATGGACCTGTTGTCCTATCGGTTGGGCTGAGTTTCGTAGTCGCCGAACTCGCGGACCTTGCCGCCCTCGGCCGCGCCCGACCGAACCTTTCATATTTTCAGGATGCGGCAGGGTCGACCATTGAAGGCAACCACGACTTCTCGCTGTTCGTCTACGTCCGCTCGCAGGAAAACCCGTGGATGATCCGCGCACGGATGTTTGCGCCGCTCGACAACGTGCCGGAGGATCCGGCAACCGGCAGCGCCTCGGCAGCCTTGGGCGCCTACCTCGTTTCGCTGGAGCCGGATGCGACTATGAGCGTTTCGCTGACCATAGAGCAAGGCGTCGAAATGGGACGCCGCAGCCTCATCGGGATCGACGTGGTCAAGCAGGAGGGGACGGTCACCGACGTCACGATTTCCGGAAGCTGCGCGCCAGTCATGCGCGGCGAAATCGCGTATTAGACGAAGAGGTCGCGGCCGATCAGCGCCAGCGCCCAGATTGCGAAGGCGATCAGCGCGATCTTCCAGAAATCCATGCGCCGACGCAGCCCTGGGACACCCAGCGGCTTGATCAACTGGATCGCCATCGCCAGGATGAGCAGCAGGGCGATCAGCTTGGTCATGTCTTTATTTTTCCATCTCTTCTGATTGTCACAGGACCGACATTTTTTCGCGTCACGACTGCATTTATTCATGCCGTAAAGGCATTTGGGGGCACAATCAATCTTCTCGAGGCTGGGCGACACCCGTGTGTTGCCATATGTCCTTTGACATTCAACGCATAGAGTCTGGGTATATGAAAAGAAATCTGCTGTCCGTCGCCTCACTTCTTTTCGGGACGCTCTTTCTCTTCATGGGCAACGGCTTGCAGGGCATCCTGCTTCCAGTGCGTGGCAACCTGGAAGGTTACGCAACGACCACCCTTGGGCTGCTCGGCACCTCCTGGGCGGCCGGCTTCGTCATCGGCTGCCTCGTTGCCCCCAAACTGGTGCGCCGTGTCGGCCACGTTCGCGCCTTCTCCGGCTTCATTGCGATTATCGCGATTATCGCGCTCGTAAGCGGTATCATCATCCATCCGGTCTGGTGGGTCCTGTTGCGCGCCGTAACCGGCTTTGCGACAGCCGGCACGTCGATGATCATCGAGAGTTGGCTGAACGAGCGCGCCACCAACGAAAGCCGCGGCGCGATCTTCTCGCTTTATATCTCCATCACGCTCTTCGGCGTCGTGGCCGGCCAGATGATGATTCCGCTGGAGGATGTGCGCACGCCCGTGCTCTTCATGATCTGCGGCATCTTCTACTGCATCGCGATGCTTCCGACGACGCTCTCGACCGCGGCCTCCCCGCAGCCGCTGAAGGCCGTCAAGCTCGATCTGCCGGCCCTTTACCGCAACTCTCCCGTCTCTTGCCTTGGCATTCTCCTCGTCGGTATCGCCAACGGCGCCTACGGTACGCTGGGCGCCGTCTTTGGTGCTGGCGCTGGCCTGTCCGATACGAGTATCGCGATCATGATGAGTTCCACGATCTTCGCCGGCGCCGTGATGCAACTGCCGGCCGGCCGCCTCTCGGACCGTATCGACCGTCGCTATGTCTTGGCGGCAATGTCGGCGATTGCCGCTCTCGCCGGCCTGCTGCTGGCGATCCTGCACCCCGACTCGCCCTACTTCATTATCGGTCTCGTCGTGCTTTATGGCGCTGTTGCCAACACGCTCTATCCGATCGCCGTTGCGCACGCGAACGACTTTGCCTCCGCAGAGGACTTCGTAAAAGTCTCCGGCGGGTTGCTGCTCCTTTACGGCATCGGCACGATCATCGGCCCGACCATCGGCGGGCCCGTGATGTCGATGATCAACCCGCATGCCCTCTTCCTAGTGACGGCGATCGCCCATGTGCTGATCACCGCCTATGCCATCATCCGCAGCCGCATGCGCGCCGCCGTTCCGGTCGGCGACCGCGACGCGTTTACGACTCTTTCGACTGCCACCTCACAAACGCTAACGCCCGAAAGCATGTCGCTTGCCGACCGCGGAACCGCCAAGACTCCCGAAACCGGCGATCCTGCCCTAAAATATAACTGAGGCAGACAAGGGAGGATTGAGATGAGCTTCATCGATGACGACCGGCCGCAGAAGAAGGTTGCGCATGAGATCGGTGGCGATCTTTCCGCCGTCTCGGTCGACGAATTGAGATCGCGCATTGAGCTGCTCAAGGCCGAGATCGCGAGAATCGAAGCTGAGGTGGCCAGCAAGACCTCGACAAGATCAGCGGCCGAAAGCCTCTTCCGCTCCTGATCGCCGGTTGGCTAAAGCAGCAAATCATGCCGCCGGAAAGGACTAAACCGGGACAGGTTTAAGCCGCGATTAAGCTTTATAAGGTATTACTGTACTCATCCAGATCTTCTCTGGATCTCAGACAGTTTTCCATGCGGTGAATTGGTCTGATTTTTCTCCCTGTTTTACCTTGAGAGCCGCTTTTGCGGCTCTTCTTTTTTATTGCGTTGGGGACCATTTCCATGAAACTGTGGAAGTTAACCCTTTCTTAAGAAACGCCTTGCGCAATTCCGCTAAAGCTACCATCTTAAAAGCATAAAGAGCGGCCGGAGAACCTTTTGCCTTCGGTCGACGTTACCTGACCATAAGTAGATGCGTGCAACAGGGACTATTTAAATGTCAGAGCTTGGATTGAACACGATCAGTTTTGCAGGTCGCGCTGCCTCATCCTCGCAGTTCAAGACACTGTATTCGGAAGGCATGTCGCTGGTTGAAGAAACCGCCGCCTATCTCGATGGCCAGGGCCGCGCAGCCTCGAAGGTTCTGCCGCGCATGGCATCCGTCCTCTATGCCGCTGAATCGATGCGCCTCACCACCCGCCTGATGCAGATGGCGTCCTGGCTGCTTTTGCAGCGCGCCGTCAACAACGGCGAGATGTCGCGCGATCAGGTTTTGGCCGAGAAGAACAAGGTTCGCCTCGACGGTTTCAACGTCGATCGCAACGCGCCGGGCTGGGGCGACCTGCCGGAATCCTTCCGCGATCTGATCGAACGCTCGCTGCGCCTGCAGAACCGCGTCGCCCTGCTCGACCGCGAAATCTACCGTCCGGCCGAAGCCCCGATCGTTCCTGACAACCAGAATAGCGTCCAGGCTCAGCTTAGCTTGCTGCAGACGGCTTTCAGCAACAACTAAGCCGCCTCGATACCGCATTCATGAAACCGGCTGCGTGGTGCGCGGCCGGTTTGTCTTTTGCGCGCCACGAGCTTTCAGCCGCTACGCTCTACCCAGATGCTTTGGCCAGAATTCCTGATGGACGGCAGCAGCTTCGTCTTCGATGTTCGGGCCATCGACGACGACGATGCGCGCGCCGGTTTCCAATATTGCCCGGCTCGGAACGTTCAGGCCGATCCCGGCAATCTCACCAAGTCGCGTCTCGGAGCACGCAAACACCATGCGCCCGATCCCCGACCAGTAGATCGCCCCGGAACACATCGCACACGGCTCGGTGCTGGTATAGAGAGTGCAATCCGACAGGAAAGCAGCATCGTACTTCTGCGCAGCGAGCTTGATCAGGTTCAACTCGGCGTGGTTCGTCATGTCGCGGCCGGTGAATACGCTGTTTTCGGCGCGCAGAATGACCGTCCCGTCCTTGACCAGCACTGAGCCAAACGGCTCGTCACCCCGTTCCATCGCAGATTTCGAAAGCGCGATCGCTTCTCTTAGAAACGGCTCGTGATTTTCCATCCCAGTCCCCTTCAAAGCTGGAGCTGGATGATCTTGTCTTGGATCGAACGGATTTCCAAGAGGCCGTAACGCGGGTTCAAGAAAGCAAACAGTCTCGCGGGCAGAAAGCACGCAACAAAAAACCCCGCCGAAGCGGGGTTCTTTCAATTCCACCAAGCGGCAGCGATTAGAGGCCGAGGCCGCCGAAACGCTTGTTGAACTTGGAAACGCGGCCGCCGCGGTCCATGAGCTGCTGGTTGCCACCAGTCCATGCCGGATGCGACTTGGAGTCGATTTCGAGGTTCATGACTGCGCCTTCAGAACCCCAGGTCGAGCGGGTTTCGTATTCGGTGCCGTCGGTCATGACTACCTTGATCGTGTGATAGTCGGGATGGATATCTGCCTTCATAACAATCTTCCTGCCATGCAACGTCCAATTTGACGCATATTCGTTGCGACAAGAGGACCGATTGAATAAATGAAGCCGCAGACGCAAAGGCTACGGCTTCCCATTAGGATGGGCTGCCTATACATGAAGGCCGGCAGGATAACAAGAGCCATCAGCCGCGGATGAGCGGTGTTGTAGGGGATCGGAGACGAATTGGCATACGCGGGTCAAGCAGGGGAAAAGAAGTCGCGATCGCTGAAGCCGCTAGGCCGGCTGACGCCCTATGTCGTGCGCTATCGCGGCCTGGTCGCCGGCGCTCTCGCGTCGCTTGCGCTTGCGGCCGTGACCTCGCTCGCCCTGCCGCTCGCCGTACGCCGCATGATCGATCACGGCTTCACGCAGGCCGATGGCAGCTTCATCAACAGCTATTTCCTCATGCTGATGATCATGGCGGTCGTGCTAGCCGTTGCGAGCGCCCTTCGCTATTACTTCGTCATCACGCTTGGCGAGCGCGTCGTCGCCGACCTTCGCCGCGACGTCTTCAGTCACGTGACGCGGCTGTCGCCGGCGTTCTTCGACGTCAACCAGTCGGGCGAGATCGTCTCGCGCCTGACGGCAGATACGACGCAGATCAAGTCGGCCGTCGGTGCAACGGCCTCTGTGGCCCTACGCAACCTCATCCTCTGTCTCGGCGCGATGGGCATGATGATCGTGACCTCTCCAAAGCTGTCCAGCCTGGTGATCGGTGCGATCCCGCTGATCGTCTTCCCGCTCGTCGGCTTCGGCCGCTCGGTGCGGAAACGCTCGCGTTTTGCCCAGGATACACTGGCCGATGCCTCCGCCTTCGCCAACGAGACCATCGCCGCCAGCCGCACCGTCCAGGCTTTTGGCGGAGAAGACGCTGCGGCGGACCGTTATGGATCGGCCGTCGAAACGGCCTATGCTGCCGCCCGCGCCGCGATCCGCTCGCGCGCCCTGCTGACGGGAATCGCCATCACCCTTATCTTCGGCAGCGTCGTCGCTGTTCTCTGGGTCGGAGCCCACAACGTTCTCGCGGGCACGCTCTCTGCGGGCACGCTCGGCCAGTTCCTTCTCTACGCAGTTATCGCCGCCGGCTCGCTCGGCGCTCTGTCGGAAGTCTGGGGCGAGCTTTCGCAGGCCGCGGGTGCGGCCGACCGGCTGACGGAACTGCTCGACGAGGTTTCCCCAATCGCGGCGCCGGCCGCGCCTGTTGCGCTGCCTGCTCCTGCGCTTGGCCGTGTGCAGTTCAGTGACGTGCACTTCGCCTATCCATCACGCCCCGAACGATCCGCGCTGCATGGCCTGAGCTTCGACGTCGCTCCCGGCGAAACCGTTGCGATTGTCGGCCCCTCCGGCGCCGGCAAAAGTACAGTCTTCTCGCTGCTGCTCCGTTTCTACGACCCGCAACAGGGCGCGGTGAAGATCGACGGTATCGAAGCGACGAGCACCGATCCCGACGAACTGCGCAAACGCCTCGCGATCGTGCCGCAGGATGTCACCATCTTTGCGGCTTCTATTCACGACAACATCGCCTTCGGGCGCCCCGAGGCTACGCGCGAAGAGGTGCGTGCCGCTGCGATCGCCGCCCAGGCCGACGAATTCGTTGCCCGCCTGGAGAAGGGATATGACACGGAAGTTGGCGAGCGCGGTATCACGCTCTCCGGCGGTCAACGTCAGCGGATCGCGATCGCCCGTGCCATTCTGAAAGATGCACCAGTGCTCCTGCTCGACGAGGCGACGTCGGCGCTGGACGCCGAAAGCGAAACACTTGTGCAAAAGGCCCTCGATGGGCTCATGACCGGGCGCACGACGCTTGTCATTGCCCATCGCCTCGCCACCGTGCTGAAGGTTGACCGGATTCTCGTTATGGATCAGGGCCGTGTTGTCGAAGAGGGAACGCATCAGACCCTCATTCGAGATGGGGGCATCTACGCCAAGCTCGCCAAGTTGCAGTTCGAAACTGGCGCCGGCGACTTTCTTGCCGCCGTGAAGTGATCATCGAATTACACGTCCCTTCTCAGCGAGCAGCCTGCGACGGTTGCATCGGCGTGTAATCTTTGCGCGTATATTGACATAATACACGCAAAGATTACACTCGGTTTCATGGACAGATTCATGTCGCAGCGCTCTGAGGGAGGCTCTGGTGAATTTAATAAGCTTTGCCAATATGTTGGTTGTGCTCGTCGCCATCGCCGTGGTGATATCGATGCTGCTGTGCTACCGCTCGCTCCGGGAGGCCCACGATTGGTCGCTGACCGACGCCCTGTCTGAGGAAGTCGAGTTGACGAAAACTGACGCAGCCGGAACCCCCATCGACGCCGCTGGCATCCCCCTCGCCGCCGGGCAGCTCCCACTAACCGTCACGATGATGAAAGCGAGTTCGAGCCGTTTCATCGCCCTTGTCGGAACCGTCGCGATACTGATGTTATACGTCGGCTTCGGCCTTGCCTGCCTTTATCGCTTTGCCAGCGTCAACGAGATACCCGACATGACGAAGGCGGCGAATTTCTTCTATTCCGGCCTCGTGCTTTTCGCGCCATACCTGATTAACAAGTTCTCGTCGGTCTTCTCGATCTTCAAGCCGTGATACCAGCGATTTCCTTTTCAGACCCGTCAGTCGCGTCGGTTGCAGAGCGCGCAAATATCCCGATGGAATAGTTGCGTTTTTTGTTCTACGCTGCGGCTGTAGATAGGACAACATCCTGATTCCGGGAGAAAAATCGATGTATAAGTTCGAAGTTTACAAGGACAAGGCTGGCGAGTTCCGTTTCCGTTTCAAAGCGCCGAACGGCGAATCCATGTTCGGCTCCGAAGGCTATAAGGCCAAGGCATCGGCGCTGAGCGCCATCGAATCCATCAAGAAGAATTCTCCCGGCGCAGAAGTCGTCGACACGACGAAGGCTGAGGCCTGACCCATCAGGCGGCGCTAAAAGCGCCGCCTCTACACTGCTCGTCCGGCGACCCTGCCGGAAAAGATGCAACCGCCGAGGAAAGTTCCCTCGAGCGCATTGTATCCGTGCATACCTCCACCACCAAAACCTGCTACTTCGCCCGCGGCATAAAGCCCTGGAACCGGATCGCCGCCATGGCCGATCACGCGCGCGGATAGATCCGTCTCCAGACCACCCAGCGACTTGCGTGTCAGGATGTGCAGTCGCACGGCAATGAGCGGCCCAGCCCGCGGGTCAAGCAGCGCGTGCGGCTTCGCCGTCCGCATCAGCTTGTCCCCCAGATATCGTCGCGCACCGCGGATGGCGGTGACCTGGGCGTCCTTGGAAAAGGCATTGGCGATCTCCCGGTCACGCGCCTCGATCTGCGTCCTGAGGCGGCTCGCGTCCACACGCTTCTCGCCGGTCAGTCCGTTCATGCCATCAACAAGCGCTTCGAGCGTGTCGCGAACGATGAAATCCTCGCCCCTATCCATGAACGCCTGGACCGGCCCTGGCGGCTCCTTGCCCAACCGCTTGAGAAGCAGGCGAATGTCCTTACCCGTAATGTCAGGATTCTGCTCGGAACCAGAAAGGGCAAACTCCTTCTTGATGATCGCCTTGGTGAGGATGAACCAGCTGTAGTCATGCCCAGTCGCGCAGATGGCTTTGAGCGTCGCCAGCGTATCGAAGCCGGGCATGGCAGGCGCATCAAAGCGGTTCCCATTGGCATCACACCAGAAGGAGGACGGACCCGGCAGGATACGTATCCCGTGATTGCGCCAGATGGGATCCCAGTTCTTCAGCCCCTCCGTATAGTGCCACATCCGGTCCGAATTGATCTCGCGGCCACCTGCGCGTTCGGAGATCTCGATCATTCGACCATCCACATGGGCAGGCACGCCAGCGACCATATCGGCCGGGGGCCGCCCCAGCCGCTCGACCGGCCATCTCCGGCGCACCGCGTCGTGATTACCCCCGATACCTCCTGATGTGACGATCGTCACATCGGCCCGAACCTCGAAGAGCCCCGAAAAAATGCGGTTCGTCTCCCGCCCTCGCACGGAGGCGTCGGACTGAAGGACGGTGCCGCGGGCGCCGCAGACAATGCCGTCCTGAACAAGGAGATCATCCACCTGATGCCGGAACAAAAGCGTCAAAAGACCCTTCGCTTCCGCTTCACGCACCCGACGGACAAATGGTGCAAGCACAGCAGGCCCGGTTCCCCACGTCACATGGAAGCGTGGCACGGAATTTCCGTGGCCATGCGCCAACCCGCCTCCCCGCTCGGCCCAGCCGACGACCGGGAACCAGCGCATGCCGTGCTGATGAAGCCACGAACGCTTTTCGCTTGCGGCAAATTCGAGATAGGCTTCCGCCCAGCGGCGCGGCCAATAGTCTTCCGGCCGGTCAAACGACGCTGACCCCATCCAATCCTGGCGTGCCAGGCCAAGGCTGTCACGGATCCCCATCAGCCGCTGTTCCGGGCTGTCGACGAAAAACAATCCGCCCAACGACCAGAAGGCCTGCCCGCCGAGGCTTTGTTCGCCTTCCTGTTCAACGATGCAGACCTTCCGCCCGCGATCCGCCGCTTCCGCCGCCGCCACCAAGCCGGCAAGTCCCGCGCCGATGACCAGCACATCGCATTCAATCAAAAGCATTCTCCCCCAAATCTCCGCGAGCCTACGCGGAGCCCCGCTTGGCGACAACGCCACTTTCTTGTCACCGAGATTTTTTTGGCCGGATGTCGAAATGGGCTGATGTCACGTCTCATTGTATCGGAACGGTCTTCCGCCGATCCCCGAACGTTGCAGCTTTTCAGTTTTGGTTCTTAGATGCCTGCACGCCGGTCAACGCAACGAATCTGGAGGAACGCCACATGCAATATGCGCTCATCGTTCGTGAATCATCGCGGGATTTTGCCCGCCGCACCGATCCCACCTATCGCGACGGCTGGATCGCCTACACGCAGGCTCTGATTCAGGCCGGCATCATGACCGGCGGCGCCGGGCTGACCGCACCCGAAACCGGCACGGTGGTGCGACGCAAGGGCGAGGACCACGATGTCCAGGACGGCCCCTATCCCGAAGGTAAGGAACAATTGGGTGGCTTCTATCTGATCGACGTTCCGGATTTCGACACGGCGCTCGAATGGGCGACCCGTGTTCCGGTCTCCGCAGAAGGCTCGGTCGAGGTGCGCCCTCGCCTTCAAATGTGAGGTGGGCATGACCGCCGAAGCCGAGCGCGCCGCCGAAAGGGTGGCGCGCCAATCCTATGGCAAGTTGGTTGCCTTTCTGGCGGCCCGCTCCCGTGATTTGCCGGCCGCCGAGGATGCGCTGTCGCAAGCGCTCGTCGATGCCCTGCGGGTCTGGCCGGAGCGCGGCATTCCCGACAGGCCGGAGGCGTGGCTGCTGGTCGCCGCGCGGCGCAATCTCATGCAGGGGGCGCGCCACCGAAGTGTCCAGGAAAATGCTCGCCCGACCATCGCCCTGGCCTTCGAGGAGGCGGAGGCGAGGATGAACGACGCTGCTGCCGATGCATTTCCGGACGACCGCCTGAAGCTGCTTTTCGTCTGCACCCATCCGCAAATCGATAAGAGCATCCACACCCCGCTGATGCTGCAAGTCGTGCTAGGTATTGACGCAAAAGCCATCGCGCAGGCCTTCGTCGTTTCTCCTGCTGCAATGGGGCAGAGGTTGGTCCGGGCCAAGGCGAACATTCGCGATATCGGCATTGGATTTGCGATACCCGATCGACGCTCGCTGCCCGAGCGTCTGTCCGCCGTGCTCTCTGCAATCTACGCCGCCTACGGGCTTGGTTGGGACGATCTCGATGGTGCCGATGGCGGTCGCAGTGCACTTTCCAGTGAAGCCATCTGGCTCTGCCGCGCGCTGCTTTCGATGCTTCCCGACGAACCGGAGGTTATCGGGTTGCTTGCCTTGATGCTCTATTGCGAAGGTCGGCGGGCCGCGCGGCGTAATGCCGAGGGTGACTACGTCGCGCTGGAACAACAGTCGACGGACCGCTGGAATGCGATCATGCTTGCCGAAGCTGATGCGCTGCTCCGCAAGGCAGGTGCGGTCAACCGCTTCGGTCCGTTCCAATGCATGGCCGCCATTCAGTCCGTACATACTGCGCGTCGTCTGACCGGCACGACGAATTGGGATGCTCTCCTAACCTTCTATGATGCCCTGCTGATGATGCAGCCGACGGTCGGCGCCCGCGTCAGCCGTGCTGCCGTCCTCAGCCGCACCAAAGGTGCCCAAGCCGGACTGGATTGCCTGGCCAGCATGGACGCAAAGGAAATCAAAGCCTATCAACCCTATTGGGCCGTTCGCGCGCATCTGCTGACGGAAGTCAGGAACTATCGGGAAGCGGAGACCGCCTATCTCTCGGCAATCGGCCTCAGCGACAGCCCCGCTGTGCGTGGCTTTCTCCTCGATCGCCTCGCGAACGTTCGAACGGGCGTCGCATAAACCTACTTTTCGGTCAGCTTCAGCTCGATACGACGGTTGGTGGCGCGCGCCTCCGGCGTATCGCCTGGCGTGATCGGCTGGAACTCGCCGAAACCGGCGGCGACGAGACGGTCGGCCGGCACGCCGCGGGAGATCAGGAACTTGACGACCGAGATCGCACGCGCGGACGACAGCTGCCAGTTGTCGCCATAACGACCGGTGCCGGCGAGCGGGACGTTGTCGGTATGCCCGTCGACACGCAGCACCCAGTTGATCTCGGGCGGGATTTCCTTGGCGACGTCGAGAAGCGCGGTCGCAAGCTTTTCCATCTCGACCTGCCCATCCGGATTGAGGTCCGCGCCGCCGGAAGGAAACAGTACTTCCGACTGGAAGACGAACCGGTCACCGACGATCCTGATGTTTTCGCGATCGGACAGAATTTCGCGCAGGCGCCCAAAGAAATCGGAGCGGTAGCGGTTGAGCTCCTGCACGCGTTGCGCGAGCGCGACGTTCAGGCGACGGCCAAGATCCGCGATCTTCGTCTGCGAGCTCTGGTCCTTCTGCTCGGAGGCCTGCAGCGCGGCTTCAATGGCGGCGATCTGGCTACGCAGGGCAGCAATCTGCTGGTTCAGCAACTCGACCTGGCTCATCGCCCGGTCGCTCATCTGCTTCTGTTCGTCGAGCTCTTTTGTCAGATTACCGACACGCGCTTCCGCAGCGCTCTGGCCGCCCGAGCCGGCATCAAGCAGCGCTTTCAACCGCGATCGCTCACCTTCAGCCGACGACAGGGCCGCCTGCAGATTGGCGACACTGTCCTCAAGATCCTGATTGCTTCCCTTCTCCAGCGCCAGAAGCTGCGTCAACTCGTTGATCTGGCTGTTCAGACGGTTGAGAACCTCGTCCCGGCCGGAGATTTCACGACTCAGGATATACTGGCCGACCACGAACACGGTCAGCACGAACATGATGGAGATCAGCAGCGTCGACAATGCATCGACGAAACCTGGCCAATAGTCTATCACGCGCTGAGGGCGACGATTGCGGGCGAGAGCCATGGGTTACTTGCCCTCGGTCTTTTCGGTTTGCGGCACGCGTTGAGAGCGTTCGCTCGAACCGTGCTTTTCTTGGGCGCCGATCCGCTCGGCTAGGCGATCGAGAGTGCGACGCATCGCTTTCGTCTCGTCTTGCTGGGCCTCGATCCAGTCACGCAGCATTTGCTGCTCATTTCGCATGTTCTTGACCAAACCCTGAATGCCTTCGGCAAGGTTCGCCATTGCCGCGACCGACCTCTGCGTGCCGCCGCTGCCCTCTTCCGAGATCCTGCGCATATATTCGGAAAGCGCGCGAACGTCGTCCGGCGAGACTGCCGAGTTGGGACTGATCGCGGGCATGGCCACATCCGAGCCGACATCTGTCACCGACGAAAGCCAGTTCTCCAGTTCCATGTAGAAGCGGTTCTGCGCACGGCCTGCCTGCAGATCGAGGAAACCCAGGATGAGCGAGCCGGACAGACCAAGCAGCGAAGACGAGAACGCCTGGCCCATGCCGGAAAGCGGCATCGACAGCCCTTCCTTCAGTGCACCGAGAACATCGGTCGAACCATTCGAACCCGCGTCAAGCGTCTGAATGACCGAACTGATCGAGCCGATCGTACCGATAAGACCCCAAAAGGTGCCGAGCAGACCGAGGAACACCAGGAGGCCGATCAGATAGCGCGACACGTCGCGCGATTCATCGAGACGGTTGGCAATGGAATCGAGAATGGA
This sequence comes from Rhizobium sp. BK661, assembly GCF_024808825.1. Classification (NCBI taxonomy): domain Bacteria; kingdom Pseudomonadati; phylum Pseudomonadota; class Alphaproteobacteria; order Hyphomicrobiales; family Rhizobiaceae; genus Rhizobium; species Rhizobium sp. BK661. Next base: position 270,951 of record NZ_JANTYT010000005.1, on the reverse strand, counting down.
GCGGAATGCCGCGGTCGAAATGCCTGCCGAAGCGCTGCGGTTGCCAATCAGAGTCCGCATCGGCGCGAGCAGCTTCGGGTTGCGGCCGACCTTGTCGGCGCTGCCCGCAGCACGGAATGAATTGAACCACCGCACTTCCGGCCTGAGCGACAGCACATGGCTGAAAACCAGGATGATGCCGACGGCCAAGACCCCGAGGATCAAACCGTTGAGGCCGGGATTGTGCATGAAGGCAGTCTGGGCTTGCCGGAATAGAATGGCGGCAATGAACCCGACGATGATCAGAAACAACACCATCGTCCAAAGAAACGGCATCGGACTGGAAAGTTTATAGCTGTAATTGCCCGTGGTTTTTTCGGTCGAGCCGAACTCCGCCACATTCACATTTTCCATAGGTTCCGCAGCCTCCGGATTCATTTCAGCCGGAGACTAGAGCAACATTGCGCCGAATTGAAGTATGCGGGAACGAAAACCGTGTCTTTACAACAGCGATTTACCGTGCGGGAACCGGACGCTTGGCTACTTCAAGTAGTGCCTTCTGGATATATTCGTTGCCCGCGACAACCGAACCGGTTTCGAGAATGGACGAACCGCCATCCCAATCCGAGACATAGCCACCGGCTTCGCGGATAAGGAGGATGCCCGCCGCAATATCCCAGGCCGACAGCCCCGTTTCCCAGTAACCGTCGAAGCGACCCGCCGCCACGTAGGCAAGATCCAGCGACGCCGCGCCCATGCGGCGAATGCCGGCAACTTCACCCATCACGTGGCGAAGCTCAACGAGGAACTTGCCGTGATTGCCGCGACCGAGATGAGGGACACCGCAGGCAATGACGGAGTCCGAAAGCACGCGCCGAGCGCCGACGCGCAGCCGGCGATCGTTCAGGAAGGCGCCACCGCCGCGCTCGGCGGTATAGAGTTCGTCGGTTGCAGGATTGAAGACGACGCCGGCGACGATCTCATTGTTGCGCTCGAGCGCGATCGAGACTGCAAACATTGGAATGCCGTGCAGGAAGTTGGTCGTGCCGTCGAGCGGATCGACGATCCAGCGATGCGCGCCGTCCGTGCCCTTGATCTCCTCGCTCTCCTCGCCGAGAAAGCCGTAGGTGGGGCGCGCCTTCAGGAGCTCGTCCTTGACGATCTTCTCCGCCTTGCGGTCGGCATTGGAGACGAAGTCACCCGGGCCCTTCACCGAAACCTGCAGGTTCTGTACTTCCCCGAAATCACGCCCCAGCGATTTGCCTGCCTTGATGGCAGCCTGAACCATGACATTGAGGAGAGCTGAACGAGCCATGTGAGCACTTTTCCTTGAGCGATAATACGGTACGCGCTGTCAGGGCGGGGTGGGTCCCTGATCGCCAGATAGGGCAGCGCTTATAAGATTGGCGGCCTCAAGACCACAAAATAGGGAAAATTTCAAGAGGAGACCGCCGCGCCGCCCTTCACTCGCACAAATGACCGCAATAATATTCTGGACAGAACGATCTAAAATCGCTATTTGTACGTCATGGCAAGACACAAGGAATTCGAAAAGGACAAGGCTCTCGACGCCGCGATCGGCGTCTTCGCTCAGCATGGCTATGAGGGAAGCTCCACAGACGCGCTGCTGTCAGCGATGAAGATCAGCCGCCAGAGCATGTACGATACGTTCGGCGACAAGCGCAGCCTCTATCTGCAGGCTCTGAAACGCTACAATACCGCCAGCATTCAGCAGATCATCGCCGACATGCAGGACAGCGACCAGCCGCTTGACGCGCTGGAGGGCGCCCTCTTTGCCTTTGCATCGAGACCAACATCGGAGGCGTCGAAAGGCTGCCTTGGTGTCAGCGCGATTTGCGAGTTCGGCCGGACCGATACCGAGGTGTCGCTTCTGACCGACAGCGCCTCCACCGTGCTGGGCAAGGCAATCCATGCGCTCCTCCTGGACAGCCGGACGAAAGGGCAGCTGTCCACCGAAATTGACCCAGAGGCCGCCACCCAGTTCCTTGGTGCTACTCTCTCCGGCATGAAGGTCAGCGCCCGCAACGGTGCCAGCACCGAAACGCTGCGCGCCATCGCCGGTCTCGCTATCCGCAGCTTACGATAACAGATCAATCGAAGAAGGATGACTTCCCATGTTCGATTCTAGACTAAACAGTCCAATAAGGAGAAAAACAAGATGACCAAACCACTTGAAGGAAAAGTCGCAATCGTGACAGGCGGCTCGCGCGGCATCGGCGCGGCGATCGTGCGGAGACTGGCTGCGGATGGCGCCTCGGTCGCCTTCACCTTTGCCAACTCGAAAGACAAGGCCGAGGCGATCGTCAGTGAAATCAAGGCGAAGGGCGGCAGGGCATTTGCAATTCACGCCGACAGCGCGGACGCGGCGGCGGTGCAAAGGGCCATCGACACGGCCGTCGACCATTTCGGCACGCTCGACATTCTCGTGAACAATGCAGGAATTCTGTTGCTGAATAGCCTGGAAGATTTCCCGCTTGAGGACTTCGATCGTATGTTTGCAGTCAACGTCAGAGCGGTCTTTGCCGGCACGCAGGCGGCGGCAAAATACATGCAAACCGGCGGCCGCGTCATAAACATCGGTAGCGTGGTTGCCGAGCGCAGCGGCTTTCCGACATCCGCCGTTTACAGCATGACCAAAGGCGCTGTCGCCGCCATGACACGTGGCCTCGCACGCGATCTCGGTCCGCGAGGCATCACCGTCAACGCCATCCAGCCCGGCCCCACAGAAACCGACATGAATCCTGACCCGCACTCAAACGACATGTTGAAGGGCTTGATGGCACTCGGCCGCCTCGGGGAGGATCGAGAAATCGCAAGCTTCGTGGCCTACCTTGCAAGCCCGGAAGCTTCCTTCATCACCGGCGCCGGCCTGACGATCGACGGTGGCTATCTGGCCTGAGCAATGCCGGCGGCCCGGGCCGTCGGACGTTCAAAACTTCTGCTGCGTGATCAGGACCTCACGGGCAATCTGATCGAAGACCTCTTCGCAGACGCCCTCTTCTAAATTATTGGAACCGGCGGAACTTGTTGGCGGCATCGATGGCCGCCTTCTGCTGGTCTTCCTCGATGCCGAGGTAGAAATCTTCGAGGGCCGGGTCAGGCAGGCCGGCGCGACGCGATAGCACATACCATTTCGCGGCCTCGACCGGGTCCGGCTTGGTACCGAGGGCGTTGATGTAGAGGTGCGCCAGCTTGTTTTGAGCCACCACGTTGCCGCGATTGGCCGCAAGCCGCAACCATTGGAAACCCTTGACGAAATCGCGCGGCCCATTCTGGCCGTTGACCAACCAGATGCCAAGATCGACCTGGGCGGTGTCGTAGCCCGCATGCGCAGCGCGCGCCATCCATTCGCGCGCCAGCTGCTTCTTTTCGTCCGGCAGGTCGGGCAGCGAGGCGTAAATCTCGGCCACCGCATACTGCGCGTCGGCGATGCCCTGTTCGGCAGCCCTCTCGTAGTACGGCAGCGCGAGCTTCAGTCCCTTGTCACCCGGATTGTCGGCCGTCAGGATCTGGCCCCAATTGAACTGTGCAGACGAATTTCCGGCGTCGGCCGCCTTGTGCATATATTCGTCGGCCTTGGCCTTGTCGCGTTTGACGAACCGCCCCTCGATCAGCATCAGCGAATACTTGAACATCGCCGCAGGGTCGCCGCCTTCCGCACCCTTGCTGTACCAGAAAGCCGCGTTCTTCATGTCGCGCTTGACACCCAGGCCGTCCGCCAGGAGTTCACCCATCAGCGTCTGCGCGGCCGGATCGCCAAGCTGGGCGCGCGGCAGAGCTCTTTCCATCGCCGTCAGATAGTAGCCACGCTGATAGGCTCCGTAGGCCTCGTCAACCTGTCCCTTATAGTCCTTTTCCGGCGGCAGATCGGGCAGCTTGGCGCCCATGCGGTCAAAGACCCCGACGCCGGTCGATGGACCAGTGCCGTCTGCCTGGGGCCGTCCTGTTTTCAGTGTCTCCGGGGCGGTCGAGAGCGGCCGCGTCACGACGTTGTCGACCGTCTGGGCGAAAACGCCATGCGTCAGCCCCGCCAGGATGACGACGGCAAAGGCAGCGGAAACGCGCAGGGAGCGGGACAGGATCGGCATGTGCGCGATATCAATCCTCAAACCGTGGCGCTTTTTCGTCCAACAGCGCATTGACCTCGGCGACGATGATTGGCGCACGTCCGGCGTCGCCGAAAACCGCAAGCCGCAACGCCACGAACTCAGCCCCAGTCTCCGCCACCGCGAGCGCGGAAGCCGGATCCGTTCCACCCATCACGATGCAGGGGATCTCGATCATCGAAGCCCACCACTCACCGAGTGCGAGGTTTTTGGGATGCGCCTCCGGCTTGATGTCGCCGTCGAGCTTGCCGAAGAAGATATAATCCGGGCGTTCCTCGCCAATTTCCAGTGCATGATGGCGGTCGGCGGCATTGCCGCCGCCGACGATCAGCTTATCGGCATACTTGTCGATCGCCTCAGAAATTTCGCTGGCCGGACCGGTCAGATGCAGGCCATCCGCCTTGGTGCGCCCGACAACGCGGCTGTCGCCCGCAAGTAGCGCTGCAGCGCCCGCGTGCTGGATGATTGGAACCAGCTTTTCGGCATGCTTCTGAAACTCGCCATCGTTGAGAGCGTATTGCGGCACGATCACCGAGGCGACGTCACCGCCCTTCAAGGCATCGCCGACGACCTTTGCCTGCTCATCAGCATCGGCAAGGTCGGGAGCAATCAGAACTAGGCGGCAGCGGTTTTCCGGTTCGGTCATGAACTCTTTCCATTTACAGCGGAACAGGCCGTTTTGCGGCCGATCTGCACTCGTCCTGTGTGAGTAATTCCGTTAGACGGGGCTGGCAAGGGGAGGATTTTCAAAAGCATGCCGATGGACCTGTCATTTTATTACGCCGCCGTTCCCGCTGTCATTCTGGTTGGACTTGCAAAGGGCGGCATGGGCGATGCGCTGTCACTGATCGGACTACCCTTTCTCGCCCTCGTTGTCTCACCCGTTCAGGCGGCTGCAATCCTGCTTCCGATCCTCATTTTCATGGACATGATCTCACTCGTGATCTGGCGCAAGCACGGCGACTGGACAACGCTGAGGATCATGCTGCCGGGAGCGCTGTTCGGGATCGCCCTCGGCTGGGCAACCTCCGCCCTCGTGCCGGGCAATGTGCTTCGCGTCGTCATTGGCGTCGTCACTATCCTCTTTTGCCTGCGCTATTTCTGGAACAACTTTGGCCCCGCCGCCGGAAAGAACACACCACCCCACGGCCAGCGACCGCTGCTGGCGACGATCTGGGGAAGCCTCTCAGGCTATGGTAGTTTCGTCGCCCATGCCGGCGGCGCGCCGTTCCAGATCTATGCACTGCCGCTGCAGATGCAACCCCGCGAATATACCGGCACGAGCGTCCGCTTCTTCGCGATCCTCAATGCCGTAAAGCTCATTCCGTACTTCGCGCTTGGCCAGCTCGACACGCAGAACCTCGCCACATCCGCCACGCTTCTGCCGTTTGCCCCGCTTGCGACAATTGCCGGCGCCTGGTGCGTGCGTCGTATGAAGCCGGCGATCTTCTATCCTTTCATGTATGCGATGGCCCTCGTTGCGGCGGTTTTGATCGCTAAGGAAGGCGCCGGTTTCTAACCATTTTGGGTTTCGTTGCGCCGCACAATTTCCTTGCCCGATTGCGCCGTTTGACGTAGCTTTCCGGCATGTCGAACACGGATCCCTTCACTGCGATAGCCGATCCCCACCGGCGCTTCCTGCTGGAAGAACTTCGACGTGCGCCGAAGACCGTGAACGAGCTTGCCGAGGGGCTTCCCATCAGCCGCCCTGCCGTCTCCCAGCACCTCAAGGCGCTGCTGGATTGCAATCTGGTTTCGGTCACCGCAGAGGGCACGCGACGCATCTACGCCGTCAACAATCGTGGTTTTGACAAGCTCAATCTCTGGCTCGATCAGTTCTGGGCCTGACAGCTCCCTCAAACGAAAAACGCCGGCTCGCGACTTTCCGTCGGAACCGGCGTATATTTGCCTGTCGAGCACGAACTCATCTAAACTTCTGATGAAATTGGACTTTTGCCTTCTCCGTTTAGGACCGCACTCGGTAATTCATGCATCGTTCTCAATGGAAAGATGATTTCAGGCGCTCAATCTCGTCCTTGATCCGCAATTTTCTGCGTTTGCACTCAGCAACTTCATTATCGTTTCGGGAGGGGGATATCATAAGCGTATGCAACTCCTCCTCGAGAGCAACATGCTTTTTCTGGAGTGACTCAAGATGAGCTTGAACAGTCATTTGACCCTTCCTTCCTCTTACCTCTCCCCGGCCAACACCGCCGGAGATCCAAGGCGTCAACCTTTTGACTGTGACATATTTTTGAAGGCTTGTCGAAGGTGAAAACAAGGAGAACACGTGGCAAAATCATGACGAACAGCCGCTAGCCGTTACCTCCATTTGGTGATAGGAGCTTGCGGAAATCATCGGCAAAACGGACGATGTCCGAAGACGGTTATGGGGAATGCATATGGCCGATCAGGAACAGGCAGAAATCAGGCTCATAGTGGCGCGACTGCGCCAGGAGCACGAAGATTACGATGCCGCGATCAATGCCATGATTGCCACCGGATGTGATGCATTGCGCGTCCAGCGTATGAAAAAGAAGAAACTGGTGATCAAAGACAAGCTGACGAAGCTCGAAGACCAGATCATCCCTGATATCATCGCCTGAGGGGAACGCCGTGACGATGACAGACAGACCGCCCGTTGCCATCATCATGGGAAGCCAATCCGATTGGGAGACCATGAAGAATGCTGCGGACACGCTTGAGGCGCTCGAAATTCCCTATGATGCGCGCATCATATCGGCCCATCGCACGCCGGATCGCCTGGTAAACTTCGCCAAGACCGCACGCGATGAAGGCTTTAAGGTGATTATCGCCGGCGCGGGCGGCGCAGCTCATCTGCCGGGCATGGCCGCAGCCATGACGCCGCTTCCCGTTTTCGGCGTCCCCGTTCAATCGAAGGCGCTGTCCGGTCAGGATAGTCTCCTCTCCATCGTCCAGATGCCGGGCGGAATTCCGGTCGGTACACTTGCCATCGGCAAGCCCGGAGCGATCAATGCAGCGCTTCTGGCTGCTGCAGTCCTGGCATTGTCGGATGAGGACATTGCCGAGCGGCTTGACGACTGGCGCGAGCGCCAGAGCGCGGCCGTTGCCGAATATCCAATGGACGACCTATGACTGTAAGAACAATCGGCATCATCGGTGGCGGTCAGCTTGGCCGCATGCTTGCCATGGCCGCAGCGCGACTGAACTTCCGCACCGTCGTTCTGGAACCGCAGCCCGACTGTCCGGCAGCGCAGGTCGCCAACGAACAGATTGTCGCCGCCTACGATGATCCTGCCGCGCTCACCGAGCTTGCGACGGCGTGCGAGGTCGTCACATACGAGTTCGAGAACGTCCCGGTTGCCGCGGCGGAAGCGCTTGCGAGCACGGTCCCGGTTTATCCACCGCCGAAGGCGCTCGAGGCTGCCCAGGACCGCCTGGTCGAAAAGCGCTTCATCAACGGCTGCGGCATCCCGACAGCGGGCTTTCACGCCGTCGACAGTCAGGCCGACCTCGAGGCGGCGCTCAGCGATTTCGGCGGCCGCGGCGTCCTGAAGACCCGTCGGCTTGGCTACGACGGCAAGGGGCAGAAGGTATTCCGCTCTGCGGCTGACACGCCGGATGGCGCCTTTGCCGCCCTCGGCAACGTGCCACTCATTCTCGAGAGCTTTGTTTCATTCGAGCGCGAGATCTCGATCATTGCAGCGCGTGCAACCGACGGCACTATCGTTTGCTACGATCCCGCCGAAAATGTTCACCGCGACGGCATCCTGCACACCTCAACGGTGCCGGCTTCCGTCCCGGCGACTGCGGCAGCCGACGCCCGCGAGGCGGCCGGAAAGATCCTGACGGCCCTCGGCTACGTCGGTGTTATCGGCATCGAATTCTTTGTGCTAGCGGACGGCAGCCTGATCGCCAATGAAATGGCGCCTCGCGTCCATAATTCTGGCCACTGGACGGAAGCTGCTTGCATCATCTCGCAGTTCGAGCAGCATATCCGGGCGGTTGCCGGCCTGCCGCTAGGCAATGCCGACCGCCACTCGGACTGCGTGATGCAGAACCTGATCGGCGACGATATTCTGGCGCTCCCGGACTGGCTGCGGCGGGCGGATACGCTGGTGCACCTCTACGGCAAGACGGAATCGCGTCCTGGCCGCAAGATGGGGCACGTCACGACGTTGACCGCGAAATTGCCGGTTTTCCCCTGACAAAAGCCGCTTCGGCCATGGGAAAAACACGGTCATGTGGTTGACACGGGGAAGTCGTCGGGTTATCTGCACGCCCAACCTGAAGAGCGCGCCCTGAGCGCGCTTTTGAATGTAATAGATACGGGCGAATGTGAATTCCCCCTCAAACATCGCGGATCAAAACAATGAAGATCAAGAATTCGCTCAAGTCGCTCAAGGCTCGTCACCGTGACAACCGCCTGGTTCGCCGCAAGGGCCGCATCTACATCATCAACAAGCTGAACCCGCGCTACAAGGCTCGTCAGGGCTGATTTAGCGCGTCTGGACGTTCGTGGCATTTGCCCGCGACTGCCCAGGGATTGCCTCGGCAATCAAATCAAATTGCTTTGATCTTCAGCGATGGCGGGCTACTATGCCCGCCATGCGCTTTTTTGCTATGACGTGCGCGGCGCTGCCGCTATCCCTCGTTCTGCTCGCTCCCGTTGTTCCTGCCGCCGCCGCGGAAAAGGAAGTCATTGTCGAGCAACCGGACGCAAACCTCACACCCAGGCAGCATCTGGATCAGCTCTATGCACAGCTGAAGCGGGAACGCGATCCGGACAAAGCGAGCGGCATTGCCAATGAAATCCGTACCGAATGGAACGACTCCGGCAGTGCGACCGTCAACCTCCTGATGCAATGGGCCGACAAGGCGATCGAGGAGAAGCGCACTGCCGCCGCCCTCGATTTCCTCGACCAGGCGATCGCCCTCAAGCCAGATTACGCCGAAAGCTGGAATCGCCGCGCGACCCTCAACTATGCCAATGACAGCTATCGCAAGTCGATGTCTGACATCGAGCATGTGCTTGACCTCGAGCCACGCCATTTCGGCGCGCTTTCCGGCATGGCCGCCATTCTTACGGAAACCGGCAACGACCAGTTGGCCCTGAAAGCCTGGGAACGTTTCCTGGAGATCTATCCAGCCAATCGAAGCGCCCAGGAGCAGATGAATACGCTCTCTGAAAAGCTGGCCGGCAGCCGCACCTGATCTTGACGCCAGCGCCGGCAGCCCAATCTTACGCGTCGGTTACGTGATCTCAGCAGATATTGCCATGCTTGCCGAAGCTTCCGTTTTCATTGCCTCTGTTGCCGCCGCTCTTGGCTACTCCGCCTACAAGGAACGGCGGTTCGAGGCTGATTGTCCGAACATCGGCCAACTGACGGATATCGGCGGATATCGGCTGAATGCCTTTCACGTCCCTCGCCCCAAAACTGCCGATCTGCCGCCGCTCGTGTTCATCCACGGTGCGGCCGGAAATCTGCTTGACCAAGTCGGTGCCTTCCTGCAGCCGTTGGGGGGCCGCGCGGAAATGCTGTTCGTCGACCGCCCGGGTCATGGTTATTCGGAGCGCGGCGGTTCCGAGAATGCCCTGCCCTCGGGGCAGGCGGACGCGATCGCGAAACTGATGAAAAAACGAGGCATCAAGCGGGCCATTATCGTCGGTCATTCCTTCGGCGGCGCCATTGCCGCCGCTTTCGGCGTCCGCCACCCCGAGATGACCGAGGGCCTGCTCTTCCTCGCTCCAGCGACGCATCCCTGGCCTGGCGGACTGGACTGGTACTATAATGTCGCGGCGATGCCCGTGCTTGGCTGGCTCTTCAACCACACAATCGTCGTGCCGCTCGGCCTGCGGCGCCTCGAACAAGCGACATTGAATGTCTTCCGGCCCAATCCACGCCCGGATGATTACATCGCAAAGACGGGACCGACCCTGGTGCTACGCCCAACTGCCTTCTACAACAACGCCGTCGATTGCATGCGCCTCCTGCCTTATCTCAAGGCCCATTCTCCGCAGTACGCCAATATCACCGCGCCAACCGTCATCGTCACCGGTGACAGCGATGCCATCGTTTGGGAACACCTTCATTCGCAGGGTCTGGCCCGTGATATCGCCGGTTCCGAGCTGGTTAGAATCCGCGGCCTCGGCCATAAGCCGGATTACGTGGTCACCGATGTCGCCGTTGCCGCCATGGAGAAGATCGGCGGCGCTGCTCGCGACCTGCAGGCCCTCGCGCGCCAGGCAGAACGTCGCCTGATCGTTGAAGAACCTGCACAATTGGCGGACACCGTTGCGCCTTTCGGCCACCCGGCGGGGCTGACGCCGCCGGTAACAACGGGAAACTGATAAACAGCACGTTCTTATGTACCAACCTCGGCGGTTGCCCACATTGCCGAGCGCTGGCTGCGTCCCATATCCATTGCACTATCATGCTTTGAGGGAAGTCATGGATCACCCCTATTTTCGGATATCTGCCGTCGTCGCGGCGTTCTCATTTGTTCTCGCGCCATCGGCGTTCGCCGCTTCACCGGCGCCGGTCGAGGCCGAGCACGGTATGGTCGTAACCGCCCAGCACCTAGCGACCGATGTCGGCGTCGATGTGCTGAAGAATGGCGGCAATGCCGTCGATGCCGCGGTCGCCGTCGGCTACGCGCTCGCCGTCGTCTATCCGACGGCCGGCAATCTCGGTGGCGGCGGCTTCATGACAATCCGGCTGAAGGACGGCAAGACGACATTCCTCGATTTCCGCGAGCGCGCGCCATTGGCAGCCACCAAGGCCATGTATCTTGACGGCAAGGGCGATATCGTTCCCCGTGCCAGCCTTGACGGCTATCTTGCCGTCGGCGTGCCAGGATCCGTAAAGGGCTTCGAGATGGCCCGCGAGAAGTACGGCACCAAGTCGCGGCAGGATCTGTTGGCGCCCGCCATCCGCTACGCCAAGGAAGGCTTCACGCTGGAACAGGGCGACGTCGCCAGCATTGGCGGTAGCGCGAAGCGGCTCGCGAAGGACGAGGCCGCGGCAAAGATCTTTCTGAAAGCGGAGGGCAAACCGTACGCCGTCGGCGAGAAGCTTGTGCAACCCGACCTTGCCGCCGTTCTATCCAGCATCGCTGACACAGGACCCGACGCTTTCTACAAGGGCACGCCCGCAGAGGCGATCGTCAAGGCGAGCCAGGCGAAGGGCGGCATACTCGCCAAGGAGGATTTCGAGCAATACGCGGTGCGTGAACTGAAGCCGGTCGAGTGCAGCTATCGCGGCTACGACATCATCTCGTCGCCTCCTCCCTCCTCGGGCGGCGTCATCATCTGCGAAATCCTCAACGTTCTGGAAGACTATCCTCTTTCCTTCCTCGGCTACGGCTCGGCCGAGACGGTGCACCTGATGGTCGAGGCGATGCGCTACGCCTATGTCGATCGCAACGCCGCCCTTGGCGACCCTGACTTCGTCGACAACCCCGTCTCGACAATGCTCGACAAAGGTTACGCCAAGGCGATCCGCGCCAAGATCGATCCCTACAAGGCGGGCACCTCCGCCAACCTGAAACCTCTGGGCGCTAAGGAAAGCGTCGAAACCACGCATTATTCGATCATCGACGACGAAGGAAATGCCGTCGCCGTCACTTACACGCTGAACGGCAACTTCGGCGCCGGCGTCGTCGCTCCCGGTACCGGCGTTCTGCTCAACAACGAAATGGACGATTTCACTTCGAAGCCCGGCGTTCCCAATCTCTACGGGCTCATCCAAGGCGAGGCCAATGCGATCGCACCGAAGAAAACGCCGCTCTCCTCCATGAGCCCGACGATCGTGACCAAGGACGGCAAACCCTTCATGGTCATCGGCAGCCCTGGTGGCTCGCGCATTATCACTATCACGCTGGAGACCATCCTCAACGTGATCGATTTCGGCATGGACATCAGTCAGGCGGTCAACGCCCCGCGCATTCACCATCAATGGCAACCGGACAAGATCTACTTCGAGCCCTACACTTTGTCGCCCGATACGATCCGGGCATTGATCGCCATGGGGCACACGCTGGACGATGGCAGCGGCCCGCCGCAATGGGGACAGGCCGCTGGTATCCTTGTCGGCGGCAAGAGCCTTGCCGATATCGCGAAGGGCGGCGGAGCACGCTACTACGGCGCGATGGACAGCCGCGCCGCCGAAGGTTCCGCCAGCGGATACTGATCACGGATACGCGCGTGGACGAAATCGCCTTCGATGCTGACGCGCGGCCGGGCGCCGGGCACACTTGGTTCCAGGCTATCGACGTAAGAAGCTTTGGCGATGACGGAATAGTGGATCACTGGCGTGGCGCTGATCGCCTCGGCAACGGCCGATATCGCCATCAGTCTCGACCTCGAGCAGAGCGGTGGTCTCCATGCCGGCGCGATTGTCACGCTTGGCAACGTGATCACGCTCCTGATTCTCGGCACCGCGGCGTCGATCGCGAGCGGCAGTCAGTCGATCGCCGCGACCCCTTCGGAACCGCCCGCCCCACCCGCACCGAGTCAGGAAGACGATACGATTGCCAGCGCGCTCGAAAATCTGATGCGCTCCCGAGAGCTCTACCGTGATCCCGACCTCAATCTCGGCCGCATCGCCCGCAAGATGAGTCTTCCGGCCCGGCGCGTTTCGATGGCGGTCAACCGCGTCCATAGTGTCAGCGTCTCGCAATATGTGAACGACTTTCGTATCCGCGCGGCCTGTCAGGCACTTGTGAACATGGACGAGCCGGTTACGCGGCTGATGTTCGATTGCGGCTTCATCAGCAAGTCGAATTTCAATCGCGAGTTCCTGCGCGTCACCGGCACCAACCCGACCGAATTCAGGCGACGCCGCCGTCACAAATCGGAGGCCGTCGCTACGCAACCGACGCTTTTTGTGTCACGGTGACAAAGTCACCGTTCACAAGCGTCGCGTGTGGTCCTATGCAGGGGCGTACCGTCATTCGAAAGAGTCTCCATGGCCAGCATTGAAATGATCGTTGCCGCCCGCGCCCGCCTGCGCGGACATGCGCGCCGCACGCCGCTTCTTTCTTCTCCCTTTATCGATGAGCTTGCCGGACGGCGGGTATTGGTGAAGGCCGAGTGCTTGCAGCACACCGGCTCCTTCAAATTCCGTGGCGGCTGGTCCGCCGTCTCCGCGCTCGATCCTGCCGTTCGCAGCCGCGGCGTCATCGCTTTCTCGTCAGGCAATCACGCGCAGGGCGTGGCGCTCGCCGCCAAGCTGCATGGCGTGCCGTCAGTCATCATCATGCCGTCGGACGCGCCAAAACTGAAGATCGCCAACACGCGTGCGCTCGGCGCCGAAGTCGTGCTCTACGATCGCGCGACACAGGATCGCGACGCCATTGGCGCTGAACTCTCTGCTGCGCGCGGCCTGACGCTGATCAAGCCTTTCGACGAACCGCAGGTGATCGCCGGACAGGGTACGACAGGTCTGGAAATTGCCGAACAGGCAGACGAGGAAGGCATCAGCTCGGCCGAGGTATTGGTCCCCTGCGGCGGCGGCGGCCTTTCCTCGGGGATAGCGCTTGCACTCGAAGCCAGTGCGCCTGCGTTCCGAGTGCGCCCCTGCGAGCCGGACGGCTTCGACGACTTCACGCGGTCGCTGGCATCAGGCAAGATCGAGCGCAACGCCACCATGACCGGCTCGATCTGCGACGCCATCATCACGCCGCAGCCAGGCAACATCACCTTTCCGATATTGCAGCGCCTCGCCGGCGCCGGCATCGTCGTGACGGACGAGGAGGCGCTCCGCGCCATGGCCCTTGCCTTTGTCCGGCTCAAGATCGTCGTCGAGCCCGGTGGGGCGGTGGCGCTTGCCGCAGCGCTCTTCCATGGCGATGAGTTGGAAGACGACAACGTCTTCGTCGTTACCTCGGGAGGCAATGTCGACGCCGATATCTTCGCCGAGGCATTGGCCCGGCACGGATAAAGGCAGGCGAAAGCCTGCCTCCAACCTCGCTTAGGCGGCCTTATAGCGTGCCGCAGGTGCCGAGCGTGACAGGTGCGGCATCAATGCCTGACGCGCACCCTCGTAGGCCGTCAGCAGCCCTCCATCTTCAAGAGCCGGGATCGTCGCGAGCTCACCTTGATCGAAACCGACAAGGGCGGCATCCACCATATCTTCCGCCGACATGACGATTTCGGTTGGCAGGTGCTCGACTGGCGTGCCGGCGATGTTCCAGAATTCGGTCGCCGTCGCTCCCGGCAGCACCGCCTGGATGCGGATGTTCTTGTCCGCAAGCTCGTGCTTCAACGATTGGCTGAAGGCAAGAACGAAAGCCTTGCTGGCGCCATAGACGCCGTTCAGCACTTCAGGCGCGATCGCGACGATCGAAGCGATGTTGATGATCGCGCCGCCGCCGCGCGCCACAAAACCGGGCACGCCGGCATAGCTCAGCCGCATCAACGCCGTGACGTTGAGATCGATCATCGCCTGCATCTTGTCGACATCGGCGGCAAGCAGCGGTGCCGTGCCACCGACGCCGGCATTGTTGACCAGAAGCGTAATGCTGCGGTCGCTCTTCAGAACCGACTCGACGCGCGCCAGGTCGGCCTTGTTGCCGAGGTCGGCCGGAATGGTTTCGACCGTCCTGCCTGTTTCCCGGGTCAGTCTCGTCGCAAGTTCGGAAAGCCGTTCTGCATTGCGGGCGACCAGAATGAGATCATAGCCGCGCTTTGCGAGCCGGTGAGCATAGACAGCACCAATCCCCGACGATGCGCCGGTAACGAGTGCGGTTCCTTTGTGCTGTTCGGTCATTGTCGTTCTCCGTGTTTGGGCAACAGCGCCCGCTGTTGGCTTGCGCAGAGTCTTACGCCCGATTGCCAATGGCTTGAATGTCATATAAGCCACCTTTTAGGACAAACGGAGTTTCGAGCCATGCAACGCATTGCCGTCCTGCTCTTTCCCGGCTTTCAGATGATGAGCCTAGCCGCCATCTCGGCCTTCGAGTTCACCAACATCGAACTCGGCGAGCCGGCCTATGAGGTTTCCTATCTCTCCGAGACCGGGGGACCTGTGCCCAGCTCCTTCGGCGTGAATGTCGAGACCACGCGCTTCGGTGATCCCGCTTTCGATACGCTGCTGGTGTCCGGCGCCGTCGGCATCAAACTGCCGACGGCGGGGGAAGGCGAGTTCATCCGCAAGGCGCTTGCCGCCTCGCGTCGCGTCGCCTCGATCTGTACCGGCGCTTTTCTGCTTGCGGAGGCAGGCGTCCTGGATGGCCGTCGCGCCACGACCCACTGGCTCCTCGCCCGCGAGCTGCAATCGCGCTATCCGAAGGTCAGGCTCGAGGAAGATCGCATCTTCATCATCGATGGCTCCGTCTGGAGCTCGGCGGGCATGACGGCCGGGGTCGACCTGGCGCTTGCGATGATCGAGAAAGACCACGGCGCCGATGTCGCCCGTGCGGTCGCCCGCAAGCTCGTCGTCTATCATCGCCGCGCCGGCGGCCAGTCGCAGTTCTCCGCACTCTTGGAACTGGAACCCAAATCGGACCGTATCCAGAAGGCGCTTGCCCATGCCCGCGGCAATCTGAAGAACACGCTATCAGTCGAGGAGCTGGCGGAAGCGGCGGCGCTCAGCCCCCGACAATTCAGCCGGACGTTTCGCGCAGAGACGGGACAATCGCCAGCCAAGGCGGTGGAGAACCTGCGCCTTGAGGCAGCCCGCCTGATGATGGAACAGGGCCGGCATCCGATCGACGTCGTTGCAACGGAAACAGGTTTCGCGGATCGGGAGAGGATGCGCCGCGCCTTCCTGCGCGCCTTCGGGCAGCCGCCCCAGGCAATCCGCCGAAACGCGCAGCGCGAATATCAGGCATAGGCCCGCGCCGCCGACCTTGCGGTCGATGGGACGGCGTCCGCGACAGCCTCCCGCACCGCTTGCAGCATGATGGACGCGAGCCGCGCGGTTGCCGGCCCAGGGTCGGCTTCGGCACGATGCAGCACGAGACCGAGCGAGGGAAGCTCTGGCAGGCCAGCGGCGTCGGCGACAAGCGGCTTCACCTTTCGCGGCAGGCCGATCGGCGTACGGATGCTGATCCCGAGCCCGGCAGCCGTCGCGGCCCACAATCCGCCGAGGCTTGGACTGACGAAGGCAAGCCGCCAGGGAATGCCCGCCGTATCAAGCGCCTTGGTCGCCGCGGTGCGCAGCAGGCACGGAGCCTCCAGTGAAGCAAGCGGCATCGGCTCGCCGCTGTCGAGGGTCCAGTCGACCGCGCCTTCCGCCGGACCGATCCAGCGCATCGGCACCTCGGCGATCTTCTCGCAATGCGGTGTCAGCGTGCCATCGTTCCAGGCCAGTGCCAGATCGAGCTTACCCGTGGTGACGCGCTCGATCAGCTCGACATTGCGCACCACCCGCGCTTCGATGCGGACCTTCGGATGCGCGCGCGCAAAACGGCCGAGCACGTCGGGCAAAAGGGTCTCGCCGAAGTCCTCCTGCAAACCGAGCCTGACCCAACCCTCGAGTTCGATGCTCTGCATGGCTGCGGCCGCTTCGTCGTTGAGCTCCAGCAGGCGGCGCGCATAGGCCAGCATCGTTTCACCCGCATCGGTGAGCGCAAGCCCGCGTCCGGCCTTGCGGAAGATCGGCGTCCCGGCCTGCTCCTCCAGCTTCTTCAGCTGGGCGCTGACGGCCGAGGTCGAACGGCCGAGACGGTCGGCTGCTCTCGCGAAGTTGCCGAGCTCCATTCCGGTCGCGAAGGTCCGGAGTACATCGAGATCAAAGATCGTCCGCCGCATCGTATAATCCCATTTTTATGGATCATAAGTTCATTTAATTCTGATTTTCTGCATTATCGTGGCGTGCGATGCTCCTCCTGTCAAGAATTCACACAGAGGAGGCATTGATGCCTTTTGTTCGTATCTCTCTCCTGCGCGGCAAGTCGCCGGACTATCTTCGCGCCGTTTCCGACAGCATTCATCAGGCAATGGTCGAGACATTCAATGTACCGCCTGCCGACCGCTTTCAGGTCATCCACCAGCATGAACCGGGTGAACTGATCTTCGACCGGAACTATCTCGCCGGACCGCGTTCCGACGACTTCGTGCTGTTCGCCATCACCGCCGGCAAGCCTCGCTCGACCGAAACGCGACAGGCCTTCTTCAAGCGCGCCGCCGAACTTCTCGGGGTATCCCCGGGCATCCGGCCGGAAGACATCATGATCGTCGTCACCACCACATCCCCGGACGAATGGTCGTTCGGCGATGGCAAGGCGCAGATGATCGAACCTGGCTGGGAAACCCGCGCCTTCGGGAGCGCCGGATGATGGGCAACCCTGAACGCATGACGGTTCGGCGTCCGGGCAACGCCGTCCGCTCACCCGCCGATATTGCCACCGCGCCCTTCTGGGTCGAGATGCTGCTGGAAGGCACGGCAGATGGCGAAAACACCGCGATGCGAGCAAGCCTCGATCCCGGTACGATCACGCGCTGGCACACGCATCCGCGCGGGCAGCTGCTCTATGTTCTATCAGGCAATGGCCTGGCGCGACGCGAAGGCGGCCCAGTGGAGAAATTGCGTGCCGGAGATGCCGTCTGGTTCGCCGCTGGTGAGAAGCACTGGCATGGTGCGACGCCTGACAGCCCCTTCAGCTACATCAGCATCCAGGCAACCGAAACCGACCGCATCGTTGACTGGCTTGAGCCTGTGGAGGTCCTCTCATGATGGCGATGCAATACAGCTTCACCCTGCCCGCCGACTACGACATGTCGATCATCGACCGCCGCATCCGCGACAAGGGACCGATGCTGGACGGGTTCCCCGGCCTCGGTTTCAAGGCCTACCTCAGCGCCCGCAAGGGTGAGTTCGGATCCCGCGAAAACCTCTATGCGCCCTTCTATCTCTGGCAGCAGCCGGAGCGCGCCAGCGACTTCCTCACCGGCCCCGGCTTCGAAGCACTGACGCAATCCTTCGGCTGGCCCCGGGTGAAGACCTGGATTGTCTGGCACGCGGAAACCATGCCTGCGGTGACAGAGGCCAAGTTTGCCACCGAGGAGACGATCGCCATCGAGCCCTACTCCTCGCTTGCTGAAATCAGAGATGAGGAAATCGGACGCGCGCAAAGACAAGCGCGGCAGGCTGACGTCGTCGCCTCGGTCTCGGCCTTCGAGCCGACAAGCTGGACGGCCGTGCGCTTCAGCCTGCATCGCTCGTCCCCGTTGATCGCGGGCGCCGGCCAGATCTATCGCGTCGGGCACATATCTCTGCCCTAGGGCGTCAGGTCGTTGCCCGGCGGTACAGCGCAAGCGACCCCGCCAGCGCCAGCATCGCCCCGCCGCAGGCGCGCTCCAGCCAGATTGCGCCCGCCGTCTTCAGCAGCCGGACGGCCTGCGAACCAAAGACCGCGTAACCGAGCATGATCAGAAAATCCAGCGACGCAAAGACCACCGCCAGAACGGCGTACTGGGTCGCCTGGGGCAGCGCCGGATTGATGAATTGCGGCAGGAACGCCGAGAAGAAAAGGTAGCCCTTGGGGTTGGTGACAGCGACCATGAAACTCTTGAGGCCGATCGAAAAGGCGGTTCCGCCGGCCATCTCGTTCTCCGGCTTCAGCGCCGCGTTGAAGCCGCCCTTGGTGCGCAGCATCATGATCCCGAGAAAGGCGAGATAGGCAGCGCCAACATATTTCAGCATCGAGAACCAGAACTCCGACGCCGCGAGAAGCGCGCCCAGACCGATCGCCACGGCACCGAGAAGCACGAAGTCGGAAAGCACCGCGCCGATCATGCCCGGGATCGCCCGGCGAACGCCGTAGCGCGAGCCGTTGGTCATCGCCAGAAGCACCGTCGGCCCAGGCGTCGCAATCGCCACAAAGGAAACGGCCACGAATGCGAGAAGTGTAACAATGTGCATGATGCCCTCCCGAACATGGAGGCCGACCCTTGCATGTGAGCCCGCCAGCCGCAAGACACCCATGGTTCAGGACAGCGAAAAGCCCGCCGCCTGTTAAGGCAGCGGGCTCTGTGAATAGTGGCTAGTTCGCTTAGATGCCGCTCTGGCCGTCGGAGCCGATATAGGCGATGCGCAGCATGTTGGTGGCGCCGGGCGTTCCGAGCGGCACGCCGGCCGAGATGATGATGCGGTCGCCCGGCTTGCCGAAGCCTTCGTCGGCAACGATGCGGCAGGCGCGGTTGACCATGTCATCGAGGTCGGTTGCGTCGTGGGTGACAACGCAATGCAGGCCCCAGACGATCGCAAGGCGACGCGCGGTCTGGATGACCGGCGACAGCGCCAGGATCGGCACCTGCGGACGTTCACGCGAGGCGCGCAGACCTGTGGTGCCCGACGAGGTGTAACAGACGATAGCAGACAGGCGGAGCGTTTCGGCGATCTGGCGTGCGGCGAGCGAAATCGCATCGGCGCCGGTTGCTTCCGGCTGCGCGCGCTGCGCGTAGATGATGCCCGGATAGTGCGGCTCGCGTTCGATGGTGCTGGCGATCGAGGCCATCGTCGAGACGGCTTCAACCGGATAGTCGCCGGATGCGGATTCGGCCGACAGCATGACGGCGTCGGCGCCTTCGAAGACGGCGGTCGCGACGTCGGAGACTTCGGCACGCGTCGGAACCGGCGCGGTAATCATCGATTCCAGCATCTGCGTGGCGACGATCACCGGCTTGCCCGAACGGCGGCAAGCGCGGATCAGCTGCTTCTGGATACCCGGAACGGATTCGAGCGGCATTTCGACGCCGAGGTCACCACGGGCAACCATGAGCGCGTCGGAAAGCTCGATAATCTCCTCGATGCGCTCGATCGCCTGCGGCTTTTCGATCTTCGACATGATGCCGACGCGGCCGCGCGCGATCTTGCGCACCTCGGCCAGATCTTCCGGGCGCTGCACGAACGACAGCGCAACCCAGTCGACGTCGTCAGTCGCCAGAACGGCGTCGAGGTCGGTGCGGTCCTTGTCGGTCAGAACGCCGACGGTCAGCAGCGTGTCGGGAAGGCTGACACCCTTGCGGTCGGAAATTTTCGTTCCAGAGATAACGGTGGTGACGATGCTCTTGCCGTCGCACTTTTCAGCGCGCAGGGCGAGCTTGCCGTCGTCGATCAGCAGGCGGTGGCCGGGCTGTACCGATTCCAGGATTTCCGGATGCGGCAGGAATACGCGGGTCGCGTCGCCGGGAATATCCTTGTTGTCGAGCGTAAAAGTGTCGCCCGGCTTCAGATCGACCTTGCCTTCAGCAAACTTTCCGACGCGCAGCTTCGGGCCCTGCAGGTCGGCGAGAATGCCGATCGGGCGGCCGGAGCGGGCTTCGACGGCGCGGATACGCTTGATCAGCATGCGCATCACGTCATGGCTGGCGTGGCTCATGTTGATACGGAAGACATCGGCACCTGCCTGGTGCAGCTTCTCGATCATCGATTCCTCGGACGAGGCGGGTCCAAGGGTGGCGAGGATTTTAACTTTGCGGTTGCGCTTCATCAATTCGGGCTTTCTTGCGTGCCGGGGGTATCGGAAAGTTGAACCATCCAGCTGCCCTGGCGGCCCGTGTCATATTCCTTGAACCCCATCTTCTGATAGCCACGGGCGTAGCAATCATTGACACCCGTGATCTTGAACTCGTTTTCCGCCACGCACATCTGCACGTCACCCGTCCATCGGCCTCCCCGGGCAGCGTCTTCGGCGTAGAGATAATAGTATCGGGACTGCAGCTCTCCCTCGATCAGCGTCGCGCAGGTCGTTGCCGGCACTTGCCACCAGCCTTCCGTCATCCAGCCATCCTTGGCTCGATACCCAATCGCCACGCCCACCAGATTCTGCGTTCCGTTGCACACGCGGAAATCGGCACGAGCCACATCAGCAATAAAAAACGGCGAGAAAGCCGCAAGAACAAACAGTGCAAAACGGGCAAGCGGCCCGAAACGCATAAGGAAACTTGGCGCGGTCTGAATCAACACGACTTCCAATGGGCTCCCGACTATTTTGTTTTAGGTGTGCCTTCTTGCGCTGCCTCCCGGCGAATGTCAACGCAATGCTAATCGATTATATTCTGGATGGCCGACTGTACTTGGACCACGCCGTCGCCTTTGCTCACCAGCGCGCTTGAACGCGCCCGCGGCCCGTGCGATCAGAGGCTGCCCCGTAACCACGATCGGCCATTTCCCTCATGAGCTCTTTCAAATCATTTGAACTACTAGCCGGCGATCATGACAAAGGCTTGGTGCTGCTCGGCGATCATGCAATGAACCGGCTGCCGGAGCGCTACGGCAGGCTGGGCCTGCCGGACAGCGCGTTCGAGCGACACATCGCCTATGATATCGGCATCGAGGGGTTGGTCCGCAAACTCGCCGCGATGCTCGACGTACCGGCTGTCCTGGGCGGCTTTTCACGATTGCTGATCGACCCGAATCGGGGTGAGGACGACCCCACGCTGATCATGAAGATTTCGGACGGCGCGGTCGTTCCCGGCAATCATCCGATTACCGCCGAAGAGTGGAATTATCGGATCGAGACGTTCCACAGGCCCTATCACAACGCCGTCAGCGAAACGATCGACAAGGTCGCGAACGAGAGCGGCAAAGCGCCGCTCGTCCTATCCCTCCACTCCTACACGCCGTTCTGGAAAGCCTTCCCCCGCCCTTGGCATGCAGCGGTTTTGTGGGACAACGACCATCGTGCCGTCGCGCCTCTGCTTGACATGCTGCGCAGCGATCCCGATCTCGTGGTCGGAGACAATGAGCCGTATGATGGCGCGCTGAAGGGCGACACGATGTATCGGCATTGTATGCTGACCGGCATCCCGCACGTTTTGCTCGAGGTGCGCCAGGATCTGATCGGCGACGAAGCGGGTATTACGGCATGGGCCCGGCGTCTGGCGCCGATCTTTGAGACAATGAACGCCGATCCGGTATTGCACGAGTATAATGTGCATGTGTCGCGCACCGGACCGTACGAATGAAGGAGACCGAGATGGCCGCGCTGAGCAAACAAAAGCAGACCGAATTCGAGGCTGCGGCTTTTCGTCGCCTCGTCGAGCATTTGCGTGAACGTGGCGACGTCCAGAACATCGAGCTGATGAATCTCGCCGGCTTCTGCCGCAACTGCCTTTCGAACTGGTATCGCGAGGCGGCTGAGGCGGACGGGGTTCCGCTCTCGAAGGAGGAATCGCGCGAAATCGTCTACGGCATGCCGTACGAGGATTGGAAAAACCTCCACCAGAACGATGCCTCGGCGGAGCAAAAAACCGCATTCGAGCTGAACAAGCCGCACAAATAATTCCCTCGCGTCTCGAATCGACTTGACCCCGGGCACGCTTCGCGGCAGTCAACGCCATCCGAATTTCACACCCCCAATCAGGAGAACACGATGTCTGATGCTCATGGCGTCGCCCGCGATCAGCTTCGCGCCTTTGTGGAGCGCATTGAACGCCTGGAAGAAGAAAAGAAGACCATCGCCGACGACATCAAGGACGTCTACGGCGAAGCCAAGGGCATGGGCTTCGATACCAAGATCCTCAAAAAGGTCGTTGCGCTACGCAAGAAGGACGAGCAGGAGCGTATGGAAGAAGACGCGATCCTCGACACCTACCTGCATGCGCTCGGCATGATCGAGGCCCCGCCGGAAGGCTGATTTTTCAGAGCAGTGCCTTTAGAGCCGCCGACCCGATCGGCGGCTTTTTTGTGCGGACTCACGCTCGAACAGAGCTTATTTTCCGGCTTCCTCGGCGGCCTTCTCGATCACGTCGGCGACCTTCTTCGGCTGTGACGCGAAGACGGCATGACTGGCCTTGATCTCGGTCACCGCGCTTCCGGCGCGCTTTGCCATTGTCCGCTCGAGTTCGGGGTTGATGGCACGGTCCTCGGTCGCCACGACTGACCAGCTCTTCTTTGACCGCCAGGCTGGATCGTCGACTTTAGCGCCAAAGACCTCTTTGGCCGCAAAGACCTGCGACTTGGCGAGAAAGGCAGCGTCGGCCTTTGGCACATCGGCGGCGAAATCGGCGTGAAACGCGCTTGGGTCCAAATAGAGGTACTTGGCGTCCTTGGTTTCCCTGATGCTGTTTGAAGCCGGCGGCTTGGAGCCGGCAAGCGTGGCTACATTTTCGCCCTTGTCAGGCTGGAAGGCCGCTACGTAAACAAGTCCCTCGACGTGCGGATCATTCCCCGCTTCCGTGATGACCATGCCGCCGTAGCTGTGACCGACCAGCAGTGTAGGTCCGTCCTGCAGGTCCAGAACGCGTTTCGTTGCCGCAACATCGTCGGCGAGCGATGATAGAGGCTCTTGCACGACAGTCACATGAAAGCCGCGCCGCTCCAGGATTTCCGTTGCCTTGCGCCAACTGGACCCGTCGGCGAAAGCGCCGTGAACGATGACGATATTCTTGATCTCGGCGGATTGGGCGGCGAAAGCGATGACACTGGTGGCGAAGGCAAGTGCGAAAGTGGAAATGATACGGCGGTTCATGCGGTCGCTCCTTTTGGGTTTATGACGCACCCGGCCGGAAAACATTGGGAGGCATCGACCGAGGGCGTACGCAATCTGGTCGTGGGACGTATTGTCGATATTTCAGATTTCGGACCAAATGTATGACAAAGTAGCGAGAGGTATTTGCGGCTCGGCCCAATCCTCGTTCGGACGATACGGTGCGCCAGCGCTGGCGCACATCCGCTCGCTGATTACCAATCGGAGATCTGCAGGCTCTCCGGGTATCATTCAGGCCGCGATGCGCGGCTTCTGTTCCGGCAGCATATGGGCCATGGCGCTGAGCAAGTCCGTTTGCGAGATCAACCCGAGAACGTAACCGCCGGCATCCACGATGACGACGGCGTGGGTGCGCCCATCGGTCAAGTCAGGCAGCAAGCTGATAGCCGGTGCATCCGGGGAAGCGGTCGCGGCTGTCGCAATGTGATCGGAAAGCCGCTCGGCCTGCACCAGTTCCCGCAGCCCGACCGTGCCGATCAAACGCCCGCTTCCATCCTTCACGGGCAATGTGCGAACGTTGTGCTTCAGAAGCAGTGCGCGCGCTTTCTCCGCCGTGGCGTTCTCATCGACCGCGATCACATCGCGCGACATGATGTCGGCGCAGCTGACGGTGCCGTGCGAACGAACGGCCGCCTCAACCTCAA
Source organism: Rhizobium sp. BK661 (assembly GCF_024808825.1). NCBI lineage: Bacteria > Pseudomonadati > Pseudomonadota > Alphaproteobacteria > Hyphomicrobiales > Rhizobiaceae > Rhizobium > Rhizobium sp. BK661. Next base: position 246,779 of record NZ_JANTYT010000005.1, on the reverse strand, counting down.
CCTGCCGCAGCAGGCGGCTGAGGTCACCGCGGTCGATATCGAAGGTTTCCTCGAACTTCGCCAATGCCGCATCGACGTCCTCTTCGCGGAAACCGATCCGCACAGCGGACGGCGGATCGATCGTCTGATGCGTATTGACCGGCGCCGGGGTGGCGAGGTGCGGATAGTTTCGCCGCCCGAGCTTGTGAAAGAGAATGCCGAGCGCGACCAGGATGCAGGAATTCAGTGCCACCGGCACGAAGGGAAAAAGCAGGCCCCAGCTTGCCACCGCAGGACCACCGAGCACAGCAGTCAGCGCCGCGGCGCCGCCGGGTGGATGCAGACAGCGGGTAAACGACATGGCGGCGATGGCCAGCGATACGCCAACGCCGATCGCAATGATCGGCTCATGGATGAAGTGCGCGGCGAGGATGCCCATCATCGCGGAGATCGTGTTGCCGCCGATGATCGACCACGGCTGCGCGAGCGGACTCGCAGGTACGGCGAAAAGCAGCACTGCCGAAGCACCCATCGGCGCAACGATCATCGGCAAGTGCGCACCTTGCCCGAAAAAGTAGCCGCAAACCATACCCGTCAGTGCGATCGCGATCAGCGCGCCAAGGCTGGCAAGCATGCGCTCGCGCAATGTTGCGCCGGCCAGGATCGGCGAGAACAGACGGCGACTGAAGCGATGGGCTGGGTCGACCTTGGGATTGCTGGAATTTGACATGACGAACCGACAGTTTGTGAAACGAAGTGTCTTGGGGAGAAGCAGCGCGTCCGGGTCAGGCGCTTGAAAGTGAATGGCCGCCTTTGCCTCGCGAGGCAATCAGGACATCGTAAAAGGCTTCGAACGAGTCCGACCGGTCGCCTTTGCGGCGGACGAGAAAGGTCTCGACCGTGCCGATCTCGCGGGTGACGATATCACCGGGCCATCGCAGGAGATCGAACACGGAGCGCGGCATCACCCCAAAGGCATTGCCGGCGACAATGCTCGCCAGGATCGCATGATAGGAGCCGAGTTCGAGGGTGTGCAGCGAGGCAGCACCTTCAGCCCACTCCTCGGCCATCCGCCGATAGGTACAGCCTGGCTCCATGACGGCAAGTGTGTCGAGGCGAAGGTTCCTTGCATCCTTGACGTCAGGATGCTTCGGCGGCAGGACGAGGATCAGCTCCTCGACATAGATCCGTCGCGCATCGAACCCGCCGAGGTCGAGATCGGCATAGCGCGCCCCGTCGAGCGCAGCCTCGGGCGGTCTTGCGACCAATGCGCAATCCAGTTCTTGGGCTAGCACGCTCTGCATGAGCTCCCGTGTCGCCCCCATCGTCAATTGCAATGAGACGTCCGGCCACAGCGATCCGAAACGCCTGATGACATCAGGGAGCCTGCTCGCGGCCGTGCTTTCCATCGTTCCGATACGCAGCGCGCCCGAGGCAGCGAGCGGCCGCACGGCCTGCTTTGCTTCTTCGGCCAAGTCAGCAAGACGCGTCGCGTAGGAGAGAAAGATCGTGCCTTCACGCGTCAGCGACATCTTCTTGCCATCGCGCGAGAACAGCGCCACCCCGAGATCCTCTTCGAGCTGCTGGATGCGCGTCGTGACATTCGACGGTACCCGGCCTATCGCCGCCGCGGCCTTCGTGACGCTGCAGGTCGATGCGACCGCCTGAAAGATTTCGATTGAGGACAGATCCATATTTTCACTTACAGCGAATATCGGAGGGGCTTTATTCTCGATCTGGAAATGAAAATCAACCCGAGCTCTTGTTTGAACCGCGCCTCGCCGCGCGACTTTCCGTCACATCCAAGAAACGAAAGAGCCGCCGGATCGCTCCGGCGGCTCTTTCGAAATTCCTTGTGGAACCATCAGTTCGATACGAACTTCCGCACTTCCATGAAGTTGACTGCACTACCGCTGAAGCGGCCAGGATCAATGGACGCCGTCTTGGTAAAGCCTTCAGCATAGACTGCAGTCGGCTGGGCGCGAAGTGTCTGGCTGACGAAACGCGGCGCCTTCACCGGCTTGGTGACCATCTCCATCCGGGAGTTGGTGAGCGCCCACTGCGAGATGATCTTCTGCGTCAGCTTCGGTTCGGTCCGAACGGTAGCCCGGCTGGCGTCGGCCTCCGCGGCCTCATGCTTTGTCGGGCGGCCACCCTTGGTCGGCAGACCCTGAGCTACACCGCTAGCATCGGATGACTTCGGCGCATCGAAGCCATCGCCAAAGCTTGCTGATTTCGTAGCCGGCGCGAGTGCAGCGAGCTGCAACGGAGCCTTTTCGCTTGGAACCTTTTGCGGTATCGCCGCGTTAATAGCCTGCTCGACGCTCGTGACCGGCGGCTGGTTGGACGCGACCTGACGGTCGCCATCACCATTCTGCTGGTCAAGGGCATCGGCAACGGCCGGAGAAAGCGTATCTTCCTGGTCTGCCACATCGTCGTCGGCTTCAGCATCGGCATCCGCCGCAGCCAGAAGTTTTTCGGCAAGCGCCGGTCGTTCACCCGGCGTTGGAACCGCTGCGAGATTCCCCGTCATCGCAGACGGATCGGCCGAAGCGACTTCCGCATCGCCTGGAGAGCGGCGCGGTCCGAGCAGAGATGGAACCGGTACGCTGTAGGCGCTCAGATCCGCAAACTGCTGCTGACCTTGCTCGGTCACAGCAGAAAGCGCTTGTTGCGCTGCATTTCCGGACTGTGGAGCAACGAGGGCGCTGGCGACTTCGCTGCCGCCCGGCTGATTGGCGAACGCCGGACGCACCTGCGGAACCGGCGCATTGACACTTGCGACCTCAGTAGCCTGCGCGGGCGCCTGCTCGCCGGGATTGGCGGCGTTCGGCATATTGGCCGCCGGCGGCGACGCCTTCGCAACCGCCACCGCTGCGCTGCTATCATCATCGGAACTGTCTTCGGCTTCGTCCGCGCCGCCGCCAAACAGGGCGGCAAACAGTGTCTTATGCTTCGGCTGATCGCCCGACGACGAGCCCGCATAGGCGCCGGAGCTGGCCATCTGCACCTGCGTCGAGCTCACGCGACGCTTGTAGTCAGCCACCGCCTGCTCGTAACCCGGCAGCGGACGGCCATCCGCGGGGATGTGCATCGTGTTGCCATTCGGGAAGAGCCGGACCAGTTCCTCGCGGCTCATGCGTGGCCAGGCGCGAACGCCGCCGACATCCATGTGCACGAAGGGAGAACCGGATTTCGGATAGAATCCAACGCCGCCGACCTGCATTTTCATGCCGATTCCGCGCAAAGTCGCCAGTTTGACGTCAGGAATGAAGAAATCCATCGCCTTGCCGAGCATGTGCTGGCTCTTCTCGGCGACGCCGGAATTGCGGGAGCGACCCTTCAGCATGGCATTGGTGGCAGGCGAGCGGAAGCCGCAGACGACGTTGATGTAGTCGCGCGAGCCGCTCTGCCGGTAGACTTCCCAGATGAGATCGAAAAGGCGCGGGTCCATCCTCGTCGGCTGGTTCTTGCGCCAATCGCGAAGGAAGCGGTTCAGCTGCTCGAGACCCTTCGGGTCGTACCGGCCGTTGCGCTTGTAAGTGATGACGGCCTTTTCGCCGGTGTGAATGAAATAGAGTTTGAGGCTACGCGTTTCGCCGGCCGCTTCGGAAGGCGAGCTGACCAGAACCGGCGACGAAACAGCGAGTGCGAGAAGGGCGGCCATAGCCGTCCTAAACACCTTTCCGCAAAGGTCCGTGTACCTATTGCGCCAGCTCAAGCGCGAAGGTCTCGTATTCCCATTCAGATCCGGCAAACTCAATCCCCGTCAGACAGCCGATAGTCCCTCTTTGACACCGTTGGCTGTTAAATGCGGTCACACGATGGCAAAAATGCCACACGTGATCAACCTTTTCCTTACATAATGAACAGGCCACTAACAAGTGGTTTATGATTGGTAACAAAAGATGATTGCCGGAGAGTTAATTTAGGCGATTATGCGGCGTCCTTCTGCGGATTGTCCGGATCTATGCCGTAATCCTTGAGTTTTCGGTACAATGTGGATCGTCCGATGCCCAATTTTCGAGCCACTTGACTCATCTGCCCTCGGTAGAATTTAAGGGCGAATCGGATCAATTCCTCTTCCACATCCGCAAGCTTTCGCACTTCCCCGGCTGGGTTTGTGCTGGCAATCGCGTTATCGGGCGCCTCCGTGATTCGTGCGACGGCCTCTTCGACGCTGGCCTGATGGGCCGGATAGGTGGCGGCCGAGGCGTCACTTTGGCGGTCGAGGCGCGTGTTATCGGCGACGAGCGCCAGATGATCGACGACATCGTATTCCGGTAGCTGGGCGGCAATCTGCGGGAAGTCCGCTTCGCTCAGTTCGCCGCCCTCGGCAAGGACGACCGCGCGGAAAATCGCATTCTCGAGCTGACGAATGTTACCCGGCCAGTCATAGGCAGTGAGCAGGGCCAGCGCGCCGGCGCTCACCGACATGCGGTGACCGCCCTTCTGCTCGCTCGAGAAGCGCTCGGTGAAGACCCGCACGAGATGCGGAATATCTTCCTTGCGCTTGCGAAGTGCTGGAATGGTGATCGGGAAAACGTTAAGTCGATAGTAGAGATCTTCACGGAAATGCCCGTTCTTGACCTCTTCGATCAGATCCTTGTTGGTCGCCGAGATCAGCCGGACATTGACCTTGTGCGCCGTGCGCGCACCAACGGTCTCGATCTCTCCCTGCTGCACGGCGCGTAGCAGCTTGACCTGCACATCGAGCGGCAGGTCGCCGATTTCGTCGAGGAAGATGGTGCCGCCATCGGCTTCCATGAACTTGCCGATGTGCTTTTCGGTGGCACCGGTGAAGGCACCCTTCTCGTGGCCGAAGAGAATGCTTTCGACCAGATTGTGCGGAATGGCGCCGCAATTGACCGTGACGAACGGCTTGCCGGAGCGGTCGCTGCCGGACTGGATCGCACGAGCAACCAGCTCCTTGCCTACACCGGACTCGCCTTCAAGCACGACCGGAATGTTCGATTGCGCTGCGCGCTGCGCCAGATCGATGACGCGGAGCATCGCCGGGCTTGCCGAAACGATGTCGTCGAAGCCGACCGCGCCGGACCGGGAGCGCCGGCCGGCCCGTGCCTTGACCTCGCGCTGATCGAGCTTCAGGGCGTTGGAGATCGAATTGGCAATCCGCTCCGGAGAGACCGGCTTGACGACGAAATCGAAGGCGCCGGCACGCATCGCCTGCACCACGGTCTCGATGCCGCCCTGCCCTGTCTGGACAATGACAGGAACATGCGTGCCGAATTCGTGCAGTGCTTCCAGGAATTCGAGGCCCGTCATCTCGGGCATCATCAGGTCGAGAACGATGACGTTGTAGAGGCCACTGCCTCTCTTCACCATCTCCAGCCCGATCCGGCCGTTTTCCGCCTGATGGACGACGTGGCCGTGACGCTCTATCGCGTTCTTGAGCAGTCGACGCTGGATCGGGTCGTCCTCGACGACGAGTATCTGCGCTGCACCCTTGAGCTCATGGTAACCGGTCATTGCTGCCTCACTTCATGCGAAACCTGGAGGCACTCTCGCAGAAAGGCTTGAACATCCAGTTTTGAGAAACAATTGCATTTTAACGTTTGTGACGAGGCCGAATCCGACCCGAAACGGAGCTTGTGGGCAGCCGAAAGCCCCTTGATGCCAAGCCTTTAGCGGCATAGACAGTCAAGCCTGTCGCAAACGAGGAAGAGGACCCCGATGATGAAAAACATGCTCTCCGGCACCACCATTAAGTTTTCGGCAAGTTCTGCTGCCTCTGCGACCGATGCCGCTCTCGGCGAGCTGCCGACCTGGAAACTGCAGGATCTCTACCCCTCTGCCACGTCCACCGCCTTCACTGGCGACATGGAAAAAGCCGGAAAGCAGGCAATCGCTTTCGAAGAGAAGTGGAAGGGCAAGCTCGCCGACGCCGCGAGCAAGAAGGGCGCGGAGGGAATCGGCCAGGCACTGAAGGAATATGAGGCGCTGGACGACATCATCGGACGCCTCGGCTCCTTCGCCGGGCTTACCTATTTCTCCGACACGTCGAACCCGGTGAACGGCAAGCTCTATGGCGACGCCCAGGCGAAGATCACCGAATTCTCCAGCCACCTCCTGTTTTTCGCGCTCGAGCTCAACCGCATCGACGACGCCGTGATCGATGCCTGCATGGCAAACGACCCCGATGCAGGCCACTATCGCCCCTGGCTCGTCGATCTGCGCAAGGACAAGCCCTACCAGCTGGAAGACAAGCTGGAACAGCTGTTCCTGGAAAAGTCGATGACCTCGGCCGCAGCCTTCAACCGCCTGTTCGACGAGACAATGGCCGAACTGCGTTTCGACGTCGACGGCGAGAAGCTGCCGCTCGAAGTCACGCTTAACATGCTGCAGGAAAAGGATCCGGAGATCCGCCGCAAGGGCGCGATGGCGCTGGCGCAGACCTTCAAGGAAAACCTGCGCACCTTCACGCTGATCACCAACACGCTCGCCAAGGATAAAGACATCTCCGACCGCTGGCGCGGCTTCGAGGACATTGCCGATTCCAGGCACCTTGCCAACCGCGTCGAGCGCGACGTCGTCGATGCGCTGGCGGCTGCCGTCAAGGAAGCCTATCCCCGCCTCTCGCACCGTTACTACAAGATGAAGGCGAAATGGCTCGGCATGGACCAGATGAATTTCTGGGACCGCAACGCGCCGCTGCCGGAAACCTCCAGTGCCGTCATCCCCTGGAACGAGGCGAAGGACACGGTTCTATCCGCCTATGGCGACTTCGCGCCCGAGATGGCTGCGATCGCCAAGCGCTTCTTCGACGAGCAGTGGATCGACGCTCCTGTTCGTCCCGGCAAGGCACCGGGTGCGTTCGCCCATCCGACCGTTCCGTCAGCGCATCCCTATGTACTCGTCAACTATCTCGGCAAGCCGCGCGACGTGATGACGCTCGCCCATGAACTTGGCCACGGCGTCCATCAGGTTCTCGCCGGCGCGCAGGGCGCGCTGATGTGCCAGACGCCGTTGACGCTCGCCGAAACCGCATCCGTCTTCGGCGAAATGCTGACCTTCCGCGCCCTCCTCGACAAAACAAAGGACAAGCGTGAGCGCAAGGCGATGCTTGCCCAGAAGGTCGAGGACATGATCAACACGGTCGTGCGCCAGATCGCCTTCTATGAATTCGAGCGCAAGGTCCACACCGCCCGCAAGGCCGGCGAGCTGACGTCGGAGGATATCGGCGAACTCTGGCTCTCCGTGCAGTCGGAAAGCCTCGGGCCGGCGATCAAGATCTCGGAGGGCTATGAGACCTACTGGGCCTATATCCCGCACTTCATCCACTCGCCCTTTTACGTCTACGCCTACGCCTTCGGCGATTGCCTGGTGAACTCGCTCTACGCCGTCTACCAGAAGGCCGACAAGGGCTTCCAGGAGAAGTATTTCGAGCTTCTGAAGGCCGGCGGCACCAAGCATCATTCCGAACTTTTGAAGCCGTTCGGCCTCGATGCCACGGATCCGTCGTTCTGGAGCAAGGGGTTGTCGATGATCGAAGGGCTGATCGACGAATTGGAAGCGCTTGATAAGAGCGCATAGCTCTCGATCCAAAGGCAGGCATGACCAAGGCTGAACGCTACGTTCTGTTCCGGGATGACACGACCGGGCAAGTGATGCTCTTTTCCGATCCGTCGGAGATCATCATCGCCCGGACGCGCGCCGAGTTCCTTGCCGGCCTTGCCCGAATGGAAGAAGCAAAAGCTGCCGGCAAATGGCTGGCTGGCTACATGGCGTATGAAGGGGGCTACCTCTTCGAGGCGAAGCTGGCGGCATTTCTTCCGGAAGGCCGGGAAACGCCACTGCTCGCCTTCGGCATCTTCGATGCACCCGAAGCCGATACCCATCCGCTCGCCGAGCCGACACGGCGCACCGAGAACGGTGAGTTCCTGAGCGACCCCAGGGCCGGCTGGGATTTTGCTACATATAAAGAGCGCTTCGACCGCCTGCATTGGCACCTGCGCCAGGGCGATTGCTACCAGGCAAACCTCACCATGCCGATCACCGCTCGCTGGGACGGCGATCCGCGCGCCGCCTTCTGGTCGCTGATTTCAAGGCAGCCGGTGAAATACGGCGCGCTCGTCGATCTTGGCGGCCCTATCCTGCTTTCGCGCTCCCCCGAACTCTTCTTCCGTACCGACGAGGACGGCTGGATCGAAACGCACCCGATGAAGGGAACGGCCAAACGTGGCGCCGATGACGCCGAGGACGCGGCGATCATCGCCGCGATGCGCGAGGACATCAAAACGCAGGCCGAAAACCGCATGATCGTCGACCTGCTGCGCAACGACATCTCGCGCATCACGGAGGTCGGCACCCTTGATGTACCGAAACTCTTCGACATCGAGACTTACCCGACCGTGCACCAGATGGTCAGCCACGTGCAGGCGAAACTCCTCTCGGATCTGACCATTCGCGATATCTTCTCCGCCCTCTTTCCCTGCGGATCGATCACCGGTGCGCCAAAACTCAGCGCCATGCAGATCCTGCACGCGCTGGAAGACACGCCGCGCGACGCCTATTGCGGCGCGATCGGCATGATTGCTCCATCAGGCGCCATGCGCTTTTCCGTCGCGATCCGCACCGTCAGCCTGTTTTCCGGCGGCAAGGCGATCTTCAACGTCGGCGGCGGCATCGTCTTCGATTCCACCGCCGAAGCCGAGTACGAGGAATGCCTGCTGAAGGCGCGGTTTGCGATCGGTGATCAGGAGATCGCGCGGTGAACGACTTCTCGCTGATCGAAACACTGCGCTGGGAGCCGGAAATTGGTTTCGTCAGGCTGCGTCTGCATCTTGCCCGCCTCTCCCGCTCCGCCCGCCGCATCGGCTTTCCCGACCCAACAGACGCAGCCGCGAAACTGGAAGCGGCGGTTGCCGGGGCCACGACACCCCTGCGAATGCGGTTGACGCTTGATCGACTGGGGCAAATCGAGGTCACCGCTGCGCCTTTCGCACCGATACCCGAGGGCATCATATGGAAGGTCCGGATTGCCAAAACCCGTCTCGATTCCGCCGATAAACTGCTGCGGATGAAGACGACACGGCGCGGCGTTTACGAGACTGCGCGCGCAGAATGTCCGGTGTCCGAAGCCGACGAAGTGCTGCTTCTGAACGAGCGCGGCGAGGTCTGCGAAGGTACGATCACCTCGGTCTTCCTCGACGACGGCTCGGGCACGCTGCGCACGCCGCCGATCTCCTGCGGCCTGCTATCAGGCGTCTTGCGCACGGAACTGATTTGCCAACGCAAGGCCCGCGTTGGACGGATCTCCGTAGACGATCTGACGGCCGGAAAGCTCTACATGGGCAATTCGCTGCGCGGGCTGATCCCGGCCCGGATCGTCGGCTAGGCCACGATCTTCAGCCGGTCCCTGCCGCTTTGCTTGGCGATATACAAGGCTTCGTCCGCACGGGCATAGACCTCACGTGCCGTCTCGCCGGATCGCAACTCGGCCAATCCCGCCGAGCAGGTATAAGAGAAGGACGGTGCGGCCGGGATCGGACGGGCTAAGCGTACCATTGCGATGATGCGCTCGATGATCAACTCGGCCTGCGCCAGGGTCGTATCCGGCAGGATCAGCATGAACTCCTCGCCACCGATCCGCCCGAAACTGTCGCGCCGGCGGATGACCGGCTGCACGCGGCGCGAGAAATCGATCAGCACATCATCACCGACCTGATGGCCGTAGACGTCATTGATGCGCTTGAAGAAGTCGAGATCGATGATGCAGATGCAGCCGGCAATACCGGGATTGGCGGAGTCTTGCTGCGCGCTCAGGCTTTCCAGCGCCGCCATCATGAAGCGGCGGTTGGAGATGCTGGTGAGTTCATCCGTCTGCGAGGCCCGCAGCGCAAAGTCACGATCCTGTCGCACATCGCGCTCGCTCTGCTTCAGATGCGTGATGTCGCTGGCGATGCAAAGCATCCAGCCATCTTTCTGCACTGTCTCCGTCATCCAGAACCAGCGCCCATCGACGACATCGGTTTCGAAAGCCCTGAACGGCAACTTGCCCCGGCGCGATTGCGCGGAAACGAGCCACACCTCGAAATCAGCGGTGCGAATGATTGTCCCCTTGCCGGCGCGCGTATTGCGCCGCATCAGCTCTGACCACAAGGGTGTTTCGTCGGGTTCGATGGCGAAGGTCGAACGAAAGGCCGGATTTGCATAGCGCAGCCGGTCTTCCTGATCGTAAAGCGCGATCAGGACGGCGCTGTCTTCCTGCAACTCGGCAAGCCGCTCCGATATCTGGTTCATCCGATTGTTCCGGGCGTGCTGACTTCAACGGTTCGCACCTTGGAGCAGAATTCTAAAAAGAATATGGATGGCTCCTCAGCAATTGAATATTCACATACGTCGGAACGCAACGCCCTGAAAGGAAATTCTGCGATGTTCATCCTCGCCCTGACTTACGTGAAGCCGAACGAGGAAGCCGACAAGCAGATGGAGCCGCATATGGCCTGGGTCAGGGAAGGCTATGCACGGGGCTGGTTTCTCGCCTCCGGCCGCAAGGTGCCGCGCACCGGCGGCGTGGTCCTTGCCGTCGGCCAGCGCGCCGAAGTCGAGGCCTATGTCGCCGAGGACCCGTTCACGGTGCATGGCATCGCCGAATACGAAATCACTGAGGTAGCCATCACGACCACGGCTGAAGGGCTGGATCTCCTGAAGAGCTGAACGATCACGACAGGAACGACATGAGCGACCTCACCGAACATCTTCAATCTCTGGAACAGCGGCTATTCGAGCCGGAGATCCGCGCCTCCGTGACAGCGCTTGAGTCTCTTCTCTCGCCTGAGTTCAGGGAAATCGGTGCATCCGGTCGCCTCTATGGATACGGGGACATCGTCGCCGGCCTGCTAGCGGAGCCCCCCGATGGGACGACACGCACATTGACGGATTTCGAGCTGCTATTGCTCGCTTCCGACCTGGCGCTCGTCACCTACCGGGCGATGCGGACCGTCCCGGCTGGCCCGCCGGTCAGCTCGCTGCGCAGCTCCATCTGGCGGCATGACGCCGATCGCCAGTGGCGCATGGTCTTCCATCAGGGGACGTTGACCGGATAGAGTGCGGTCATGACGCTTCCGATCTACACGCCCTATGACGGTTCCGCCCGCCCGTTCACCATCGGCTTGATGCCGCTCGATCTCGCTCGCTGGATCGAACCGGACGGCGATTGGGGGCGCTATGTCGGCGAAAAGCGAAGACTGCTCGAAGCGCATCGCGATGAGGTCTTCGTGGCCGAGGACGGAACCGAAGCGGCACAACAAGAGGCATACGATCTCCTCCAGGCTCACCTTGCCGCGCGCCATCCCGGGCTTTCGGACGACGCGGCCGACTGCAACACCCCACCCCTGCTGCGCGCCGGGCTGCTGGTGCAAGACGATCTCGTCATCATGCGCCGCAAGGAAAATGGCTGGCATCTCGTCACCGGCTTCGTCGCCTTTCCCTCCTCCTGGTCGCTGCAGGAGAAGTTCGGTCGCCCGATGCAGGCGATCCACGCCGACGTACCCGGTTTTGGCGAAGGCACCCGCAATGCGGCGCTCATCACCCGCATCTTCGATAACCTGCAGGTCTCGCAGCCGGTAGAAAGGCTGAACTGGTCGGTCAATATCACGGACGATCTCTTTCTGCCGGTTTCGAAGCACCGCCGCCCGCCCTCTGCCGACGGCTTTACCCTCGCCGAGCGTTTTGCCCGAGTTGAGCGCCAGACGCTGCGCAAGCTGCCGAAGTCCGGCGACATCCTCTTCACCATCCGTGTCTACGTCGATCCGATCGCCGCAATCGCCCATCACCCCAACGCCGGCAGGCTCGCTGCAAGCTTCGCCGAGCAACTGGAAGCGCTCGATGAGCAGCAAGCCGCCTACAAGGGCCTCACCCTGCAAAAAGCGGAACTCGCGGCCAAGCTTCGGGCGCTAGCCGATGCCCTCTCGCCCGTCTGATATTTGCGTTCCGGGACCAACACTCTTTATTGTGACGCGGTTTTATGGTTAGAGCCGATAATCTCGCATTATCTGCGCATTTTCAGATAAATTCTTAGAGGCTATCGCCTTCGTCGCCTTCCACAGGAGAAAAGAAAGAATGACGGAACACAACCACCCGGTATATGCCGAAATTACCGGCCCGATCGTCATGATCGGCTTTGGCTCCATCGGCCGTGGCACCCTGCCGCTGATCGAGCGCCACTTCAAATTCGACAAGAGCCGGATGGTTGTCATCGACCCGCGCGACGACGCAGATCACACCGAAATCATGGCAAAGCACGGCGTGAAGCACATCAAGGCGCATGTCACGAAGGACAACTACAAGGAGTTGCTGAAGCCGCTTCTGACTGAAGGTGGCGGCCAGGGCTTCTGTGTCAATCTTTCCGTCGACACCGGGTCGGTCGACCTGATGAAGCTCTGCCGCAAGCTCGGCGCCCTCTACATCGACACCGTCATCGAGCCGTGGCTGGGCTTCTATTTCGACAAGAGCATGAAGAATGCCGACCGCACCAACTATGCTCTGCGCGAAACCCTTCGCAAGGAAAAAGCCAAAAATCCGGGCGGCCCGACGGCCGTCTCCACCTGCGGTGCAAACCCGGGCATGGTCTCGTGGTTCGTCAAGCAGGCGCTCGTCAACCTCGCCAACGACATCGGCCTGAATTTCGAAGAGCCGGATCAGCATGACCGCGAAGGCTGGGCGAAGCTGATGAAGAAGGTCGGCGTCAAGGGCATCCACATCGCCGAGCGCGACACCCAGCGCACCAAACATCCGAAGCCGCTCAACGTCTTCTGGAACACCTGGTCCGTCGAAGGCTTCATCTCCGAAGGTCTGCAGCCGGCCGAACTCGGCTGGGGCACCCACGAAAACTGGATGCCGAAGAATGGCAAGAAGCACAAGAAGGGCTGCAAGGCTGCGATATACCTCGAGCAGCCCGGCGCCAACACCCGCGTCCGCACCTGGTGCCCGACGCCAGGCCCGCAGTACGGCTTCCTCGTCACCCACAACGAGGCGATCTCGATCGCCGACTTCTTCACCGTTCGCGACAAGGACGGCGAAGTCACCTTCCGCCCGACCTGCCACTACGCCTATCATCCGGCGAACGACGCGGTTCTCTCGATGCATGAGATGTTCGGCAACGGCGGCAACCCGCAGCCGGTTCACCACGTTCTCGACGAAGACGAACTGGAGGACGGCGTCGACGAACTCGGCGTCCTGCTCTATGGCCACGAAAAGAACGCCTACTGGTACGGTTCGCGCCTGTCGCTGGAAGAAACCCGCCGCATCGCGCCTTACCAGAACGCGACGGGCATGCAGGTGACCTCCGCCGTTCTCGCCGGGATGGTCTGGGCACTCGAAAACCCCGGTGCCGGCATCGTCGAAGCCGACGAAGTCGATTACAAGCGCTGCCTCGAGGTGCAGAGCCAGTACCTCGGCCCGGTCGAAGGTCACTACACCGACTGGACTCCGCTCGATGGTCGTCCGGGTCTCTTCCCGGAAGATATCGACACCAAGGATCCGTGGCAGTTCAAGAACATCCTCGTTCGCTGATCTCAGTCGAACCGCATTCGAAGATGCCCGTCGCAAGGCGGGCATTTTTGTAACGCCTGCTGTATAAATGCCGTCTGGAGAGCGTGGAGCCTTGCCTTCCCCGGCGGCCCGCGCCATGTGTCTCACAACCACACGGATAGTTCTCGTTCCGAATCCCCGGGAGAAGCTCATGAAAATCAGACCCCTCCTTGTCCTTCTCGGCGCCGCCGCAGCCCTGACTGCTTGCAATACGTCGTCGCCACGCCCGGTGCCGGTCGCAGCAACCCCGGCTCAAACAGGCGTTGAGGGTTCATGGTCGGATCCGAACGGCATCATCTCCACATTCCAGGCCGGAACCTTCACCACTCGCACGACCGACAGCAACCAGCTTCTCGCGTCGGGCACTTATGTGAACACCTCGCCGTCGCTGGTCGAGATCAACATGACCTCGCTGGTGCGCAAGACACAATCCAAGGTCAATTGTGCGCTGGTGAGCCAGAACCAGCTCAACTGCACGTCGGATGCCGGCTCCCAATTCACGCTCGCGCGCCGCATGTAGAGCTGTAAAGTTCGATTTGCGTTGGACTAAATGGTTCTGGTCTGCCAAAAGGCCCGAGGACGCGACCGCCGTTATTTATAGAACGGGGTCGGGCGACCGATTGACGTCACGTTGCTGCCGCGAGATCACGCTGGCCGTCCTCAAATTCTCAACAAGCCGGTTTCAGAGGATGACTGCTTTCGCAGCCTGAGCAGATTTTCGTCGTTCCAAAAAGGAAAGCAGCTCTAGGGTTTGTTGAAAGCAGCCTCTCGCGAGGTTTTTCGTTTACCGCCCTTGGAATGCGCTGCTTCTGTTACAGCTTTTTCTCTTGCCGCCGCTAAGGGCTTGATGGAAACATCGATCGTGCAGGGACGGCGGAGCGCAGGGGTCAAAGGCTTCGCCCCAAAAATCAGGAGAGCAGGATGACGAAATCATTTCAATTCGGTCTGCTGACCGCGTCGATGCTGGCGCTGTCGAGCGGTGCCGCCTTTGCCGATTATGAACTCAATATTCTTCACATCAACGATTTCCATTCGCGCATCGAGTCGATCAACAAGTTCGATTCCACCTGCTCTGCCGAGGAGGAAGGCAAGAAGGAATGCTTCGGTGGCGCCGCCCGCCTGAAGACCGCGATCGACCAGCGCCGCAACGCCCTTGATGGCAAGAACGTGCTGCTGCTCAATGCTGGCGACAATTTCCAGGGCTCGCTTTTCTACACGACCTACAAGGGCGCCGCCGAAGCCGAAGTGCTGAACGACATGAAGTTCGACGTCATGACCGTCGGCAACCATGAGTTCGACGACAGCGAGGATGGTTTGGCAACCTTCCTCGACAAGGTGAAATTCCCTGTCATTTCAGCCAACGTGCTGGCCGGTGACGGCTCCAAGCTCGGCGACCGCATCAAGCCCTCGCTGGTGCTCGATGTCGGCGGCCAGAAGATCGGCATCGTCGGCGCAGTGACCAACGACACCGAAGAACTCTCCTCGCCCGGCCCGAAGGTGATGATCGCCGACGACGTGCAGACCATCACGGCAGCCGTCGAAGACCTGAAGAAGCAGGGTGTCAACAAGATCATCGCGTTGACCCATGTCGGCTATCCGCGCGACCTCGCGGCCATCGCCAAGATTCCCGATGTCGATGTTGTCGTCGGTGGCCATTCGCACAGCCTGCTGTCCAATACCGATCCGAAGGCGGAAGGCCCCTACCCGACGATGGTCGACAATCCCGGCGGTTACAAGGTGCCGGTGGTCCAGGCTGCGTCCTACAGCAAGTATCTCGGCGATCTCGTGGTCACCTTCGATGACAATGGCGTGGTCAAGGACGCCAAGGGCGATCCGATCCTGATCGATTCCTCGTTCACCCCTGATCCGACGCTCACCGCCCGGATCGCGGAACTCGCCAAGCCGATCGAGGAGCTGCGCAAGAAGGTCATCGGCTCCGCCGAAGCCCCGATCCAGGGCGACCGCACTGTCTGCCGTGTCGAGGAATGCTCGATGGGTAACCTCGTGGCCGATGCCATGCTCGACCGCGGCAAGAGCCAGGGCATGACCATCGCCATCCAGAATGGCGGCGGCCTGCGCGCATCGATCGATGCGGGCGACGTCACTCAGGGCGAAGTCATCACCGTTCTGCCGTTCCAGAATACGTTGGCGACCTTCCAGCTGACGGGCGCCGATATTCGCAAGGCATTGGAAAACGGCCTCGGCAAGATCGAAGAGGGCGCCGGCCGCTTCCCGCAGGTATCGGGCCTGAAATACACCTTCGACAAAACGAAGCCCGCCGGCAGCCGCCTCGTTTCGGTTGAGGTCAAGGACGGCGACGCCTTCGTACCGCTCGACGATCAGAAGACCTACGGCGTTGTCACCAACAACTTCATGCGCGCTGGTGGCGACGGCTACTCGATCTTCGAGACGGCAGGCAAGAACGCCTACGACTTCGGACCCGACCTTGCCGACGTGACGGCCGAATACCTGGCAGCGCACTCGCCCTACAAGCCCTACACCGACGGGCGTGTAACCGAAGTCGCAGCCTCCGGCACGCAAGCGCCGTCCGCAACGGAACCCGCGCCCGCCTCTCCGGCAGCCCCGGCAGCGCCCACCGCCGAAGCTCCAGCTGCACTTGCTCCCAACACGCCGACCAATCACGTGATCGCGGCCGGCGACACGCTCTGGGAACTCGCCAAGCAGTTCTACGGCGAGGGCGCGCTCTGGCAGAAGATCTCAGAAGCCAACGGCAAGCCGGCGCCGCGGCATCTGACGATCGGCAAGGAACTGCAGATTCCGTCGAAGTAAGACGATTTGTCTCGATCCGACGAGCCGGTCCGGGGGTTTCCCGAGCCGGCTTTTGTTCTATAGGGTGAACCATCGTGACCCGGCTGCGTATGAGCCGGGCAGACAAGATACCGGGGCTCACATGACGACTGTTGATACTGCACGCCGCCCGGCGGATCACCCGCCCGTGAAATCAGGCAAGGTGGGCGTCCTGCTCGTCAATCTCGGCACGCCCGATGGCACCGACTACACCTCGATGCGCCGTTACCTCCGGGAGTTCCTGACCGACAAGCGCGTCATCGAATGGTCGCCCTGGAAATGGTACCCGATCCTGTTCGGCATCGTCCTCAACACGCGCCCGCAGAAGGTGGGCAAGGCCTATGAGACGATCTGGAACAAGGACAGGAACGAAAGCTACCTGCGCACCTACACGCGCAACCAGTCCGACCTCATGGTCGAGCGCCTGCAGGACCTGCCTGACGTCAAGGTCGATTGGGCGATGCGCTACGGCACGCCCTCGATTCCCTCACGCATCCAGGCGCTGAAGGATGAAGGCTGCGACCGCATCGTGCTCTTCCCGCTCTATCCGCAATACGCCGCCGCAACGACGGCGACCGTCAACGACAAGGCCTTCCAGCATCTGCTCAAGATGCGCTGGCAGCCGGCGCTGCGCACCGTCCCCGACTATCATGACGACGAGACCTACATCGACGCGCTTGCCAATTCGGTGACGAACCACCTGGCGACGCTCGACTGGCAGCCGGACATGGTGGTCGCTTCCTTTCACGGCATTCCGATGTCCTACTTCAAGCTTGGCGATCCCTACTATTGCCAGTGCCAGAAGACCGGTCGCCTGTTGCGCGAACGGCTGGGACTTCCCGAAGACAAGTTCATGGTGACTTTCCAGTCCCGCTTCGGGCCGGAAGAGTGGCTGCAGCCCTACACCGACAAGACCGTCGAGAAGCTCGCACAGGACGGCGTCAAGAAGATCGCCGTCCTCAACCCCGGCTTCGTTTCCGACTGTCTGGAAACCTTGGAAGAAATCGCCGAGCAGGCCGCCCATTCCTTCCACGAGAACGGCGGCGAGAAGTTCGCGCACATCCCCTGCCTCAACGACAGCGAGGACGGCATGCGGGTGCTGGAAAAGGTCGTCCGCCGCGAACTGCTCGGCTGGGTCTGATCAGACGCCGCGCTTGTTGCCCCACAGCAGCACATGCAGCTGGGGCAGCACGCGGGCCTCGAACCACCGGTCCTCGGCCACCTTGTCGACCAGCCACAGCATCCTGTCCATGATGCCGTCGATATCGACGCGCGCGTCGTCGTCATCCGGCGGCGGTGGCGTATGGTTCCCTGGCTGCAAATAGACGGAGAGATCTGGATAACGCGCCGCCGCTTCTCGCGCATAGGCATAGTCGCGATCGTCGAAAACGACGATCTTCAGCGCGATCGCCGGCCCATTGCCAGCCAAGCGAAGACAGTCGTCGAACGCATCCCAATCCGTCGCCATACCGCTCGACGGCGGCTTCGGGCTCAGCACCAGCACATCGAGGTCGGCAAACCATTCCTTGGCGACGCTGCCCTGCGTCTCCAGCGCGAACTTGTAGCCTTGCGCGTGCCCATGCGCGATAAGACCGCCAAGCGGCTGGATCGCCGGGTTGCCACCCGAAAGCGAGACCATCAGCGGCTTGCCGCCGGAGAGCCGTGTCACATCAGCCCATATGCCATCAACAGTCATCGGCAGCCATTGATCGCGATACTCGCTATCGACAGCATGCAGGCTGTCGCACCACGAACAGCGGTAATCGCAGCCACCGGTTCGAACGAAGATGGTCGGCAGGCCGATCAGCACGCCCTCTCCCTGGATCGTCGGCCCGAAGATCTCGCTGACGCGGATCGGCGCCTCGCGAGCCCCACTCATGGCCGGTATTCCGCCCAGGTCTTCGGCGTCTCGCTGACACGCACGGCCGAGGTCTCCGGCAGCCGCTCCTTGCACCAGTTGTAGAAGTGCTTGGCAAGATATTCCGAGGTTACGCGATCATGGCCAAACACCTCGTTCAGGTGCCGATGGTCGAACCGTTCGTCGATGTAGCGCTTCAGCGGCGAAAGCTCATGATAGTCGCGCACGAAGCCGTTTTCATCGAGCTCGGCGGACGCAAGCTCGACCACGACGATGTAATTGTGCCCATGCAGCCGCGCACACTGGTGATCGGCAGGCAGATGCGTCAGCTGGTGAGAAGCGGAGAAGTGAAATTCCTTGGTGATGCGAAACATCACTTCACCTCCCTGGCCGAATAGCCAGACGTTGCGGCTTCCCAAAAATCCGGATCCTCGTATTCCGTCGGATCGGCGATGCCGGCCAGATGGAAAGCCTCGCGCCGCTCGACGCAGGTGCCGCAGCGTCCGCAATGGCGCGTGCCGCCCTTGTAGCAGGACCACGTCTCGGCAAACGGCGTCCCATGTTTCGCACCGTCGGTGACGATATCGGCCTTCGATATGTTAACGTAGGGAGCGAACAGCGAAACGCTGGCATAGCCGTCGAGCGCCTGGTTCTGCATCTCCTGGAAGGCATCGATGAAGCCTGGGCGACAATCGGGATAGATGAAATGGTCGCCGCCATGCACCGCGACAGCAACGGCATCCACCTTCTGGGCCGCCGCGAGGCCGAAAGCGATCGCCAGCATGATGGCGTTGCGGTTCGGCACCACGGTCGTCTTCATCGTCTCCTCGGCATAGTGCCCGTCTGGCACGTCAACGTCGTCGGTCAACGCCGATCCCGTCAGGTGCCGACCGATGGTCCGGATATCGATGATCTGATGGGGCACGCCGAGCCGCTTGGCACAGCCCGTGGCGAAGTCCAGTTCCTTGCGGTGGCGCTGTCCGTAGTCGAACGAAAGCAGGCTGATAAGCTGATGCTCCGCTGCGACCCTATGGGCAAGCGAAATGGAGTCCAATCCGCCGGAGCAGATGACGATAGTCTTCATGATGAGGATCCCTTGTTTTGACCGGGTGGGCTGCGACCGGTATTTCCTGCGGGTCTTCTAGGCCAAAGCGGCCCCGTTGTGAATAGCCAGCAGACTCCCCATATCGAATCCGTCAGTAAATGCCGTTGCCGGCCCAAGGATACTGGCGTTTGAGGTCGGCTCGTTTAAGGTTGCGTCAGTCGATTCTATCGCGGGGGAGTTTTATGGTTCTGGGCGGCTTCGATATCGTCGTCATTGCACTGGTAGTCTTTGTCATTCTCGTGCTGTTTGCCGGGATCAAGACAGTACCGCAGGGCTACCGCTACACGATCGAGCGCTTCGGTCGTTACACCCGAACCCTCGAGCCGGGCCTCAATCTGATCACCCCATTCATCGAGCGCGTGGGCGCCCGCATGAACGTCATGGAGCAGGTTCTCAATGTGCCGACGCAGGAGGTCATCACCAAGGACAACGCCTCCATCTCAACCGACGCTGTCGCCTTCTTCCAGGTTCTCAACGCTGCCGAGGCGGCCTATCAGGTCGCGCACCTCGAGAATGCCATTCTGAACCTGACGATGACCAACATCCGCACGGTCATGGGTTCCATGGATCTCGACGAGTTGCTGTCGAACCGTGACGCAATCAACGACCGGCTGTTGCGCGTCGTCGACGATGCGGTGCAGCCGTGGGGCATCAAGGTGACGCGCGTCGAGATCAAGGACATCCAGCCGCCGCGCGACCTCGTCGACGCCATGGCGCGGCAGATGAAGGCCGAACGCGAGAAACGTGCTCAGGTGCTCGAAGCGGAAGGTTCCCGCAACTCCCAGATCCTGCGGGCCGAGGGCGCCAAGCAGTCCGCCATTTTGCAGGCCGAGGGCCAGCGCGAAGCAGCCTTCCGCAACGCCGAGGCGCGAGAGCGTCTGGCCGAGGCTGAAGCCAAGGCAACGAAGATGGTGTCCGAAGCGATTGCCTCGGGCAACGTTCAGGCAATCAACTACTTCGTAGCTCAGAAATACACCGAAGCGCTGGCGTCGATCGGCACCGCCGGCAATTCCAAGGTGGTGCTGATGCCGATGGAGGCGTCTTCCCTCATCGGATCGCTTGGCGGTATCGGCGCGATTGCCAAGGAGGTCTTCGGCGATAACCCGACCCCGTCTGCGCCGCGCCCGCAGTCAACGCCGCGTACTGCTCCGGCCGTCAACCCTTTCAACCCGCCAACGGAGCGTTGAGCCATGATCGCCGCCCTTGTCGCGGAACTCGGACCCTGGAGTTGGTGGATCGCCGGCCTGATCCTGTTGGCCGCAGAATTGGTCGCGCCGGGCTTCTTCCTCATCTGGATCGGCCTTGCCGCCTTAATCGTCGGCATTCTGTCGCTGCTGTTCTGGGATAACAGCTTCTGGTTCTGGCAGGTGCAGGCCATCCTGTTTGCGCTGCTTGCCGTCGCGACAACCTTCATCGGCCGAAAGCTGACCCTGCAGCATGGCGAGACCGACCAGCCTTTCCTCAATCAGCGGGCAGAAAGCCTCGTCGGGCGCACGGCGACCTTGGCAGAGCCAATTCGCGAGGGGCGCGGACGCATTCGCCTTGACGATACGGTCTGGCGCGTCAGCGGCCCCGATCTGCCAGTGGGCACCAGGGTAAAGGTCGTGGCAAGCAGCGGCCGCGATCTGACCGTGGAGCCGGCCTGATCAGGCCACGCCGATCCGCAGCAGATCGTGGAAGTGCACGAGCCCGATCGGGCGATTGTCATCATCGACGACGATCAGCGCACCGATGCTGTGCTGGTTCAGCATTGCAAGAGCAGCCGTCGCCAGCACGGTCGCCTTCACTGTCTTCGGCGTCCGCGTCATGATGTCGTCGACCACCAGTTCGGAGAGGTTGCGCGTTAGATTACGCGCCAGATCGCCTTCCGTGATGATCCCGCAAAGGCGCTCGTTTTCGTCGAGAATGCCGACGCAGCCGAAATGCTTGCGAGACAACGTCGAGATCGCCACCGGCACCGGCGTTCCCCTCGCCACCAGCGGGACACGATCGCCCGTATGCATGATATCAGCGACATGGCTGAGGCTCGCGCCGAGCTTTCCGCCCGGATGGAACACATGGAAATCGCGCGCCGTGAAGCCCCGTGCCTCGAGCAATGCAATGGCAAGCGCATCACCCATGGCAAGCTGCATCAGCGTCGACGTCGTCGGCGCAAGTCCATGCGGGCAGGCTTCCTCTTCGTTCGGCATCAAAAGAATGATGTCCGAGGCGGCGGCGAGCGACGATTTCTCAGAGCAAGTGACGGCAATCAGCGGAATCGAAAACCGGCGCGTATAGGCGATGATGCTGCGAAGCTCAGCGCTCTCTCCGCCCTTGGAGAGGGCAAGCACGACATCAGTCGTGCCGATCATGCCGAGATCGCCGTGATTGGCCTCTGCAGCGTGGACGAAGAACGCGGGCGTGCCTGTTGACGCCAGCGTCGCAGCGATCTTCACACCGATATGGCCGCTTTTGCCGACGCCGGTAACGATGACGCGACCGGAGATCCCGGTGATCGTCTCGACTGCGCGCATGAAGGAGACCGCAAGGGCATCGTCAAATGCGCGCTCCAATGCTTCAAGCGCCCGCCTCTCGGTATCGATCGTCCGTCTGGCGGACTCCAGGACACCGTTTTCGATGACATTTATCGCTCTTTTGGTCATGGCACTGCGTTAGCGGTTTTCACCGGCTGAGTCCATTGGCTGATCCGCAGGGCATACCGGCGCAACGAATGGTTAACCACAAGCCTTTACGTTCGGGTAACGCTTCGAAGCATGCCAGGATAGACATGGGCCATTGGAAGGATACGAGCAGTCTCACGCCGCTCCGCGCGGCGGGCTTTGCCGTATCCATAGCTCTGACTGTTGGCGCCGTCTTCGCGTCTCAACCCGCAGTTGCTCAGTCGATGCCGGTCTCCAACAGCGCGATACGCTCGTCCAATGCACCGGTTACCGCGGCGGCGGAAGATGAAAGCGATATCCCTGAAGGACCGACCGCCATCCCGACGATAACCGAAAGTCCGACGTCAGGAGCAAACGCCGCCCCCATTGCAGCTGGCGATCAGAAGCCGAGCGATGAAACCACCGGCGCAATTCTCGACGAGGACATGATACGCCTGAACACGCGCGAGGCGCCGCTCGACGAGCGGCTGCCAAGCCGCAAACCGGAACCCAACCCGGCAACCGAGGAAACGCCCGGCATCCACATCGGCACCTTCGTGCTGCGTCCGACCGTTACCCAGAGCATCAACACCGAGACCCAGAAAGACGCCGGCACCAAGCAGACGCGTGCGTTTCTCGAAACAGACATGCACGCGACGCTGACTTCGGACTGGGCGTTGCATCAGCTTTTGGTGACCACCGACGGCGCTTGGCAAAAGAACGTCAGCGGCGAAGGCGAGGAGCAGCCGGATTTCAGGATCAACGGTGATCTGCGCCTCGACCTTCCGCAGGACACGACAGCCCACATAATCGGTGGCTACCATTTCTACCGCGAAGACACAGATGATCCGAATGCCCTGCAGAACGCCGACAAGCAATCCGATGTCCAGGAATTCAGCACCGGCGCCTCGATCGAGCGCGACTTCGGCATCCTGCGTGGCAGCACCGGCATCGATCTGGTCCGCACGATTTACTCCGACGCCACCTTGGCGGACGGCACCACGGTTTCCCTGAGCGATCGCAACGAGACCAACGGCACGATCCGCGGCCGTATCGGCTATGAGCTGTCCCCGGCCTTGATCCCGTTTGTCGAGGCCAATGTCGGCAAGACGGTCTATGACCAGAGTGTTGACTCCGCCGGCTTCCGCCGTTCGGGGGACAGCTATGGCGCCAAGGTCGGTGTCGAACTCGACATGGGCGAAAAACTTCGCGGCGAGGTTGGAATCGGCTATGAGACTGCGACCTTCGACGACGACCGCCTCTCGGACATCGATACAGCCGTCGTGGACGCACAACTGCTGTGGTCGCCGCTGAGGGGTACCGACGTTAACATCGGCCTGCTGACCAGCATCAACCCGTCGACGACCGCCGGAGAATCCGGCTACGTATCCCATGCCTTGACGACGGGCGTCACGCATCAGTTGCGAGACAATCTGACGGGCACCGTGCTTGGCGGCATTACCTATCGCGACTATCCTTCGGACAGCCCGACAAGTGATGAAACGGTCTACACCACGAGTGCCGGTCTGACCTGGAACATCAACCGATATCTCGATCTGACCAGCACCATCGGCTACGAGCTGACGTCACGCAAGACGAGCAGCGACTCCGAGCAGTGGCGGGCCGGCGTCGGCCTCAAACTCAAGCGCTGAAACGAGATCCGCCTCCAAGTGGGAGGCTTGGAGGCGGATCCAGTTCGTTCAGTCGGCGGCCTGCTTCAGAGGCCCTTCAGCAGTTCCTTGAAGCCGCTTTCGACCGTCGGGCGAATATCCGCGCGTTCCAGCGCGAAGGCCACGTTGGCGAGGATGAAGCCGTCCTTGGCGCCGCAGTCGTAAGTCGTGCCGCGGAAGTGATAGCCCGCGAAGGTCTGATCCTTGAGCAACTTCAGCATGCCGTCGGTCAGCTGGATTTCGTTGCCGGCGCCGCGTTCCTGGGTTTCCAGGATCTTGAACACCTCAGGCTGCAGGATGTAGCGACCGTTGATGAAGTAGTTCGACGGAGCGGTGCCCTTGGCCGGCTTCTCGACCATGCTGGTGATGCGGAAGCCCTCGCCGACCGCGTCGCCGACACCGACGATACCGTACTTGTGAGCCTGATCGGGGGCGCACTCCTCGACGGCGATGATGTTGCCGCCGCTCTGGGCATAAAGATCGATCATGCCCTTCATGCAGCCCTTGCCTTCGCTCTTCATGATCATGTCGGGCAATAGCAGCGCGAACGGCTCG
Organism: Rhizobium sp. BK661; assembly: GCF_024808825.1. Classification (NCBI taxonomy): domain Bacteria; kingdom Pseudomonadati; phylum Pseudomonadota; class Alphaproteobacteria; order Hyphomicrobiales; family Rhizobiaceae; genus Rhizobium; species Rhizobium sp. BK661. The sequence goes on along the minus strand of NZ_JANTYT010000005.1, from coordinate 222,611 downwards.
TTGCCGACGATCTCGCGGGCGCACCAGACGGCGTGGCCGAGACCAAGCGGCTCCTGCTGGCGGGTGAAGCTGACCGTACCAGCCTTGGGAAGCTGGCCGGCAAGCAGCGTCATTTCCGCCTGCTTGCTGCGCTCGCGCAGGGTCTGCTCGAGCTCGAAGTGGATATCGAAGTAATCTTCGATGATGTGCTTGTTACGGCCGGTGACGAAAACGAAATGCTCGATGCCCGCTTCCAGTGCTTCGTCGACCACATACTGAATGATCGGTTTGTCGACGACAGTCAGCATTTCCTTCGGCACGGCTTTCGTGGCCGGGAGAAAGCGAGTCCCGAGACCCGCAACCGGAAATACAGCTTTGCGAACTTTTTTATGCTCTGCCACACAATCCTCCTGCGATGATTTCATCGCTTGAAATAAAAGGCAATTTTGATTGGACTAGATGAGATTTGCTACGGTTTTGCAAATGGTGACTGCGTTCCTAGGTCATGGTAAAGAATTTGTTGACTTCGTTCAGGTAGTCTCAGGCCTGAGCGGAACCTCGCGCTCTGCTGTGCCTGAAACGAAAGGACGGATGACCGCCGATGACTCAAAATCACAGAAACTCCCTTCGTGGTCTTGCTCTAGCACTCATCGTGACCGCGTCCGCCGGTCTGGCTCCGCTCAACGCGAAAGCCGATCAGCGGTTCCAGAAGTGGATCGCGGACTTCTATCAAACAGCCGCTCAAAATGGCATCAGCAAGGCAACCTATCGCAAAGCCTTCGCAGGCGTCAGCGATCCGGACCCGACGGTCCTTGAAAAGGCGGCCTATCAGCCTGAATTCACGACGAAAATCTGGGACTATGTTGATTCCCGTGTAAATCCGTACACGGTTCAGATCGGTCGTCAGATGGCGGTCAAATACGCCTCGACACTGAATTCAGTTCAGCGCCAGTTCGGCGTCGACAAGACGATTCTCCTCGCAATTTGGTCGATGGAGTCCAACTATGGTGCGGTTCTCGACAAGGATGACCGCCTGCACTACGTGCCGCGGGCGCTCGCGACGCTCGCCTACGCCGACGAACGGCGGGCGAAATTCGCCAAGAAGCAGCTGATTGCAGCGCTGAAGATTCTGCAGAATGGCGATATCTCGCCGGATGGCATGACCGGTTCCTGGGCGGGCGCGATGGGCCACACCCAGTTCATTCCGACGAGCTACCTGCTATACGCGGTCGATGCCGACGGTAACGGTCACCGCGATATCTGGAACTCCGTGCCGGATGCCCTGGCGACATCTGCCAACCTGCTGAGGAAGAACGGCTGGGACGCGGGCAAGACCTGGGGATATGAGGTCGTAGTACCCCCCGCTGCACGCAAGCAGGCTGGGAAGACCCATACGCTGGCACAGTGGGCCTCCCTTGGCCTGACCCGCCCGAACGGCAAGAGCTTCCGTGACGGCGGCAGCAACGCCGTGCTAAAAATGCCTGCCGGACCAAACGGCCCAGGCTTCCTGATGACAGCCAACTTCTTCACCATCAAGAACTATAACGCCTCGGACAGCTACGCCATCGCGGTTGGACTGCTGGCTGATGAGATAGCCGGCTACGGTGGCATGAAACAGCCCTGGCCGCGACCGGACGGTACGCTTGATATGAAGCAAAAGTTCGAATTGCAGACGCGCCTGAAGACGCTCGGCTATTACGACGGCGAGGTCGACGGGAACTTCGGCAGCGGATCCAAGGCCGCAATCGCGGCGGTCCAGGCACGCATGGGAATGCAGCAGGATGGCGAGCCATCGCTGCCGCTGCTCAACGCGCTTCGCAAGTAGACGGAATAATCAGCAACATGCATTTTGGGGTGTGGACGCGAGTTCCCGCTCCATGCCAGAATACCGGCAGATGCGAGGCTGCTGATTATGCGTAAACGAGTAAACCGGGTAACGCTCCGCTGGGGTGCGATCGGCACCGCGACGCTGGTGGTTTTCTTCAGCGCTCTCCCGGTGCAGGTCGCCGACGCCCAGGAGCGCTATTACTATCGCCGCTCGATTCTCGATTTCTTCCTCGGTCGCCGCTACATCCAGGAGTATCCGCCGCAGCAGGCGCCGTCTCAGAACGCGCCACAGCGACAGCCTGCGCCGAGGAAGAAGGCCGCAGCGCCGAAAGCGGCTGCATCTCCCCGTCCTACCGCTCCCGCCGTCGTTGAGGAAAAGGTCGTCGAGAAGCTTGCCAATGCCCAGAAGATTCTCGTCGTCGGCGATTTTCTCGCTGGCGGTCTCGGCGTCGGCATGGACGCCGCGTTCAGGGATTCTCCCGGCGTCGTCGTCGAGACGCACAGCAACGTCGCCTCCGGTCTGGTCCGAGACGACTACTATGACTGGCCACAGCAACTGACAAAGCTCATGGACGAGACAAAGCCCGCCATGGTCATCGTCATGCTCGGCGCGAATGACCGTCAGCAGATGGTGACGGATATCGGCAAGGAGAAGTTCAGGACCGATGGTTGGTATGCCGAATATCAGCGGCGCGTCGTAGCCTTCGGCCAGCAGGTCACCAGCCGCAAGATCCCGTTGCTCTGGGTCGGCCTGCCGGCCTTCGATTCGCCGGCGATGACCGCCGATGCCGTGCAGCTGAACCAACTGTTCCGCAAGCAGATGGAGGGGGTCGGCGGCGAGTTTGTCGATATCTGGGACGGTTTCGTCAGCGAAGGCGGCGAGTTTATCGTCACCGGGTCCGACATCAATGGCCAGCAGGTGCGACTGCGCACTTCGGACGGTATCAACCTCACCGAGGCCGGCCGGCGCAAGCTTGCCTTCTATGTCGAGAAGCCTGTGCGCCGCATTCTCGGGGTGCAGGCAAGCCCGGACCTCGTTCGCCTCGACACAGGCAACGCACCGGCGATCGACGCCGTGGCAATGCCCGGCCGCACCGAACCGATCAGCCTCTCCGACCCCAACCTGGACGGCGGCGCGGAACTTCTTGGCGGCAGAGCCTTCCCGGTCAGCGCCACCAAGTCACCACGCGATCTACTGGTTCAGGACGGCGAGATGGCGGCTCCCCCCGCGGGTCGCGTTGATGACTACCGCATGGCACCAATGAAGCCCACGGCTCAGGTCACCATTAAATAGTCCGGCCGCTTGATGCAGCTCAAGTGCAGCGGAAGCGCCGGCTGAATCCGGTCCGGATGCGACGAAAAAGGGCCGCTCAAAGCGGCCCTAAATCCAACCATCAACTATGTAGCTTACCGCGGCAGAACCGTCGAACCCATCAGCGCTTCGTCGATGGAGCGCGCGGCCTGGCGGCCCTCGCGGATCGCCCAGACCACCAGCGACTGGCCGCGGCGCACGTCGCCCGCCGTCCAGAACTTGTCAACCGAGGTCTTGTAGTCCTTATCGTTGGCAACGACGTTGGTCGAGCCGCGGCGGTCGGTGTTGAGCGTGAGCTTGCCGTCGAGCTCCTTCAGCACGCTGTCCTTGAATGGGCCGCTGAAACCGATCGCGATGAAGGCGAGATCGGCCTTGATGATGAACTCCGTGCCGGCAATCGGCTTGCGGCGCTCATCAACTTCGCAGCACTTGACGCCGGTCAGGACGCCGTCTTCGCCGACGAATTCGAGCGTCGCGACCTGGAACTCCCGGATCGCACCTTCGGCCTGCGAGGACGAGGTGCGCATCTTGGTCGCCCAGAACGGCCAGACAGCGAGCTTGTCTTCCTTCTCCGGCGGCTGCGGGCGGATGTCGAGCTGCGTGACCTTCACTGCGCCCTGACGGAACGCCGTGCCGACGCAGTCCGACGCGGTATCGCCGCCGCCGACGACGACGACATGCTTGGCGCCTGCCAGGATCGGATCGGACGCCCAGCCGACGCTGTCGATGTTTTCGCGGCCGACGCGCTTGTTCTGCTGTACGAGGTACGGCATCGCATCGTGGACACCGGAAAACTCGATGCCGGGAATGCCCGCTTCGCGCGGCGTTTCCGAACCACCGCAATAGAGCACCGCGTCGTAGTCGGCGAGCAGCTGCTCGACCTTCACGTCGACGCCGACATTGACGCCACAGTGGAAGGTGACGCCCTCGCCCTTCATCTGCTCGACACGGCGATCGATGAAGTTCTTCTCCATCTTGAAGTCGGGGATACCGTAGCGCAGCAGGCCGCCGGGCTTCGATTCGCGCTCGTAGAGGTGAACCTCGTGACCTGCACGACCGAGCTGCTGGGCAGCCGCCATGCCGGCCGGGCCGGAACCAATGATCGCAACCTTCTTGCCGGTGTGAATCGTGGCCGGCTGCGGCCGGATGAAGCCGAGCTCGTAGGCCTTGTCAGCGATCGCCTGTTCGACGGTCTTGATCGCAACCGGCGTGTCTTCGAGGTTCAGCGTGCAGGCTTCCTCACAAGGCGCCGGGCAGACGCGGCCGGTGAACTCCGGGAAGTTGTTCGTGGAATGCAGGTTCTGGATCGCCGCTTCCCAGTTGTTGTTGTAGACGAGGTCGTTCCAATCAGGAATCTGGTTATGAACAGGACAACCGGTCGGACCGTGGCAATACGGGATGCCACAGTCCATGCAGCGGGCGGCCTGTTTCTGTACTTCCTGGTCTGACATCGGGATCGTGAATTCGCGGAAATGCCGAATGCGATCCGATGCAGGCTGATACTTCGCCACCTGCCGGTCGATTTCCAGAAACCCTGTGACCTTACCCATATTTTCGTCCCTCATCATCTCAAAGCCCAAGACCCAGAGGTCCCCAGTACCAGTAGGCGAGTCCCATGACCGCACCCAGGGCTATAAATTCCGTTTTCAGGTCACCGCTGAGATATGAAGTCCCGGCGAAAACTGCGACGGCGAGGCACAGAGATATAAAGAGGTGGAATAGTGACCATCGATTTTTCATCAGCGTCCTTTCCGGTATCTCTGTGCCCCTCGTCTGAGCAGCTGTAGACCTAGCGATTCAAGAGCATTACTCCGCCGCAATTCCCATACGGGCGCGTTCCATCTCTTCCAGGGCACGGCGGTATTCGACCGGCATGACCTTGCGGAACTTCGGACGGTAGTCGGCCCAGTTGTCCAGGATCTGCATGGCGCGGGTGGAGCCCGTGTAGTGCAGATGGTTGGAGATCAGCTGGTAGAGACGCTCCTCGTCGTGGCGCGTCATGTCACCGGAGACGTCGACGCGTCCCTTGTGCATGAGGTCGCCGCCGTGATGATGCAGCTTCTCGAGCATGTCGTCTTCCTCCGGCACCGGCTCGAGCTCGACCATCGCCATGTTGCAGCGCTTGGCGAAATCGCCGGCCTCATCGAGCACGTAGGCAACGCCACCGGACATGCCGGCCGCGAAATTACGACCCGTTTGGCCGAGAACGACAACGACACCGCCCGTCATGTATTCGCAGCCGTGGTCGCCCACGCCTTCGACGATGGCGATCGCACCCGAGTTGCGGACCGCGAAGCGCTCGCCCGCGACACCGCGGAAGTAGCACTCACCCTCGGTCGCACCGTAGAGAACGGTGTTGCCGACGATGATCGACTCTTCCGCGACGATCTTCGAATTCTCCGGCGGCCGGACGATGATCTTGCCGCCCGAAAGGCCCTTGCCGACATAGTCGTTGCCATCACCGATCAGGTTGAAGGTGATGCCGCGTGCCAGGAAGGCGCCGAACGACTGGCCGGCCGTGCCTTTGAGCGTCACGTTGATCGTATCGTCCTTGAGGCCACGGTGGTTATAGCGCTTGGCAACTTCACCCGACAGCATCGCGCCCGCCGAACGGTCGACGTTCTTGATATCGGCCTCGAAGGATACAGGCGTCTTCGAAGCAAGTGCCGGCTCGGCTTCCGCGATCAGCTTGCGATCGAGAATGTCGTCGATCGGGTGCTTCTGGCGCGTCGTCCAGTAGGTGGCTTCCTTCGGCGCTTCGACCTTGTGGAAGATGCGGCTGAAGTCAAGACCCTTGGACTTCCAGTGCGCCAGCATCTCGTCCTTCTCGAGCAGCTCCGAAGCACCGATGATGTCATCGAGCCTGGTGAAGCCGAGCGAGGCGAGGATCTCGCGCACTTCGTTGGCGACGAAGAAGAAGTAGTTGACGACGTGCTCCGGCGTGCCCTTGAAGCGCTTGCGCAGAACCGGATCCTGCGTGGCAACGCCGACAGGACAGGTGTTCAGGTGGCACTTGCGCATCATGATGCAGCCGGCGGCGATCAGTGGCGCGGTCGCGAAGCCGAACTCGTCGGCACCGAGAAGCGCACCGATGATGACGTCGCGGCCGGTCTTCAGGCCACCATCGACCTGTAGCGCGATGCGCGAACGCAGGCCATTAAGCACCAGCGTCTGCTGCGTCTCGGCAAGGCCGATTTCCCACGGAGAACCCGCGTGCTTCAGCGAGGTCAGCGGCGATGCGCCGGTGCCGCCGTCGAAGCCGGAGACCGTGATGTGGTCGGCGCGCGCCTTGGCAACGCCGGCGGCAACCGTACCGACGCCGACTTCCGAGACGAGCTTGACCGACACGTCGGACGTCGGGTTGACGTTCTTCAGGTCGTAGATCAGCTGCGCCAGATCTTCGATCGAGTAGATGTCGTGGTGCGGCGGCGGCGAGATCAGGCCGACACCCGGCGTCGAGTGACGGGTCTTGGCAACGGTCGCGTCGACCTTGTGGCCGGGCAGCTGGCCGCCTTCGCCGGGCTTGGCGCCCTGCGCGACCTTGATCTGCAGCATGTCGGCGTTGACGAGATACTCGGTCGTGACACCGAAGCGTCCCGATGCGATCTGCTTGATCGCCGAGCGTTCCGGGTTGGACGAACCGTCCGGCAGCGGCATGTAGCGGTCGGACTCTTCGCCGCCCTCGCCGGTGTTGGACTTGCCGCCGATCTTGTTCATCGCGATCGCCAGCGTCGTATGCGCCTCGCGGCTGATCGAGCCGAAGGACATGGCGCCGGTCGAGAAGCGCTTGACGATCTCGGCGGCAGGCTCCACGTCGTCGACCGAAACCGGCTTGCGGCCCAGCTGATCGGCGCTCTTGATGTTGAAGAGGCCACGGATCGTGTTCATGCGCAGCGCCGAGGTGTTCACCATCTCGGCGAACTCGCGGTAGCGGTCCTCAGCATTGCCGCGAACGGCGTGCTGCAGCGTGGCCACCGCATCCGGCGTCCAGGCATGGCTTTCGCCGCGCATGCGGTAGGCATACTCACCACCGATATCGAGCGTGGTCGCCAGCAGCGGGTCCTTGCCGAAGGCGGAGTTGTGACGGGCAACGGTCTCTTCGGCGATATCAGTGAGATCGACGCCTTCGATCATCGTCGCAGTGCCGAAGAAATACTTGTCGACCAGTTCCTGCTGCAGGCCGATCGCATCGAAGATCTGACCGCCGCAATAGGATTGATAGGTCGAGATGCCCATCTTCGACATGACCTTGAGGATGCCCTTACCGACCGCCTTGATGTAGCGGTAGACGACTTCAGACGCGTCCACTTCCTTCGGGAACTCGCCCTTGGCATGCATGTCGAGCAGCGTGTCGAAGGCAAGGTAAGGGTTGATCGCTTCGGCGCCATAGCCCGCGAGCAGGCAGAAGTGATGCACTTCGCGCGGCTCGCCGGTCTCGACGACGAGGCCGACCGAGGTGCGCAGGCCCTTGCGGATCAGGTGATGGTGGACGGCTGCGGTCGCGAGCAGCGCCGGGATCGCGATACGGTCCGGTCCGATCTGGCGGTCTGACAGCACGATGATGTTGTAGCCGCCCTTGACCGCCGCTTCCGCGCGCTCACAAAGACGGTCGAGCATCTCCGGCATGCCTTCGGCGCCACGCTCGACGTCGTAGGTGAAGTCGAGCGTCTTGGTGTCGAAGCGGTCTTCCGTGTGACCGATCGAGCGGATCTTCTCGAGATCGCCGTTGGTCAGGATCGGCTGACGCACTTCCAGGCGCTTGGCGTTCGCCATGCCGGTGTGGTCGAGAATGTTCGGACGCGGCCCGATGAACGAAACGAGGCTCATCACGAGCTCTTCGCGGATCGGGTCGATCGGCGGGTTGGTGACCTGCGCGAAGTTCTGCTTGAAGTAGGTGTAGAGCAGCTTCGACTTTTCAGACATCGCCGAGATCGGCGTGTCTGTACCCATCGAGCCGACAGCTTCCTGACCCGTCGTCGCCATCGGCGACATCAGGATCTTGGTGTCTTCGGTGGTGTAGCCGAAAGCCTGCTGGCGGTTAAGCAGCGACACGTCGCGGCGCAGCGCGCGTGGCTCCACCGGCTTCAGCTCTTCCAGAATTAACTGCGTGCGATCGAGCCACTGTCCATACGGATGCTTGGTCGCAAGCTCGGTCTTCAACTCCTCGTCGGAGATGATCTTGCCCTTTTCCATGTCGATCAGCAGCATCTTGCCCGGCTGCAGGCGCCACTTCTTGACGATGTCCTCTTCGGCCACCGGCAGCGTGCCGGCTTCCGACGCGAGGATGACGCGATCATCAGATGTGACGAGATAGCGGGCCGGACGCAGGCCGTTGCGGTCGAGCGTCGCGCCGATCTGCTTGCCGTCGGTGAATGCGACAGCCGCCGGGCCGTCCCACGGCTCCATCAGGGCAGCGTGATATTCGTAGAACGCCTTGCGCTCCTTCGACATCGACTGGTTGCCGGCCCAGGCCTCCGGGATCAGCATCATCACGGCATGGGCCATGGAATAGCCGCCGCGCACAAGGAACTCGAGCGCGTTGTCGAAGCAGGCCGTGTCCGACTGGCCTTCATAGGAGATCGGCCAAAGCTTGGAGATGTCGTCGCCGAAGAGCGGCGAGGAAACCGATGCCTGGCGCGCCGCCATCCAGTTGACGTTGGAGCGCAGCGTGTTGATTTCGCCGTTGTGGGCGACCATGCGATAAGGATGCGCCAACTTCCAAGACGGGAAGGTGTTGGTCGAGAAGCGCTGATGCACGAGGGCGACAGCGCTTTCGAACCGCGGGTCCGACAGATCCTTATAATAAGCGCCCACCTGGTAGGCCAGGAACATGCCCTTGTAGACGATCGTCGCCGACGAGAGCGACACGGGGTAGAAGTGGCTCTCCTCACCGTCGAATTCGTCGTAGATGCGGTTGGAAATCACCTTGCGCAGCGTAAACAGGCGGCGTTCGAATTCATCGGTGGTCGCGGCATCGTCGCCGGCGCCGATGAATATCTGACAGTGATGCGGTTCGGTAGCGGCGATATCGGGCGCCTTCGACAGCGACGTGTTGTCGACGGGCACGTCGCGGAAGCCGATGAGAACCTGGCCCTCTTCGGAGATGACGTCCTGCATCACCTTCTTGAAATGCGCGATCTGCTTTTCGTCGCGCGGCATGAAGATATGACCGACGCCATACTCACCCGCCTTTGGAAGGGTAATGCCCTGCTTGGCCATTTCCTCGCGGAAGAAGCGGTCTGGGATCTGGACGAGAATACCGGCGCCATCGCCCATCAGCGGATCGGCGCCGACGGCACCACGGTGCGTCAGGTTCTCGAGAATGAAGAGACCGTCCTTGACGATCTGGTGCGACTTCTGACCCTTCATGTGGGCGACAAAGCCGACGCCGCAGGCATCATGCTCGTTGCGCGGATCGTAGAGGCCCTGTTTTCGCGGCAAACCGGAGGCGAATTTACGCGCATTGGCCGTCGCGCGCGTCGTTGCTGCTGCGAACTGGTCAAAACCCGTGGATGGCGTCTTCGTCATCTTTCCCTCCTGTCAGAGCCCGCGGGGACTGCGGCGGCTCTTTGCCCCGCACCGTCCCTGATCCTAGGTTCGGCGCGTGACAGCGCTGTTGCATTAATCGAAGATCCGGTCGCCGGCGGCAGGCTCTCCAGGGAAAGCAGCCGTTGCGCTCCTGCGCCTGCCATTCCGCCTCCGCACACGGGCATTCGCCCGTATTTTGGAGAACTATAGCGTGAAACCCTACAAGTGTAAGGTTTTTTGGCATCTCCTCGGCCATCGCGGCCAAATAGGACAGCAACCCTGTCCTAATTCACTCGATCTATGCCAGAAACATATGGTCCATGCAAGACGGTAAAATCAAAAAATCGGCGCCTCGCGACCGAATATTGCCAATAGAATCGTTTCTGGCGACAGAAAATTACGCAGCTCCGCATCATTTTGTTTATTGATTGCTGAAGTCAATTTTTGTGATGGATTCCGCGCCGGCCCTTTGACCAGCCGAAATGTTGGCGTAATGTCGCCCCCCGAACCTGATCTCCCACCACATCCCAAGCGGTCCCCATCCATGTATTTTGCATCCGACAACTGGGCAGGCGCCCATCGATCCATCGCCGAACGTCTGCTCAGGGAGTCCGACGGCTTTGCCGCAGCCTATGGCGCAAGTGATCTCGACCGCCGTGTCGAGCGCCGCTTTGCGGAAGTCTTCGAACGCGACGTTGCAGTGCTTTTCGTTGGCACCGGCACGGCAGCGAACTCGCTTTCGCTCGCGAGCGTTCAACGGCCAGGCGGCATCACCTTCTGTCATTCCGAGGCGCATGTGATTGCCGACGAATGCGGCGCCCCCGACTTCTTCAGCGGCGCCCGTCTGCTTGGCGTTCCAGGCGCCGAGGGAAAGATCGACCCGGAAAAGCTCAAGGAGAAGATCGCAGCCTTCCCGCAGACCGCCGTGCAGCACGGCCGGGCAACGGCGGTCACGATCACACAGGCAACCGAGGCCGGTACCGTCTATTCCCTCGCCGAAATCGATGAGATCGCCGAGATCGCCCAGAAAGACAAACTGCCTCTCCATATGGACGGCGCACGCTTTGCCAATGCCCTCGTCTCCCTCGGCGTCAGCGCGGCCGAGATGACCTGGAAGCGCGGCATCGACATGCTGTCCTTCGGCGCCACGAAGAATGGATGCTGGTGCGCGGAAGCGATCGTGTTCTTCAATCCGGAGAAAGCGAGGGAAATGCCGTTCATCCGCAAGCGCGCCGCCCAGCTGTTCTCGAAGTCCCGCTTCATCGCGGCCCAGTTCGACGCCTATTTCGAGAACGATCTCTGGCTCGATCTCGCTCGCCATGCAAACGGCATGTCCGATCGCCTGCGCGCCGGCATCACGGCAAGCAACGGGTCACGGCTTGCCTGGCCGACCTCCGCCAACGAAGTCTTCGCCATCATTCCGAAAAGCGCTGCGAAACAGGCAGAGGAAAAAGGCGCCAAGTTCTATGCATGGCCGGTCCCGCCGGCGACACCCCAGCTAGTCGGCCCGGATCAAACCCTGATCCGGCTCGTCACCAGCTTCGCGACTGAAGAGGCGGACGTCGACGGCTTCCTTGCCTGCCTTGCAGGCTGAATTCCCGGACTCAATTCTGATGGCCCGTCACGGCGGATTGCGGCTTGCCGCTATCCGTCGTTTTCGCGTCGTGTCCCGCCACGACAATCAGCATCACACAGGCAACCAGCCCGGATACGAAGAGTACGCCATACGTCATCGGTCCGTTCTCCTTGCCCCGAAGATCGACCATGGGAGATGGGAGACTAGGCGCCGAACCTGACCAGATGACTAAGCTACAGGGTTGAGAGCGCCTTAAAATGGTAAGCAGCCCATTAACTTTTACGCGGGAGTACGATCGAAACTTGCGCCCTTCAGATCGCCCTGACGTGTGCGGTACTGAATATCGGCCCACTGGCTGCCACGCCAAAACCGCGCTATCTCGGACTGCGCCCTGATACCGAAAAGCGAGAAATACTGATGAAGATCCGTCCTGAACAGCCTAGCGACATTGTGGCGATCCGCCAGCTGACCAAAGCGGCCTTCGCGCAGATGGAGTACAGCAGTCAAACCGAAGCCGAGATCGTTGACGCACTCCGCAAAGCGAACGCTTTGACAATCTCGCTCGTCGCTGTCGAAGACGCTGCCGTCATCGGACATGTCGCCTTCTCGCCCGTTACGATCGACGATGAAGACATGGACTGGTATGGACTTGGGCCGGTTTCGGTGATGCCCGACCGCCAGGGCGAGGGCATTGGCGGAAAGCTCATTCGCGACGGCCTGGCGCGGCTCACAGATATCGGCGCCAAGGGTTGCGTCGTTCTCGGCGATCCCGGCTACTACACCCGCTTCGGCTTTCAGAATGACGCCAACCTGATCTTTGAGGCGGCTCCGCCCGAATATTTCATGCGCTTAGTGTTCGACGGCCCCACGCCCGCAGGTAAAGTCAGCTACCACGACGGTTTCAACGCCACGTGACGGGGACGCTGATCTCGCTAGACAGGTCGTGAAACCGGCTTCCAACGTTTGTTCGGCAGCCAACCGGCTTCTTTCTGTCATGCGTTGGTGCGAAGACTACGCACCTTGCCGAGAATATCGTCCGATAGCGCTGACACCAGTGCCTGGTCCGCTCCCTTGCGCGGCACCAGCACGAACTCTACATCCTCAAGCACGGGCAGCCTGCCTTTGCCGATTTCCTTCAACCCGGACGGCGCCATGCTTCGCGGCTGTACCAGCACCCCCATGCCCGCCCGCGCCGCCGCAGTCAGGCCGCTCAGGCTGCCGCAGGTGCAGACGATGCGCCAGGCGGTTCGGGTGCGGCCCAGCGCCTCGAGCGCAATGCTGCGCGTCACGCTCGGCGGAGGGAAGGCGATCAATGGCAGCGGCCCGGCGCCCAACACGTGCTCCGGATCACGCGCCAGCCAGACGAGCGGCTCGCGGTAGACCAGACGCCCGCGGGCGTCCCCCAGCCGGCGCTTCGCCAACACCAGGTCGATCTCGCCATTGTCCTGCATCTCGTAGAGCGTACCGGAGAGCGCCACCGTCAACTCCAGATCGACTGAGGGGTGCGAACGCACGAAATCCTCGAGTACGGCCGGAAGCTGGCTGGTCACGAAATCTTCCGACACACCGAGCCGAAGATTCCCGCGCAGCTTCTGCCCTCTGAATTGTGAGTGGACCTGTGCCTCGATCGCCAGCATCGCCCGGGCATGGCTAAGCAGCGCCTCGCCGTCGGTGGTCAACAGCACCTTATGGGTGTCACGCGCCAGCAGACGCCGGCCCACTGCGCTTTCGAGCCGCTGGATATGCTGGCTGACCGTCGACTGTCCGAGGCCAAGCCGCTCCGCGGCAAGCGTGAAGCTTCCCATCTGTTCGACGGCAACAAAACTGCGCAGTTGCGTAAGATCCAGCATGTTAATCCAGAAACACAATAACTGTTATTCGTTGCATCCTGTATCATAATGGAAGAAAGACAGATGATCCACTGCTCACGAAGAGTATTCGTCATGCGCCGTTTTCTGCCCGATAGCTTCACAACCCTATTGGTTTGCACGGTCGTCCTTGCCTCGCTGTTACCGGCGAGAGGGGCCTTCGCCGGCTACTTCGGGATCGCGACGAACCTAGCCATCGCCCTGCTCTTCTTCCTGCATGGTGCCCGCCTCTCCCGCGATGTGGTGATCGCCGGTCTTCTGCACTGGCGGCTCCACCTCGTTATCCTGCTGACGACGTTCGGCCTCTTCCCGATCCTTGGCCTCGGTCTCGGTTTCGTGCCTGATTGGATCTTGCCGAAGCCGCTCTACCTCGGGCTCCTGTACCTCAGCGTCCTGCCATCGACGGTGCAATCCTCGATCGCCTTCACCTCTATGGCTGGCGGCAATGTCCCGGCCGCTATTTGCTCGGCCTCGGCATCGAACATCTTTGGCATGTTCCTGACGCCGCTGCTGGTCGGCCTGCTGTTTTCCGTCGGCGGCCATGGCGGCTTCTCCTGGGATGCGCTGCAGCAGATCCTCTTGCAGCTGTTGCTGCCCTTCGTCGTCGGCCAGGTGCTGGAGCCTTGGATCGGCGGCTGGATCCGCGCAAAGAAGAAGCTGTTGATGCCTGTCGACCGGGGCTCGATCTTGATGGTCGTCTATCTCGCCTTCAGCACGGCCGTCGTCGAGGGATTGTGGCACACCTTCTCGATCGGCGATATCGCGGCGGTCATCGTCGCCGACACCGCTCTGCTCGCCTTCGTGCTCTGTTTCACCATGTACGGGAGCCGTTTGCTGGGCTTCAACAAGGCCGACGAGATCACCATCACCTTCTGCGGCTCGAAAAAGAGCCTCGCCAGCGGCGCGCCGATGGCGAGCGTGATCTTCGCCGGTCAATCGATCGGCGCGATCGTGCTGCCGCTGATGCTGTTCCACCAGATACAGCTGATGGTCTGCGCCGTGATCGCGCAGAAATATGCGGCAAAGGCCGCGCACCGGATCACCGAAGAAGAAGCCGAAGAAGCAGCAAGCCCCGCCTGACGTTGGCCAATAAGAAAGCGGCGCTCGGATGAGCGCCGCCTGCAGGATTGGTCTTGGGAGGACCGATTATTTGGCGACCTGTGCCTCGATGGCCTTCGGCGCGCTCACTGGCTCAGCCGCAATCGCGATCTTGCGCGGCTTCATGGCTTCCGGAATGCTGCGAAGCAGGTCGATGTGGAGCAGACCGTTCTTCAGCGAAGCGGCAGTGACCTCGACGTGGTCGGCAAGCTGGAAGCGGCGCTCGAAGGCGCGCTTGGCGATGCCACGATAAAGGAACTCGCTACCTTCAGCCTTTTCTTCGCTCTTCTCGCCCTTGACTGTCAGAGCGTGGGCCTGCGACTCGATGGAAATTTCGGTCTCGTCGAAACCGGCAACGGCCATGGTGATGCGGTAGGTGTTTTCGCCGGTACGCTCGATGTTGTAGGGCGGATAGGTCTGGCCCTGGTCAGGCTGACCGAGGCTGTCGAGCATGGTGAAGAGGCGGTCGAAACCGACGGTGGAACGATAAAGGGGAGAGAAGTCTACGTGACGCATGATGTCCTCCTGAGGAAGCGACGTGTTTGCGATAATTGCCCCTGAAACCCCTTGTTCGGCAGCTCCGGGACGGTTTAGCAGGCCCGTTTGGCGCCTGCAGAAATGATGTGGGGATGGTTTTTGTGGAGTTCAAGCCCCTCGCCTGAAGAGGGAACTTACCTTGCGTGAACGGCATATGAACATGCAGTTCGGAAGCCGTTCATGACAGGAGGCATAGCAATAGTGCCATCGGGTGACACTGGCCCGATGGCTGGAGTGTATCGTCCCTTCGTCTTCAGCCCGATCTCCGGCCGGCATCGCGGAACCCTCAAGTTTCGCATGCCGGTCTTTTTTATGGTGTAACTCGAAGACGAGGAAGCTTGCAGCCTGTCAGACCGACAGCTCTTTGGCTCGCGTATTGATCGCCTCGCAGGCGTCCCCGAACGGATCGCACATCGGCACTAGAGGCGAAGCGCCAAGCTGAAGAAGCGCCTTCAGGTGCTTCCAACCACCTTCCTCGCCCACCACCGGCGCGTAGGATGTCATCACGGTGCGCTCCTCGGCATAGAGGCGCTTGTACTCCGCAAAATTGGAGAAGTTCTCGTAATTGCTCTCCGACGGATGGAAGGTCTCGGCCGCAGCACCTTCGGCAAGAATGACCTCGTGGGTACTGAGCAGGACAGCATAATACTCGATCGAGGTATCATCGGCAGGAACGACCGGCGCGATTGTCGTGCCGTTGACGAGATCCCTCACGCGGATCAGTACTCCGTTCAGAAACAGCGCATGGCCTGGCGACAGGTAGAGATCGGAATGTGGTGTGCGGCTATCCAGCGCGTGGCGGGAAACGCGGATCGGCACGACACCTTCATGCCAGCGCGCACCGCTCTTCTTGAAAAC
The DNA here is from genome assembly GCF_024808825.1 of Rhizobium sp. BK661. Classification (NCBI taxonomy): domain Bacteria; kingdom Pseudomonadati; phylum Pseudomonadota; class Alphaproteobacteria; order Hyphomicrobiales; family Rhizobiaceae; genus Rhizobium; species Rhizobium sp. BK661. The sequence goes on along the minus strand of NZ_JANTYT010000005.1, from coordinate 207,028 downwards.
CTGCCGGCCCACCCATTTGACTGGACGGGCGCTCCCGTCCGGAAGGGCAACGTTATCGCCGACGCGCAGATCCTCGACAGGCTTTTCGCCGCAATCGGTGAGGATCGCCGTCCCACGCAGGAAGCACTGTGCTCCGCCGCCACCGCCGCCTCCACCGGAGCCTCCCTGTCCGCCGGAGCCATTCCCGCCTCCACCAGAGTGACCACGCCCCCAGCGCCGCCCCATTGCACTCGCGGGAGACTTGGAAGCTGCCGTCGCCAAGGCCGCAACACCAGCGAGCCGCGCACCGGCGGCAGCGGCAACACCTAGAAAATGTCTGCGCGCGGTATTGCGTGGCAGCTTCGGATCTTCCGTGGATGACATGCTGGCGTCCTTTTGAAAAGAGTAATACCCGCCTATGTTACAATAAGTTGCATTGCATTGAACTTCGCAGAATAGAGCTAGGCCCTACCGAAAAGGGAGTAGGCAAGGCATAATGGCAGCGAAGGACGTTGCAAAAACTGAATCGTTCAGCCTGGAAAAGGCCCGAGGTATAGGTGCATTTTTCTTTGATTTGACAGGGCAATCGCCTATCCGCTTTACTCGACAGGCAAATCCGCGAAGGACACGATTGGTCGACCATGGAACAGGTCCTTTTTTCGACCCCCGAAAACCCGGCACCCGAAAACCGCACCGAAGGCTACTTCGAAACCCATGACGGCCTTCGGCTGCGCTATGCCGTTTTTCGCTCCAATGCAGCAGTGGCGAAAGGCACCGTCGTCCTTCTCCAGGGCCGAAACGAATTTATCGAGAAGTATTTCGAGACCATCCGCGACCTGACAGCCCAGGGCCTTTGGGTTGCAACCTTCGATCTGCGCGGTCAGGGCGGCTCCGACCGGGTGCTGAAGAAGGGTCCGTACGGCCATGTCCGCCGCTTCATCGACTACGAACACGACCTCGATACGTTCCTCGAGAAGATCGTCCTGCCGGATACTCGTCTGCCGTTCTTCATCCTGGCGCATTCGACCGGAGCGCTGATTGCGCTATCCGCCGCGCCCTACCTCTCGACGCGCATCGAACGGATGGTGCTGACTGCACCCTTCATCGGCCTCTCCGGCCAAGCAGCATCGGAAGGTACCATCCGCGCGCTTTCCGGGTTTGCCTGTTCGCTCGGGCTCGGCAACTTTCCGCTTGCACGCAAGCTCAGGGAACTGCCGTTCCGCGACAATCCCCTCACCTCGGATGAAGCTCGCTTCGAGCGCAACGTTGCCGTGGCTACAGCTCATCCGGAATTGATGCTGGGGCCGCCGACTGCGCGCTGGCTGCACGACTCCTTCCGGACGATTGACCGCGTCACGTCTCCGAGCCATCTGTTCTCGATCACCATTCCGACGGTGGTCATCGCGCCGACGCGCGATGCCATCGTTCCCTACATCGCGCAGGAGCGCATCTCACGCTATTTTCGCGCTGCGCAGTTCGTGCCGATCAACGGTGCGCGGCATGAGGTGCTGCAGGAGCGCGATGTCTACCGCCAGGCCGCTCTTGCGGCTTTCCACGCTTTCATTCCCGGCAGCGACGCGGAAGCCGTCGAGGAAGTCGAAGGGTTCGGTACGTAGCCCGGTCTCAATCCGCGAGACTGCCTACAAATGCCGATCGACCTACCGTCCGAGGATTGCCCTGGCCTCGTCGTAGACGGCGCGGCTGCCGGCGGCGATAATCGAGCCGCCATTTTCCGGACGCCCGCCATCCCAGGTAGTGATGATCCCGCCGGCGTTTTCGATGACCGGAATGATGCCGCCGACATCGTAAGGCTTCAGGCTGTTTTCAATCACCAGATCGACGTGACCCGCGGCAAGCAGCGCATAGGCATAGCAATCTGTACCATATCGGAAGAGCCTCACCTGGCTCTCGATCTCCCGATATTTCTCCATCTCTGCGCCTGCGAAGAGATGCGGCGAGGTGGTGAAAAGAATGGCGTTCCCCAAAGTGCCGCAATCACGAACCTGCAGTCGGCGCTCTCCCTCAGGACCGTTGTAGATAGAACCGTTCGCATCGGCGAAGTAGCGCTCGCCGGTAAACGGCTGCTCGATCATGCCCATGACCGCACGACCGTTTCTCTGCAATCCGATCAGCGTGCCCCAGACGGGCACGCCTGATATAAAGGCGCGCGTGCCATCGATCGGATCGATAACCCAGACATACTCACGGTCGAGACCGACATTGCCGTGCTCCTCGCCGAGAATGCCGTGATCGGGAAAGTGCTCCTCGATCAGCGCGCGAATGGCGACTTCCGCCGCCCTGTCGCCCTCGGTGACCGGATCGAAGCCGCTCGACAGCTTGTTGGTGACGTCGAGGCCAGAACGGAAACGCGGCAGCGTTTCTGCCTTGGCGGCTTCGGCCAGACGATTGAAGAACGAACGGTCAGGCAACATGGCGAAATCCATCTGTGGCGCGCGAATGGCGCTTTTCATAGCGGAATTGCAGCGAGTTGCAAACGAGAGCGGCAGCCTTTAGCCGGCTGCACAATAATTTTGCACTGCAAAATTTTGATTGACAATTGTGCAACGCAATAGTAGCGTTTGCTCACAGTCTTCTGACTGTAAATGCCCTCCTTGGGTGTTTCCTCCCTAGACTTGGACCGCCGCGAGGCGGTCTTTTTTTGGCAATCCGGGAGGCTTACTCGGCAGCGAGCGCGGAGTCGGTCGCGAACTGTGCCACGTAGACTGCCATCTGCCGCATGAAGGCGGTGATTGCGCCCGCAACCAGGGCAAAATCGGAACGCTTCTCCAGCGTGATTTCGTCGACATAGATCGACCGGTTCACTTCGATCTGCAGCGCATGCAGCCCACGCGACGGGCGACCGTAATGTTCGGTGATGAAGCCGCCGGCATAAGGCTTGTTGCGGATCGCGGTGAAGCCCATTTCTTCGAATATCGCGACAGCGGCACGCGACAGGTCCGCGGAAGCGCTGGTGCCGTAGCGATCGCCGATGATGAAATCCGGCCGCGCATTGCTGCCGGCAACACGGACATTGCCCGGCATCGAGTGGCAATCAATCAGCACGCCGAACCCGAACTGAACATGCGTACGGGCGATCAGTCGTCGCAGCGCCGCATGATAAGGCTTGTAAACGGCCTCGATGCGGTCTAGCCCCTCCTGCACAGACAGCCGGCGAGTATAGATTTCCATGTTCTCGGCAACGATACGCGGAATGGTGCCGAGCCCGCCCGCAACCCGCAGCGAATTGATGTTCGCATAGGGCGGCAACAGCCCGTCGAACATGCGCGGATCGAGCTCGTAGGGCTCGCGGTTCACGTCGAGATAGGCGCGCGGAAAATTGGCAAGCAGAAGCGGCGCACCGAGGGCGCTCGCATCCGCGAACAACTCGTCGACGTAATGATCCTCGGAGCGGCGTATGGAAACGCCCTCGAGCCGCGACTGAGCGATGAATTCCGGAGGATAGATGCGGCCGCTATGCGGCGAGTTGTAGACGAATGGAATGGTGTGCGACAAAGGCTCCCGGACCTCGAAAAGTGCGTATTCGGGGATTTCGTGCACCCTTTTTCCCTCTTTACCATGCCTGCCGATCGCTGCTCTGCTTATGTTGCCAGTTGCCGCACGGCAAGTCCATACTATCTCATGGGGATGACGGCCCGGACAGCCTCTTCACTGGTTGTTTACTGGCCGAATTCTAGTGTAATTGGCTGGAGCCCCACGCATAAATTACTGATTAGCGGTCTGGATAATGACTCAAAAGATACTTCTTGCAGAAGACGACAACGACATGCGCCGCTTCCTTGTGAAGGCGCTTGAAAAGGCAGGCTACAAGGTCCTCTCATACGACAACGGCGCCAGCGCCTATGACAGGCTTCGCGAAGAACCCTTCTCGCTGCTCCTGACCGATATCGTCATGCCTGAGATGGACGGAATCGAGCTGGCGCGCCGCGCGACCGAACTCGATCCCGACCTGAAGGTGATGTTCATCACTGGATTCGCGGCCGTGGCATTGAACCCTGATTCGAAGGCACCGAAGGATGCGAAGGTCCTTTCCAAGCCTTTCCACCTCCGCGACCTCGTCGAGGAAGTGAACAAAATGCTTGCCGCCTAAGGCTTCCGGCAGCGCGTGTCACAAAACCGAAAAAAGTCTATTGACGACAAAAACGGTTTGTGGTCTATGCGCCGCCATCGGATGGGCGTGTAGCTCAGCGGGAGAGCACTACGTTGACATCGTAGGGGTCACAGGTTCAATCCCTGTCACGCCCACCATTCGAATTCAAAGGCTTAGCGAGAAATCGCTAGGCCTTTTTAGTGAGCAGCTAGCAAGCAAAGCACGGGGAAGAGGCGCGAACTGATCAGCCCACCTTGGAGCGCGATCTAAGCATCCCATGCTTTATCCCAAGCATGTCTTCCCCACGATCTTGTTTGACAACTCCCCATTCCGCGAAGAATCCGTAGCAGTGCCGTCGACGACGTTTGCCTCGTCAAAGGACCCGGCTGCTACCAATCACAGTTTCGATGAGTTGGCTTGCGAGGTGAGAGTGTACGTCAAACGGCGGACCGGGGTCGTTATATCCCCGACCCGTCGAGTTCCTGGTCGTCGTCGCCTTCCCATGGAGTAGGCGTGGAGGCTCGGCTCACCGATGGCATCGGCATCCAGCACTTCAACTCCGGCTCGGCATATTCAACGACGCGACCGGGGGAGGAATCGGAGGCACGCCAGCCGTCAGCACCGAACTGATCGCCACGCGACCAGTAGACGAGGTCAACCTCCGCCGGCCCCTGTTCGGATGGGCGGACCGTGACGAGGATCCGACTGCCGTCTTTCGGCGCGCTTGCCATGTGGCGCCACCGGTCTGGCTCGTCCATCGTTTTTCCTCCCGCCTTGCCGTTGTCGAAGTGTCTCCTCGCCGTCGAAAGCGGTCAACCCAAACTTTGCACAACCCAACGACTTTCGATTGCTTGCCCGATCCAGCATTCCCAGTCGAAGGCATAGTCCACGTCGTCGCCATGTACCCTACTCTTGCTGCTCTCGCCGGGGCCAAGCTCGACCATACGCAACCACTCGACACCTATGGCCGACAACCAGCGAGGGCCGACCGATGGTGGGTGCAGTGCGTGACGGCGATTGGAAACTGGTGCGGAAGGCATCGCTGCCTCCAAGCGTCGAGTTGTTTGATCTTTCCAAGGATAAATCCGAAACCACCAATCTTGCCGATGGCAATGCTGACCTGCAGGGCCGGGTAACGGCGCTTGCTGCTGAATGAGACGCGCCCTTCTCGTCATGGAAGCGGTGCGCCTGACGTTCTTCGTGTCACCCGTCACACCGGATCCATCCGTTCTGTTCAATCTTGGGGACTGATGACCGACCATTCCATCCGATGGAATGCGGTAAACCGTTGGAGATGCTTGGCGGGCCTATTGGGTCAGAAAGGGCGGTGGCTTGTTGGCGTAGTATTTGGCCGCCTGCTCGATCTCTTCCGCGCTCATTGCGCGAGCGACGTTGCGCATCTGCTTGCTGATGTCGTTCTGCCTGGATCCGGACACGAACGCCTCAAGCTGCGTTTTGAGATACAGATCGGACTGCCCCTCCAGCCATGGGCTGCCAAGTTTGTTCTCGATATTGCCGTGGCATGATCCGCACGGAGCAATGCCACGCAGCGGAGCGCCGCTTTCGACAATTCTCGGCACCTCCATGCTTTCCGGTGGATGGAACCCCGGTAGTCTCGGCAGGTAGGCGTAGTAGGCGGCCAGATCCTGCATGTCCTGTTCCGACAATTTCAGGGCGAAAGGAGTCATTACGGCGTTGACGCGCACGCCATCCTTGAAATCGCGGAGCTGTTTATAGACCACACTTGCGTACTGCCCGGCGAGATTGGGCGAGTCGGCGCGGCTGACACCCGTCGGTCCATGACAAATGGCACATTGTTGCGCCAAGGTTGCGCCTCGACCGATCGCCTCCTCGTCGCGCTTGTGAGACACCGCAGTCGCAAGCTTTACCAATGATGTCTTATAGTCTGCGGTTACAACGTCGCCCGGATCCTGTTGCCGCGGCAGGCCTGCAGCCCGGCAAATCGAGTCCCAAATACCGGCGACCTGGGCCCCGGCCTCCCATCGGGGCAGCAACACAAAGCCAAGGACTGCGGACACTAGGAAGATTGCGGCCGTGATGGCAACACTGGTGGTTGTCCAGCGGTCCCGCGACGTCGTGACCTTGCGGCTATCTCCCATCAGCGTTCTCCAACGTAGACTGCCGGAACCGATGTGTCGTTGCGAACGGCCAGTTGGAGGATCGGATAGCCGTAATTCGTAACGGTCAGTCCGACCATTAATGCAATCCAGATCCCATGGCTGTTCAGGGCCGCTAGCACACGGACCGGCGGATGGACGGCTACGGCGAAGCGGTATTCCTCGATTTTGTCAGGTGCCCCCAGATGCGACCTCACCAGGACGACGATGAACAGGATACCCGACGCCACGAGGATGAAGCCACCGAGTGCCGACAGCACGACAGAAATGGCGTCGATAGCGAGCGCTGGATCGGAGTAATCGAAATACGACATTCTGCGGGGCATGCCGAGGATTCCGACCCAATGCCAAGGAAAGGTCGTGATGATCATTCCGATGAACCAAAGCCAAAGCTGCAGGCGGACAAGGTGCAGGCTCGCGAGAGGCCGGCCCGTGAGGTGGGGCCAGAAATCATAAGCGATCGCAAAATACATGATCACGATCGCGCCGCCGAAGATGAGGTGAAAATGCCCGGTGATCCACTGCGTGTTGTGTATCGAGGTGTTGAGCTGGTAGCTCATGTTGATGAGACCACCTGCTCCGCCGAACCCGAGCATGATGAACGAAAAGGCCATCGCGAGCATGATAGGATTTCGCCACGGCAGCGCCTTGATCCAGCCGAACGCCCCCTTCCCTCCTCGCAGCCTTGCGGCGATCTCGATCGATGCGCAAATCGTAAAGACCGTGAGAAGCGTCGGAAGCGCGACAAGCGCCGTGAACGCCGAATGGATGAACTTGAAGCCGGCGCCGACCTGCGGATCCTCGAACGCATGATGGATGCCGATCGGCATCGCCACGATAAGAAACAGAATGAAGGAGACCCTCGCCATCGTATCGCTGTAGATGCGTCCGCCAATGGAGCGCGGCACGATCGTGTAGTAGGCGATGTAGGTGGGCATCAGCCAGAAATAGACGATCGCATGCAGCGTCCAGGAGAAGAAGACACGTGCGAGCCCTGCGTCTATCGTGGATCTGAGGCCAAGCGCGACAGGAATGATCTGCAGCAGAAGTTCAAGCGCCGCGCCGACGGCGGTCCAGGCCCAGAGATACGATCCCGCGACGTTCGCAAACATGGCCAGCGGCACCGGCTTTGCCGGATTCGCCCGCTTCCATATCCTGAGGTTGACGGACATCAGGGCAACCCAGAACCAGGAACCCACCACGACCATCACCACGCCGATATAATAAAACGGGTTGCCGATTAGCGGAGGATAGAAGGTATAGAGGACCGAAGCCTGACCGAGTGCCACCGGGATCATCGCAACGACAGCACCGACGGCGATCAGCCAAAAACCTGCCCAAGCCCACCGCCCTCCGACGAGTTGCTGCTGGAGCGCGGCTTCACTGATCGCATATCCGAAGCCCATGGCAACGAGCGTCGGAAAGACATAACCCATGACGGTGCCATGCGCAGTCAACGACCGGTAGTACCATTCCGGATTGCTGATCCACGGGGAAAGTGGGCTGCGGATATACATCTGCCATGCGCCGAGCACCAGCGCGAGCGCGAATACCGCGAATGCCAGCCAGAAATGTGCGAGGATCAATTTCCGGTTATGGAGCACAGGAAAGCCTCCTCTTGTCCCCCATCTGTGAAAGGAACTGCTCTTTCGTGACAACCTGGACCTTGCCCCACATGCCCTCATGGCCAACGCTGCAGAATTCCTGGCAAGGCATCAGATGCTCGCCGGGCGCGTCAAACGTCGCCTTCTGAACGGACACGTAGCCCGGGACCAGCATCGTGTTGATGTTGGTGCCTTGGACGAGGAAGCCATGGACGACATCGGCGCTTGTCGCGCGGAAGGTAATCGGCGTTTCCGCGGGAACGAGAATGCAGGGCGGCGAGAAAGAATACTGCTGCCCGATCGCTCGCACCGTCACCGTGCCATCGCCCTCGACGGCGCTCCCGAGGTTGGATTCGATAAATTCTCCGGCCAAGTGAATGCTGGTCGGGTCGATCGTTTCAACGGTTGCCTGCGGCATCGTCGCCTGATGGATGCCCGCAAACGCGGCCATCCCGGCCAAAAAGACGATGATGAGGACCGAGACCGATGCCCATCTGCGCTCGACCCGTTCGGCGACGCCGGCGGAGGGATTGTGACCGTTGGCCATCAGCCGCTCCTCGGTATGAAAACAAGCAGATAGAAGAGCACCCAGATCAGCACCACGATAGCGGTCGCGATACCCGCAAGTGCAATGGCTCCGCTCGGTCCCTCTGACACGATGCGCTCGACCGTGGCATCATCTGGACCAGCGTTTGGTTCTTCCGAATTGATCATCGCGTCCTCACTGAAGTGGAGCCGATCGAAGCTTGTTTGCCTCTGCCGCATTGACGGGCGTGCCCCGGTTGCCCCAGGCGGTCCGGATGTAGGAAACGACCGCGGCGACTTCGTCGTCCGACAGACTGACCGCAAACGGCGGCATTCCATGCGGCATCGGATTCTTGTAGGTCGCGGGTGGGTACCCACCGTTCAACACCATCCGCACAGCGTTTACGGAGGATTCCATCTGGATCGACTGGTTCCCGGCGAGCGGCGGATAATGCGGCGGCCTGCCCTCGCCTTCCGCGCCGTGGCAGCTGGCGCACTGTTTGTCGTAGACGGTCTTCCCCAGGCTTCGAAGCAGACTAGCTTCCTGCGATCCGACGGAGGCGCGCGCCGGCTTCGGTTCGTCTTGCGCTATGCTCTTAAGATAGACGGCCATCGCGCGTGTATCTTCGTCGGTCATGTATTGAAGGCTGTTGTAGACCACCTCGGCCATAGGGCCGTAAACCGCACCGCGCGCGGAAATGCCCTTCTGCAGCAGGTCGGAGATTTCCTCGATGGACCAATCGCCCAAACCCGCCTCCTTGTTGGAGGTCAGAGAGGGGGCGTACCAGTCCTGCATGGGTATCAGTCCACCCTGAAAGGCTTTGGATTCCGAGCTACCGCCCAAGGCGTTGATCGGTGTGTGACACATTCCGCAGTGTCCTAGCCCTTCGACCAGATAGGCGCCACGGTTCCATTCATCCGACTGCTTCGGGTCGGGCTGGAACTCCCCTTCCGTGAAGAACAGCGTCCTCCAGCCAAGGATCAGCGATCGGTTGTTGTAAGGGAACTGCAACTCGTGGGGGTGGTCCGGCTGCCGCACGGCGGGGACGGTCTTCAAGTAGGCAAAGATGGCGTCGCTGTCTTCGCGCGTCACTTTCGTGTAGGACCCGAACGGCATCGCCGGGTAGAGCAGTCCTCCATCCGGGAAGCGACCGTCGTGCATGGTCTTGTAGAAGTCGTCTGCCGTCCATTTGCCGATTCCGGTTTCCGGATCCGGAGTAATGTTGGAGGTGTACAGCGTCCCGAACGGGGTTGGCATGCCACGGCCGCCGGCAAACAGTTTGCCCTCTGGTGCGGTATGACAGGCGATGCAATCCCCTGCACGCGCGAGATACTCACCTTTCTTGACGATGGCCTCAGGCGGTTGCTGTGCTTCCGAGTTCTGTGCGCCGGCGGGAACTAGCGTTCCGACAACAATCGCTGAAATCGTGGTGAGCAACAGTTGGCAACGTCGATTTTGCCTGCTCATGGCTTGTGTCCCCCATCTGGCTGGCTGCCACAAGCAAAGGGCAAGGCGAACGAACCGGCAGGTGCTGGCACCGGGTCCGTCGGAAGAGGCTGCCCGGCGAGATAGGCGGCAACAGCCCTGACATCGTCCTCGGTAAGCCTCCCGGCCACGAGTTGCATACAGTCGGGCGCGTTCGCCGTTCTGGTCCCATAACGCCAGCCACCCAATTGGGCGCTGATATAGCTCGCGCGCAGGCCGAGAAGACCGGGAATTCCCGGAGACTGACCTGTTAGTGGCCCACCGTGACAGCTGACGCAGGCTGGAATGGCCCTGTCCAGATCCCCTTGGGTGACTAGCGCTTGCCCATGTTCGAGGACGCTTTTGCTCGCGTCGGTGGCGGGGGGGCCGGGCAGCGCGGGGTGTTGATCGGCGAAGTAGTCGGCGAATTGTCGGAGATAGTCGTCAGTCAGAAAGGCCAACAGGTAGTTCATCGGCGGGTATTTCCGCCTGCCGCTCTTGAACGCTTCCAGCTGGTTGTAGAGGTATCCGGCGGGCTTCCCGGCCAGACGTGGAAAGTACGGGTCGTTCGTCCCCCTGCCTTCCTGCCCGTGGCACGGGGTGCAGGCCTGCACCCGATCCGCCATGTCGGCAGGATAGCTCTTGCCTTCCTGGGCAAGTCCTACGTCAAGACCCAGGAAGCTGAGACAGCACGTTAGAAGCAACGTCTTCACGAACACCGCATACCCTCCGTAGCAGTATCACATGAAATTTTCAGGCTTGAGCCGTAACAATATTCCCTTCCGGTAAAGCTGCAAGAGGCAATCGCCGGCACGAAGTAGCCCAAACGCCAAAGTGGTGGCACGCCTCGTCGGCGCGCTACGGGTTGTTGTAAAACGACCCGCTGTCGTAGGTGCAGGCGTAATCTAGGACGCACTGTTTACCGGTCGCATCCCGGAAGCTGGCGGTGGTGCGCGCATAGCCCAAGCCGCATTTCGCGGGCGGATAGCGGAAGCTGCTGCCGCCGAAACCGGACCGGACGAACACCTTCTTGTTCTGGCGGATGATCTGCGAGATCTGGCTACAGGTGTACGAGCGCGCATCGACGTTCAGCGCCGCGGCCGAAAAGGCTGTCGACGGCATCAATAACACAGTGGTTAGTATCGCGGCATTGATAGTGCGGGATGCGGCGCCCATTTCACCCTCCGAGAATGAGCATGGCGGGAAGACTATACTCGTTTTTGGCGAGCCGATAAATCGGCTGAAGGATCCCCGAAGTCGCGACAAGGCTCGAGGCTCGCCGGCGATGCCGGGCGATCGCAGAAAGCAGAACGCCCGCCAATGCGCGGGCGCTTCGTTCGATTTCATACGCAATGCGAGCCGCACTACATGCAGGCGGATGCGGTCTTCATGGCCGCCTCGGCAAGCGCCTTCGTCTTGTACGCACTTCCGACCGCCATCGCGTTCTTGCCGTCAGGACGTTTCGACACGACGCTACATTTGTTGCTGTTTGCAGCGTGCTCCACATAGTAGTGGCTACTTGCGGCCAGCGCCGGAGCGACGCCAAAGGCAAGGATGGCAACACTCAGAGCAATCTTCCTGATCATCGCATTCCTCCATCTTAGCTAGACCGGCGGTCTTGCTGCCGGTCCAACCGGTAGCTATCGCGCATGCTGGCTTTGACCAAGCGTCATTTCACCGCATGCCCAGGCTACCGAGATCTAGAGTCGTGCCTGTCGACCAATTTCGAACACAGAAGAGTGGCAAGTCGCTGCCGATACAACAGCACTGCTGAGACATGCATTACGAGGTAAACACATGAGACTGGCAACTTTGGCCGCTGCTTCGCTGCTCGCCGCAACACTGACCACGACGGCGGGCGCGGCGCCGCAGAATTTCCCTGGCGCCCCGGGGGCGCTGACGCTTGCCGGCAAGTGCGCCAAGCTCGTCGTCGGCAAGCTCGATGCGACGAAGGGCTGCGAAGGCGAACTCGCAAGTGTTACGCTGGTAAACGGCCAGGTCACCTTCATCTTCACTTCAGGCGGCAAGATGCTCGGCTTCCAGGGCGATGGTACTGCCATCAAGCCAGCCTCCAACGGCAACGCCCGCATGCCGCTCAACCTCGTGGTGACGGGCGTCGGCCAGAAGATGACAGGTCAGGTAAAGGTCGCCGGAACCTGCACGATGGGCAACCCGTACGGCGGCAAGCCGGTCGCGATCGAATGCACCGCCGAAAGCAAGGATACCGCCTTTACCGGCAGCTTCCGCACCAACGGTAAAGCGCCGAAGCAAAAATAGGCCAACGTTCGCAATTGCTGGCTGCGCTCAGGCGCACCAGCTGTTGCTCGCTCCGGGTTTGCGGGCCAATCCCTCGTTGATCATCTGCACGCCGATCGACCGACCCTCGCGCGACACGACATGCGGCGCGCCTGCTTTGCCGGGCTGCCCGGCGGGATTCATCGAGAAGGATCCGGAGTTCAGAATGTTGAGGAGCCGCAGTTTGGCGGCGAACCCCAACCGCTTCTCGTTGTCGCAACGGGCTGTCTCGATGGCGGGGCTGACGACGTCGGCGATCGCGACCTTCTCGCCCTTGTACCAGAACGTGCTTCCATCGGCGACGCAGTTGATGTGCTCGCCCTGCCCACAATAGCCGAAGGCCGCGCGGCCGGTCTGTGCCTGTGCCGGCGAGATGGAGACCGGGATTGCCTTTTCAGGCACGACGGGTGCCTTCGCGGGAATGGGGACCGCAGCAGGCGGCACCATTCGCGTCGCCGTGGTGATCGAAGCCGTCTGCCGTGGGCTGGGATCGCTCGCAGGCTCGCTTCGCGCGTTCGAGACCGGGCGGGAGACAATCGAGGCCGGCGCATGCGCAGCCAGCATCGGCTTCACGCTCTTCCAATTGTCATAGGTTGCAATGCCGCCCACGGCGATCGCCCCGATGACGACCCAGGGGAGCGCGCTGCCGCCGCCTCCCCTTCCCTTTGATCGTGCCGATGATTTGCGGCGGCGTGTCGCAGTCTTTGCCATCTGTCCGATTCCCGTGAACGCACGGGATTATCGCCGGGCAATCCTTTCCGAAAGGTTGGCAGCCGCTTCATTTCCAGCACTGATGTGACGATCCCGATGCTGCAGAGTGCTGCGACGACACGGCTGCACGGTCGCCACGGCTTTAAAGCCGCACCACCGCAGATGCCGTGTCCGCCTTCAAACGTATTGCCGGTTCCCAACGCGAACCCAGCGAATTAGTGATCTCGATTCTTTCCAGATCGATCTGAATATCTGCGGCTGCGCGAAGCGCCTGCATTCGATTTCATGCTTCATGTAAATGTCGTGCGGCACCAAAGTCGTTTTCATCTTTTCTCACCGGTTGTCGCGAATGGAAGCGTCGAAGTTGGGAACACCGAGACCTCAACGGGTCGGCTTAGCGATCGTGGAATCGCCATCCGTGACCGGCTTTGGGCCGCCCTTCGAAAGGTCGCCACCGGTGACGTGGGCGGGAACGTGGACGTCATCGAAAACGCCATGTGGCAGTGTCAGGTCGACGTGATGCGGCGGCAATACCTGCGCCTTCTGCATGCGGTTCGGGCGCGCCCGCTTCATTCGGTCGGACTTTTCCGTGCGCTTGTCGGGGGTATGGGTCGAGGGATGCATCATCGGCCTCCTTGTTATTGCGCGTGACACTGGGGAACCTAGGACTAACGACCGCGCCGTCGGATGGTTCCAAAGAAAAGAACAAAGCCCATGGCGTCGATCTTGACTGGCGTGGCAAGATCACTACCTTCGCCTTATCCCGCGGCCTCGGACATCGGCCGATGGGTCAACCTGGTGCCGGGCCCCTCTGGCGAGAGTTTTTACGGCGCTCTCGTGATGTCGGTACCGCCTGCAGCTTAAGCCGGCGGATTTTTCATCGATGAAAAAGCTCACCATGCCTTACGCGCATGCCCTTTGTGGTATGTCGCGTTTTTCACGTACACATTCTCTGTTCGACATCGTTCTTGGTTGCGAGGTGCGGCCATGACCAACGGTATCCCGCAAAAATCGGCGCTCAGCTATTTCACCTGGGCCTTCATTGTCACCGGCCTCGGCCTTGTCCTCGGAGCGGCCCTTGGCTGGCAGACGACAGGCACCATCGGCGGCATGGCGACCGTCTTCTTCATCTGCACGGTGCTCGCCGTGCTGGAGATTTCGCTCTCCTTCGACAATGCCATCGTCAATGCCAACAAGCTCAAGGAGATGACGCCGGTCTGGCAGCATCGCTTCCTCACCTGGGGCATCGTCATTGCCGTCTTCGGCATGCGTATCGTCTTCCCGTTGGCGATCGTCGCGATCGCAGCACAGATCGGTCCATGGGAAGCCCTGGTGCTCGCAGCCCGGGAGCCCGCGGAATACGCCCGCATCATGAACGATGCGCACCTGCCGATCGCAGCCTTCGGGGGCACCTTCCTGATGATGGTCGGCCTCAACTACTTCTTCAACCATGAGAAGGATGTCCACTGGATCGCTGGACTTGAAAAGCTGATGGCCCGCTCGGCCACGATCAAGGGTATCGAGATTGCCTTCGTTCTGGCGCTGGTCCTGGTGTTCTCGTCCTTCCTTGGCGAGGAAGAAGCCACGACCTTCGTGCATTGCGCCATCTATGGACTTCTGACCTTCCTGGCGGTCGAGGTGATCGGCGGTCTGCTCGATGCCTCGCAACAGACGATGAGCGCTGCCGCCAAGGGTGGTCTTGGTGCCTTCATCTATCTCGAAGTGCTGGATGCCAGCTTCTCCTTCGACGGCGTCATCGGCGCCTTCGCATTGACGCAAAACCTCTTCGTCATCGCGATCGGCCTCGGCATCGGCGCCATGTACGTGCGTTCGATGACGATCATGCTCGTCGAAAAGGGAACACTTGCCGAATATCGTTATCTCGAGCACGGCGCGTTCTATGCGATCCTGATCCTCTCGGTGATCATGTACGTGCAGACGATGTTCCATATCCCCGAGGTGATCACCGGCCTTGGTGGCGCGGCCCTGATCGGCATCTCGCTCTGGTCGTCGATCCGCTACAACAAGAAGGAGCAGGCGGAAGAACGCGCCGAGACGCACAAGGAACTGCACGCCTAATCCTTGCAAGCCGCATCGGCCGATGCGCCTTCATCACCAAAAAATAAAGCCCGCGACCATCCGGTTGCGGGCTGTTTCGTATCTGGCGATCCCAGATCGCCAAACCGCGCCGAGGCGCGCGGATAAGTTAGTGATTGATTCTGCCGAACATGCTCGGATCGATGCCGAGCTCGCGCAGATCGCGTGCTTTCGGACGGCGGCCAGATTCGACGGAGGCGCTTACAGCATTTGCAGCACCGATCATCGCAAAGGCGCGGCCAAGGAAACCATCGCGAATGGACTTACGGAAGGACATTTTCTTTCTCGCTTTTCTTTATGATTGACTGCTCACATATGGCGAGGCACCGGCTGGCCGACAAGCGGCGGGAATTCACCCCTGCCATGCAAGAATAGGCGATCAGAGTAGGCACGCGACAAGCGCGCTTAGCGGATACGAATCTAGCCAGATGGAATTTATTACTTTAGCATCCCTACAATAAGGGGAGTTAGTCTATGAAGTTGCACTTAGCGGCCGGAGACCCGGCGCCGCGCTTTATTCAGCGTACACTTTCCAACCCGCGTTATGTTTTCGACGTCGCTGCCGGGCGATACATGGTCCTTTACTTCTTTGGCTCCACGGCAAGTCCCAACGTCACCCAAGCGCTGGAAAAGATCCGGTCGAGACCGGCAGTCTTCAACGGAAGCAAGGTTGCCTTCTTCGGCGTAACAGTCGATCCGAAAGACGAAACCCATCAGGGCATTGCCGATCAGAAGCCCGGCATCAAGTTCTTTCTCGACTTCGATTTGAGCGTCAGCAAGCTCTACGGCGCAGTCAGCGCCGATGCGCAGCAAGGCGGCGTCGGCGTGACCTACCGTCAGGTATGCGTGGTTCTGGATCCGACGATGCGAGTGCGGGCGACCTTCGTGCCCGGCAAGGAAGGAAGCGGCATAGACGAATTGATCGCCTATCTAGAAACGCTACCACCGGTGGAGCGGTCCAGCGGCCTGGAAATGCATGCCCCGGTCATCGTGCTTCCCGATGTCTTTGAGACCGATCTCTGCCACGAACTGATCAACCTTTACGAACGACATGGCGGCCAGGAGTCCGGATTCATGCGCGAGATCAACGGAAAAACCGTGCTCGTCTCGGACCACAATCACAAGCGCCGCAGAGATCACACGATCGAGGACGATGCGCTGATGGCCGAATTGCGTGGGCGGTTCATCCGGCGCATCATTCCCGAAATCAAGAAGGTCCACCAATTCGAAGCCACGCGAATGGAGCGATACATCGTCTCCTGCTACGATGCCGATGAAGAGGCTCACTTCAAGCCGCATCGTGACAACACCACGAAAGGCACCGCGCATCGGCGCTTCGCGGTTTCGGTCAATCTCAACAATGATTTCGACGGCGGCGAGGTCAGTTTTCCTGAGTATGGCAACCGAACCTACAAGGCCCCTCCGGGCGGCGCGGTGGTATTTTCCTGCTCGCTCCTGCATGCCGTATCAAAGGTCACCCGTGGCCGCCGCTATGCGTTCCTGCCCTTCCTCTATGATGAGGCTGCCGCCAAAGTGAGAGAGGAAAACAGCGCAAACATCGAAGATGGCGCCAACGCTACGGCGTGACCCGCGGCGAAGTCCGCCGAACGACAACAAAGGGGAGTGCAAAGCCGTTCGTCTTGACGAGGCGGCAAGTCATTCGGTACCTGCGCTGGTGGATTTATCCAATGCCTGCCATAGCTTATGCGTCAGGAGGCGCCTGATGGCTGAGGTCTTGCTGTTTCATCACGCACAGGGATTGACCGCTGGCCTGCACGCCTTCGCTAAGCAGTTGCGGAACGCCGGGCATATTGTTCATGCGCCGGACTTGTTCGATGGGCAGACCTTCCGAAGCATCGACGAAGGGCTTTCCTACATCAACGAGATCGGGTTCGAGGAAATGCGCGAGCGCGGCGTCCGCCTGGCGGAGGAACTGCCCTCGCGGCTCGTCTACGCCGGCTTTTCCTTTGGCGTGCTGCCGGCACAGAAGCTCGCACAGACGCGATCCGGGGCGCGGGGAGCGTTGCTCTTCTATTCCTGCCTGCCGATCAGCGGCGAGTGGTCGTTCGGACCATGGCCGGAGGGCGTCCCTGTTCAGATCCATGGGATGGACGCCGATCCGATCTTCGTCGGCGAAGGCGATATCGATGCGGCCCGCGAAATCGTCGCAACAGTCAAGGATGCCTCGCTCTTTCTATACCACGGCGACCAGCACTATTTTGCCGACTGCTCGCTACCATCCTACGATGCCGAGGCCACCGCAGTGCTGACCCAGCGGGTGCTTTCGTTCCTGGAGCGCCTGTAACGCGCGTGGACGGCGCATCGGCATAGATCGCATCCATATTCCCCAACATAGAGCGCAAGGATCGATTGGACACCGATTGCTAACGCGAGGCATCAGCGTGCATGTCATCTGATCGTTCGTCTCGATGGACTTTCCTGATCAGCCATGCCACCGGTGCGTAATGGAGGCGAGGAGGCGCTATGTCCGAAGATCCGATAACATGCGAGGTTCGTTATCGCATCGATGCGAGCGCGCTCAGCGAATTCAAAGCCTATGCGCAAACCTGGATCAGGCTTATCGAACGTCACGGCGGGACACACCACGGATACTTCATTTCACGTGAGCCGCCGAACGGGGCCGGGGTGAGCTTCCGGGGCCTAGGAAAGGACGGTGGTAACGACATCGCTATCGCGCTGTTCACTTTTCCAGACGACGCAACCTATCTTCGGTATCGTGATGCAGTCGCCATCGACCCTGACGGTATCGAGGCAAACGCACGGTATGGGAAAAATCCGCCGTTCAGCAGCTATGAGCGTGTTTTCTTTCAACCACTTGAATAAGTGACATTTTTTGCAAATGCGCTCATTTGGCGAAGCCTCGCGAGACAAGAGTTTGGCCCTGTCGACGTAGCTGCCTTCCCCCTGGGGGTCGACCTTGGTCTCAGGTTTGCCGCGACCAAGGTGCCAGACCGCTCACTCCTTAGTCGCAAAGACCGCGGGACCTTGTTCTCTACAAGGATCGCGCGAGCGATGCTGAAATACGGGCAGCGTTTCAAAAAACCTCGTTGCTGAGCGGAGGGCCACCGCCTTCCGAGCGGTTTGCTGCGTCCAAATCCGGAGAGCAGAAATGGCTACGTTCAAGTTCAACGTTCAGGACACGATATTCAGCACAGCACGGACCGACGAAGGTCCGCCATCCCCTCAAGTGGCGAGCATAAGGGCCTATTTCACCCCGCTTCTCCTCGAGGCAACCCTCTGCATTCTCGCGATAGCGACGTTGATGGTGTGGTCAACACCCGCCGAAGCCCATGTCAAATGGTTCACATCATTTGACATCGCTACGCCCGCGAGACCTTTTTCGGAAACGCTGGCAAGCCCCTGGTTCTGGCTTGCCGTCGCCATCGCGGTCCCACTTTTCGCAATGACCGCCGTCGTTGAACGGACCGTCATCGGCACCAGAATTCTGATGCTGATGGACAGCGTGTCGGAACCGCTGTGGAATCGGGCCGACGACTTTGTTCGCGCCATAACGGCAGCCTTTTTTGTCGCCATCTTCGTCATTGGTGGCGTCTACCTCACCCCTGATCTTCCGACCCCTTCGGAGTGGGTTTCATGGAGCCAACTGGCAATTGCAGCCGGTCTCTTCTCCCGCCGAACAATGTGGCTTTCTGCCATCGGTGTACTCGGGCTTTGGATTGCCGCTCTTCATCAGTATCAGATTTTTCATCTTCTCGACTATGTTGTGCTTGGGGTCGGCGTTGCCGGCTATCTGGTGTTGTTTTCGGTCAGCGAGTCCCGGTGGCACAAACAGCGCTTCAACGTTCTACGCTGGGCGATCGCCGTCACGCTGATGCGCTCCAGCTTTGAAAAATTCGCCTATCCTGAATGGTTCCAGCCGCTGGCGCAGCAAAAGCCGTTCCTGACCTTCGGGATGCCGATCGATGTATTTCTGCCGATGGCCGGTGTCGTCGAATTCACCCTTGGCCTTGGATTGCTCTGGACACCACTTATCCGCCGATCTTCAGCCATTGCGTTGATTGTCATCTTCAGCGCGGCGGTGGTGCCGTTCGGAAGGCTGGACTTGGTGGGCCACAGCCTGATCATCATGATGTTGGTGATTGCGACCGTTGACCCGACACGCGATACACAGGTCGCACCCGCATTCAAAAGGGCGATTGTCGGTGTTCCCGCCGGTTTTGTCGCGGCTCTGGCGATCTTGGCGCCCACCTATTGGAGCCTGCACATGGCGCTCTATGGTCACTAAGGCCAAAAGCGGGTCGACACGCTCCGGCATCCCCCTTACCAGATGAAAAGGCCGGCGAAGGTTTCCCATCGCCGGCCACAGTAAGAGAGGTTCGGGCAGTCTTTTTCTTTTAATCCTCGTTTGCCGCAAGCTGCGACAGAACCTCGCCGCGTCCACGCAGGCGCAGGATCAGTGGGATGATGAAGGCGGCAGCTGCGACGATCAGCAGTCCGGCCGCGATCGGGGACATCACCAGCGTCGTCACATCTCCCTGGCTGATCGCGAGCGCGCGACGCAATTGCTGTTCAGCCAGCGGGCCAAGGATCAGGCCAACGACCGCGGGCGCGATTGGATAGCCGAAGAGCCGCATGATGTAGCCGAGGACGCCGAAGCCGAGCAGCATGCCGAGTTCGAACACCGACGGGTTGGCGCCAATCGTGCCGAGCGTTGCAAACAACAGGATGCCGGCATAGAGCCACGGCTTCGGGATCGTCAGCAGCCGCACCCAGAGACCGATCAGCGGCAGGTTGAGCACCAACAGCATCGCATTGGCGATCAGCAGGCTGGCGATCAGGCCCCAGACGATCTGCGGGTTGTTCGCAAACAGCAGCGGGCCGGGCTGCAGCCCGTATTGCTGGAAGCCGGCGAGCATGATCGCCGCCGTCGCCGTCGTCGGCAGGCCGAGCGTCAACAGCGGCACCAGCGTACCAGCGGCCGACGCATTGTTCGCAGCCTCCGGACCGGCAACGCCTTCGATCGCACCGTGGCCGAACTCCTCGGGGTTCTTCGCCAAACGCTTTTCCGTGGCATAGGACAGGAACGTTCCGATCTCGGCGCCGCCCGCCGGCATCGCGCCGATCGGGAAACCGATCAGCGTGCCGCGCAGCCATGCCTTCCACGAACGACCCCAGTCGGCCGCTGTCATCCACAGCGAGCCTTTGACCGCCTCGACCTTCTCCTCGCCACGATTGCCTTGAGCGGCGATATAGAGGGTTTCACCGATCGCAAACATCGCGACCGCAAGCGTCGTCACCTCGACGCCATCGAGCAGATCGGGAACGCCGAACGAAAGGCGCGCTTGCCCGGTCTGCTGGTCGATGCCGACCATCGCAAGGGCAAAGCCGATGAAGAGCGAGGTCAAACCGCGCAGGGCCGAATCCCCGAAGGCCGAGGAGACCGTCACGAAGGCGAGAACCATCAGCGCGAAGTATTCCCGTGGCCCGAAGACCAGTGCGAGCTTGACGATATAGGGGGCGATGAAAGCCAGGCCGAGTGTTGCGATCAGGCCGGCGACGAACGAACCGATCGCCGCTGTCGCGAGCGCCGGTCCGCCGCGGCCGGCCCGGGCCATCTTGTTGCCCTCCAAGGCCGTCACGATCGAGGCGCTTTCGCCGGGCGTATTGAGAAGGATCGACGTCGTCGAGCCGCCATACATGCCGCCGTAGTAAATGCCCGCGAACATGATCAGCGAGCCGGCAGGATCGAGCTTGTAGGTAACGGGAAGAAGAAGGGCGACGGTCAGCGCTGGGCCGATGCCCGGCAGCACGCCGACCGCGGTGCCGAGCGTCACGCCGACGAGCGCATAGAGCAGGTTCATCGGCTGCATGGCGACCAGGATGCCCTGGAAGAGGAATTCGAAGGTGCTCATCGCATCCAATCCTAGAAGAAGATGTGTTCGAACGGCCCGGCAGGCAGGGTCAGCTGCAGGAGCTTCGCGAAGATCACCCAGACCACGAAGCTGAAGGCGATGCCGGCGGGGATCGAAAGCCAGAGCTTGCGACGTCCGAAGCCAGCGGCGGTGAACGCAAACAGAATGCCGGTCGCGATCGAAAAACCTGCGGTTTTCAGGAGCAGCATCTGCGCGGCGAGACCGGCGACCACCCATACGACAGGGGCGACTTCCTGGTGCTCGCGCTCCGGAAACTCGCCGCGCCAGGCCTCGAAGATCGTCCAGATGCCGAGACCGATCAGCCCGAAGGCGACCACCTTAGGCGCCGTTGCCGGGCCGATCCGGGCATATTGCGCGATCGCCTTCATATGGAAGGCATCCCAGAGCATGACGGCAGCGACGGCGAAAAGACAGATGGCAATGACCAGCGCCGCCCAATCAGGGCGGCGCTTCGTTGCCAAGGGTTCATTGACCCTGCTCATTGAACAAGTCCGATCTCTTTGAGAATGCCTTCGGTTGCCGAAACATCCTTGTCGAGCTGCGCCTTGAAGGCGTCGCCGGCAAGGTAGGTGTCAGCCCAGCCCTTGGTCTTCAGGATTTCCTGCCAGCTGGCGGACTTCGAAAGCTTGTCGAAATCGGCCGTAATCGCCGCCGTCTGCTCAGCCGAAAGGCCGGGAGCAGCGGCAACCATGCGCCAGTTCTGCACCGACACGTCGAGGCCGGATTCCTTCAGGGTCGGAGCGTCGACGCCGTCGATACGCTGCTCGCCGGATACGGCCAGAAGCCGCAACTGTCCGGCCTTTACCTGCGATTCGAATTCGCCGTAGCCGGAAATGCCAGCCGTGACCTGACCGCCGAGAATCGCGGCGAGCGCTTCGCCGCCGCCGGAGAAGGCGACATAGTTGATCTTCGTCGGATCAACGCCGGCAGCCTTGGCGATCAGGCCGACCGCGATATGGTCGGTACCGCCCGCCGAACCGCCGCCCCAGGAAACCGAGCCCGGATCCTGCTTCAGCTTGGCAACGAGATCGGCCATGGTCTTGATGTCGGACGCGGCCGGAACGACGATCGCTTCATACTCACCCGTCAGACGGGCGATCGGCGTAACGTCCTTGAGCGTCACCGGCGACTGATTGGTCAGGATCGCTCCGACCATCACGTAGCCGCCGACGATCAGCGCGTTTGCATTGCCGTTATTCTGGCCGGTGAACTGCGCCAGACCAATGGTGCCGCCGGCGCCCGGAACGTTCTGAACCTGAACATTGCCAGAAATGCCTTCCTTCTGCATGACCGTTTGCAGCGAGCGGGCCGTCTGGTCCCAACCGCCGCCGGGAGCGGCGGGCGCCATGATGGTGTAGTCGGCCGCATAAGCCGGCAGCGCGACCGCGGCCGCGAAAATAGTTGCAAGAAGAGTATACTTCACGAGTGTGTCCTCCGTGGGCACGGCTGAGAAACCGCGCATTGTTCTCGATGGAATCGGGAAGGACACCGCAGACGGACTCCGAGGTCCGATACGCTGGCAGTTCCTCCCGAAACTTCATCTCTCCGCCTCCACGGAGCTGAAGTTCTGCAAAGCGGACCACAACAAGCTGTCATTTAGCTGACATAGCTTAGGTATCCACCCCGTACAGACACTTTTTTGCCGCAATCTTGGCCAGACGCAAAAAAGATAAAACTTCAGAGCCGATGGAACCCGAGTGCCATTCCAGCGTTAAGAGCGCTAAGGAGGATTGCGCCATGAGTTCTCACGTCGATACCAATCAAATCGAAAATGAGGGCTTGCGCCAGGTGTGGAGTGTGCGCGATTTCGCACGCCGACACCGGCTGGACAAGGAGGAGGAAAAACGTCTCCTCGCGCTCTTCGGATCCTTCGCGACGAAGCAGGAATTGCTGGCCAACGCTCAGCGGCCCTGCTCTTTCCGATAACTCAATCCGCAGTTCCTATTGGGTACGCAGCACTTCATTCCAGTGCGCGATCAGTCGCGCACGCTTGACCTGATCCAGATACACCATCAGCCCAGGGCTGACGGGCACAGGACGGAGTTGCGCACCAAGAAGTTCCTGCATGGTATTGGCCGTATTCTCGCCGGCGACTTCCGGGCTGACGGCCGGAATCTGCAGCTCGCGCGCCATGATCGTCTGGCCCTCTTTCGACATGAAGAAGGAGAGGTAGCGCCGTCCGAGTTCCGGCTCGCCCGCCGCCTGCGGCACGAGGCCGATGCGCGACATCACGACGGTATAGTCCTTCGGCAGCACGATCCCGACATCCGGGTGACGCTTGGCCCAATCGGCGGCGTAGGAACCAAGAATATTGTAGCCGAGAACGAAGCGGCCATCCGACACGCGCTCCAGAATGGCCGAACTCGTCGAATACAGCTTGACGCCCGCGGCTCCCATGGCGCCGATGACCGACCAGATATCTCCGAACTGCTCCTGGTCGCGGGCCATGAACAGAAAGCCGACACCGGAACGCTCGATGTCATAGGTGCCGATCCGCCCATGGATCGCATCGCCCTTCCGCTTGAGGTAATCAACGAACTCGGCGCGCGAACTCGGCGGCGGCTCGTTCACGAAGCTTGGCTTGTGATAGACGAACACGGCCGGCTCGAAGGTCAGCGCATAGGCGGTATTGCGCCAGTTTGCCCATTTCGGCCAGCGCGCGCTCATCGGCAGGTTGCTCACCTGCGCATAGCCGTCGTTGGAGAGCTTCACCTGCAGGTCCATCGCCGAGGAGAAGGCGAAATCGGCGGTGCGTTTGCCGGCATCCGTCTCGCGCACGATGCGGTCGTAGATTTCGCCGGTCAGCATGTCCTCATACTTGACCGCGACATCCGGATTGGCCTCTTGAAATCCGCGGATCATCGGCTGCGCAAGCGGCTCGTCAAGCGAGGAATAGACGACCAGTGTCGGAGCCGCAGCATTGCCTGACGGCGCGGGATAGAACACCTCATCGGCCAGGGCCAAACCCGGACAAAGCAACAGGCACGCAAGTAAGAACAGTCTCCTCATCCCCCTAAGATGCATGACCGCGAAGGGCGACACAAGGCACCCGCCAATTGCGTAGCCGATCGCTCCTCGTCCGGCGGCGCAAAACACGCTAGAGTTCTGTGGGTTCGACCGGAGAGCACCTTGGAACGACGTTTGACCGCCATTCTTGCCGCCGATGTGGTTGGCTACAGCAGGCTGATGGGCATCGACGAGACCGGGACGCTTGCCGCGGTCAACCGTCACCGAAAGGAACTGATCGAACCTGCTCTCGCCGGGCATGGAGGACGGCTGGTCAAATTGATCGGCGACGGTCTGCTGGCGGAATTCTCCAGCGTCGTCAACGCCGTGGCATGCGCCGTCGACATTCAGCGCGGAATGCAGCAGCGCAATATCGGGGTGGAGCAGGAGCAGCGGATCCAGCTTCGGATCGGCATCAATCTCGGCGACGTCATCGTCGAGGATGGCGACATTTTCGGCGACGGTGTCAATATAGCCGCACGGCTCGAAGGCATAGCCGCGCCGGGCGGAATCGCCGTGTCCGCCTCGGTGAACGACCAGATCGGCTCGAAGCTCGACCTGCGCTTCGAGGACATGGGCCATCAGACGCTGAAGAACATCCGCCAGTCGGTGCGCGTCTATACCGTACTGTTAGACCGGCCAGCGGAGCGACCGGCGCCGGCGACCAGCATCGGCCGATCGAACGAACAATCGATCCTTGTCTTGCCGTTCACCAACATGAGCGACGATCCCGACCAGGAGTATTTCTCGGACGGCCTGACCGAAGACATCATCACCGACCTCTCGAAAATCTCCGACCTCGCCGTCACGCCACGCAACACGACCTTCACCTACAAGGGCCAGCAGGTGAAGCTCGGGCAGATCGCACGGGAATTGTCGGTGCGCTATGTGCTGCAGGGCAGTGTCCGCAAGGCGGGTGCACGCGTCAGGATCAGCGCCCAGATGATTGATGCCGGAAACGAGAACCATCTATGGGCCGATCGCTATGATCGGGACCTCACCGACATTTTTGCGATCCAGGATGAGATCGCTCACGCAATCGTCCACCAGCTGAAAATCAAGCTCCGCCCTGAGGAAAGGCTGGCGATCGAAAGCGATCCGACGACGAGCGCCGAGGCCTATACCTACTATCTGCGAGGTCGCAAATTCGCGCGGACGATGACCATGCCATATCTCAACCTGGCAAGACGCATGTTCGCGAAAGCCGTGGAACTGGACCCTTCTTACGCGCGTGCCTATGCCGGCATTGCCGATTGCGATTCCGCCCTGCACATCTGGTATGCCGCGCAGCTACCGATCAACGACATCCTGGCGATGAGCGCCAAGGCGCTGGCCCTAGATCCCAACCTCGCAGAGGCGCATGCCGCCCGCGCGATGGCGCTCCATCATGACGGGAAGGACGCCGAAGCGCTCGTCTACTTCGAAAGCGCCCTCGCCCTCGATCCCGACCTCTTCGAAGCAAACTTCTACTTCGCCCACAGCCACTTCCGGCGGGGCGCCTTCGAGCAAGCCACCTTCTACTTCGTGCGTGCGGCCGCACTTTACGAAAACGACTACGTTTCCCCCATTCTGCTAACGGCATCCTACCGCTCTCTCGGCCAGCCGGACGCGGAGCGCCAATGGGCGCAAGAAACCATCCGGCGCTGCAACCGAGCGGCGGAGCAGAGCCCGGATAGCTCATCACCGGTGCACCGCGCTGGTCTCGCCTACGCCCATCTCGGCGATCGCCAGCAGGCCCTGTCATGGACGGAACGCGCGCTCGCACTCGATCCGAGCGACGCGATCACGCGCTACAATGCCGCCTGCGTCTACGCCATCCTCGGAGACACCGAACGCGCCATCAATCTCCTGGAGCAGCTGCGCCCGAACAGCTCCTTCTACCAGCTCGAATGGTTCGCCAACGACTCCGACCTCGACAACATCAGGTCCGACCCGCGGTTTCAGAAGCTGCTCGCGGACATCGCGGCACAGCGGTAGATCCTGCGCTCAGCCCGTCGTGACATCGGCCGCGCCACCCTGTATCCTTTTCAAAAATAAAGGGAACATCCGTGCGCATTCTACTGGTGGAGGACAATATCGCGCTGGCTGACGGGCTTTCGGCGATCTTGCGCGGCACCGGCCATGCCGTCGATGTCGTACATGACGGCGCTTCCGCCAATGCCGTGACGGCAGCCGAGAATTTCGATCTCGTCGTGCTCGACCTGAACCTGCCGGAAATGGATGGCCTCGAGGTGCTGCGCGCCATGCGGGCCCGGCAGAACCAGTCGGCGGTGCTGATCCTGACGGCGCGCGGCACGCCGGAGGAGCGCGTCAAGGGCCTCGATCTCGGCGCCGACGATTATCTCATCAAGCCCTTCGATATCGCCGAATTCGAGGCGCGCGTCCGCGTCCTCCTGCGCCGCCAGGCCGGGCTGCATTCGGCAACCGTCAGTTTCGGTGGCCTGTCGCTCGATCTTAACTCGCGCGCCTTTTCTGCCGGCTCGACGCCGCTAGATATCCCCGCCCGCGAACTCGGCCTGCTCGAAATCCTCTTCATGCGCGCCGGCAAGGTCGTCGCCAAGGAAGCGATCATCCAGTCGCTGACTGCCTTCGACGACGACATTTCGGCCAATGCCATCGAGCAGTACGTCAGTCGTCTCAGAAAACGCCTGTTGCCACACGGCCTGACGGTGAAGACCGCGCGCGGTATCGGCTACTATCTCGACAAGCTGCCCGAGGCCTCATGACGACGGCCTATTCGCTCCGACGAAGGCTGCTGTTCTGGCTGCTGATCTCGACCGCCATCATCGGCATGGTCGCGCTCGCGGACACTTATCGCGAGGCCGTGCAGACCTCCAACATCGTCTCGGACCGCGTGCTGGCAGGCTCGGCGCTCGCCATCGCCGAACGCGTCGTCGTTGCCGAAGACGGCACGCTCGAGGTCGATATCCCCTATGTAGCGCTGGAGATGCTGACCTCGGCGGCGCAGGACCGGGTCTTCTACCGCGTCGACGGGCCTCCCGGAAAATTCATCACCGGCTACCAAGCGCTACCCGTGCTTTCCGAGACCGTGGGCGACACCGCCGCGTTTGCCGATGACACCTTCCGCGGCGAGCCAATCCGGGTGGCGACACTGAAGCGGTCGGCCTCGACAGGCATCCGCTCCGTGCCCTTCGCCGTGACCGTCGCGGAGACGACGATTGCCCGCCGCCAGCTCGCCCGCGCCATCCTGTTCCGCTCGGCACTGCGCCTCTCCCTGATGATCGCAGGCGCCGCCGTCATCGTCTGGATTTCGGTCACCGTTGCGCTCCGCCCGCTCTACAAGCTGCGTGACGCGATCGGCGAGCGCAGCCCCGATGACCTGCATCCGATCGAACAGTCCGTCCCGAGCGAGGTGCAGCCGCTCGTCGATACGGTCAACGGCTTCATGGTGCGCCTGCAATCGGCGCTCGACGCGCTCCGCAATTTCACCGGCAATGCCAGCCACCAGCTGCGCACGCCGCTTGCGATCATCCGCACCCAGCTTGCCCTCTCGGCCCGATCAGGCACCTTGGCCGAAGCCCAGGGCTCGGCCTTGAAGGGCGACCAGGCCGTCGCTCGCGCCGAACGAATCCTCGCACAGCTGCTGCTGATGGCGAAGATCGATGCGGCCGTGGCAAAGGAAGCGCTGACCGCCTCTTCGATCGACCTGACGGCAATTGCCCAGGAGATAACCGGCGAATTGATCCCCACGGCCGCCGAGGCCGGCATCGATCTCGGCTTCGAAGGCGACCGCCCTGCCCTTATCCGCGCCGAGCCGCTGCTGATCGGCGAACTGCTGCGCAACCTTGCCGGAAACGCCATCGCCTATGCCGGCACGGGCGCCGAGGTGACCGTCCGGATATCCGAGACCGACGACGCCGTGCGCCTCGAAGTCGAGGACAACGGCCCCGGCATTCCCGCAGAGAAGCTCGCCGCCGTCCGGCAGCGTTTCTCGCGGGGCAGCAACTCCGGAGCACCGGGCGCAGGCCTCGGCCTGCCGATCGTCGAGGAGATCGCCGGCCTCTTCAATGCCGCCCTCGCGCTCGAGGCCGGCTGCAACGGCAGAGGCCTCAAGGCCTCCGTAACCTTTGCAAAGGCGACGTAAAGGCTTAGCCGGCTTGGCCTTTCCGCCTTGCATTCTTTCGCTGCATTGCACACACTGCTTTCGGGAACAGCAATGCCGCGCAACGTCGCGGCGCCGGATAAGGCGAAATATGTCGATCAAGGCCAGCATCTATCACCTGACGCATTACAAATACGACAAGCCGGTCCGCCTCGGACCCCAGATCATCCGCCTCAAGCCCGCGTCGCATTCCAAGACGCGGGTGATGAGCCATTCGCTGAAGGTCTCGCCAGCGA
This sequence comes from Rhizobium sp. BK661, assembly GCF_024808825.1. Classification (NCBI taxonomy): domain Bacteria; kingdom Pseudomonadati; phylum Pseudomonadota; class Alphaproteobacteria; order Hyphomicrobiales; family Rhizobiaceae; genus Rhizobium; species Rhizobium sp. BK661. The sequence goes on along the minus strand of NZ_JANTYT010000005.1, from coordinate 178,826 downwards.
ACCATTTCGTAAACCTGCAGCAGGATCCCTACGGCAATTATCTGGCCCGTTACGTCTTCCCCGACCCGGTCACCGAGTTCAAGATCGAAGTCGATCTCGTCGCCGACATGACGGTCTACAATCCCTTCGATTTCTTCGTCGAGGAGAGCGCCGAAATGTGGCCCTTCTCCTATCCCGAGGAGATCAGGGACGACCTGAAGATCTACATGCAGCCGCAGCCGCTGGAGCCGGCGCTGGCGGCCTACCTCGCCGGCATCGACCGCACGCCGATGCGCACCACCGATTTCATCGTCGGCCTCAATGCCAAGCTCAAGGGCGACATCGAATATGTCATCCGCATGGAGCCCGGCGTGCAGTCGCCGGAGGAGACGCTGAAGCTTGCGCTCGGCTCCTGTCGCGACACCAGCTGGCTGCTGGTCGAGATCCTGCGCAATCTCGGCTTCGCCGCCCGCTTCGTGTCCGGCTATCTCATCCAGCTGACGCCGGATCTGAAGGCGCTCGACGGCCCCTCCGGCACCGAGGTCGATTTCACCGACCTGCATGCCTGGGCGGAAGTCTATATTCCCGGCGCCGGCTGGATCGGCCTCGACCCGACCTCGGGCCTCTTGACCGGCGAAAGCCACATCCCGCTCGCCTCCACGCCCCACTATCGCAACGCCGCCCCGATCTCGGGCGCCCTCTACGGCCACGCCAACACCGAATTCGCCTTCGACATGAAGGTCTCGCGCGTCGCCGAGCATCCGCGCATCACCAAGCCCTTTTCCGACGACAGCTGGGACGAGCTTAACGCGCTGGGCCGCAAGGTCGACGACATCCTCAAGGCCGAAGACGTCCGCCTCACCATGGGCGGCGAGCCGACCTTCGTCTCGATCGACGATTTCGAATCCGAGGAATGGAACACCGCCGCCGTCGGCCCGACCAAGCGCGAGAAGGCCGATATCCTGATCCGCAAGCTGCGCGAGCGCTTCGCCCCTGGCGGCTTCCTGCATTACGGCCAAGGCAAGTGGTATCCCGGCGAAAGCCTGCCGCGCTGGACCTTCTCGCTCTACTGGCGCAAGGACGGCAAGCCGATCTGGCGCAATCCTGATCTCATCGCCGGCGAAGGCAAGGACACCGGCGTCGTCGCCGACGATGCCGGCAACCTTCTGAGCGCCATCGCCCGCGAACTGGCTATCGACACCGACATGGTGCTACCGGCCTACGAAGATCCGGCCGAATGGATCATCAAGGAAGGCAGCCTCCCTGATAATGTCGATCCCTCCAATTCCAAGCTCAAGGACCCGGAGGAGCGCAGCCGCATCGCTCGCGTCTTCGAGCGCGGCCTGACGACGCCGACAGGCTACATCCTCCCCGTCCAGGCCTGGAACGCCAAGGCGTCGGGCCAGCGCTGGATGAGCGAGCGCTGGAAGACCCGCCGCGGCAAGATCTTCCTCGTCCCCGGCGACAGCCCCGTCGGCTACCGCCTGCCGCTCGGCACCCTGCCCTACGTGCCGCCCGCCCGCTTCCCCTATATCCACCCGGCCGATCCCTCGATCCCGCGCAAGCCTTTGCCCGAGGTCTTCGTCCCCGCTGGCCGCGCCATGCCGGAGGCCTCGCGCCACAGCGACGACACATCGGCGCAGAGCCGCGTCGAGCAGACCATCAGTGACATCGGCGGCGCCGTGCGCACCGCGATCTCGGTTGAGCCGCGCGACGGCAGGCTCTGCGTCTTCATGCCCCCGGTCGAGCGCATCGAGGATTATCTCGAACTGATCGCGGCCGCCGAAAACGCCGCCGCCGAGCTCGGCCTGCCCGTCCATATCGAGGGCTATTCGCCGCCGCAGGACGAGCGCATCAACGTCATCCGCGTCGCCCCCGATCCCGGCGTCATCGAGGTCAACATCCACCCGGCGTCGAACTGGCAGGACTGCGTCGACATAACCACCGCCGTCTACGAGGAAGCCCGCCAGACGAGGCTCGGCACCGACAAGTTCATGATCGACGGCCGCCACACCGGCACCGGCGGCGGCAACCATGTGGTAGTCGGCGGCGCCAATCCCGGCGACAGCCCCTTCCTGCGCCGACCGGACCTGTTGAAGAGCCTGGTGCTGCACTGGCAGCGCCATCCCTCGCTCTCCTACATGTTTTCAGGTATGTTCATCGGCCCGACCAGCCAGGCGCCACGCATCGACGAGGCCCGCCACGACAGCCTCTACGAACTGGAAACCGCGCTCGCCCAGATCCCCGCGCCGGGCCGTGGACCGACACCCCTGCCCTGGATCACCGACCGCCTGTTCCGCAATCTCCTGATCGACGTGACCGGCAACACTCACCGCGCCGAGATCTGCATCGACAAGCTGTTTTCGCCCGATGGCCCGACGGGCCGCCTCGGCCTCGTCGAGTTCCGCGGCTTCGAGATGCCGCCGAACGCACGCATGTCGCTGGCCCAGCAGCTTCTGGTCCGCGCCCTCATCGCCCGCTTCTGGCAGAACCCCGCGGATGGCCGCTTCGTGCGCTGGGGCACCACGCTGCACGACCGCTTCATGCTGCCGCACTTCGTCTGGCAAGATTTCCAGGACGTGCTGGCCGACCTCAAGCAGAATGGCTTCGATCTCAGCCCGGAATGGTTCAAGGCGCAGCTCGAATTCCGCTTCCCCTTCTGCGGCGAGGTCGAATACGAGGGCGCAAAGCTGGAGCTGCGCCAGGCGCTGGAACCTTGGAACGTCATGGGCGAGGAAGGCGCGATCGGCGGCACCGTGCGCTATGTCGACAGCTCCGTCGAGCGCCTGCAGGTGCGGCTCGAGACCGGCAACGCCGCCCGCTACACCGTCACCTGCAACGGCCGCACCGTGCCGCTGACGCCGACGGGCACCTCAGGCGTCTCGGTCGCCGGCGTCCGCTTCAAGGCTTGGCAGCCGGCGTCGGGATTGCACCCGCTTCTGCCGGTCAACACGCCGCTCACCTTCGACATTTATGATACATGGTCGAAGCGTTCGATTGGCGGCTGCATCTATCATGTTGCCCATCCGGGCGGGCGTAACTATGACACCTTCCCGGTCAATGGTAACGAAGCTGAAGCAAGGCGTCTGGCGCGATTCGAGCCGTGGGGGCATACGGCGGGCGGCTATATTCCGCCGGTCGAGAACGCCTCGCCGGAATTCCCGCTGACGCTGGATCTGAGGCGGCCAGCGGGCATCTAGACTTTAGGGCGACATGGGCAAGAAACCGACGGCAGAACTGAGGGAAGAGCCAGCGATCCGTACCGGAAACGATGCGGTATCAGACTATGCCCCGCTGCCCGGCGTCGCCGACGAAATGGTCGATACCGACGGCGCCATCCGGCCCGTCTGGCAACGCTTCTTCGCGCATTTGAGCGGAATGCCCGAGAAGGATCTGACCGAGCGCTTCGCCCGCGCCGATCGCTATCTCCGCGATGCCGGCGTGTTCTACCGCGCCTACGGCAGCACCGGCAGCGCCGAGCGCTCCTGGCCGCTGTCGCATGTGCCTGTGCTGATCGACGCCCGCGAATGGGAAGCGGTGTCGGCCGGTCTCGTGCAGCGCGCCGATCTGCTCGAGGCGATCGTTGCCGACATCTATGGTGAGAACCGTCTGGTCGCGGATGGCGTCCTGCCGCCGGCGCTGATCGCCGCCAATCCCGAATACCAGCGTCCGCTCGTTGGCGTCACGCCGGCCGGCGGACACTACCTGCATTTCTGCGCTTTCGAGATCGGCCGCGGTCCTGACGGCAACTGGTGGGTGCTCGCCGATCGCACCCAGGCGCCATCGGGTGCCGGCTTTGCGCTCGAGAACCGCGTTGCAACGACCCGTGCCTTCTCCGACATCTATGCCGAGACGCCGGTCCATCGGCTGGCCTCCTTCTTCGGCGCCTTCCGCGATTCCCTACAGAGCATGAAGCACAGCGGCGATGACCGGATCGCCGTGCTGACCCCCGGCCCCGCCAACGAAACCTATTACGAACACGCCTATATCGCCCGTTATCTCGGCTTCATGCTGCTCGAAGGCGAGGATCTGACCGTTGTCAACGGCAAGGTGATGGTGCGCACCGTCTCCGGCCTGAAGCCGATTACCGTGCTGTGGCGCCGCCTGGATTCGGCCTATGCCGATCCGCTCGAACTGAACCAGAACTCGCATATCGGCACGCCCGGCCTCGTCGAGGCGCTTCGTGCCGAAAGCGTGACGATCGTCAACGCGCTCGGCAGCGGCATCATCGAGACGCGCGCGCTGCTTGCCTTCATGCCGACGATCTGTCGCCAGCTTTTCGGCGAGGAACTGAAGCTTCCGTCGATCGCGACCTGGTGGTGCGGCCAGAAGGGCGAGCGTGAGCATGTGGCCGAGAACATCGAGAAGATGGTCATAGGCCCGGCCTATTCGCGCGCGCCCTTCTTCGACGACAGCGGCGAATCCGTGCTTGGCTCGAGCCTGCGCGCCGCCGCCAAGGATTCGATCGGCGACTGGCTGAACTCCGACGGCGCAAAGCTCGTCGGCCAGGAGGTCGTGACGCTGTCGACGACGCCGGCCTGGATCGGCGGCAAGCTGACGCCGCGGCCGATGTCGCTGCGCGTCTTTGCCGCCCGCACCGCCAATGGCTGGCAGATCATGCCCGGCGGTTTTGCCCGCATTGGCGGCAGCGACGATGTATCAGCGATCGCCATGCAATCGGGTGGCGCGGCCGCCGACGTCTGGATCGTCAGCGACAAGCCGGTCGAGCGCCATACGCTGCTGCCGGCCGAAGGCAGCTTCACCCGCAACATGCCGGGCAGCCTGCCAAGCCGCGCCGCCGACAACCTCTTCTGGCTCGGCCGCTATATCGAACGCGCCGAAGGGGCGCTGCGCATCCTGCGCGCCTGGCACGCCCGCTTCGCCGAGGCTGCCGATCCGAACCAGCCACTCCTAGCCGACGTGTCAGCCTATCTGGCGGCCGTCGACATCGACACGGCAGATGCCGTCCCGGAAAATCTCCTGCGCAACATCGACAGCGCCGTCTATTCCGCCAGCAACATCCGCGACCGCTTCTCACCGGACGGCTGGCTGGCGCTGACCGATCTGGCCAAGACCGCGCGGCGCTTCCACGAGACCATCCTGCCCGGCGACGACGCCAGCCATGCCATGACCGTGCTCTTGCGTAAGCTCGCCGGTTTCGCGGGCCTTGTGCACGAAAACATGTATCGCTTCACCGGCTGGCGCTTTCTCTCGCTTGGTCGCCATATCGAACGTGGCCTGCACATGACGCGCCTGCTCGGCCACATGTCGGGCCCGGACGCCCCCGACGGCGCGCTCGACATGCTGCTCGAGATCGGTGACAGCGTCATGACCCATCGCCGCCGATACAACGTTAACACCGCGCGCCTGACGGTCACCGATCTCTTGGCGCTCGATCCGCTCAATCCGCGCTCAATCCTCTTCCAGATGAACGAGATCCACCGCGAGGTGGAGCAACTGCCGAACGCCTTCGTCAACGGCCAGATGTCACCCTTCTATCGCGAGGCGATGCGGCTGCACTCCGGCCTTGCCGTGATGACGCCGGAGACGATGAGCGTCGATGTCTATCGTCGCTTGGAGCGCGAGCTGGAACAGCTGTCCGACCTTCTTGCCCACACATATCTCGGGTGACCCTGGTGCTCTACGATCTCTCGCTGCACATGGGTTACATCTACGATACGCCGGCTTCTGGCGCGCGCCACATCACGCGGCTGATGCCGCTGTCGCTGCCAAACCGCCAGCGGCTGATCGCCGGCTCGATAAAGGTCTCGCCGACACCCGACGAGCAAGCGCATTTCACCGATTTTTTCGAGCATCCGGCAACCTCCTTCCTAGTGAGGGCACCACACGAAAAGCTCGACATTCGCATGCACGCCCGTGTGCAGGTGGAGAGCCACTCGATCACGGCTGATTTTTCTCCCCTGCTTGCGGAGCTTCCGGATGAGATCGCAGGGGTCTGGTCGTTGAAACCCGACGCCCCGCACCACTTCCTCGGCAACAGCCCGCGCCTGTTGGAAACCCGCGCCATCTCGGACTATGCGAAGGCCCGTGCCGAGTCGTCATTGACCGTGCTGCAGATCGCCACCGCGCTCTGCACGCAGATCTATCGCGACTTCACCTACGATGCCGAGGCGACGACGGTAGACAGCACTCCGCTCGAAGCCTTCCAGTTGAAAAGCGGCGTCTGCCAGGACTTCGTGCATGTCATGATCCTTGCGCTGCGCAGCCTCGGCATTCCGGCAGGCTATGTCTCCGGCTTCCTGCGCACCATCCCCCCGCCCGGCAAGGAACGGCTGGAGGGCGCCGACGCCATGCATGCCTGGGTCAGGGTCTGGTGCGGCGAAACGATCGGCTGGGTCGAACTCGACCCGACCAACAACATCCCGGCCGGCACCGACCACATCGTCGTTGCCTATGGCCGCGACTATTCAGACGTGGCCCCGGTCATTGGCGTGCTGAAGAGCTACGGTGGGCAGCGCGCTGTGCAGGCGGTGGATGTCGTTCCGCTGAGTTGACACACGCCATAAGCGCACACATTAACTCGAAAGATCGCTCAGAAAGCGCATTTCACCCAAGCGGCGCGCAAGAAAGCGACATTCCGTTAAAATCTTAACGACTTGATAAAGGTGAACTCAAGAATTGCCAGGCATGAATGAGGCATTATTGGGGCACTAACTCAGGTGAACATGATGAGCACCTTTCAAGGACTGAAGTCGAGCCTGTCTCGGCTACAGAAAGATCGCAGTGGCAACTTCGGAATGGTGACCGCCATCGTCGTCCCGGTTCTGATCGGGACCGCCGGCGTCGCAATCGACTTTTCCAACATGGTCCTGCAGCAGCGCCAGCTTCAGGAGGCTTCCGATGCGGCCGCGCTTGCAGCGGCCACGGCGCTTGCAAAAGGTACGGTCGCTGATGGCACCGCGGCCGAAGCTTTGGCGAAAGATTTCGTCGTCGGTCAGATGGCGAACTATATGAGTAGTACCGATGCGGCCTCCCTGAAAAACTCAACAACGGCTTCTGTCACGACGACCACCACGGCCACCAGCAAGAGCTATAAGGTCAAGGTCGACGCTGCTTATGCGATGAGTTTGACTCCGTTGATGAATGTGCTCGGCAAGAAAACGGTCAACATCGCGACCTCCAGCTCAACGAGCAGCGGCACGAGCGAAGTAAAGAGCGCTTTGTCTATGACCCTTGCTCTCGACGAGTCAGGTTCGATGCTGGCTGACACGACGACCAAGCTGAACAACAACAAGTGCGACCACTACAACACCAGCGGCACCAAGATCGGCAGTTCCAGTCCGTGCTACGTCAAGAAGATTGATGCCTTGAAGACGGCTGCGAATTTGCTTCTGGATCAGTTGGATAAAGCCGATCCAACCTCCAAGTATGCGCGCACGAACGCAATTGGCTGGAGCAGCAAAATTCAAGTATCAAGCAAGTTTGCCTGGGGCACCTCTCAAACGAGAAACAGCGTCATTAACGTCTTGTCGGCGGGTGGCGGCACGGAATCGGCTGCACCTATGAAAGCGGCGCTTGACGGGCTGACAACCACCGGCTCCACGTCAGAAACGCAGATTCAACAGCAAGCCGGAAACGAAAAGCTTACAAAATATATTGTATTAATGACTGACGGTGAAAACAACGCTTCGTCGTCCGATACAAAAACCCTGGAATACTGCACCGACGCGAAGCAAAAGGGCATCAAAATCTACTCGGTGGCTTTCATGGCGCCCACCGCCGGAAAGAACCTCCTCCTCAGTTGCGCGAGCGGTGCCGGCTACTACTTCCAGGCGGAAAGCATGACCGACCTGCTGGGAGCGTTTACGGCGATTGGCTCGGAAGCTGCCTCGGACAAGGTGCTGGTCACCCAATAGACGGCAAGCTATCACCCTCAAACGAAAAGCCGCTCCGGAACAAACCGGAGCGGCTTTTCGTTTGCCTGCGAAATCGCGCGTATGAAAATCGGAAAACCGATTGAAATCAAGTTCTTTCCGCTGCCAGGCGGCGCGCTTGGCCAATTTTTTCGTTTGGGTAATTCCTTTGTTGCAACTGCGTAGTAACGATGCATAAACTGCGTCTTTAGTGCGCGGTAAACCGATTGAAATTGGCATAACGTACTGAAACCGAACCGAAATTGGCGAGGACTAACGATGAATACCGTTTCGAAGCCGACGATCCCCTCCCCCGCGCCCCGCAGTTCCAAACCGGAAATTCTCGCCGAAGAAATCATTGAACGCCTGACCTACCGCATCGGCAAGGACGCGAAGGTCGCCAAGCCGCATGACTGGCTGACCGCCACCATTCTCGTCATCCGCGACCGCATCATCGACAAGTGGATGGAATCGACCCGCAAGGTCTATTCGACCGGCGACAAGCGCGTTTACTATCTATCCCTCGAATTCCTGATCGGCCGCTTGATGCGCGATGCGGTCTCGAACCTCGGCCTGATGGAGCAGGTTCGCGATGCACTGACCTCGCTCGGTGTCGATGTTTCCGTCATTGCCGGCCTCGAGCCCGACGCTGCGCTCGGCAACGGCGGCCTTGGCCGTCTCGCCGCCTGTTTCATGGAAAGCATGGCGACCGTCGATGTGCCGGCCTATGGCTACGGCATCCGTTACGTGCACGGCCTCTTCCGCCAGCAGCTTGCCGACGGCTGGCAGGTAGAGTTGCCGGAAAGCTGGTTGGCGCACGGCAACCCCTGGGAATTCGAGCGCCGGGAAAGCGCCTACGAAATCGGCTTCGGCGGGACGGTCGATGTCGTCAACAACCCCGAGGGCGAGCCGCGGTATGTCTGGAAACCGGCCGAGCGCGTCATCGCCGCCGCCTTTGACACCCCCGTCGTTGGCTGGCGCGGCAAGCGGGTCAACACGCTGCGCCTCTGGTCGGCCCAGCCGATCGACCCGATCTTGCTGGATGCCTTCAACGCCGGTGACCACATCGGCGCGCTGCGCGAAAGCAACAAGGCCGAAAGCCTGACGCGCGTTCTCTACCCGGCTGATGCGACACCCGCCGGCCAGGAGCTGCGTCTGCGCCAGGAGTTCTTCTTCTCCTCCGCATCGCTGCAGGACATTTTGCGCCGTCACCTGCAGCAGTACGATGATTTCACCTCGCTGCCGGACAAGGTGGCGATCCACCTGAACGATACGCATCCCGCCGTCTCGGTTGCCGAACTGATGCGCCTGCTGTGCGATGTTCACGGCCTCGACTTCGACCAGGCCTGGGATATCACTCGGGGCACGATTGGATACACCAACCACACGCTCCTACCAGAAGCCTTGGAAAGCTGGCCGATCCCGCTCTTCGAGCGCCTGCTGCCACGCCACATGCAGATCATCTACGCGATCAACGCGAAGGTCCTCGTCGAAGCGCGCAAGACCAAGACATTTTCGGAGACGGAAATCCGCTCGATTTCCCTAATCGAGGAAAGTGGCGAGCGCCGCGTCCGCATGGGCAATCTCGCCTTCGTCGGCGCCCATTCGATCAATGGCGTTTCGGCTCTCCACACCGATCTGATGAAGGTCACGGTGTTTGCCGATCTGCACAAGCTCTATCCCGACCGCATCAACAACAAGACGAACGGCATCACGCCGCGCCGCTGGCTGCAGCAGTGCAATCCCGGCCTGACCTCCCTGATTCGTGAAACGATCGGCGACGACTTCCTCGACGACGCCGAGAAGCTGAAGCCACTGGACAAGTTCGCGAAGGATGCAAGCTTCCAGGAGAAGTTTGCGGCCGTGAAGCGCGCCAACAAGGTGGCCTTGTCGAACCTCGTCGCCAGCCGCATGGGCATCAAGCTCGATCCGTCGGCGATGTTCGATATCCAGATCAAGCGCATCCACGAATACAAGCGCCAGCTCCTGAACATCATCGAGGCCGTCGCGCTTTACGACCAGATCCGCTCGCACCCCGAGCTGGACTGGGTTCCGCGCGTCAAGCTTTTCGCCGGCAAGGCGGCGCCGAGCTACCACAACGCCAAGCTGATCATCAAACTGATCAATGACGTGGCCCGCACGATCAACAATGACCCGGCCGTCCGCGGCCTGCTGAAAGTGGTCTTCGTCCCGAACTACAACGTCTCGCTCGCCGAGGTGATGGTGCCCGCCGCCGACCTTTCCGAGCAGATCTCGACCGCTGGCATGGAAGCCTCCGGTACCGGCAACATGAAGTTTGGCCTCAACGGCGCTCTGACGATCGGCACGCTCGATGGCGCCAACGTCGAAATGCGCGATCATGTCGGCGAGGACAACATCATCATCTTCGGCCTGCGTGCCGACGAGGTCGCCGCCGCCCGTGCCGATGGCCACAATCCCCGCGCCATCATCGAGGCGTCGCGCGAGCTATCGCAGGCGCTCCAAGCCATCAGCTCCGGCGTGTTCTCGCATGACGATCGAAACCGGTACTCCGCGTTGATCGAAGGCATCTATGCCCATGACTGGTTCATGGTGGCCGCCGATTTCGATGCATACGCCCAAGCCCAGCGCGAAGTCGACCAACTCTGGACCGATCCGTCCACGTGGAGTTCGAAGGCGATCTGCAACACGGCCCGTATGGGCTGGTTCTCGTCCGACCGCACGATCCGTCAATACGCCAAGGAAATCTGGAGAGCCGGATGAAAACGCCGAAAGCCACCCCTGAAGTCAGACTTCCCTGGGAGATTTCGGCAGACGAGATAGCGGCAATCCTCGCAGGGTCGCATTCCAATCCATTCGCGGTTCTGGGCGTCCACAAATCAGGCGACGCCTATGTGGCCCGCTGCTTCATTCCGGGTGCCGAAGAGGTGACGGCGATGACGCTCGACGGCAGCGTCATTGGCGAACTGAAGCTACAACATCCTGACGGCTTTTTTGCCGGTGCGGTCTCGGTGACGAAGCAGCGACCGGTGCGCTATCGGGCACGGCGCGGCGATGCCGAATGGGCGGTCACCGATCCATACAGCTTCGGGCCGGTCCTCGGACCGATGGATGACTATTATGCGCGCGAGGGCTCGGACCTGCGCCTCTTCGACAAGATGGGCGCGCACTGGATCAACCACGAAGGCGCACAGGGTATCCATTTCGCCGTCTGGGCGCCGAACGCCCAACGCGTCTCAGTGGTCGGAGATTTCAACGGCTGGGATGGCCGCCGTCACGTCATGCGGTTCCGTTCCGGCGCCGGCATCTGGGAAATCTTTGCGCCCGATGTCCCCACCGGTGTTGCCTACAAGTTCGAAATCCGCGGCCAGGACGGCGTCCTTCTGCCGCTAAAGGCCGATCCGTTCGCACGACGCAGCGAGTTGCGCCCGAAGACCGCCTCGGTCGCGGCCCCTGAACTGCTGCAGGAATGGGACGACGAGGCGCACCTGAAGCACTGGGGGACGACCGACAAGCGCCGTCAGCCGATCTCGATCTACGAGGTGCATGCGGGCTCCTGGCAGCGGCGCGACGACGGTTCGTTCCTCTCCTGGGACGAACTTGCCTCTCGCCTGATTCCCTACTGCGTCGACATGGGGTTCACCCACATCGAGTTCCTGCCAATCACCGAACATCCCTACGATCCATCCTGGGGATACCAGACGACGGGGCTCTATGCGCCGACCGCCCGCTTCGGCGAGCCCGAGGGTTTCGCCCGCTTCGTCAACGGCTGCCACAAGGTCGGTATCGGCATCATCCTCGATTGGGTACCGGCCCACTTCCCGACCGACGAACACGGCCTCGGCTGGTTCGACGGCACGGCGCTCTACGAACACGAGGACCCGCGCAAGGGCTTTCATCCCGACTGGAACACGGCGATCTACAATTTCGGCCGCACCGAGGTCGTCTCCTATCTCGTCAACAATGCGCTCTACTGGGCGGAGAAGTTCCATCTCGACGGGCTGCGCGTCGATGCCGTGGCCTCGATGCTCTACCTCGATTATTCCCGCAAGCATGGTGAATGGATACCGAACGAGTACGGCGGCAATGAAAATCTGGAGGCGGTGCGCTTCCTGCAGAACATGAATACCCGCATCTACGCTGAACATCCTGGTGTCATGACCATCGCCGAGGAATCGACCTCCTGGCCGAAGGTCTCGCAGCCGGTACACGAAGGCGGCCTCGGCTTCGGCTTCAAGTGGAACATGGGCTTCATGCACGACACGCTGAGCTACATGAGCCGCGAGCCGATCCATCGCAAGCATCACCACAACGAGCTGACCTTCGGCCTGCTTTATGCCTACTCCGAAAACTTCGTGCTGCCGCTCTCGCACGACGAGGTGGTGCACGGAAAAGGCTCGCTGATCGCCAAGATGCCCGGCGACGACTGGCAGAAGTTCGCCAATCTGCGGGCCTACTACGCCTTCATGTGGGGCTATCCGGGCAAGAAGCTGCTGTTCATGGGTCAGGAATTCGCGCAGTGGAGCGAATGGAACGAAGCGACGTCACTCGATTGGAACCTGCTGCAATACCGCATGCACGAAGGCATGCGGCGGCTGGTGCGCGACCTGAACTTCACCTACCGCAGCAAGCCGGCACTGCACGCCCGCGATTGCGAGGGTGACGGTTTCGAGTGGCTGATCGCCGATGACCACGAGAATTCGGTCTTCGCCTGGCTGCGCAAGGCACCGGGGGAGAAGCCGGTTGCCGTCATCTGCAACCTGACGCCGGTTTATCGCGAAAACTATACGGTGCGCCTGCCGATCGAGGGGCGGTGGCGCGAAATCCTGAATACCGATGCCGACATTTACGGCGGCAGCGGCAAGGGCAATGGCGGTCGCGTTCAGGCCGTCAACGCCGGCGGCAGCATTGCCGCGTCGATCACCTTGCCGCCCTTGGCGACGATCATGCTTGAACCTGAGAACTGACGACTGGTGGGAGGATAAAAATGGTAGAAAAACGCGTTCAGCCACTTGCCCGCGACGCAATGGCCTATGTTCTCGCTGGCGGCAGGGGGAGCCGCCTGAAGGAACTCACCGATCGCCGCGCCAAGCCGGCGGTCTATTTCGGCGGCAAGACCCGCATTATCGACTTCGCGCTGTCGAACGCCTTGAACTCGGGTATCCGACGAATCGGCGTCGCCACCCAGTACAAGGCGCACTCACTGATCCGACACATGCAGCGCGGCTGGAACTTCTTCCGCCCCGAGAGAAACGAAAGCTTCGACATTCTGCCGGCCTCCCAGCGCGTCTCCGAGACGCAATGGTATGAAGGTACAGCCGATGCCGTCTACCAGAACATCGACATCATCGAGGACTACGGCGTCGAATACATGGTCATTCTCGCCGGCGACCATGTCTACAAGATGGACTATGAATACATGCTGCAACAGCATGTGGATTCCGGTGCCGATGTGACTATCGGCTGCTTGGAGGTGCCGCGCATGGAAGCCGTCGGCTTCGGCGTCATGCATGTCGACACGACCGACCGGATCATCGACTTCGTCGAAAAGCCCGCGGATCCGCCCGGCATCCCCGGCAATCCGGATTTTGCCCTTGCCTCGATGGGCATCTACGTCTTTCACACCAAGTTCCTGATCGATGCACTGCGCCGCGACGCAGCCGACCCGAACTCCAGCAAGGACTTCGGCAAGGACATCATCCCCCACATCGTCAAGAACGGTAAGGCCGTCGCCCATCGCTTCGCGCAGTCCTGCGTGCGCTCCGATTTTGAGCACGAGCCCTACTGGCGCGACGTCGGCACGATCGACGCCTACTGGCAGGCCAACATCGACCTGACCGCAGTGGTTCCGGAACTGGATATTTACGACAAGTCTTGGCCGATCTGGACCTACGCCGAGATCTCACCGCCGGCCAAGTTTGTCCACGACGACGAAAGCCGCCGTGGCTCGGCGACGTCATCGGTCGTCGCCGGCGACTGCATTATCTCCGGCGCGACCCTTCACAGAAGTCTGCTTTTCACCGGTGTGCGCGCCAACTCCTATTCCAAGCTGGACGGCGCGGTCGTGCTGCCGAGCGTCAAAATCGGACGGCACGCGCAACTCAGCAACGTCGTGATCGATCACGGCGTCATCATACCGGAAGGTCTGATCGTCGGTGAGGATCCGGTCCTCGACGCCAAGCGCTTCCGCCGCAGCGAGGGTGGCATTTGCCTCATTACGCAGCCGATGATCGACAAGCTGGGTATGTGAGACATGAAAGTTCTTTCGGTTTCGTCCGAAGTCTTCCCGCTCATCAAGACAGGGGGCCTCGCCGACGTGGCGGGCGCCCTGCCGATCGCGCTCAAGCGTTTCGGCGTCGAAACCAAGACCCTCATGCCCGGCTATCCGGCTGTGATGAAGGCGATCCGCAATCCGGTTGTCCGGCTTCAGTTCGATGATCTGCTCGGCGAGCCCGCGACAGTCCTCGAAGCGGAGCATGAGGGGATCGATATCCTCGTGCTCAATGCGCCCGCTTATTACGACCGCACGGGAGGCCCCTATCTCGATGCGACCGGTCGGGACTATCCCGACAACTGGCGTCGTTTCGCAGCGTTGTCGCTGGCCGGTGCCGAGATTGCCGCGGGTTTGATGCCGGGCTGGCGACCCGATCTCGTGCACACGCACGATTGGCAGTCGGCGATGACCTCGGTTTACATGCGCTACAACCCGACGCCGGAGTTGCCGAGTGTTCTGACGATCCACAATATCGCGTTCCAGGGACAGTTCGGCGCGGATATCTTTCCGGGTCTACGCCTGCCGCCGCACGCCTTCGCAACCGAAAGCATCGAATATTACGGCAATCTCGGCTTCCTGAAGGGCGGCCTGCAAACCGCCCACGCCATCACGACCGTTAGTCCCTCCTACGCCGGCGAGATCCTGACCCCGGAGTTCGGCATGGGCCTCCAGGGCGTCATCGCAAGCCGAATTGATTCCTTGCATGGCATCGTCAACGGCATCGATACCGACGTCTGGAACCCGTCGACCGATCCCGTTGTCCACACCCACTACAATGGCACGACGCTGAAGAGCCGCGTCGAAAACCGTACCTCGATTGCCGAGTTCTTCGGGCTTCACAACGACAACGCACCGATTTTCTGCATCATCAGCCGCCTCACCTGGCAGAAGGGCATGGACGTCATCGCCGCTACCGCGGATGAGATTGTCGACATGGGCGGAAAGCTTGCGATACTTGGTTCCGGAGATGCAGCAATCGAAGGTTCGCTGCTTGCCGCCGCGGCCCGCCATCCGGGTCGAATCGGCGTCTCCATCGGTTACAACGAGCCGATGTCGCACCTCATGCAGGCCGGCTGCGACGCCATCATCATCCCTTCGCGTTTCGAACCCTGCGGCCTGACACAGCTTTACGGCCTGCGCTACGGCTGCGTGCCGATCGTCGCTCGCACCGGTGGCTTGAACGACACCGTCATCGACGCCAATCATGCTGCTCTTGCAGCGAAAGTGGCAACCGGGATACAATTCTCGCCTGTGACGGCATCGGGCCTGTTGCAGGCCATTCGCCGTGCGTTACATCTCTACGCCGATCAAAAAGTCTGGACCCAATTGCAAAAGCAGGGCATGAAATCGGATGTCTCGTGGGAAAAGAGCGCCGAGCGCTACGCTGCCCTCTATTCAAGCCTCGCCCCCAAAGGCAAGTGAGAGAAAATGATAAAATCCGTATCCACTACGCCCTACCAGGATCAAAAGCCGGGCACGTCCGGCCTCCGAAAGAAGGTTCCGGTATTCCAACAGCCGAACTATGCCGAGAACTTCATCCAGTCGATCTTCGATTCGCTGGAAGGGTTTCAGGGCAAGTGCCTCGTCATCGGTGGCGACGGACGCTACTACAATCGCGAAGTCATCCAGAAGGCGATCAAGATGGCCGCCGCCAATGGCTTCGGCAAGGTGATCGTCGGCAAGGGCGGTATCCTGTCCACCCCGGCAGCCTCGCACATCATCCGCAAATACAAGGCTTTTGGCGGCATCATCCTGTCGGCCAGCCATAACCCCGGCGGCCCGACCGAAGACTTTGGCATCAAATACAACATCAGCAATGGCGGCCCGGCACCGGAGAAGATCACCGACGCGATCTATGCGCGAACGAAGGTGATCGACACCTACAAGATCGCCGATTTCGCAGACGTCAATCTCGACCGCATCGGCAAGGACGAACTGCCGGGCGGCATGATTCTCTCCGTGCTCGATTCGGTGGAAGATTACACGGCACTCATGGAAGAGCTGTTTGACTTCCCCGCGATCCGCAACCTCATCAGCCTTGGTTTCCGCATCGCCTTCGACGCGATGAGCGCCGTCACCGGCCCCTACGCCAAGGAGATCTTCGAAAATCGCCTCGGCGCGCCGTCCGGCTCGGTCCGCAATTTCATGCCGCTGCCCGATTTCGGCGGCCACCATCCGGATCCGAATCCGGTTCATGCCAAGGAACTCTACGACGAGATGATGGGCGACGACGCGCCCGATTTCGGCGCGGCGTCCGATGGTGACGGAGACCGCAATCTCATCATCGGCCGCGGCATCTTCGTCACGCCCTCCGATAGCCTTGCGATTCTCGCCGCCAACGCCAATCTCGCGCCCGGTTATTCGGGCGGCCTCGCCGGCATCGCCCGCTCCATGCCGACATCAGGCGCTGCCGACCGCGTGGCCGAGCGCCGCGGCATCGGCATGTACGAGACCCCGACCGGCTGGAAGTTCTTCGGCAACCTGCTCGACGCCGGCATGGCGACGATCTGCGGCGAGGAAAGCGCCGGCACCGGCTCCAACCACGTGCGCGAGAAGGACGGCCTTTGGGCGGTTCTGCTGTGGCTGAATATTCTCGCGGTGCGTGGTGAAAGCGTGCAAGAGATCGTCACGCAGCACTGGCAGACCTACGGCCGAAACTACTATTCGCGTCACGATTACGAGGGCGTGGACACCGAGGCAGCAAATGGCCTGGTGGCAAATCTGCGCAGCCAGCTCGCTTCGCTGCCCGGCCAGAGCTTCGGTCCGCTGAAGGTCGAGAAGGCGGACGACTTTGCCTATCACGACCCGGTCGACAAGTCGGTCAGCGAGCATCAGGGCATTCGCATCCTGTTCGAGGGCGGCTCGCGTGTCGTCTTCCGCCTTTCCGGAACCGGAACATCTGGCGCCACTCTGCGCGTTTATCTCGAGCGATACGAGGCGGATTCCACCCGTCACAACATCGAGACGCAGCATGCGCTAGCCGACATTATCGCTGCCGCGGAGACCATCGCGGATATCCGCAGCCGCACTGGCCGCGACGCTCCCTCCGTGATTACCTGACCGGAACATGGCGGCGAACAAGACCCGGCAAGGCGGAGCAACCCTCTTCGAGACCGGCGTCGATTTCGCCGTGTGGTCGCATAATTCAGGACAGATCGAACTGTGCCTGTTCGGCGACGACGACAAGGAACTGGCCCGCTTGCCGATGGAGCGAGGCGATGACCACGTGCATCGCCTCTTCGTCGACGGATTGAAGGAAGGCGCGCGCTACGGCTATCGTGCCGACGGTGTCTACGCCCCCGATAGCGGCCTCTGGTTCGATCCATCGAAGCTTCTCGTCGATCCCTATGCCAAGGAACTCGATCGCCCGTTTAGCCACGATCCGCTGCTCGGTAGCTTCGGCGCCGACACGCAGCATCTGGTGCCGAAGGCTATTGTCACCCGCGATGTGCCGGTGAAGCAAACAAAGCCGCTCTTCGAGCCGGGTGGCTTCGTCTACGAGGTCGCTGTTCGCTCCTTTACCAAGCTGCATCCGGATGTACCCGAAGCCCAGCGCGGCACGGTCGCCGCCTTGGCGCATCCCTCGGTGATCGCCCACCTGAAGCGGATCGGCGTCGATGCCGTCGAGCTCATGCCGATCACCGCCTGGATCGATGAGCGCCATTTACCGCCGCTCGGCCTGAGAAACAGCTGGGGCTACAACCCCGTCGCCTTCATGGCGCTCGATCCGCGGCTCGTGCCGGGCGGCATGGCGGAACTTCGCGACACCGTTGCGAAACTCCACGGAGAAGGCATTGCCGTCATTCTTGACCTCGTCTTCAATCATACCGGCGAGAGCGATCGCTTCGGCACGACGCTGTCGCTGCGTGGCCTCGACAATCTCTCCTTCTATCGCCATTTGCCACAGCGCCCCGGCGATCTGGTCAACGATACCGGCACCGGCAACACCGTCGCCTGCGATCACCCCTATATCAGGCAGTTGATCATCGACAGCCTGCGGAATTTCGTGCTCGGCGCCGGGATAGATGGTTTCCGCTTCGACCTTGCCCCCGTCCTAGGCCGCACCGCAAGCGGCTTTGAGGGCACTGGGGAAACGCTGACGGCGATGCTCGCCGACGAGGTTCTAAAAGATCGCGTGATGATCGCCGAGCCTTGGGACATCGGCCCCGGTGGCTATCAGCTCGGCAATTTCCCGGTGCCATTCCTCGAGTGGAACGACCGTGTCCGCGACGATATCAGGTGTTACTGGCGCGGCGACGACTGGAAGACCGGCCCATTGGCGACTGCGCTTGCAGGATCCTCTGACATCTTCGGCCGCAACGGCGGACAGGCGACGCGCAGTGTCAATTTCCTCGCGGCCCATGACGGCTTCACGCTCAACGATCTCGTCTCCTACAGCGGCAAGCACAACGAGGCGAACGGCGAGGAAAACCGCGACGGCCATAATGAAAACCACTCCTGGAATAACGGCATCGAGGGCGAAACTCGCTATCCCGATATCATCCGCCGGCGACGCGACGACCTGAAGGCGCTGCTGTCGACGCTCTTTACCAGCCGCGGCAGCATCATGCTGACGGCGGGCGACGAAGCCGGCCGCACTCAGCGCGGCAACAACAATGCCTACTGCCAGGACAATGAAATCACCTGGATGGATTGGGCAGCGCTCGACGACGAACTCGTTGCCCACACCGCCTTCATCTCCGGCCTGCGCAAGCGCTTCTCCGCCTTCTCTCAAGCAGCCTTCCTCAACGGCAACGGCGATGTCGAATGGATATCGCCTTCAGGCCAGCCGATGACCGTCCAAGAGTGGGAAACCCCGAATTTTTCGACGCTCGGCATGCTACTTGCAACCCGAGACGAGCAAGGCGGCAAGGCCACGCGCTTGGCGGTGCTCTTCAATCGCTCGGGCGGCGAGGAAGTCTTTACGCTCTCTGGCTCCGGCTCTTGGCGGCATCTGGCCCCCGATGCCGCCAAGAAGTCGGTGGCATCGGCCATCGTGCCGCGCCGTTCGGTGGCTTTCTATCTCGAAAGTTGATCAGCCGAGTTCAACCCTGCAATTCCTTGTCGCAATCGTCACAATCCCATTGTAAGGCTTGCGCAGCCGCTTTCTCATGAGGAATCAATGGTCAAGGAAATTTCGCTCGCGGACGTCCGTGGGCTGGTGGGCACTGAAACCGGCCTCTCGGACTGGATCGTCGTCGATCAGACGATGATCGATGCGTTCGCGCATGCGACCAACGACCATCAGTATATCCACGTCGATCCGGAGCGCGCCGCCGCGAGCCCGTTCGGCGGCACAATCGCCCATGGCTTCCTCACGCTCTCCCTGCTCTCGGCCATGAACTACAACGGGTTGCCCAAGGTCCGCGAACAGACGATGGGCATCAACTACGGCTTCGAGAACGTCCGCTTCCTGTCGCCCGTGAAATCAGGCGCGCGCATCCGCGGCCACTTCGTCCTTGCCGAAGCCCGCTTCCGCGGCGCCGGCATGTTGATGACGACCTACGAGGTCTCGATCGAGATCGAGAACGAGAAGAAGCCGGCGTTGACCGCACGCTGGATCACCATCATCCAGTTCGACCCAAAGGACCGGCCTGAGGACGCCTAGCGCCGACCTTAACGAGCGACCATGCGCGGTTCGCGGCTATGGCGCACCGTTGATCTCAACGATGTTGCAATCGGGATCGAGCAGATAGGCTTGCGGAAAACCTGCCGGCCCGTCACGTCTCAGACGCAGCCGCCAGGGATCGCCCTCGGGCGCATCCTCGCGAAAACCCTTGGCGATCAGTCCGCGGATGCAGCCGTCGAAATCATCGGTGCGGAACGCGAAATGTCCGTCGGCCGTGTCTATCGTGGCTGCGCGCCGGAAGGTGCCAGTCGGATGGACGATGAGGTGAACCTGCAGCGCGCCGCAGGCGAACCACGCTCCAACGGTACTGAACGCTGGCCGCTCAATTTGTTCGAGGCCGAACACATCGCGATAGAAGGCGACCGAACGGTCGATGTCCGTGACGACAATGGAAACGTGATGCAGCATCATCGAAGACACCCCGCATTCGTTGCGATGGCGCTCCGATCGGGACCGCGCCCAGCGGATGATGGCACAAATGTCGGCAATCCTGCAACGTGAAGCTGATCGGGGGGCGGCACAAGGGCATTCCCCCGATCAGCAATTGCATCCTGGTTGCACTTCAGTGCCCGGCGTCTTCAGCGCCCTCAGCCAGCAGGCCAAAAACGAAATCCGCGAACGAACGCCAGCACTCGACGCGGAAAGTATCGTCCTCGGTGCGGAAAAGCACGATCTCGGCCTTTCCGAACAGCGTGCGCGAGCAGGCGCCCACGGGGAAGGCCTCGAGCGACAGATCCTGCGGGCAGCCCGCCGAAATTGTCGCTTCCGCCCCGGGACCGGAGACGATGATCGCGACGTTGCGGTGCGAAACGTCGGTTGCCGAATGCAGCACGGCCGACTTGGCGAGCGGCGCCATCAGGTCTGCACCGGCCTCGTCGATGACAAGCCATTCGTCCGGCCCGAGCCAGAGGGCCGCACGGCCACCCTTGCGGCCTGACGTTTTCGGGGACGGCGGGACCGTGACACCGAGCGCGGAGGAAAGAGCCTTGAGCGACTCCGCTGGTGCGCGAAGCGCCACGCGGGTTGCCGCTGGCGCTGCCGTCAACCGTACCGTGGCCGAACCACCGTGACGGCCGGAAAGCACCGACTTGCGAACTGCCGTATCAGCCATTGATGCGGCCTCCTTCCTTGTCAAAGAACACCATATCCGTCACCTCGACGGCAATCGTCTTGTCGGGCATCGGCACGTAGAGCGTCTCGCCCATCCGCTTGCGACCACCGGCGACCAGCGCAAACGCGATCGACTTTCCGAGGTTTTCCGACCAGTAGGACGATGTGACGTGCCCCAGCATCGTCATCGGCTTCGGCTCGTTCGGGTTGGCAACGATCTGCGCGCCCTCCTCGAGCACGATCTTCGGATCCTTGGTGATGAGGCCGACCAGCTGCTTGCGGCCTTCCTTGACCAGATCCGGGCGCTTCAGGCCACGAATGCCGACGAAGTCGGTCTTCTTCTTCGATACCGCCCAGTTGAGGCCGGCATCATCAGGCGTCACGGTACCATCCGTGTCCTGGCCGACGATGATATAGCCCTTCTCGGCGCGCAGCACGTGCATGGTCTCGGTGCCGTAGACGCAGGCGCCGAGCGGCTCGGCATTGGCCCAGACGGCTTCGAGCACCGACTGGCCGTAATCGGCTGGAACGTTGATTTCGAAGCCGGTTTCGCCGGTAAACGACACGCGGAAGAGACGTGCCGGAACGCCCATGACCGTGCACTCGGCAACGCTCATATGCGGGAAGGCCTCGTTGGAGATATCGACGCCCTCGACCAGCGGCGCGATGATCTCGCGCGCCTTCGGACCCTGCACGGCGATAACGGCCCACTGCTCGGTCACCGAGGTCAGCCACACCTTCAGATGCGGGAATTCGGTCTGCAGATAGTCTTCCATGTGATTGAGCACACGCGGCGCGCCGCCCGTCGTCGTCGTCACGTGGAAGCGATCGTCCGCCAGACGCCCGACGACGCCGTCGTCGTAAACGAAGCCATCATCGCGAGTCATGATGCCGTAGCGGCACTTGCCGGGCTTCAGCGTGTCCCAGGCGTTGGTGTACATCAGGTTCATGAACTCGGCGGCGTCAGGCCCGACGACCTCGATCTTGCCGAGCGTTGAGGCATCGAACACGCCAGCCACATCGCGCGCCGTCTTGCATTCGCGCGCGACCGCCTGGTGCATGGTTTCGCCGGCACGCGGATAAAACCACGCGCGCTTCCAGTTGCCGACATCCTCGAACACGGCGCCCTGGGCTTCTTCCCACTGGTGCAGCGGCGTCTTGCGCGTCGGGTCGAACAGATCGCCCCGCGAATGCGCGATCAGCGTACCGTAGGTCACAGGCGTATACGGCGCGCGGAAGGTGGTAAGACCGACCTGCGGGATCTCCTTGCCCAGCATCTCGGCTGCGATCGCCAGGCCGTGCATGTTGGAGAGCTTGCCCTGGTCGGACGCCATGCCGTTCGTGGTGAAGCGCTTGATGTGCTCGATCGAGTGCATGCCTTCGCGCACGGCAAGGCGGATATCCTTGGCGCAGACGTCGTGCTGGAAATCGATGAAGGCCTTGGCGCTGGTCTCGGGACCTGCCCCTTCCGCCGCACCGATCATGCCACCCGTCCACTGATGCGCCTGCTCGGACGAGATGCTGATCTTGCCGCCCGCCTTCTTGCCCGCCGCCTGTGCCATCAGTTCGCCCGCGGCCAGCGATTCCTCGATCGTCTGCTGCAGGTCGTCGGTGCCGTTGCAGGCGCCGACGGAGAGGCAATCCTGCGCATAGGTGCCGGGCAGGAAGCGCTGCGTTTCCGGCTCGAAAGCGACCTTGCCGCGCGACTGCGAGAACAGGTGGACGGAAGGCGTCCAGCCGGCGGAAACCAGCAAGGCATCGACCGCGATCTTGCGTGGCGAGCCGCCGCCGTTGCGGGCAACGGTCATCGACGAGATGCGCAGCTTGCCTGAGGTGTTGACGACCGACTGGCCAGCGAGAACATCGATGCCGAGCGAACGTGCCTCCGCCAGGACCGCCGCGCCCGGCGTCTGCCTGCAATCGACGATCGCCGCGATCTCGACACCTGATCGCTTCAGGTCGAAGGCCGCCTCGTAGGCCGAGTCGTGCGCCGTATAGACGCCGACCTTCTGGCCGACGGCAACGCCGTACTGGTTGAGGTACATGCGCGCGGCCGATGCCAGCATGATGCCCGGACGGTCGTTGTTCGGGAAAACCATGTGGCGCTCGATGGCGCCATTGGCGAGGATGACGCGCTTGGCGCGCAGCTGCCACAGGCGCTCGCGCGGCAGATGGCGGCTCGGGTTTGCGACATGGTCGGTCACGCGCTCGGCGAGACCGATGAAGTTATGATTGTAATAGCCGAAAGCGGTGGTGCGGGTCAAAACCTGCACGTTGCTCATCGCCTTCAGGCTGGCAACCGTCTTCTGTGCCCATTCATAACCATCGAGGCCGTCGATCTTGACGCCGCTGTCAAAACGCAGCGCGCCGCCGACATCGGCCTGCTCGTCGCAGAGGATGACCCTGGCCCCCGATTGCGCTGCCGCGAGCGCTGCCGAAAGACCGGCAACGCCGGCACCGACGACAAGCACGTCACAATGCGCATAGCGGCTGGCATAGTGGTCCGGATCGGCTTCCTTGGGCGCGACGCCGAGACCGGCCGCACGGCGGATCATCGGCTCGTAGACATGCTTCCATGCCGCCTTCGGCCACATGAAGGTCTTGTAGTAGAAGCCGGCCGCGAAGAAGGGGGACATCAGGTTGTTGATGCCGCCGATATCGAAGGAAAGCGACGGGAAACGGTTTTGCGATTCGACGATCATGCCGTCGAACACTTCCTGCACCGTGGCGCGCACGTTCGGCTGCTTGCGGGCGCTGTCGCGCGCCACGTCGATCAGCGCGTTCGGCTCTTCCGCACCGGCCGAGAGAATGCCGCGCGGGCGGTGATACTTGAACGAGCGGCCGACGAGATGGATGTTGTTGGCGATCAGCGCCGAGGCGACGGTATCGCCCTCGAGCGCCGTGTAGCTCTTGCCGTCGAAGGTGAAGCGCGCGGTTCTGGCCGGCGTCAGGCGACCCTTGCCTGCGATACGGTTCGTGCCGCTCATTGTGCCTCTCCTTCGAGTTGTTCGTAGGTCTCGACGGGAGCATGCGGAACGGCGGCCTCGCCGATCGTGGGCTTCGGCTCGCCTGCCTTGTAGGTCATGATGAACTTGTCGCTGATCGTGTCGCGCGCCGCGTTGAAGAAGCGGCCGCAACCGTTGAGGTGGCGCCAGCGTTCGAAGATCAGCCCCTTCGGGTTGTCGCGCAGGAAGAAATATTCCTCGAACGCCTCGTCGGAGATGTCCGCGATATTGGTGGGGCGGGCGATATGCGCATCGCCGGCGCCGCGGAATTCGAGCTCGGAGCGCTCTTCCTGACAGTATGGGCAATAGATAAGAAGCATGGTGTCCTCGTGTCAGTGCGCGACGGCGGCGGCGGCGGCTTCGTCGATCAGACGGCCGGTGCGGAAGCGGTCCAGCGTCAGGCCGGCATTGAACTTGTGCGCCTCGTCGCGGGCAATGAGGTGCGCGAAGAGATTGGCCGAGCCCGGCGTCGCCTTGAAGCCGCCGGTGCCCCAGCCGCAGTTGACGTAGAGCCCCGGAACCGGCGTCTTCGACTGGATGGCCGAACGATCCGGCGTGTTGTCGACGATACCGCCCCACTGGCGCATCATCTTGACGCGGCGGAACATCGGGAAGAGCTCGCAGATGGCATCGAGCGTATGCGTGATGATCTGCAGGCCGCCGGTCTGGCTGTAGGAATTGTACTGGTCGGTGCCGGCGCCGATGACGAGCTCGCCCTTGTCGGACTGCGAGATATAGGCATGCACCGTGTTGGACATGACCACGCAGGGGAAGATCGGCTTCAGCGGTTCGGAGACCAGCGCCTGCAGCGGGCTCGATTGCAGCGGCACGCGCACATCGGCCATCTTCATGACCGTCGTCGTGTGGCCGGCGGCCGAGACACCAACCTTCTTGGCGCCGATGAAGCCGCGATTGGTCTCGACACCGGTAACCCGCCCATCGGGGCCGCGGCGGATACCGGTCACTTCGCAGTTCTGGATGATGTGGACGCCGCGATCGGACGCAGCACGCGCATAGCCCCAGGCCACCGCGTCGTGACGCGCCGTGCCGCCGCGACGCTGGAGTGCTGCACCGTTGATCGGATAGCGGGCGCTGGCGGAGATATCGAGCGGCGGACAATAGGCCTTGGCCTGTTCCGGCGTCAGCCATTCATTGTCGATGCCGTAGAGGCGGTTGGCATGGATATGGCGCTTGAAGGACTGCTGGTCGTGCACATTGTGCGACAGCATCATCACGCCGCGCGGCGAGTACATGACATTGTAGTTGAGATCCTGCGAGAGGTTCTCCCAGAGCTTCATCGAATGCTCGTAGATGTGCATGCTCTCTTCATAGAGATAGTTCGAGCGGATAATGGTCGTGTTGCGGCCGGTATTGCCGCCGCCGAGCCAGCCCTTTTCGAGCACCGCGACATTGGTGATGCCGTGCTCCTTGGCGAGATAGTAGGCCGCACCCAGACCATGCCCGCCGCCACCGATGATGATGACGTCGTATTCAGCGCGCGGCTCCGGCGAGGTCCACTGCTTCTCCCAGCCCTTGTGGCCTCTGAGGGCCTCCCTTGCCACGGCAAAAACCGAGTATCTGCGCATCCGCCTTCATCTCCTTCGGGAAAATGGTCCCTTCTCGTCGGCATACAAATCGCAAATCCAAAAGCGGCACAACGTTTCTTTTGCGACGCGGACCGGCTTTTGTTTTGACACGACGCGAAGAATGAATGAGGTCGCGCGATCTCAGCGCGTCGAAGCAAGCCGAACAGGAATGCTGCAAGTGCCGGCAGTGGCCTCTCGCCCGCCACTCCTGTTATTTTAGACTGTTTGCACTTACAATTTTTGGGCGCATAGTTCACCCGCTGCCAAGCGCTCCTTTTGCGCGTTGAGGGTTTCGAGTCGGCAGCAATGACAACATTCATAGGCCAGACGCCGGCGTCGTATGGGTTGCTGTCCAATCTGGCATAAATGTAACCGGCCGACACGGCACGATGCCCGCTGTCTGGTCTCAGGGAGGATTAGCCATGCAATCGCATTTCATCACCCTTACCGTTAGCCTGCTTTTATCAGGGGCTTGCCTGAGCGGCCCTGTCGTCGCCGCCGAGGACGCCCTGACGAAGGAGGAAGCGGCGTCGATCGGCGTCGACGCCTATCTCTACCTCTACCCGCTGGTCACCATGGATATCACCCGCGCGCAGGCAACCAACGTCGAGGCCGGCAAGACAATGGGCCGAGGCCCGGCCAACATGTTCACCAACGTCCCGCAATTTCCGACTGCCGACTTCAGGGACGTCGTTCGACCCAATTTCGATACTCTCTACTCGATTGCCTGGCTCGATATGACAAAGGAGCCGATGATCGTCTCGGCTCCTGATACGAACGGCCGCTTCTATCTGCTGCCCATGCTGGATATGTGGTCTGATGTATTTGCCTCGCCGGGTTGGCGCACAACAGGAACGGCGAAGGCCGATTTCGCCGTTGTCCCGCCTGGCTGGACAGGCAAAGAGCTGCCCGCCGGAACACAACGGATCGATGCGCCGACGCCGTATGTCTGGGTCATCGGACGCACGAAAACGGATGGGCCACCCGATTACGACGCCGTTCACAAGATCCAGGCTGGCTACACAGTCACGCCGCTGTCGCAGTGGGGCAAGACGGTTGAGCCGGTGAAGGTCACGATCAATCCTGACATCGACATGAAAACCCCGCCAAAGAAGACAGTGGACGGGATGACGGCAGTGGATTTCTTCGCCTATGCAGCGGAGGTGCTGAAGGTCAATCCGCCGCACATCACCGATCAGCCGATCATCAGCCAGATGAAGCGAATCGGGATCGAACCGGGAAAGAGCTTCGATAAAACCAAGATCGCACCCGACATCGCCGCCGCTTTGAAGGATGTACCGGCCGCAGCACAAAAGCTGATGGAATGGAAAGTCCCGTCGCTTGCGCGCGTGGCCAACAACTGGTCGATGAACACCGACACGATGGGCGTCTACGGCAATTATTATCTGAAGCGGGCGATTGTCGCGCAGCTTGGTCTCGGCGCCAACCTGCCGGAGGACGCGATCTATCCCCTCAACCTCGGCGACGAGAAGGGAAACCCGCTAAACGGAACGAACAGCTACAAGCTTCACTTCGACAAGTCGAACCTGCCGCCGGTCAAGGCGTTCTGGTCCGTCACACTTTATGATCCGGAGGGTTTTCAGGTCGCCAACGATCTGAACCGGTTTGCCGTCAGCAGCTGGATGCCGTTCGTCTACAACGCCGACGGGTCGCTTGATCTCTATTTCCAGAACAAGAGCCCAGGCGAGGACAAGGAAGCGAACTGGCTACCAGCACCCGCCGGGTCATTCAACCTGACCATGCGCCTTTACGGACCGGCAAGCGAAGCGCTCACCGGGAAATGGAATCCGCCCCCGATAGAAATGGTGCCTGCGCTCCAACAGGTTACCGCACAGTAGTGCATCCGCACCTACGGCATCTCGCGCTCCGAGCCCAGCTCGGCTCGACCAATGAGAGCCCTCGCGCCCAAAGGCGCGAGGCTGTCTGGGGATTAAGCCGACTTTGACACAGTTCGACGCTTCTTGGCCGGGGCGGCCGCCGGCGGCGCTTCGGCCTCCTGCTGCAGGCGCAAGGCCTTCAGTCGCTCCGTTTTCTTTTCGCGCGCCGCAGCTTCGGCCGTGATGATCGCTTTCGCGGTCGTATCGGTGGCAGCTGCCTTGTCGCGCGGAGAGAGCTTGGCCGGATTGAAGAGTTCGTCTTTTGAAGTCATCTGCTTCCTCTGTCTAGACCTGCCAGACGGCAGGTCAGCGGGCCGGGCGCACTGCCTTCTTCGGAGCCGGAAGAAGACCTTCACGCTGAAGCTTCTTGCGCGCCAGCTTGCGCTGACGGCGAACGGCTTCGGCCTTCTCACGAACACGCTTCTCGGAGGGCTTTTCGTAAGCGCTGCGCGCCTTGAACTCGCGGAAGAGACCTTCGCGCTGCATTTTCTTCTTCAGGACACGGAGCGCCTGGTCGACATTGTTGTCTCGAACGAGAACCTGCAAATTCTTTCCTTTCGTGCGGCAAACTCATTTGCCGATTGGTCAGAGTGGAGACTACTTCCTCACCCTGAGGCTTGACGTTTTCAGCCAGGATCCGCCCTGGATATCCGCAATGGCGTCGTCTCTCGGCGTAGGGGATGCCGACTGACTCATGTCGATATCGCTCTCAAGGATCCGCCGATCAAAGTTTTCGCCTTCAAAGCGAACACGATATTGTGCGCGACTGCCGTCAGACGGAAGAATCGCCGCGATCCTGCAGGTCCTGCTCGCCTGTTCGGTACGGACGAAACCGCCCTTTAGAACGATGCTGTCGCCGATAGCATATCTTGGCATAGGTGCCATTTGGTTTTCACCGAACTGTCTTGATCATCAAAAGCATAAAAGGCCGGGTTTGATCCCGACCTTCGCCATCAGGCTCTCGGCTGCCAGTACATCCGTGGTCAGCCAGGCCGAATGAGAATTAAGCTGAGCGCAGGTTGTCGGCAGAATTCTTGCCGGACTTCTTGTCGCGAACGAGATCATAGGTGATCTTTTGGCCGTCGGACAGGTTTCCTAGACCAGCACGTTCAACCGCGGAGATATGAACGAAAACGTCCGTGCTCCCATCGTCCGGCTGAATGAAGCCGAAACCCTTGGTGCTGTTGAACCACTTAACGGTACCTGAATTCATAACGATCTCCTTTCAATAGTCGTTACTGCCCATGCGTTTATTCACAAGGCTAAGATCGATTTTGAGAGGAAATCTGACGGAGCTTCGCGCTCTTTGACAAAGGTCACAACCAACAGTCGATGGCTTACATATAAGGCAAACTACGGAATAAACAAGGCAAGGAACCGGGCTTTTGATCCCGACACGTGCACAAGGCCGCGGTGCAGCCCCCATTGGCGACGCCCCAGCTATGCTGATGTCGCCGTCTTCCACACTCAAAAAAAACTGGTTTTGCGGCGCCGCGGGCGGTTTTTTGCGGCAAGACTTGTGAGACCATATGGACTTCCCCCCGCCATTCTGCTATCCGCATCCTCAATCGCAAGGCTCCGGCCGCGCGAACCGTATATTTTTTTGCCTCTGGCGTCTTGCCGTCGCCGGCATCAACCAAACCAAAGGAACGTGATTCTCGTGCAGGTACTTGTCCGCGATAACAATGTCGACCAGGCTCTCCGCGCTCTCAAGAAAAAGATGCAGCGCGAAGGTATTTTCCGCGAAATGAAGATGCGCGACTACTACGAAAAGCCGTCGCAGAAGCGCGCTCGCGAAAAGGCCGAAGCCGTTCGTCGTGTTCGCAAGCTGGCTCGCAAGCGGGCACAGCGCGAAGGTCTCGTCGCACGCTAAGCGTAGCTGTCGTTATTTCGACGTTTTCAGATGCATGTTGGCGGGGGCGATCTGTTCGCCACCGCTTTTTTATTTGCTGCTGAAGCTTGCCCGTCCCTTGAAACGGACCGGCTGCACTGGGGGAAAACGAGCCCGCATGGCTGACATCACCAAGACCCGCTCTCTGCGTTCGCCGAAAATCGCTGTTCTGCCGGTTTTCGCAATCGTCACCGCGCTAGGCCTTGCTGGCTGCACGACAAGCAACACCACCGATGCCGTGATCCGCATCGACAAGGCACAGGGTTCGCAGGAAAACATCGCCTCGCTGACCTCTGTCATCAACGCCAATCCTAAAGATCCGGAAGGCTACAACGTCCGCGGTTCGGCCTACGGCCGTGGCGGCGATTTCCGCGCCGCACTGAACGACTTCAATACGGCGCTGCAGCTGAACCCGCGCTTCTACCAGGCCTACGCCAACCGCGCCTTGGTCTACCGCAACATGGGCCAGCAGCAGCAGGCGATCCAGGATTACAATTCCGCGCTGCAGATCAACCCGAACTACGACGTCGCCCTAATCGGCCGCGGCAATGTCTACCGCTCCGCCGGTCAGGACGATGCCGCCTTCAACGATTTCAACAAGGCGATTCAGAACGGCACGACCGACGGCCGCGCCTATCACAATCGTGGCCTGATCTATCAGAAGCGCAATCAGCAGGACAAGGCGATCGACGACTTCTCGAAGGCGATCTCGCTCTCGCCGAACGCGCCGGAGCCCTATAACGGTCGCGGCATTTCCTACATCGCCCTGAACGACGACGACAACGCGTTTGCCGACTTCAACCATGCGATCGAACTCAACGGCAACATTGCCGAATCCTGGGCCAACCAGGCGCTGGTCTACGAGCGCCGCGGCGAGAAGGACAAGGCGGCTCGCTCCTACCGCCACGCGATCGGCCTCGATCCGAAGTACCAGCCGGCCAAGGACGGTCTTGCCCGCGTGGGCGCTGCGACGACCGGTTAAGACATAAAAAGCACGGAGACGACGATGGCAGCGAAACAGCATGTGGTCGTCGTCGGATCCGGCATTGTCGGGGCCTCCATTGCCTGGCACCTGACGCGTAGCGGCGCGGCCGTTACCATGGTGGCGGAAGACATTGGCGGTGTCGCCACACCCAATTCCTTTGCCTGGATCAATGCAAGCTGGGGAAACCCGGAGTTCTATTTTCATTTTCGCCGCCGCGCGATGGCCGAGTGGAAGCGCTTGGCCCGTGACCTGCCTGGACTGCCGTTATCCTGGTGCGGCGGCATCAGCTGGGATCTGCCGGGCGATCAACTCGAGGCCTTTGCCGTCGAACACTCATCGTGGGGTTACGGCATCGAGCGGTTGGACGGCGCGGCAGTTGCAGCACGCGAGCCCTACCTGACACAGGTTCCCGATCTCGCGCTTTCGGTCGCGGAAGAAGGCGCGGTCGAGCCCGTTGCGGCCGCTCGGTTGCTCATCGCCGATGCGGAGGCCAGGGGCGCCAGGTTTGTCAGCGCCGCGGTCGACGGTCTTGTGCGCAGCGGTGAGCGGATTGTGGGCGTGGTCTCCTCAGCAGGCATGATCGACGCCGACCACGTCGTGCTGGCGGCGGGTGCCGGCAGCGTACCGCTTGCCGCCTCCGTCGGCGTTACACTGCCCTTGGAAGCGCCACCCGGGCTGATCGTTCACTCACGTCCATTCGAAACACGGTTGATCGGCTTGGTCATGGCGCCCGACCTGCACATGCGTCAGACTGCCGACGGCCGTATCATCGCCGGCTCCGATTTTGGCGGCACCGATCCCGGCGCCGACCAGTACGCGACTGCCGCTACGGTCTTTGCGAGGCTCAAGGAACGCCTGAAAGGGAGCGAACGGCTGAGCATGGACTTCTTCACCGTCGGCTACCGTCCAACACCCAAGGACGGCTTCCCCATTATCGGCAATTGCGGGCCGGACGGCCTCTATCTTGCCGTAATGCACTCGGGCGTGACACTGGCGCCGCTCGTCGGCGTACTCGCGTCTAACGAGATTCTTTCTGGCCAAGCGGATCCATCCCTCGGGTCGTTCCGTCTCAAAAGATTTGGCTGAGAGGCAGTCGAACAAAGATTTGCGAATTGCCGGACGACATGTTTTAGTATGTTGCAAGCAGCAGCACCTGTCCCTAACATGCAGCGACTTCGATAGCAGGCTATCAGGAAGACCCGGGGGCGCGTTGAAGGCAATTGCGGTGGTCCAGTTTTTTGCTTTCATGCCTGTAAGCGGTGCGCACACCGATGTTTCCGGCCGCGTGCTTCAGCGAAGCGTAGGCTCATGAAGGGCCGCTTCCGCTTCTTTCCCAAAGCATCGATCGGGACCTACCTGATCGCGATGGCCGTTGCGACGGCGTTGCCAATTTTCGCCCTCGTTGCTCTTCTGCTGGCACAGTTGGAAGACAACCAACGGTCGATTTTGAAGCGTGAGACAGCCCAGGATGCCACCGCGCTTGCCCGCTCCATTGATCGCCAGCTTCAGGACATGGCTACAACTTTAAGATTGCTTTCCAACTCTCCGGAATTGGAGAGCAATGACTTTGCGTCGTTCCATGCGCGAACCGAAACGTCTCTGCGGGCTGATAACCTCTACGTCCTCGCCGTCGACGAGAACGGGCAGCAGCTCTTGAACACGCGCAGAGACTATGGCGAGGCGCTCGGCAAGGCTGGCAATCTCCCCTCCATCGAAGCAGCTATCAAATCGGGGCGAATCGAAGCGTCCGACGTGTTCATGGGGCGAACGAGCGGCGAATTCGTCTACAACGTCACGATGCCGATGCAGGCTGGCAGGGTCCGGGCGTTGATCATCACGCAGAATGCCAGGGACCTGGCAAAACTTGTGACCACCGAGGGCCTACCGAACGATTGGTCTGCCGCTGTGATCGACCAGAGCGGCCACGTTGTTGCCTCCGCCGGCGCCACCAGTATCGGCTTCGGCCAACCCTTCAATCCAAGCATCCTTCCGTCACTGATCAATTCCAGCGGCGTCTACGAGAACAAGCAGGTCCTGCCGAGGGCAATGCTCGGCTACGCGCAGATCCCGGGCTGGTCCTGGAAGGCGGTGATATGGGGACCAGTCGCCACGGCGCAGGCGTCGATACTGACAACGTGGCGCTTTCTGGTTATCGGCGGCCTGGCGCTGATGTTGGTCGCCATTCTGGCCGCCTATGTGGTGGCGCGCCAGGTCCGCACGACGATACGATCGATCGCCGACATGGCCAATCGCATGGGCGAAGGCCACATCGTGGCGCCGATCGAAACCAGCGTCATCGAGGCCAACCAGGTCGCGATCGCGCTCTCCAATGCCTCTTTTGACCGGAGTCAGACCGAGGATCGGCTGCACTTCGTGATGAACGAACTCGTGCACCGCACCAAGAACCTCCTGACCCTGGTTCAGGCGATGATGCGGCAGGTCGCCAAGCGCGCCGACAGCGTCGAGGCATACCAGGCGGCTGTTGCTGATCGCCTCGAAGGCCTGTCCCGCTCGATCGATCTTCTGACCAGCGAGCAATGGGCGGGCGCATCGCTGCGCCGGGTGATCGACATTCACTTCAAGAGCTTTCCGCAGGCGAGCGAGCAGGCCGAGATTTCGGGCAAGGACTTCACCCTGAAGCCGGACGTCGTGCAGAACCTCGGCCTCGTGTTGCATGAACTGGCGACCAATTCGGTAAAGTACGGGGCTCTCTCTGTCCCCCATGGCCGTGTTCGGCTGAGCTGGCGGGATGCCCAGGATGAAACGCGCAAGGAGCCCCTCATTATCTTTACGTGGGAAGAACGAGACGGCCCGCACACCCGCACGCCTGAGGGCTCGGGTTTCGGTACGACGATCATCAAGAACCACGCCGCTGCAGCCTTTTCCGGTACCGTCGAGATCGAGTTCCGGCCCGAGGGCTTCTACTGGACGTTGACGGCACCGCGCCGCTCCTTCGAGCGCGCCTAGCGCGGAACAAACCTCGCAAACGCTCGTTTCCGACAGGCTACTCGAAAGGAGAAGACCATGTTCAGGGAAACGATGATTGCCGCGGCGGCGGCCGCAGTAGCCGCCATCGCCAACCCGGCAAGTGCTGCTAACTATATGACGCTTGGCCAGCTCGTCTGCGGATCGCAGGGTGGCCAGGGAATGATCGTCACGTCTCAGAAAAACCTCCTCTGCACCTACACACCGGCAGAGGGCGGACCGAAGGTCGTCTATGCCGGTACGATCCAGAAATTCGGGCTGGATGTCGGCCAGACGGGCAAAACCGTCATGATCTGGCAGGTGCTCGCCAAGACCGGAACCAATATTCCCGATTTCGCGCTGGCCGGTGAGTATTACGGCGTAGGCGCCGATGCGAGTTTCGGCGCCGGTGCTGGTGCCAAGGTCATTGCCGGCGGCACCAACCAATCCTTCATGCTGCAGCCGTTGAACGTGCAGGCCCAGGAGGGTCTGAACCTCGCGCTCGGCGTGGAGAAACTGACGCTGGCGCCGGCTGCCACCTGATTTCAGGTGGCGCCGAAAGGAGAGAGGTCGACCGACCTCTCTCTTTGCGTGTCAGGCGGAGCGGTGCGTCAGCGCCAGAGCGCCGCCGAACAGCATCATCATGGAACCGCTGATCCGATTGACCAAGCGAACGGCCCAGGCATTGCGCATGACACCGCGCAGTCGCGAACCGACAAATGCGTAGATGGCGATCGCCACGACCTCCAGAACCAGGAAGATTGCCCCAAGCATGAAGAAACTCTGCCAGTAGGCACTGGGTTCGACGAACTGCGGCAGAAACGCCGTAAAAATCAGGATCGCTTTGGGATTGCTCGACGCGACGAGAAATTCCTGCCGCAGATAGGCCCTGAACGTTGAAGGGTGTTGGGCAGCCGCCAGTTCCGACACATCCACCTTCGCGCGGAACAGCTTGAAACCAATCCAGAGCAGATAAGCGACACCCAGCCACTTCACGATCGAGAAGGCCACTCCTGATGCCATCAAGAGGGCGCCGAGACCGAAGG
Organism: Rhizobium sp. BK661; assembly: GCF_024808825.1. Taxonomy (NCBI): domain Bacteria; kingdom Pseudomonadati; phylum Pseudomonadota; class Alphaproteobacteria; order Hyphomicrobiales; family Rhizobiaceae; genus Rhizobium; species Rhizobium sp. BK661. The sequence continues at coordinate 144,606 of NZ_JANTYT010000005.1, read as the reverse complement.
CTGTGATCGCAATCATGATGGCGAAGGCGACGATGCGGCCGGCGGAGGCCGCAATCGCCATGCCCATTCCCGCCCGTGCGCCGATCGTCACCGAGAGGAGGTTGTTTGGACCAAACGCCATATTCAGCGCAAAACAGGCGGGAACGTAGAGAAGCAGCGTTTCGAGGGACATGGCATCACCGTGCAAAACAAAGGGCGCAGGCCAAGCCTGCGCCCTTATATTTTAACCGAGATCAAGCCGGCTGGCGACGGCTCAGTGGCCGATCGCCTTGTTGACTTCCTCGGTCACCTTCTTGGCATCGCCGAGCAGCATCATCGTGCCATCTTTGTAAAACAGCGTGTTGTCGATACCGGCGTAACCGGAGCCGAGCGAGCGCTTGACGAATAGGCAGGTCTTGGCCTTGTCGACATCGAGGATCGGCATGCCGTAGATCGGCGAGGTCTTGTCGTCGCGCGCCGCCGGATTGGTCACGTCATTGGCGCCGATGACATAGGCGACGTCCGCCTGCGCGAATTCCGAGTTGATGTCTTCCAGCTCGAAGACCTCGTCATAAGGCACGTTGGCTTCGGCCAGCAGCACGTTCATGTGGCCGGGCATGCGGCCGGCGACCGGGTGGATCGCGTACTTCACCTCGACGCCGTTCTTCTTCAGATTGTCGGCCATTTCACGAAGCGCATGCTGCGCCTGCGCCACCGCCATGCCGTAGCCCGGCACGATGATGACCTTGGAGGCGTTCGCCATCAGATAGGCGGCGTCCTCCGCCGAACCGAGCTTGACGGTCTTGTCGGAATTATCCGTGCCACCCGAGACGGTTTCGCCGCCGAAGCCGCCGAGAATGACCGAAATGAACGAGCGGTTCATGCCCTTGCACATGATGTAGGACAGGATCGCACCCGACGAGCCGACCAGCGCGCCGGTTATGATCAGTGCCAGGTTGCCGAGCGTGAAACCGATGCCGGCTGCTGCCCAACCGGAATAGGAGTTCAGCATCGACACGACGACCGGCATGTCGGCGCCGCCGATCGGTACGATCAGCAGAACGCCGAGCGCCAGCGACAGAACGACGACCGCCCAGAAATCGAAATGGCTTTCCGTTGCGGCGAGACCGACGATGAAGAGCACGATCAGTGCCAACAGCGCGATGTTGATGACGTGCCGGAAGGGCAGCATGATCGGCTTGCCGGACATGCGCCCATCGAGCTTCAGGAAGGCGATGATCGAGCCGGTGAACGTCAGCGCACCGATAGCGACGCCAAGCGCCATCTCGATCCGCGCCTCGGTGTGGATTTCGCCGATGTTGCCGATGCCGAAGGATGATGGCGTATAGAGCGCCGAGGCCGCGACAAGCACGGCGGCAAGACCGACCAGCGAGTGGAACCCGGCAACCAGCTGCGGCATCGAGGTCATCGGAATGACCCGGGCGATATAGGCGCCGGCACCGCCGCCGATGGCGAGACCAAGGACGATCAGCACGAAACCGCCGAAGGATGGTGTCGCCAGCGTCAACGTGGTGAGGATGGCGATCGCCATGCCGGCCATGCCGTAGAGATTGCCCTTGCGGCTGCTGGCCGGATGGGAAAGCCCGCGCAATGCCAGGATGAAGAGAACGCCGGAAACAAGATAAAGGAAGGCTGCGATACTGCTCATGCGGTCCTCACTTGTCCTTCTTCTTGTACATCGCCAGCATGCGCTGGGTGACAAGGAAGCCGCCGAAGATGTTCACCGAAACGAGAACGAGCGCGACGAAGCCGAAGCCGGTTGCAAGCCCGCTCGTCGAAATGCCGACCGCCAGGAGCGCACCGACAACGATGACCGAGGAGATCGCGTTGGTGACCGCCATCAGCGGCGTGTGCAGCGCCGGCGTCACCGACCAGACGACGTAATAGCCGACGAAGATCGCCAGCACGAAGATCGCGAACTGGAACACGAAGGGGTCGATCGCGCCGCCTGTGGCGGCACTTGCGGCCTCCGGTGCGTGGGCAGCAGCCGACGTCACGGCATTCACGGCCTGGTTCAATTGCTCCAGCGCCTTGTCCATTGCCTCACTGGCCATCAGTTATCCCCCTTTTTCGCGCCGCCGAATGCCGGGTGCACGACACTGCCGGCATGCGTCAGCATCGTCGCCTTGATCAGTTCGTCCTCGAGATTGAGGGCGACCGCCTTCGTTTCCTTGTTGACCATGGTCTCGAGGAAGGTGACGAGGTTCTTGGCGTAGAGAGCCGAAGCGCTGGCCGCGATCCGACCGGCCAGGTTTGCGTAACCGATGACGCGCACGCCATCGACGTCGGCGACCTTGCCCGGCTTAACGCCTTCGATGTTGCCGCCGCGTTCGACGGCGAGATCGACGGCAACCGCGCCCGGCTTCATCGATTTCAGCATGTCACGCGAGACCAGCTTCGGTGCCGGACGCCCCGGGATCAGGGCAGTGGTGATGACGATGTCCTGCTTGGCGATATGATCGGCGACAAGGGCCGCCTGCTTCGCCTGGTATTCCTTGGACATTTCCTTGGCGTAGCCGCCCGCGGTTTCGGCCGCCTTGAACTCCTCGTCCTCGACGGCGATGAACTTCGCACCGAGCGAGGCAACCTGCTCCTTCGCCGCCGGACGAACGTCGGTCGCCGATACCGCAGCACCTAGACGACGCGCCGTGGCAATCGCCTGCAGGCCGGCAACGCCGGCGCCCATGACGAAGACCTTGGCCGCCGGAACGGTGCCGGCCGCCGTCATCATCATCGGCATGGCGCGGTCGTAGACCGCCGCCGCTTCGATGACCGCCTGATAACCTGCGAGGTTTGCCTGTGAGGAAAGAACGTCCATCGATTGCGCGCGGGTAATGCGCGGCATCAGCTCCATGGCGAAGCTGGAGAGCCCGGCCTTGGCCATGGCTGCGATCGCCTCGTCATTGCCATAGGGGTCCATGACCGCGATCACAATCGCGCCGCTCTTGTAGCCGCCGATCTCGTCGTCGGTCGGACGACGAACCTTCAGCACCACATCGGCGGTTGCTGTCGCACCGACCGAACCCATCCGTGCGCCGACGGCCTCGAACTCCGCATCCGGTATTTTCGACTTGGCCCCGGCTCCCGCCTCGACCACGACGTCAAGGCCAAGACCAATCATCTTCTTTACGGTTTCGACGGACGCAGCAACGCGCGTCTCGTCCCCCGTGGTTTCCTTCGCCACAAAAACAATATTGCCCAACCGCCCCCTCCTCCGGGTCAGCCAGTCTGCCGCAGGCTTCGCCTGCCCAGCCCGAGCATTCAGTCAAAGCTTTGGAAAAAGCGCCCCTCCCCGCGCCGCGCCTAGCGCAGCAGAACGAGGCCAGCGATGAAGACGATCAGCAGGACAACGAGGCCGCCGAGGAAGCCAGCACCGGTGAAGAAGCCAGCCGTCATGCCAAGCAGAAGAGCAACAAGAAACAGCGTGCCGTACTTCGTCGCGGCAAGGAACATGTTGTAAGTCTGCTCATGCTCCTTGTAGTCCATCGGCGCGCCGACTTCGGCAGGTCCCGTGTGATGCTCGGCCATGAATATCGTCTCCCTCAAACTTCCCGGTCGGCACGCAAGCAGCACGACCGTTTGACTGCCATGATTCCCTCGATCCCACGAGGAAATGTCCCTGCAGAGGGATTACACAAAGCGTCGATAAAGCGCAATGCATGAGAATGCCGCAGGCGGGCGACATTCTCAGCCAAATTCAAGCGGATGGGATCACAGGGGAAGATCAGTCCCAAGATCGCCCTCAGCCATGAAACGCGCCGTCGGTATGATGGTCAGCGGCGGCAGCGTGTGATTGGGCGTACGCGAGAACATCATCCGCTGTTCGCTGGCGCTCGAAATGAAGAACGGATAGCGCGTCAGCAGCTTACGGCCGACCTCGATGACGTTGGTCGCCATCAGCGTCAGGTCGAAACCATAGGTCTCGGTCATCCGGCTTGCGACGACGGTGTCGGCGTAGAAGACGCGCTTGTAGAAGGCCGCGTGCGCCGGGCGCACATGCTGCATTACACGGTCCGCGCGAAAATGCGCGGCAGCGACGATGTTCGGACGCAGCGTCAGATAAGGGATCCACGGCATTTCGGTGCTGAGTTCGGGGTCGGCAGCAAAGCGCGCCGGATCGATCAGGCTCAGCCCCGCGTCCAGAAACGCATCCATTTCCGCCGGAAAGATACCGCCCGATTGTGAGACACGGTGGTCCGGCGTCACGTGATGGATGCGAATCGTGCTGACGAGCTGTTCATAATAGTACAGTCCGAAAACATACGCCTGGCTATCGAAATCGGCTTCGTCGATCATGCCTTTGGCGGCGACCGGAAGCACTTCACGGGCCTTGTAGGCCTTGTAGCGCAGGCGCTCCACCGCTTCCATGTCCTCGCCGCTTTCGACGCGACGGTATTCGACGTGGTCCATTATCTCAAGAAGTTTACTGCTGAAATCACTCGTCTTTAAAGGGCTGTCTGCCATAGTTACCCGGTCCGCCTGTTAACGAAGCATTAATCATATGGAACCGGGCGAAGGGCAAGAATGCTTCGAGGATTTGCGTTATATTTGAATTGTTAAGGTTAACGGCCCGCTCTTGAACCAGAGCGCGGTCGGCCGAAGCGGCCGCTCAGATCATGCAACTTTCGGGCGACGACGTGGGGCCGTGCGGCGACTGAGGCTTTGGGAGAGGATGGCGATGTTCTGCGCCGGAACAGCCGGCGAAAAAACGTAACCCTGCACCAGATCGGTGGCACGATATTTGTTGAGCAAGGCCAGTTGCTCGGTGGTCTCGACACCCTCGGTGACGATCTTGAGGCCGAGCTCGCGCGCCAGGTTGACGGTGCCGCGCAGCAACTTGAGGCGGCGCCCGTCCTCGACGATGTTGCGCAGGAACGAGCGGTCGATCTTGACGATGTCGAGCGGCAGCGTGTCGAGGTAGCTGAGGCTGGAGAAGCCGGTGCCGAAGTCGTCGATCGCAATCGTGATCCCGCGCGCCCTGAGTTCCGCGAGAATCGCGCGCACCGCGGCCGGCTCGTCGATCAGGCAGCTTTCGGTAATTTCGAGATGCAATCGCGCGGGCTCGAGACCCGACGCCTCGAGCGCTTCGGAAACGACGGCAAGAATATCCGCGTCGCGCAGGTCGCGCGCCGACAGGTTGACCGAAACGGCGATATGATCCGGCCAGCTCATGCAGTCGGCGCACGCCTTCATGAGGATGAAGCGCGTAATCTCGGAGATGATGCCCATCTCCTCTGCAAGACGAATGAAGACATCCGGAGGGATCGCACCCTTCTCCGGGTGGACCCAGCGCGCCAGCGCCTCGGCGCATTCGATGCGTGTTCCGTCAGCCCTGAACATTGGCTGGTAGGCAATGCTGAGGCCGTGCTTGCCGATCGCCTCGCGCAGATCCGCCTTGAGCTTCTGCTGCTCGATATAGCGGCCATCCATCTCGCGTTCGAAGCCGGCAATGCCGCCGCGCTGTTTTGACTTGCTCTCGAAGAGCGCGAGATCCGCCTTGATGCTCCACTCCTCCATCGCGAAGGCATCGCTCTCGAGAATCGCAAAGCCGGCGCTCAGCGAAACGAGGAACGTGACGTCATCGGCCTCGTAGTTGCCCTGGATGCTCTCATGGAACCGATGAATCTCGGCGTCGAGCGCAGCCATGTCCTTCGCATGCGGGAAGAACAGGATGAACTGGTCACCCATCAGGCGGCCGACGATCGCCTTGCCCGCCTGCTTGGCGATGCGGGCTGCGATGGCACAGAGCAGGCGGTCGCCCGTGATGTGGCCGCGCATGTCGTTGACATGCTTGAACTCGTCGATATCCAGAACCATGAAGCCGACGGGGCCGCGCTTCTTCGGATGCTTGCCTAGGTAGTCTTGCACGAGATGGCTGAAGTACTCGCGGTTCGGCAGGCCGGTCAGCGCATCGAAGCGAACCATGTGCAGGATCTTCTGCTCGGCCTTCACGCGGCTCGATACGTCTTCGAAAATCAACACGGCGCCGCCGTCGGCACGGCGGCTGGCGGAAAACTCCAGCGACAGATCCTCGGGAAAGTGGATCAGCGTGCGCGACAGCTTGCCTTCGGCGACGTGCGTCATCTGCCGCAGGATAAGCTCCGGCTGCGTGGAATCCATAAAGCTGTAGCGGGCGCCGTAGCGCAGCACCGCACCGAGGTCGCGCTCCTTCAAGCGATCCGGATCGCCGATCTTCAGGAGGTCGCAGGCCTTGCGGTTGATGACCTGAATGCGGTTTTCCGGATCGACCATCACCAGGCCGTGCGGCATGTTGTTGAGCGCCGTGTCGAAGCGATCGGCGATCATCGAGATCTGGCGGCGCGCAATGACGTTCTCATAGAGGAACTCGCGCACACCATTTGCCATTGCCCGCGTCGTCAGGCCGAACGGAATGAGGAAGGCCGACAGGATCGCACGATAGAAGTCGAGCGCCATCAGGCTGCAGATGATCATCGGCAGACAGCAGGCCAGCGTCTGCAGGTCGATCGCCTTTTGCGATCCGTAGTTTCGGCCGACGACGGAGACCATCGACGCCATGGTGACCGCAATGCAGGCCAGTTCGGCAAACGGATCCTGCAGGAAGAAGATCGCGTAACCGCTGCCGATGCCGAGGATCGCAGCGGTCGAGGCAGCGCCGATGACGTAGACCGTTTCCCAATGTTCGATCTGGTCACGCGACAGCGTCAGCTTATCGACCTTGTCGAACATGCGGAAGGTGACCATGCGGCCGGCGAAAACCGCAAGAAAACCGAGCGAAAGAACGACGTAGAATGGAGAGCTGGTTTTCAGGGCAACAGCGAGGAAGGCAACCACATGCACGACGACACCCGCGACGAGTGTCATGCGATTCCCGAAGAGGGAACTGACAAACGACAGATAAACGTCGGTAGGGACCCTGTTCGGGTTATGTGGCTTCATCCATACTTTCCCTGTGCGGCGAAACCTTATCCCCAACCCTTTAAAAATTGATTTCGTGTAATCCATACATTTTGTCGAATTTTCCAAAACCCTGGCGTGATTTTTAGCGATTGCAAGGACTTATGCAGCCATGCGGGGAAGTTTTCGCCGTTTCCCGCCTAGCTTCAGGTTGTTTAGATGCTTCAGCACTAACGCCTAGCGGGTTGCGAAAGGCTTATACGACTATATTCCAACATACCCCCTTTGACCTTTCAATTTAAAAAACCGTGGTCTACACCGGTGGAAAGATAAAAGGCGCATAAAACCGCGCGACATAACAGGGGGAATGGCATGCCGGCTTTGCTGACCGTCAGCCGGCTGATCGATGCGGTCAGCCAATTCATGGGAAAACTGTCCGAATACATGGTGCTGCTTTGCTGTCTGATCAGCGCAGCCAACGCGCTGATCCGCTACTCTTTCAACTACAGCTCCAACGGCTGGCTCGAGATCCAATGGTATCTCTTCGCCTTCATCGTCGTGTTAGGCGCAGCCCATACGCTGCGCATGAACGAACACGTGCGCGTGGACCTTATCTACGGCTCCGTCTCCGACAAGGCCAAGATCTGGATCGATATCATCGGGCTCATTGTCTTCCTGATCCCCGCCTGCATCTTCCTGACCTGGCTCTGCTGGCCCTTCTTCCTGGCCTCTTACCTGCAGCATGAGATCTCTGCCAATGCCGGCGGCCTGATCCGCTGGCCGGTCAAGCTCGTTCTGTTCCTCGGCTTCGGGCTGCTGACCCTTCAGGGCATCTCGGAGTTGATCAAGCGGATCGCGGCCCTCACCGGCTACATGCAGATCGACACAACATACGAAAAGCCGCTGCAGTAAGCCGGACCGGGAGGAACACCATTGTTTGATTTCGGCATCATTCCGCCGGCCATGTTCGTGGGCATGGTCCTTTTCATGCTCTACGGCTTTCCGGTCGCCTTTTCGCTGGCTGCCGTCGGCCTGTTTTTCGGCATTATCGGCATCGCCACTGGACATTTCAGCGAAGCCTTCCTGCAGGCGCTGCCGCTGCGCTTTTTCGGCATCGTCTCCAACGATCTGCTACTCGCCATCCCCTTCTTCACCTTCATGGGCGCCATCCTGGAACGCTGTGGCCTCGCCGAGGACCTGCTCGAGGGAACTGGCAAACTGTTCGGCCGCATTCCGGGCGGCTTGGCCTACGCGGTAATCCTGGTCGGCGCCGTGCTTGGCGCCATCACCGGCACGGTGGCCGCCTCCGTCATCACCATGGGCGTCATCTCGCTGCCGATCATGCTGCGCTACGGCTACAGCCCAAGGCTCGCGACCGGCGTCATCGCCGCCTCCGGCACCATCACTCAAGTCATCCCGCCGTCGCTCGTGCTGGTCGTCCTTGCCGACCAGCTCGGCAAGTCGGTCGGCGACATGTATCTCGGCGCCATCGGTCCATCGATCCTGCAGGTCGCGATCTTCATGGGCTATATTCTGGTCCTGTCGATCCTGAAGCCGGCCTCCATGCCGCCGCTGCCGAAGGAAGTGCGCGGCGACTTCAACTGGTCCCTGCTCCTGAGGGTACTCTCGGGCATGGTGCCGTCGATCGTTCTGATCTTCCTCGTTCTCGGCACGATCTTCATGGGCCTCGCGACGCCGACGGAAGCGGGCGCGCTCGGCGTCGTCGGCGCCATGGTGCTTGCCGCGATGCATCGCCGCCTCACCTGGCCGCTGATGCAGGAAGCTATGCGGTCGACAATGCACATCACTTCGATGGTGGTGATGATCCTGATCGGATCAACCGTCTTCAGCCTCGTTTTCCAGGGCATGGATGGCTCGCGCTGGATCGAGCACATGCTGTCGGGCATCCCAGGCGGCCCGGTCGGCTTCCTGATCTTCGTCAACATCTTCATCTTTGTGCTGGCCTTCTTCCTCGATTTCTTCGAGATCGCCTTCATCGTCATCCCGATGCTGGCGCCGGTGGCCTCGGCTCTCGGCATCGACCTGATCTGGTTCGGTGTGCTGATCTGCGTCAACATGCAGACGAGCTTCATGCACCCGCCCTTCGGCTTCGCGCTGTTCTACCTGCGGTCCATTGCCGATCGGAACGTCAAGACCTCAGACATCTACATGGGCGCCCTACCCTGGGTCTGCATGCAGCTAATCCTCGTCGCAATCGTGATCTTCTGGCCGCAGTCGGTTACCTACTGGCTGGACAAGGGGCCGAAGGTCGATCCGAACTCGATCAAGATCGAGGTGCCGGGCTTCGGCGGCAACGGCCTGGGGCTGCCGCCGCTTGGAGCACCGGGCGGCTCGCCACAACTGCCTGGCCTGACCTTGCCGCCGATGAACGGCTTGCCCGGCCAACCGCCAGCAGCGGCACCCGCACCGCCGCCGGCAACGGACCTCAGCCAGCCGCCGAAGATCAACTGACAACAAAAAGCCCCGGATCGAAATCCGGGGCTTTTCCTTGTCCGAACTCAGCTGCCGGTCAGATCTTGCCGGCGCGCTGCTGGATCATCATGAACGTGTCGAAGGTGTACTCCGACAGCTGCGCCCAGAGATAGGCATCGCGCTTGAACGCGGTCTGGTCCTCGTAGATCTTCTTGAAATACGGGTTCGACGCCGAAATCTCCGCATAGATGCCGAGGGCCGCCTGGAAGCAGGCTTCCATGATTTCCTGACTGAAGGGACGCAGCGTGGCGCCTTCCGATACCAGCTGCTTCAGCGCCGGCGGGTTCTTCATGTCGTACTTTGCCATCATGTTGGTGTTGGCAAAGGCGCAGGCATCGGTGAGCGCCGCCTGGTAGTGCTTCGGCAGGCTGTTCCACTTCTCCAGATTGAAGAAGGCATGGACGGTCGGTCCACCTTCCCACCAGCCCGGATAGTAATAGTACTTCGCAACCTTGTGCAGGCCGAGCTTCAGGTCGTCATAGGGACCGACGAATTCGGAGGCATCGATCGTGCCCTTTTCGAGCGCCGGATAGATGTCGCCGCCGGCGATCTGCTGCGGAATGACGCCGACCTTGCTGATGACCTGGCCGGCCAGACCGGCGATACGCATCTTGACGCCCTTTAGGTCGTCGAGCGTATTGATTTCCTTGCGGAACCAGCCGCCCATCTGGGCGCCCGTGTTGCCCGCCGGCAGGCCGTAGATGCCCTGCGTGGCGAAGAACTCGTTCATCAGCTTGTTGCCGTTGCCTTCGTAGAACCAGGCATTGGTCAGGCGACCGTTGAGACCGAACGGGATCGCCGTTCCGATCGCATAGGTTGGATCCTTGCCGACGAAGTAATACGAGCAGGTGTGGGCTGCCTCGACGGTGCCTGCGCTGACGGCGTCAGCGGCCTGCAGGCCCGGAATGATTTCACCAGCCGCGAACGGCTGAATGGTGAAATTGCCGTCGGTCGCCGCGGCTAGGTGCTTGGAGATATCGTCGGCCGCGCCATAGATCGTATCCAGGCTCTTCGGGAACGACGACGTCATGCGCCACGAAATCTTGGGGTTCTCTTGTGCAATCGCAGGCGCTGCCAGCGTGCCTGCAGCAGCAACCGCACCGACGCCGGCGGTTCCTGCCTTCTTCATGAATGAACGACGATCCATCAAAAACCTCCCGTATAGATGGTACTGCGAGGTGAACCCTCATCTTTGCCCGCAGCGATAGGGGAACTAAGCACGGTGGCGACCGTGTTTCAAGCACTCTCCCATTAGTCTTTGGCATCACGACGGCAATATAGCGGCGAGAAGCATTTCCATCAAAATCAGCGAGTTAGGCGGGCTTCGCCGAAGCCAGCTGCCGACAATGCCGTAATTCTGCCTGCGATTGCGCCGAGACGTTGACTTCTAAGCCGTTCTCGGCTCTCACAATAGCAACCGCATCTTCTGACCGGGGTCAAAATGACGAAGCCGATCGTCGCCGTTCCTGCCGATATCCGCACCTTCGACGGCGCCACATGGCACGCCGTCCAGCATCAATATGTGCGCGCGGCGCTCAATGCCGCCGGCGTCATGGCCTTCATCATTCCGGCCTTCGAGGAAGGCTACGGAACGGACGCGATTCTGGACCGGGTCGACGGCCTCCTTGTCTCCGGTTCGGCCAGCAACGTTCACCCGTCTTACTACGGCGCAACCGCGACCGATGCCGACGGCCCCTTCGATATCGCGCGCGATGCCACCACCCTGCCCCTGATCCGCCGTGCCATCGACCGCGCCATTCCGCTGCTCGCAATCTGCCGCGGCATTCAGGAACTCAACGTCGCCTTGGGCGGCACGCTTGCCAGCGAAATCCAGGACCAGCCGGGCATATGGGATCACCGCACGCCGGCCGAGGTTGACCGTGACGGCAAGTACGCGATCCGCCAGAGCGTCTTCGTCAAGGAAGGGTCCTGCATCGCGGGCATCGTCGGTCCGGGCGAAATCAGGGTGAATTCGTTGCATCGCCAGGCCATCGCTAAGACGGCCCCGCGCCTGCAGGCGGAGGCAGTGGCCGAAGACGGGACGATCGAAGCGGTCTCCGTGATCGATGCGCCGGCTTTTGCGGTCGGTGTTCAATGGCATCCGGAATACTGGGCCGAGACTGACAAGCCATCGAACCAGATCTTCACGGCCTTCGGCGACGCCGTCAGGGACTACGCGGCAAGCAAGCTACTGAGGGAAAGACACCTGCCCGCCTGACCGCCAGCCAATCGGTCGCTCTAGCGCCGCATCGCCCATCGCAATCCTACAGTCACGGCCAGGCCCAGAAGCGGCCATATGGCCCAGAATACGCCGTGCCATGACAACAGATTGATCATGACAATGCCGATGCCGACAATCGCGAATCCGGCTATGCGCCGGTCAAAACGGTTCTGGCTGCGGACCCACCCCATGGCGACCACAAAGGCAAGGGCAAGGAGCGGCCACGCCGCCCAGAACACGCCCTGCCATGACAGCAGGTTGATTACCAACAGAGCGATGGCGACCACCGCGAACACGCCGCCCATCTTCCGCACCCTGGGGTCAGACAAGCGGATCGGCTCGGACGCGACTGCTGGCGACGGACCGGCCGCCGGAGCTGGTCCGGCAGATGGTTCTACTCCGATCCGAACGGAATAGCTTGGCACCGCCTCGCTGACGTTCTTTACCGTCAGCGCTCCTAGAAAATCGAAGCCGACGGCGACCTTGTTTCGAACCTGATCATAGACGGTATTGGAAATCACGATGCCGCCGGCCGGTGCGGAAGCCTGAAGCCTGGCGGCGATATTGACGCCGTCGCCGTAGATATCGTCGCCCTCGGCGAGGACATCGCCGAGATTAATGCCGATCCTGTAGAGCATCCGCCCGTCCGCCGGCCGAGCTGCGTTCATGCCGACGAGTTCGTTTTGGACGTCGATTGCGGCGCGTACGGCCTCCACGACGCTCGGGAATTCGGCAATCAGCCCGTCGCCCCAGGTATTGATCACCCGGCCGCCATGCGCGCCGATCAGTCGCGACATCGCATCGCGCGACCACTTCAGCATGGCAAGCGTGCCCTCTTCGTCGGCACCCATCAGTCGCGTGTAATCCTGGACATCCGCAGAGAAGATGGTCGTCAGCTTGCGCCGCATTTCGTTCATGATGTCTCGCCTTTACCCAATCAACGCAAGGCCGTCCGAGAAGCGAAATGAATATGCGCGATTGTGATTGATGTAAATTGACGCGACCGAACGTTGCCGAAAAACCTCTCGTGCACGCCCCGCTGACCGCGACATTCTGCCGCAGACCCATGATCGCGGAACAGCTGTCCCGATGGAGCGTTTCTATCAGTTAGATTGGGTACTACCGGCATTCCGCCGGCGGTCCCGAGTGGGAGGAAAATCATGAAAACGCTGTTGCTCTCAATGGCCGTGCTGGCCACGAGTGCCCTCTCGGCATTTGCCGCCGAACCGGCCAAGATGGTCGATACGAAGATGGGCAAGATCCTGGCAACCGAAAAGGGCATGACCCTCTATACCTTCGACAAGGATGCCAAGGACAAGTCAAACTGCGACAAGGCCTGCCTGAAGAAATGGCCAGCCTTCCATGCCGCGGCCAAGGCCAAGGCGGAAGGCGACTGGACGTTGGTCAAGGCAGCGGACGGCAAGGAAATGTGGGCCTATGAAGGCAAGCCGCTCTACATGTTTGTCGACGACAAGATGGAAGGCGACATGAAGGGCGATGGCATGGGTGGCGTCTGGCATGTTGCCAAATAGCTGAGTCGCCTATCCGACGGGCGCGCCTTCGCGCGCCCGCTGGCGAGCTACGCCTTCACCGGAGTCTCTGGTACGGGTGTGAGCGGCTTGCCCTTCCCGAACCACTCGACGAGGTTGTCGACAACCAGATCCGCCATGGCATTCCGTGTCGGCACCGAGCCCGACGCGAGGTGCGGCAGAAGCACCGCGTTCGGCAGATCGAGCAGGTGAGTAGGGACGTTCGGCTCGTCGTAGAAAACATCGAGCCCGGCGGCACCGATGGTTCCGGACTTCAGCGCCTGAGCAAGTGCATCCTCGTCGACTGTCCAGCCGCGCCCTACGTTGATGAAGACGCCGTCAGGTCCAAGTGCGGACAGGATTTCCGCATTTATGGTCTTATGGGTCTGTGGTGTCTTCGGGACGATGGAGATCAGCGTATCGACGGCCTCGGCGAGATCCTTCAGCGACGGATAATAGCCGTACGGCGCATCGGGGTGACGCGTGCGCGTGTGATAGCTGATCTTGACCTTGAACGGCTCCAGGCGCTTGGCGATTTCCTGGCCGATCCGCCCAAGGCCGTAGATTCCGACATGCCGCCCCTTGAGGGAGAAACGCGACAGCGGATAGTTCTGCCCTGGCAGCCAGTTGCCGGCACGCAACCAGTTTTCCGCACGCGGAAACTCGCGGATCGTGTTGAGTAAGAGCCCGATCGCCGTATCGGCCACCTCGTCGTTCAGCACGTCGGGCGTATTGGTGACGATGATGCCCTTGGTCGCAGCATATTTGGCGTCGACGCCATCATAACCGACGCCGAAGCTGGAGATCAGTTCCACATTCGGAAGACTGTCGATTGCAGCCGCATCGAACGTGCCGGAGACGGCAACACCGCGAATCTTTCCGGCCGTCTCCGCGCCAAGCGTCGAGGGATTGCCCTCGATAACATCGAAGCTCTCCTTCAGGCGGGTCAGGACGCCCCCGTGTATCTTCCCTGGAACGAGAACAGCGATGCGGGACATGGCATTTCCTTTTGGCTTACCTAAGGGCGCGGGCGATGAGGACTGGTCGACTGGCGGATGCGCATCTCCGGCTTGATGAGATGGAGCCCGTCAGGCTCGTGGCTGCCGGCCAGACGATCAAGGAGCGCGCGAGCCGCAAGGCGTCCAACTTCTGCCTGGCCATTCCATACCGTCGTCAGCGCCGGCATCGAGATCGACGCTTCCTCGAGGTCATCGTAGCCGGTGACCGAGATATCCTTGCCCGGGACGAGACCGGCGCGGGCAATGCCGTTCATCAGTCCGATCGCGACGAGGTCATTCCAGCAGACGGCGGCCGTCGGCTTCTGCGGCAGCGACAGGAAGTGCACCGCCGCTTCGAAGCCGCCCTGCATCGAGCGCGGGCCGGGGATGCGCAAGCCAGGGTCGACATCTATGCCGGCCTTGCGCAGCGCGTTGACGTAACCCTGGTAACGATCACGCCCCGTCGAGGTCTGGTCGGTGCCGCCGATCATCGCGATCGAGCTGTGGCCAAGGCCGATCAGATGATTGGTGGCGAGCGAAATGCCGTAGCTGTCGTCGCCGCGGTACGTCGGAAGGTCCAAGCCGTCCAGCGAACGGGCAACCAGGATCGCCGGCATGCCATTGTCTTCGGCAAGCTGCATGTCCTCCTGCGGCGTGCCGATCGCCGGCGACATGATGACGCCATCGCCACCGAGCTGCAGCAATGTCTCGATGAAGGTGCGCTGCTTTTCGACCGAGTCGTAATGATTGGACAGGATGAAAGTATGGCGGCTGCGATCGAGCTCGCTTTCGATCGCCTTCAGGATTTCACCGTAGAACGGATTCATGATGTCGTGCACAACGACACCGATGATGCCTGAGCGAGACGTGCGCAGGCTGGCGGCGCGGCGGTTGTATATATAGCCGAGCGCCCGCGCCTGTTCCTTGATTTTGTCTCGGGTGGCGCCAGCCACCAGCGGGCTGTCACGTAAGGCAAGAGATACGGTTGCTGTTGAAATGCCGAGCGTTTCGGCGATCGTCGAAAGCTTGATCTTTTGTGCCACGTGTCCTCCCCAGGCAACGCGCGGATTTCTATGCGCTCAGCCGATGGAGCGGCCGAGCCTTATTAAAATGTTTAATTAAAAGATTAAACGCAGCGAGGCAATTCGTAATTTCACAAATTTGTCAGATTTCCTCAGGCTCGTCGAACGGGATCGCGGCCGACTGCAGATTGGCATCGATGGCCTTCAAGAGACGGACCAGATTGCGGATTTCCTTCTCTGAAAACTCCTGGGTCGCCATGTGGTCGCAGGCCGACGCTGCCGTTTCGATTGCCTGCACGCTGCCGCGACCAAGCTGGGTGAGGTAGACCTTCGTCAGGCGGGCATCTTCCGCGTCCGGCTTGCGCTCGAGGAAGCCTTGCGCCTCCATGCGTCCGATCGTGCGCGTCATGGTCGGCGCCTTGACGCCGAGTTTGTGGGCCAGTCCGCCGGCCGTCATCCCGTCGCTCTCAGCCAGGGAAAGGATCACGCCGTCCTGGCCGGCATAAAGGCCGCTTTCGAGGAGATTGCGCGATAGGACAGTTCGCATCGACCGCGCCGCCTGTGTCAAAGCCGGCGAAAGATCAACGACGGTATATTCGGTCTGGTCCTTCTTCTTGGACTTCTGCTTCTTTCCGTCCTTGTGCTTCTTCCCCATCGCCATCCCTTTGACTTTGCTGCGTTGCGCACCCCTTACGTGTGGGGAGCAGGAACATTCATGATCACCTCCCCCAAATCGATTTCGATTTAAGGGGTTATGCGCTAAGCATTGAGAACGCTGCACAATGACATTGCGCATCATTTCGTCATAAACAAGAGGTCTTAGCCGGATGACGGAGCCTTCTCGCGACTTCGCGGATAACGATACGAACCTGACGCCCGCGGACCGCCGTCAATGGATCGCCGTTCTGCCGCTTGGCGCGCATGAACAGCATGGTCCGCATCTGCCTTTCGATACCGACACCCTGATCGCGAGGGGCATCGTTGCCCGGCTCAAAGCCGCACTTCCCGCCGCCTTGCCGGCGACGTTTCTGCCCACGGAAGAGGTCGGCTACTCGGTCGAGCATATGGACGTGAAGGGCACACAAACGCTGACATATGGCGAGGCCGTCGAGCGCTGGCTGGGCATTGCCCAAAGGCTCGCGGGGACGGGCATCCGCAAGCTGGTGATGCTGAACGCCCATGGCGGAAACTCACCGCTGATGACGATCGTCGCGACCGAAGCCCGAGTCCGGTTCAACATGCTGGCCGTCGCCACCAGCTGGACGCGCTTCGGCGTTCCCGCCGGTGTCATCTCGCCCGAGGAGAAGACGATCGACATCCACGGCGGCGACATCGAGACCTCTGTGATGCTGGCGCTTCACCCCGAAAAGGTGGACATGGAGAAGGCTGCGGATTTCCCCTCCCGCCAGTCCGATTTTGCCGCCCGCTTCAAGCATCTGCGCGCCTACGGCCCGCACGCCTTCGGGTGGAAGATGTCGGATCTCAGCGCATCGGGTGTGGCGGGCAACGCATCGCGGGCGACGGCGGAAAAGGGCGAGGCGCTGATTGCGCATTCGGTAAAAGGGCTGGTCGAACTGCTGCAGGATGTCGACGCATTCGACCCGGCAGAGCTTCATTGAGGCCGCCGCCGCTGCGACGTGATCTTATAACATACGAATCCCTTTGAACTGCCGCGCGCAACTCCTTATATGTGACCGACGAATTTTCAGCCCCGCCCCCGGGCGTGCCATCTCTCGAGGTTCTTATGACCGACGCGATCCCCACCCAGCAGAAGCCAATCCCCGTTACCGTTCTCACCGGCTACCTCGGCGCCGGCAAGACGACCTTGCTCAACCGCATCCTGTCGGAGAACCACGGCAAGAAATATGCGGTCATCGTCAACGAGTTCGGCGAGATCGGCATCGACAACGACCTCATCGTCGAATCCGACGAAGAAATCTACGAAATGAACAACGGCTGTGTCTGTTGCACCGTGCGCGGCGACCTGATCCGCGTCGTCGAAGGCCTGATGCGCCGCCCCGGCCGTTTCGACGGCATCATCGTTGAAACCACGGGCCTTGCCGATCCGGTGCCGGTCGCGCAGACCTTCTTCATGGATGACGACGTTCGCGCCAAGACGGAACTTGATGCCGTCGTCGCCCTTGTCGACGCCAAGCACCTGCCGCTACGCCTGAAGGACAGCCGTGAAGCCGAAGACCAGATCGCCTTCGCCGACGTCGTGCTGATCAACAAGACCGACCTCGTGACGCCGGAAGAACTCGCGCAGATCGAGGATGTCGTCCACGCCATCAACCCATCGGCCCGTGTTTACAAGACCAGCCGCTCGGGCGTCGATCTCGCGCGCGTTCTCGATCAGGGCGCCTTCAACCTGGAGCGCGCGCTGGAAAACGATCCGCACTTCCTCGATCATGACCACGACGATCACGTCTGCGGCCCGGATTGCGATCACGACCACCACCATCATCACCATGCGCATGATCACGATCACGATCATGACCATCATCACGACGATCACGACCATGATCATGACCACCATCACCATGGCGCCGTGTCGCCGATCCACGATGTAACGGTGCAGTCGGTGTCGCTGCGCGGCGGCGAAATGAACCCCGAACGCTTCTTCCCCTGGGTTCAGAAGATCACCCAGACGCAGGGCCCGAACATCCTGCGCCTCAAGGGCATCATCGCCTTCAAGGACGACCCGGAGCGCTATGTCATTCAGGGCGTCCACATGATCGTTGAAGGCGATCATCAGCGTCCGTGGAAGGATGGCGAGAAGCACGAAACCCGCCTCGTCTTCATCGGCCGCGAACTCGACCGCGAAAAGCTCGAGGCTTCCTTCAAGGCGTGTGAGGCGGCAGCCTGATGCCGACAGTTGCCCCGTTTGATCTCGACGGCCATATCCTGGCCGTCGAATTTTTAGGTGACACTCCCTTCTTCGCCAATGCTGCTGGCACCTTTCACCGCCTCGACGGCGGCGAGAAGGTGACCGAAGCCCATCAGGGCATGCTGAGCTGCATCCGCGATCCCTATAGCGAAAGCCTGATTTCCGGCGGCGAAGACGGCAAGGTGCTGCGCATCACGGCCGACGCCAACGTCACAGAACTCGCCAATGCGCCGCGCAAGTGGATTTCCCAGCTTGCCGCCGGCCCGCAGGGCTCCGTCGCCTACTCCTACGGCAAGAGCGCCTTCGTCCGCCTCGCCGATGGTACGACCAAGGAATTTACCGAAGAACGCACCGTCGAAGGCCTCGCCTTTGCGCCGAAGGGCATGCGCATTGCCACGGCGCGCTATAACGGCGTATCGCTGCATTGGGTCGGCACCGCTGCCAAGCCCGTCGACCTCGAATGGAAGGGTGCTCATACCGGCGTCACCTTCTCGCCTGACGGCAACTTCCTCGTCACCACGATGCAGGAAAACGCGCTGCACGGCTGGAAGCTCGACAGCAAGGCCGGCGCCGAGGCCCGCCACATGCGCATGACCGGCTACCCCTCCAAGGTGAAGTCGCTCTCCTGGTCGGCGAAGGGCAAGTGGCTTGCCTCCTCGGGTGCACCGGCCGCCATCGTCTGGCCCTTCCAGGGCAAGGACGGCCCGATGGGCAAGGCACCGCTCGAGCTCGGCACCCGCGCCAACATCATGGCGACGTCGGTCAAGTTCCATCCCGTGGAGGACATCCTCGCAATCGGCTTCATCGACGGCATGATCCTCGCAGTGCGTCTCAACGACAGCAAGGAAGCGCTGCTGCGGCGCCCCGGCAAGGGCGCCATCACCTCGATGAGCTGGAGCAAGAACGGCAAGCTGCTGGCCTTCGCCTCCGAAGCCGGCGATTGCGGCGTCGTCGACATCGCGGCCTAGCCGCCATGCGCCGCGGGATGCAGCAGCCCGACGTTGTCCGGCTTGAGGCCAAACATATGCGAGACGCCGCAATGCTGCGTCGTCTCGCGCTTTCGGAGCGGCTCCCCTGGTTGTCGGATGTTCATACCCCGGAAGAAGACGAGGTTTACTGGCGCACGCAGCTTTTCCCCAACCGCACGATACTCGGCGCCATCTCGGATCAACGGCTCGTCGGAGTTATCGCGTATGGCGAAAATGAAATCGAGCAGCTCTATGTCCTCCCCGAGTTCCAGGCCAGGGGTATAGGCAGCATGTTGCTTCACCGCGCTCAGGAAGAGATGGACGAAATAGAGCTCTGGACGTTCCAGAAGAACACCAATGCGCGACGGTTCTACGAGCGCAACGGTTTTGTCGCCGTAAAAGAGACGGACGGCGCTGGCAACGAGGAGCGGGAGCCTGATGTTCTGTATCACTGGCGCCGCCCGCCGTCATTGAGTGACCAACTGAAGTCTTCGGACACTTAGCCCGCATCCGGCTTTCGCTGATCAGCTTTGGCGGCTGGCAATGATAATCTCGGCCAATACACCATGCAGGGCATCGCGATAGCCGGTGCGCGCGGATGGGCCGGTTTCCTCCGATGTCATAACAACGGTCATCCCGATCGAGGGGACGATATAAAGCATCTGGCCGCCATAGCCCCAAGCGAAATGGACCTCTTCCCCGCCGATCCGGCGTGAGAACCAGCCATAGCCGTAGTCGTCACCAGAGAAGCGCGAATTGGTACGATGCTGCCAGGACTGGGCGATCCAGTCCGCCGGAACGACCTGCGTCCCGTTCGCCGTCCTGCCGCCATTGCGGTAGAGTTCCCCGAAGGCCAGCAGCGAGCGCGCTGTCATCGCCATCTGGTTGCCGCCGAGATAGATGCCTTGCGGGTCCCGCTCCCAGGCACCTATGCGAAAACCGTCGACGGGTGCAAGCCATTCGCGGGCGAGCGCCAGCGTCGACTTCCCGCTGACCTTCGTGAGGATAGCCGAGAGAAGGTGCGTGGAGGCTGTCGAGTAAAGCATCTGACCGCCGGGCTCGTCGTCGAAAGGCTGCGCAAGCGCGAACCGCACCCAATTCTGCGAGGCAACCCAGCGGCCGTAGTTGGGACCGGAGAGCCGCCCAAGCCCCGCCTGCATGGAAAGCAGGTTGCCAATCGTGATCTGGTTGAGACGCGGATCGGGATCGGCAGGCAGGTCGCCCTTCAAGATGGGAGCGATCCGCTGATCGGGGGCCTCAAGGAGCTTCTTCTCGATCGCAATGCCGACGAGGCTCGAAATGATCGATTTCGACGCGGACTTGATGTTGACGGACTCGGTCGTTGTGTGCCCGCGATATCCTTGCTCTGCCACGATCCGACCGTCTCTGGCGACGATCACGGCTTTCAGTGGCTTGAGATCCGTGCGGGACGACAAATTCTCCAGGAGAGCTGCCGTCCGGCCGTTTTCCTGCTGCGCGAAGGCAGCAAACGGCGACAGCAGGACAACGATGAGAAGAGCGAGGCGTTTAATCATTCCGCTGAGCTAGCGTAGCCACACTCCAAAATCATCGCCAGCGCGATGCGCCTCACGCGGACGTGAAGGTTTATGATCGGTGGGCGTTCACTGATGCACGCAAGTGCGGCTGATCGACGACCGTTTCGGCGCCTTTCTGTACTTGGCGATCATGCCGCTCGGACATTTCTTGTCGTCATAAAGCACCGCTTGGCCCGGCTCCAGCGACTCCAAGGTTGGCTTCGATGTGACCGTCCGGATCGCGGCGCTTGCCGGCGCGGAGCTGGCCGCGGCGAGGAGCAAAGAAGTGAACATCAGAACCAAGATTGAACGTCCCATTTGCACACCCTCAAGTTCAACATTGCTAATTTACTATCTTACCGAAAGAAGGCCGGCACAACGAAGCCGAAAGGCGTAAGCCGGCATTCGCGTAGGCGGCCCAAGACGCCGCGCGGAGCAGTGCTTCGCGACGGCTTTGCCGGATCGGAGATGGGCGGGGAGTGCAAATGTCAGGCTGTATCGCCTGCCCGATCGCGTCAGGCTTTCGGCGCCTCGAGATCGGCAGGAGCGTCTCCCGACCCCAATTCCCCCGATGGATCTTCCACCCTGACGGCTTCAGACCCAGCCTTGGCAACCGTCATCGGGCGCCGAAATATGAACGGAAAGCGGACCGGTTCATGAACCCGGCTCCCTGCCCGATGACGAGGAGATCATAGAGCGACCCGGCGTCAGCGAGGAAAACTTCTGCCCAAACTTTCATCTACATGCTTGAATTTATTGCACATTAATGAGAACAAACCGGGAATTCCATCCCCTTCGGGGTGAAACTCAGGTGTTGCTAAAATATCATTAATTTTTGCTCTCACAGTTTTTTGTTCATCTGGCGTTCAGAAAACTCTTGGGAAAGCCGCCTTTTGAGCCCACATTGAACTCCTGAGAATAGGAGTGCATGAATGATTCTAAGGGCCACTGCCGCAGCGACTGTATTCGCGGTTTATGCTTTCACGATGTTCTTCATCGCCGCTATACCTGAAAATGTCGTTCAGACTGCCGGAACTCAAATCATCGACGCAAGCGTCGTGAAATGATTGAAGCCTGAGGGGGCAAGCAGTCGTAAAAGTTTAGGCTACGCGTTCGCCGGCTCTTCCGGCGTCTCTAAACTCGATTTCCAAAAAGCAGGAAACGAAAAAGCCCCTCCCCATCAGGGGGAGAGGCTCTGCCGATCACGCCGCCCTGCGGACCGGGGCGCTTGTCAGCATCCGTCCCGAGGGGACGATCATGCCGGCCGCGCCGTCAAGCCAGCCTTCGATGAGTTGCAGCGCCAGGAAGCGCGAACGTTCGAAAGGGCCCGGCATGACGAGGTGTTGAGCCTTCTCGGCAAAGAAGCCGAAACGCTCGTAGTAAGGGGCATCGCCGACGAGCAGGATGGCGCCGTGCCCACGGTTCTTCGCTTCCAGAATGGCGGCGCGCATCAGTGCCGAACCGACGCCCTTGCCCTCGAAGGTGGAATCGACGGCCAGCGGCCCAAGCAACAGCGCATTGATCGGCGTCGCATCGGCATTAACGCCGGCCTCGATGTTCCATAGACGGACAGTGCCGATGACATGGTTGTCGCGATCACGCGCGACAAGTGCCAGGCCTTCGGCCGGCAGGCGGCCGCGGCGAATCTTCTCCGACGACTTCTTGCGGCGGTTCGGGCCCATGGCGCGATCGAGCAGGTTTTCGCGCGCGACGACATCGCCGGGGTTTTCGGCGTCGATGGTGAAGACAGAAGGCGCAAAATATGCGCGGACAGAATCAAGAACAGCGGCCATCGTGGCCTCCCGAACTCAAAACCGTTTCAAACGGTATCGTCAGATCATTGTGAGGGTGCCGCCCCGGCTGGCTACGGGGCGAGCGTGGTCTTTACTGGCACATAAGCCTTTCTCGGATCTGCGATCCGAGGGTCATGTGCTAGATAATGTAGGCCTTCAGCGGCTCGAAGCCGTTGAACGCGACCGCCGAATAGGTGGTCGTGTAGGCGCCGGTGCCTTCGATCAGGATCTCGTCGCCGATCGAAAGGGTGAGCGGCAG
Source organism: Rhizobium sp. BK661 (assembly GCF_024808825.1). Taxonomy (NCBI): domain Bacteria; kingdom Pseudomonadati; phylum Pseudomonadota; class Alphaproteobacteria; order Hyphomicrobiales; family Rhizobiaceae; genus Rhizobium; species Rhizobium sp. BK661. Next base: position 122,025 of record NZ_JANTYT010000005.1, on the reverse strand, counting down.
CGGGTAGAGATTCTTCTCATAAAGCACGTCGGCAGAGTCGCAGGTCGGGCCGGCGATGACGCAGGGCTCCATCTCGTCGCCGTCGCGCTCAGTGCGGATCGGGTAACGAATGGCTTCGTCCATCGTTTCGGCCAGACCGCCGAACTTGCCGATGTCGAGGAACACCCAGCGAGCGGCGTCGTTGTCGGACTTCTTCGAGATCAGCACGACTTCCGTCTTGATGACGCCGGCGTTGCCGACCATGCCGCGGCCCGGTTCGATGATCGTCTTCGGCAGGTTGTTGCCGAAGTGGTCACGAAGGCTCTGGTAGATCGCACGACCGTAAGCTTCCGCCGACGGAACGTCGCGCAGGTACTTGGTCGGGAAGCCGCCGCCCATGTTGACCATCTGCAGGTGAATGCCCTGCTTGGCCAGCTGAACGAAGACGCGCTTGGCATCGGCAAGAGCCGAATCCCAGGCATCGACCTTGGTCATCTGCGAACCGACATGGAACGACACACCGTAGGACTCGAGGCCGAGCTGATGAGCGTAGACGAGCACGTCGACGGCCATCTGCGGCACGCAGCCGAACTTGCGCGACAACGGCCATTCGGCGCCTTCGCCATCCGTCAGGACGCGGCAGAACACGCGGGCGCCGGGAGCGGCACGCGAGATCTTCTCGACTTCCTCGTGGCTGTCGACCGCAAAAAGGCTGACGCCGAGCGCATGCGCGCGGGCAACGTCGCGTTCCTTCTTGATGGTGTTGCCGTAGGAGATGCGGGCAGCGGTCGCACCGGCGTTCAGCGCCATTTCGATTTCGGCGACAGACGCGCAATCGAAGTTGGAGCCCATGTCGGCGAGCAGCTTCAGGACTTCCGGAGCCGGGTTTGCCTTGACGGCGTAGTAGATGGCGCTGTCCGGCATCGCATGACGGAAAGCGGAGAAATTGTCGCGCACGACGTCGAGGTCGACCACGAGGCAGGGACCGTCGGGACGTCGGGTTGCGAGAAAGTCGCGGATGCGCTGAGTGGTCATATCAATCCCTTTTCCAATTCCAGAGCTCCGGAAAAACCGGAGGACAAAGGGCAACCAATCACTCGCCTAGGAACCAGCCGGTGGAGACCCCGGAACCTTAGCAAGCGCTTGGACTGCGCAGATGATGAATCAACGCCGCGAAAGCGACATGGATCCGGCTTTGTCTGCCATGGATTGGAGGGGGTTCCCTACCGCACTTCCGGCAATGAAGGTGTGCCTCTTCAGTAACCCCCGCTGATGGAAAGCAGGGAGAGAACAAAAAGGCCCGCACCGTCGTTGCTTCAGGCGTCCTCGCATTTTCCGGTTGGCCGGAATAGCGACTGGAGGGGTTAATTCCAGGTACCTTACCGATTTCCTCACCAATTCGAGGGTTCGGCGGACACCCATGGGCACGTGCGACTTTGGGCTGACCCCGAAATAGGAATATTCGCAGTCATAATCAAGCGGTTTTTTCGGATCTCCCGGCAGAAAATATTTGAACAATACACCGCAATTTGTTCAACGTGGCGAAACGGCCCGCAACTGGCTGATTTGAATGGCGGTTCGGCGCTTTTTTTGGGAGACCACCATGGACACGCTCACTCGCATCCGCGCCTTCATCGATGTCGTTGAAGCGGAAGGCTTTTCGGCCGCGGCGCGGCGCACTGGCCGTTCCAAGGCGCTGCTCTCCAAATACGTTCGCGAACTTGAAGACGAACTCGGCGCCCTGCTGCTCAATCGCACGACCCGCCAGTTCTCCATGACGGAAGCCGGCCACACTTACTATCGCACCGCTTCCGACATCCTGAAGGAGATCGACAACCTCGCCGATCTCGTGCGCGAGAACAACGCGCAGCTGAAGGGCCGGCTGAAGGTCTCCGTGCCTCGCACCTTCGTCGACGCCGATGTCGGCCAATCGCTGATCGATTTCGCCAGGGAAAATCCCGATCTCGCGCTGGAGATTGCCGCCGACGACCGATTCGTCGATCTCATTGAGGAAGGCTTCGACGTCGCCATCCGCGTGACCAAGCTCGAGGATTCCGGCATGATCGCCCGCAAGATCTCGGATTTCCGGGTCCATCTCTGCGCGACAACCGATTTCGTGGAACGTCATCCCGAACTCGCCCACCCCTCGGACCTCTCGAACGTCCCCTTCATCATCGACACGAACTCGCGCAGCCAGGGTAGCATTCGCTTCTACAATCCCGACAACACCTCCTTTGCTGTTGCCGTCACCGGCCCGATGGAAGTCAACAGCCCGCATGCGACGCTACGCGCGGCGCTGGCGGGTATCGGCGTTGCGTTGATTCCCGATTTCATCGCCCGCAAACCGATCGAGAATGGCGAACTGGTCACGCTCTTCAATGATTACATTCCGACCGATCGCGGCATTTATGCTGTCTATCCGCACCGGCGGTATCTGCCGGCCAAGGTGCGCATCTTCGTCGACTATCTTCACAATTGGTTCAAGAAGCACCCCTGAGCTTTGCTGTCCGGGGCCGGTCCCAATTCCGTCCCATTTTCTGGCGAGGATTCAGGGCGCAACGCGATCCCGCAATTAAGAGCACGCATGAAGAAATCGACACTCCTGATGGCGTCGCTCCTGTCGCTTCTGCCAGCCGCCGCCTTTGCGCACCCGCATGTGTTCGTTGAGGCAAGGCTCGAAATAGTCGCTGACGACGATGGCAATGTCGCGGAGCTGCGCAACGTCTGGCGTTTCGACGAGGTCTTCTCGTCCTCCGTCGTCATGGATTTCGACAAGAATACCGACCTGAAACTCGATCCGAACGAGCTGGCCGAGGTCGGCAAGACGGTGCGGGGCTCCTTAGTCGACTACGACTACTACATGAACCTCACGATGGACGGTAAGAACATCAAGGTCGAGAAGCCCGACTTGATCCATGTGGACTACAAACAGGGCCAGCTCCTGATGTTCTTCGCCGTCAAGCCGGCGGAGAAGATGCCGCTCAAGGGACAGCTGACCTTCGGCGTCTATGATCCGACGCTCTACACCTCGATCGACTTTCCGAGCGACAACGAACTGGTCCTCGTCGGCGATGGCTTCAAAAGCTGCAAGCACCAGGTCGTCCGCCCTGATGCTGACCAGGTGATCGCCGAAAACAAGCAATCCTTGACCGACGCCTTCTTCAACGACCCGACGGGAACGAACATGTCGAAGCTCTTCGCGACGCGGCTGGATCTGACATGCTGAGGCACGGGCTTCGCCCGGTTGCGCTCTGCGCCGCATTGGTGCTCGTCGCGGGCATGGCCGTTGCCCATGCACAGTCGCCGCTCGGCATCGGCACGTCGGAACCGAGCTTCCAGCCGACAGGCGGCCCGCTCGCTCCCCTCCTCCTCTACATTAATGCGCAGCAGCAGGCCTTCTATCGTGCACTCACGGGCGCGCTGCGCGCCATGCGTGAGGATTCCTGGCATCTCTGGACACTGATCGGCCTCTCGTTTGCTTATGGCGTCTTCCATGCCGCTGGCCCGGGACACGGCAAGGCGGTCATTTCCTCCTACATGATCGCCAACGAAATCGAGCTGAAACGCGGCGTGTCGATCTCCTTCGTCTCCGCCTTCCTGCAGGGACTGGTCGCCATCGCCCTGGTCGGCGGCGCATGGTTGGTGCTTCGTGGCACTGGAATAACCCTGACCGCAGCAACGCAGGCGATGGAAATCGCCAGCTTCCTCATGGTCATCCTCTTCGGCTGCTGGCTGCTGTTTCGCAAACTGCGGGTGCTTACCGCCGGCATGCCGAACCGCGAGGCCATGGCAACCTCTTCCGGTCCCGTCAGCATGATGCTGGACTGGAAGGATAATGAAGCGCAGACGCAAGGCTCGAGCTACGCCTTCGGTGAAGCCGACGCTCTTAGGGCCGGCCACAAATTCATCGCGGGAATGGCCTGCGAGACCTGCGGGCAATCGCACATGCCCGATCCATCGCTGCTCGGGGCAGAGAAGTTCAATATCCGTGAAGCCTGGTCAGCCATCATTGCCGTAGGCCTGCGCCCCTGCTCGGGCGCGCTTCTGGTGATGACCTTCTCGCTTCTGAATGGGCTCTATCTCGGCGGCGTACTGTCAGTGATCGCCATGTCGCTCGGCACTGCGATAACGGTCGCGATCCTGGCAACGCTTGCCGTCATCGCCAAGGGCACGGCGATGCGGCTTGCCGGCCGCGGCTCGGCGGCTTCGGTATGGATTGGGAATTCGATCGAAATTCTGGGCGCCCTGCTGGTGATTGCCATGGGCGCGCTGCTGCTCGGCGCCTCGCTACAAGGCTAGTCGAACGGCTGCAGCGCTACTTGCCGCGCCGGCGCTGATAGCGTGCTCTCAGCCAGAACACGACGAAGAAGGCCAGGATCAGGCAGGCGCCGACACCGGCAGCAAGATACGGCGAGTAGCTGCCGAGTGCGAGCACGATGGTCGGCATGAAATAGAGGACGATGCCGGCGGCCACGAGAATAAGGGCCGCCGCAATTGCCTGCGAACGGCCTTCCGATTTCGGAGCCGTCATACGGCTGTTTCCTTGCTGATCTCAGCACGAATGTCCTCCAGCCGGCTCCTCTGCTTGCCATCCGCGTCAAAATTGTTGGGAGACAGCCATGCCTCGAACGCCGCGTTCAGGGCGGGCCATTCGGAATCAATCATCGAAAACCACGCCGTGTCGCGGTTGCGGCCCTTGGAAATCATGTGCTGGCGGAACACGCCTTCGAAGGTGAAGCCATAGCGGGCTGCCGTTGTCTTGCTCGCCTCGTTCAGATTATCGCATTTCCACTCGTAGCGCCGGTAGCCAAGCTCCTCGAAGATATGCTTGGCCATCAGATAGTGGACTTCCGTGGAGAGCGGCGAGCGCTTCATATCAGCGCCGTGCGCAACACCGCCCACTTCGATCACGCCGTTGGCTGGATCGGCCCGCATGTAGTTTGCCATGCCGACGATCTTGCCGGAGGCATTGTCGCGGAAGATATGCGTCAGCCAACCCGATTTGGCGACCGACTGCAGCCAGTTGGAGAAATCTTCCATACCGGTAAAATCGGGCTGCGCGAAATAGCGCAGCAGGGGATTGATAGCCATGCCGCCGAGCCCATCCCACAACGCTTGCAGATGTTGTTCGCGAACATAGGGCTCAACCGTGACGAAACGGCCCTTGAGGGTTACCGGCTGCGGTGCCGGGCAACCCTTGAAATTCGATAGATCGCGCATGCGCTCCTCCAGATAAGGACACATGGCTTAGGCCAGCCGCCCGGGAAAGGCAACTGGCCGATTGGTACCCTTACAAACTGATCTTGGCGGATGACACCGTTGCCTCGATGTGATCGACAAGCGCATCGGGAAGGCCGAGACGGCCGGCCAGCAGGTCGAGATAGCCACGCTCGGCGCGCGAATCCGGTTCAATGGTCAAGCGCGATGCGGTATACAGTTCCACCCGCTGCTCCTCGGTCGCCGCGGCGGCAACCAGCGCATCGATGTCGGTCGGCTGCGACAGCTCCCGTTCGATGAAGGCCGCGGCTTCGCCACTGACATCGGCAGCCTTGATCTTGTCGAGAATGAGCGCCCGTTCACCATCGTCGATATGACCGTCGGCCTTTGCCGCGGCGATCATCGCGCGGATGAGAACGAGGACGAACTCGTTGCTTTGAGCCGGTGAAGCCGCCCCGAACCCGGAGTCAGCAGGCGGCGGCAGCACGGCCGTCTTCGGCGGCGGCGCATCGGATGGCGTTGCGGGCGCCTGCCCTGCCTGGTAATTTCTGTAGGCCTGATAGCCGAGGCCGGCGATGGCGGCCAAACCACCGATCGTCAGTGCATTGCCAGCGATACTGCGACCAGTCTTGGTTCCGAGGAGCACGGTCGCAAGCGCGCCTGCCTTCCACGGATTATCCTTGGCCATCTGGATCGCGTCGCCGGCCCGGTCCTTGACGGAACCGCCGACCCCTGGCACCTGCGAACCCAAGAACTGCTCAAGAAGCTTTTTCGCGTCGAACATTCCTCATCATCTCCCTGTCTAGAGGCCAGAGGGGAGATAGGTATTGACGTTGGAAATACAAATGCAGGCGGAACCTCCGCCTGCATGACGCGCGGTTTCCCGCCAAATCAGGCCTTCAGGGCAGCTGCTTCAGACGCAAGCTTGGTGATGCCGACCCAATCGCCAGCGGCTACCAGTTCCTTCGGCGCAACCCAGGAGCCACCGACGCAGATGACGTTCGGCAGAGACAGGTAATCCCTTGCATTCTTCAACGAGATACCGCCGGTCGGGCAGAAGACGGTGCCTGCTAGCGGCGAGGACAGCGCCTTGAGATAAGCAGCGCCGCCAGCCTGTTCTGCCGGGAAGAACTTCAGAACCTGATAGCCTTCCTCGCGCAGCGCCATGACTTCGCTTGCGGTCGCAGCACCCGGCAGCAGCGGAACCGACGACTTGCGCGCAGCGTCGAGCAATTCCTGTGTTGCACCCGGGCTGACGACGAACTTGGAGCCAGCGGCAACCGCAGCATCCCAGTGGGCGGCATTGAGGATGGTGCCAGCCCCGACCTCGGCGCCTTCGACCTCGTCGGCAACGGCACGAACAGCATCGAGCGCAGCCGAAGTGCGCATCGTGATCTCGATTGCCTTCAGACCGCCTGCGACAAGAGCGCGCGCGAGCGAAACGGCGGACTTGACGTCATCGACGATCAGGACCGGAACAACAGGCTGGAGTTTCAGGATGGAAAGGAGCTTTTCTGTCTTTTCGCCCATGGCCGCGTGATCCTTTTGAAACGATTGAATTCGGGATCGGAATAACCCCAAGGGTAAGCTTTGTCGAGCCGAAACACATCTTTGGAATACTATGGGTACCCATGGCGGTAAAATTAGGCTAGCGTAACAAAATCGTCACACAAGGTTCACCGGAAATGGCGAAAGAAATCGAGCGGAAGTTTCTGGTGCACGGCGATGCCTGGCGCGCTGGAGCTGAAACAAAATCCGTTTTCAAGCAAGGCTATATTGCCTCGATGGACGACCGCTCGGTACGCGTGCGCGTACTCGACAATGTGAAGGCGAGACTGACCGTAAAGATCGGCCGGAGCACGCTGACCCGCGAGGAATTCGAATACGACATCCCCGTCGCCGACGCCGCGCAACTGCTCGACGAAGCAATCGGGATCATCATCGAGAAAACCCGGTATCGCGTCCCTCATGGCGGTTTCGTTTGGGAGGTTGACGTGTTCGCCGGGCAGTACCGTGGCTTGGTGATCGCCGAAGTGGAGATGCGCTCGGAGAGCGACAATCCTTCGCTGCCTTCATGGGTCGGCCGCGAGGTCACTGGCGATTTCCGTTACTCAAACCAAGCGCTTGCCACCGAATACGAGCACGATCGGCATGCCCTTTCGCATACGGCCTGACCACAGTTTCACGGCGGAGTTCCGGAAGGCCGCTGCAGGCCAGATGTCTCACGCGATCCGTACACTTGAAGAAAGACCGGAGGGTAAGCACGAGGCGATCCATGCCTTTCGCAAAAACCTGAAGCGCGTGCGTTCCCTTTATCGCTTGGTGTCCAGCGAGGTGCCGGAGTTTCGCGAGCGGGAGAACGCCCGGCTTCGCGATCTCGCAATGTCGCTTTCCGCTATCCGGGACGCGACCGCGCTGATCGAGACTGTCAGGTACCTGAAGACAAACGCCCGCAACACAGCAGAGGCGAAGGCGCTTGGCCGCATCGTCGCAGCCCTCGAAAACCGGCGCGACCATATGGCCGAAGCCGAAGCCGACATTGATCAAAAACTCGCCGAGGCACCGGGCGTGCTGAGGGACGCCATCGCAGCTGTTGAAGAGGTCCACTTCAACGGCGGTCCGCGCAGGAATGCACGGCTTGTCGCCAAGGGCTGGCGCGACACAACATCGAAGGCGAGGAAGGCCATCGAGCATTGCCAGGCCGAAGCTTCGGCGGAAACCTTTCACACATTGCGCAAGCGGGCACAGGACTACCGGGCCTACCAACGGCTGCTCCGGCCACTCTGGCCTGCTGCAATGAAGGCGAAATACGAGGTGACGAGCAGCCTGATCGATCTGCTCGGCCATATCCATGACCTCGACGTGCTATGCGCACTGGTGGAGGCGGAACCACAGCACTTTCCGAATGCAGACGACCTCGCACGTCTGCTCGATGCGATCATCTTCCGCCAGCAGGAAGATCGACGTGCGGCACTCGAGCGGGCAGAAGACGTCTTCGGCGATGATCCGCAGGAGGAAGCGGACAGGATCGAACTGCTCTGGCGCGCGCAGGTGAGCTGAATCGCCCCAATTGCGCAAAAACCCGGAAAGCTGTATTTGCAGCCGCATGACAGACACGCTGACACAACCGACGTCTGCGACGAGCCCCTTCCTCGTTGCGGCTCTCTACCATTTCGTTTCGGCCCCGCGCTTCGAAAGCCTGCGCGAGCCGCTGCAGACGCTTTGCGAGGAAAACGGCGTGAAGGGCACGCTGCTTCTGGCGCACGAGGGGATCAACGGCACGATCGCCGGCCCGGATGCGGGCATCAAGACGGTGCTGGCGTTTCTGCGTGCCCAGCCGGAATTCGCCGCGCTCGAGCACAAGGAAAGCCGTGCATCGAAGATGCCCTTCCTGCGCATGAAGGTGAAGCTCAAGAAAGAGATCGTCACCATGGGCGTCGAGAACATCGACCCCAACAAGGTGGTCGGCACCTACGTCACGCCGCAGGACTGGAATGCGCTGATCTCCGATCCTGATACGATCGTCATTGACACCCGCAATGACTACGAAACGGCAATCGGGATCTTCCGCGGAGCCGTCGATCCGAACACGAAGACCTTCCGCGAGTTCCCGGACTGGGTGCGCAACAACAGCGGCCTGCACAACAAGCCGAAGATCGCCATGTACTGCACCGGCGGCATCCGTTGCGAGAAGGCAACCGCTTTCATGAAGGAGCAGGGCTTCGAGGAGGTTTACCACCTCAAGGGTGGCATCCTGAAATACCTCGAGGAGGTCCCGCAGGAAGAGAGCCTCTGGGACGGCGCCTGCTTCGTCTTCGACGAGCGCGTGTCGGTCGAGCACGGCCTGAAGGAAGGCGAGCACAAGCTCTGCCACGCCTGCCGCAATCCGATCACGGCCGAGCAGATTACATCACCGCAATACGAGGAAGGTGTGTCCTGCAGCAACTGCTACCACACGCGCAGCGAGGACGACCGTCTGCGCTATCGCCAGCGGCAGCATCAGATTGCGCTCGCCAAGAAGCGTGGCCAGAAGCACATCGGCAGCTGAAAGCCTGCGTCAGGCGGCGTTGGTGCGGCGGGTCGTAACCTTCGCCGCGCGGATATGCATCAGCCGTTCCGTGATCTGCTCGGCGGGCATCGGTCGACCGAAGAAATAGCCCTGCAGCGTATCGCAGCCGAAGAGCCGCACCGCGATGCCCTGCTCCTCGGTCTCGATACCTTCAGCCGTGACTGGAATGTCGAGCGAGCGGGCAAGCGCCACGGTCGCCTGCAGCATTTCGCGCTGGCTCTCGCTTTCGAGGATGTTCATGACCAGTGAGCGATCGATCTTGATGCGATCGAAGCCGAACTGCCTGAGATAACCGATGGATGAGAAACCCGAGCCGAAATCGTCGAGCGCAACCTTGACCCCCAGCGTCTTCAGCCGCTCGATCGCCTGACGGGTGCGCTGCGGGTTCTGGATCATGTAGCCTTCGGTGACTTCGAGCGTCACGCGTTTGGCCTCGATCTCCGTCTGCTTCAACACGTATCGGACATAGTCGGCAAAAGCCGGGTTTCGGAACTGCCCTGGCGAGACATTGACCGAGATACGCAGTTCCGGCCATTGCTTGGCGGTTTCACAAGCCTTGCGCAAAACAAAAAGACCCAACGCCTCAATCAGCCCGCTGGTTTCCGCAATGGGGATGAAAACTTCAGGCGAGACGGGTCCGTGGCCCGGACGATTCCACCGCACCAACGCCTCGACGCCAGTCATTTCATGCGTCGCGGCGTCGATCAGCGGCTGATAGGCGATCTGCAAGTCGCCGCCTTCGATCGCCATCCGCAAATCGAGTTCCAGAGCGTTGCGCTCCGCGCGGTCCGCATCCATTGCCGGATCGTAAAGCGTCATGCGCGCGCGGCCGGCTTCCTTGGCCTTGTACATGGCAAGGTCGGCACGACGAACCAGTTCCTCGCGGTCGATCGCGCCGCCTTCCGACATGGCGATGCCGATGCTCGCGCCGATGACAACGACACGCCGGCCGATCTCCAGGGGCTCGGCCAGGAAGTCCAGGATCTGCTCGGAAAGCTGCAGAGCAACCGCATGCTCACTTTCGGAGACAAAAGCGATGGCGAACTCGTCGCCACCGATGCGGGCCAGAACAGCGCCCTCCGGGATGAGCACGTTGAGACCGGCGGCAACCGCGCGGATCAGCTGGTCGCCAGTCCCGTGACCATACGCGTCGTTGACTTCCTTGAAGCCGTCGAGATCGAGGTAAAGGATGAGCACATTGCGGCGTGTATCGGCTGCTTCTGCGACGAAGGCGTCGATCGCCGTTCCAAGCCCGTCGCGGTTCATCAAACCGCTCAACCTGTCACGATTGGCTTCCTCGCGGGCATTGATTTCCTCCGCCTTGAGGCGTCGCAGCGCCAGCCAGCCGATGATGAGGAGGACGATGAAGAACAGGCCGACGAGCCCGACCGCCTTCACGACCATCGGACGAACCTCGCCATAGCCGATATCGCCGGGCGCTCGCGACACCCAGACCAGCTTGCCGAGAGCAACCGATTGCGCGTCGGTGATCGTCACGGAATAAGGAGTTTCGAATTCCGGAGCGACCAGCTTCAACCCGCCAATAACGTAGGTCGCACCAAGCTCCGTAACCTTGTCGGCGTTGAGATGCCTGGCGAAGATGAGGTAGCGATGCTTTCCCGCCGGAATATCGAGCGAGCCCGATTTCTCGCGCACCAGCGCCACGCCAACGACGGCGATCCCAGCTTTCGTGCTGACAAAGCCTGTAGCCTCGGGATTGTCCTGCGGGGCCGCAACCTTCACCTTGTCGAACAGCGTCCAGAGCGAAGAGGAGAAGAAATCATTCAGCGCGCCGTCCATCGGCTTGCCTTCCTGATAGGCCATGATCGGCTTCTTCTCGTCATCGATCACGATCGCCATGTCGAACAGCGAACTGTTGACCGACATCTCACCATAATTGCTGATCGTCCAAGCCATGCCATCGGCGGCATAGACGTTAACGGCAGCGTCATCCCAGGCTGCGTAGTCGTTGAGCGTCGCGCCCAGCTGCATCTCGAAGGTCTTCAGAGCGCCGGACATCGTTTCCCGTGAGCGCTCGTCGTCCAGCACATTCGAACGGTCCGCGACGCGTTGAAGCGCGCTCAGCACGAGAAGGGTGACGATCGCGACGACTATGGCGAAGGAAAAGAGCACGCCAGCGACGGTCGCATGGCGACCGAAGCTTAAACCTCTTTTGTTTCCCCCGAAAATTACCCGCATTCACTGCTCCCCGATTGAGGAAGTCTGCCAGCCAAGGGCTCAAGAAACGGTTAAAGATCGATGTAACGATTAATCATCCGCCTTCCAGCGTGATGACCACAGAAACGCAGAATATTTTTAAATATTTCAAATACTTGTCTGACGCGATCAGATCTTTGGGATATTGATTGCAGCACAGAATTTTACAAGTGCTGATACGAGGGGACCGCTTATGGTGCTTTCGGCCAAGGCGGCTGCCAGCGCGTCGTCCGATTTTCCGAGCAACGGAAGCCGCAAAAAGGCGCCGTCGACGAGGGCGAACGACATCGTCCTCAGCACTTCGGTCAACTGTTCTAGCGCGAAATCGCCGCGATGCGAGGCATGCGCGATCATCACAGGCTTGAATGGCACTTCGTCACGGGACACGAGCCAATCGAGCGCGTTCTTCAATCCGCCCGGCAGGCCATGGGCATATTCCGGACAGGCGACGATGATGCCGTCGGCCGCCCGGATCTTGGCTGCGAACGTTTCAACGATCGCTGGCGTGCTTTCGCCCTCGCGGTCGGGGCTGAAGATCGGCAGTTCGCCGATCAGATCCGAGATCTCGATCGCGACACCTGCAGGTGCGTTGTCGCGGAGGGCTTCGAGCAGCCGGCGGTTGGTCGAAGCCTTTCGCTGGCTGCCGCAGATCGCATAGAGGACGAGCGGCTTTTCCATGCGCTTGGGTTTAAGCCACGGCGCCGATTCGCGCCATGTGCCCTTAGCTGCTCTTGTGGTTGCCCTTCGGGAACTGCGCGGCAAGCTCGCTGTACCACTTGCCACTCTTTTTCACCGTGCGAACCTGCGTGTCGTAGTCGACATGCACGAGGCCGAACCGCATGCGGTAGCCCTCGGCCCACTCGAAATTGTCCATCAGGCTCCAGGCGAAGTAGCCGCGCATCGGATAGCCGTCCTTGATCAGGTCGGCGACCGTATCGAGGTGCTCGCTGTAATAATCCAGGCGCATCGTATCGTTGACTTCTCCCTGTTCGATGCCGGTATTGTCACAGGCACCGTTCTCGGTGATGTAGCACTCCGGCAGCTCGTAGCGACGATAGAGATCCTCAACGACGTTCTTCAGGCCAGGCGCATAGACTTCCCAGCCGATATCGGTCTTCACGTCGCTGACGCGTGGCGCCTCGACGGTCCAAGGGAAATCGCCGTGCTTCGCAGGATCATCGGCGACACGCAGCGGCGTGTAATAGTTGAGGCCCCACCAGTCGAGCTTCTGGTTGATGATCTTCAGGTCACCCTCTTCCACAACAGGCATGCGGTCGCCGAGCGCTTCCAGGAACTCCTTCGGATACTCGCCCTTGAAGACCGGATCGAAGAAGGCACCGTTGTGGAACTGGTGAGCACGTTCCCCAGCCGCCTGATCGGCCGCGCTGTCGGAGCCCGGCATGACGGACATGGCGTTGAGCACGAGGCCGACAGGCACATTGGGCGCTTCCGCGCGGATCGCCTCGACGCCGAGACCGTGCGCGAGGTTCATGTGGTGCATGGCGTGCAGCGCCGCCTGCATGTAGCGCTCGCCCGGCGCATGAATGCCATAGAGATGGCTGAGCCAAACAATGCACCACGGTTCGTTGAAGGTCGCGACGCTGTCGAGGCGGTCGCCGAGGCGGGCCATCACGGTCTTGGCATAGCGCTGGAACGCATATGCCGTCGACCGCGCCGTCCAGCCGCCGTCACCGGCAAGAAGCAGCGGCAGATCCCAGTGGTAGAGCGTTGCGAAGGTCTTGATGCCCCGCGCCTTGCAGCCATCGACGAGGCGATCGTAGAAATCGAGACCTGCCTCGTTCACCGGGCCGGTGCCGTCAGGGATGATGCGCGGCCAGGCGATCGAGAAGCGGTAGGCTTCGACGCCCATGGACTTGATGAGATCGAGGTCCTGATCGAGCCTGTTATAGTGATCGCAGGCGACATCGCCATTGTCGCGGTTGAAGACGCGACCCGGCATGTTGCAGAAGGCATCCCAGATGGAGGGCTTGCGGCCGTCTGCCTTGGAAGCGCCTTCAATCTGAAACGCTGCCGTCGCAACGCCAAAGGTGAAATCGCCCGGGAAGCGGGCAGCAAGGGTCTTCGGATCGATCATGGAAATCCCGTTCTTCATGGTTTCGAGAGGCGGTTTAGCCAAGCGGACCGGTGTTGTACAGGGTGGAAGTAACAACACTGTAACGTTTCAGGTTAGCCATCCCGAGGGCGCCTTACGCATCAGGCGTTCGTGCCTTGCATTGCCCGCCTTTTCGCGAAACAACCCTCACATGAGCATTCCCACCACACACCCCTTCGCTTTCGACCCCACCTACGGCATGACCCTTGCCGACCTCCGAGCGATCGTACCGCCAGAGGCGCCGCCGGGCTTCGACGCCTTCTGGCGGGACCGATACGAAAAGGCGATCGCCACCGACCCACAGCCGGTGCTTCGGAAAAGCAAGCTGACCCATCCCGACTGGCAGGTCCTCGACATCACCTACACTTCGACCGGTGGATTCGGGATCGGCGGTTGGCTGCTCCTGCCGCGGCGGCGGCCGGTGCGCCGCGGGCTTGTCGTCGGCCACGGCTATGGCGGTCGCGACGCGCCCGACTTCGACCTGCCGGTCGAGGAAGCTGCAATCCTTTTCCCCTGCGCCCGCGGCCTGTCGCTCAGCGCTCGGCCACCGATTCCGGCTGATGCGTCGGGCCACGTCCTGCAGGGCATCGCGCGTCCGGACACCTACATTATCGGTGGCTGCATCGACGATCTCTGGCTTGCCGTCTCAACGCTTCTGGCACTTTATCCATGGCTCTCCGGCCACATCGGCTATAGCGGCGTCAGCTTCGGCGGCGGCATCGGCGCGCTGGCGATCCCGTTCGATCCGCGCATCGATCGCGGCCACCTCGTCGTCCCGACCTTCGGCGACCGGGAACAATGGTTGACACTGCCGACCGTCGGCAGCGCCGATTCCGTGCAGACGTACCAGAAGGCACACGGAAGCGTGCTCGACACCCTCCGCATGTTCGACGCCGCCAGTGCTGCAAGCCGGATCAAGGTGCCGATGCTCGCAGCCGTCGCCCTCTTCGACCCAGCCGTGGCACCGCCCTGCCAGTTCGCGGTGGCCAACGCCCTGCCGACATCAAAATATAATGAAACCTTCATATTGGATGCGGGACACTTCGATTATCCCGGAAGCATTGAGCAGAGCGCGATCCTGCGCGAGAAAGTGCGAGATTTCTTCAAGGTGTTATGAACCGGGAGTATCTGCGCTGGCATAGTCCGCGCCTGCATCGCGAGATGGAGTTGCTGGTGTTCGGCCATGCCGGCGCCAAGGTGTTGATGTTTCCGACCCGCGAGGGGCGTTTCTGGGAGTACGAAAGGCTCGGCGTTATAGAGAGCCTTGCCGAAAAGCTGCACGCCGGCCAACTGCAGCTCTACTGCATCGAGGGGCTCGCCGCCGAGACCTTCTACGGCTTCGACCGTCATCCGGCCGACCGCATCCGCCGCCACACGGCCTTCGAAGATTATATCCTGAACGAAGTCCTGCCGCTGATGGCATCGAAGAACGGACATGAGTGCACCATCGTACATGGCTGTAGCCTCGGCGCCTTCCAGGCCGCCAGCCTGGTCTTCCGGCATCCGCACCTGTTCCGCAAGCTGGTTGCCTTCTCCGGCCGCTATGACCTGACGATCAGGGTCGAATCCTTCGGCGATCTGTTCGACGGCTATTACGACGACGCCGTCTATTTCCATACGCCGACGCACTTCCTGCCGGGACTGCATAGCGGCTGGCAGCTGGAAAAACTGCGCGAGGTCGAGATCGTCCTGACCATCGGCGACGCCGACCCGTTCCTCGACAACAACTACCACCTCAGCCGCCTGCTGGCGGAAAAGCAGGTCGGCCACCAGCTGCATGTCTGGAACGGCCGCGCGCATCGCGCAGGCGCCTGGCGCAAGATGGCCGGCCTCTACATCTGATCCGGCAGCCATCTGCCTAGACAAGAACCTCTTCTCCCAGCGGAAGCTGTATCAGTCGCGATATGCCGATATTCTCCAGAAACACCTCATCGTGACTGACGACCAGCAGCGCACCGTCATAGGCCTGAAGGCCAGCCTCGACGGCCGCTATGGAATCGATATCCAGATGGTTGGTCGGCTCGTCCAAAATCAGCAGCGGCGGCGGCTTCGCACCGCCGAGGACGCAGGCAAGCCCAGCGCGCAGCAACTGCCCTCCAGACAGCGTCGACACCTGCTGCAGGGCGGCATCTGCCCGGAACATGAAACGCGCCAGCGCCGCGCGGCAGGCATTTTCGTTGGCGCCGGGATTGAGATTGCGGAAATTCTCGCGGATCGATAGCGATCGATCGAGGAGACTGACGCTCTGATCGAACAGCGAAAAGCCCGTCATGACGGCGACCGTTCCGGACCACGGCTGCAACGCGCCTGTTATCAGGGCCAGCAGGGTCGTCTTGCCGGAGCCGTTCGGTCCGGCGATAGCGACACGATCGGGGCCGGTGATTGTAAGGGAGAGGTTTCGGATGATTGGCGCCTCCGACCGATAGCCGGCGGTGACGCCTTCCAGTCTGAGAACATCCCTGCCGGGCGGCAGTCCCGTTGAGGCGAGCTGAGCCGAGAAAGGCTGCAGGATCTCGATCCGCTTCCTCGCCGCCGAGGCCTCTTCCATCGCCTCCTCGCGACGTTTCTCGCCAAGGCGAACCTTGTTGCCGCTGGTGTTTTCCGCCGCCCGCTTTAGGCCGCCGGCGACGATGCGCGGCATATCCCCACGTGCCGCCTTCTTGCGGCCGTTACGGTCACTGCGGGCCTGCCGTTCGGCGGCGACCTGGGCGCTGCGGGCCACATCGGCAACGCGCCGCTCGGCGTCCGCGAGATCGTGTTCGGCGGCAGCGAGCTCGAGCGACTTGCGCTCCTGAAAGGCACTCCAGTTTCCACCATATCGCCGGGCGCCAAGCGTGGTGATCTCGACGATCGCATCCATGGTTTCAAGCAGTTCGCGATCATGGCTGACAACGATGGCGCCGGCGCGCCAGCCGGCGAGCAAGGCGATCACGGCTTCCCGCCCATCGCGATCGAGATTGTTGGTCGGCTCGTCGAGCACAAGGAGATCGGGATCCGAGAAGACGAGAGCCGCAAGACCCACGCGCGTCCGCTGCCCGCCCGAAAGCGAGGTCAGCAGCGTTTCCGGTTTCGCGTCCAACCCGACGCGTTCGATCGCCGCGGCAATCCGCGCCTCGATCGTCCAATCGGCATTGGCGAGTTCGTCAGTGGTGGCCTCGCGGGCTTCGGCGCGATGAAGGATAGCGAGCGCATCACTGGCGCCGAAGAGATCGGCGACGGTTGCGCCCTCCTCCACCTGAACCGACTGGCGGAGGATGCCGAGGCGTCCGCCAAAGGCAATGCTGCCCGACTGCGGCTGCAGTTCGCCGGAAACGAGCTTCAGCAGCGTCGTCTTGCCGACACCGTTGCGACCGACGAGGCCGGTTCGTTCAGCGCCGAAGCTCAGATCGAGTTGGGAAAGAAGGGTGCGCCCGTCAGGCGTGGACCACGAAAGATTGGACAGGGTAATGGATGCAGGCATGGATAAAGGACTCCCGAATGGCAAGGCGAACTGGCGTTGCGATCGGGGTGAAATCCATTGCTGCACACATCCTGTTGGTATTGGCGATGACCGCAATCTAGGCGGGCACCACGCCAAAATCAAGGCAGCGGATGACGGAGTCAGATCACGGGAGATCGCAGCGTGCTTTCACGCAAGGAACGATCGACCTGTATACGCGCATCCGGCCGCCGAGAGCCGTGCCAGCATGTCAGCGCGCAATCAAATGCTATCATATTGAAAACGCTGATAACGCTGATGTCAGAAGTCGTGAATTTGCGATCCCTGGAAGCCACGCTAGAGAGCAAGGAGGACATCACCACGAAAGGAACCCGATGCTCTCCTCGATCCACCTGGCGCAGCCATATCTCCTCAGCCTGTTGCGCGTCGTCTCCTCGCTCGTGCTCTTCAGCTACGGCACGCAGAAGATCCTGCATTTTCCGGCCGCGGAACGAGTGCCAGACGTAGGCTCGATGTCCTGGATCGCCGGCCTGCTCGAACTGACGCTCGGCTTCCTCGTATTAACAGGCTTCAAGACACGCGCCGCGGCTTTCGTCCTCTCGGGTCTGATGGCTTTTGCCTATTTCATCGGGCATGCCCCAAAAGGGTTCTACCCAGCGCAGAACGGTGGCGTCGCCGCAATCCTGTTCTGCTTTGTCTTTCTCTATCTGGTTGCGGCCGGCGGTGGCCCCTTCAGCATCGATGCGCTCATCAAGCGCAAGCAGGCAGCGGCCTGATCAATACCCGAGCCGAAGCGGCGCGCTCTGCCGCTTCGGCCCACTATGCCGGAGAACGCTAGGGGTTCTGCTTGGCGTCCCTGAGCTTGACCGCCATCGTCACCGTGCCACGCACAACAATGTCGTTTCGCGAACCGCGATTGAGATCGGCGCTGCTGGTGAGGTTGATGATCTGGCAGCTCTCGGCCAGCGTCTGCAGGATGAGATCGCATTGCCCCCCAGCCATCATGTAGAAGCCCTTTTGCGCGGCCTTGATCTGTTCCCCGGCTTCCTCCCCGGCCTCGACAGGCACGGACAGGGATACCGTCGTCTGCACGTTCACCGTGCCAGGAACACGCTGGCCGGCATAGAAGTTCGGTGTGCGGTTGGGGACTTCCTGCGACAATGCCGGAGACGCAGCGAGCGCGAAGATGCATGTCAGAATTCGGGCAGAGGCTTTCATCGACCGTTTCTCCATCTGATTGCGCTCATTTCTGCCACAGCATTGTTAAACGACAATGAGCGCGGTCCCTAATATTCTAGGAAGCGCGCCCATTGGTTTTATCCGTGATGTAGTGGAGCGAGGATCAGACCTTGACCCAGGCACCGTTCTTCTTCGAGGAGGCCACGCAGGCCTCCACGAAGGCAACGCCCTTCACACCGTCATCGACCGTCGGATAGACCACGGCCTTATCAACCGCCTTGCCCTTCTTGTGGGCGTTGATGGCATGCGCGGCCTCGGTGTAGATCGTCGCGAAGGCTTCGAGGTAGCCTTCCGGATGACCGGACGGGATGCGCGAAACGCGGGCCGCCGCCGGGCCGGAGCCGGCGCCGTTGCGGGTGATCAGGCGCTTCGGTTCGCCGAACGGCGTGAACCAAAGGTAGTTCGGATCGGCCTGAACCCATTCCAGACCGCCCTTGGTGCCGTAAACGCGGACCTTCAGACCATTCTCATGGCCGGGCGCGACCTGGCTGCACCAGAGCATGCCCTTGGCTGGCTTCTCAGAGCCCTTGGCCTTGAAGCGCAGCATGACGTGGGCGTTGTCGTCCAGACGGCGGCCTTCGACGAAGCTGTCGAGATCGGCCGCAAGGCTGTCGAGTTCGAGGCCCGATACGAAGGAGGCAAGGTTATAGGCGTGCGTGCCGATATCGCCGGTCGAACCGCCTGCACCCGACTGGGCCGGGTCGGTACGCCAGACGGCCTGCTTCGCACCGGTCTGCTCGACGGCTTCCGTCAGCCAGTCCTGCGGATACTCGGCCTGCACCAGGCGGATATCGCCGAGTTCGCCGTTTGCGATCATCTCACGGGCCTGACGGACCATCGGATAGCCGGTGTAGTTATGCGTCAGGATGAACAGGGCGCCGCTCTCGTCGGCGACCTTCTTCAGCTTCTTGGCGTCGGCAAGGTTCGACGTCAGCGGCTTGTCGCAGATGACATGGATGCCGCGACGCAGGAATTCCTTGGCGGCGTCATAGTGCACATGGTTCGGCGTGACGATCGAAACCGCTTCGATGCCGTTCTTCAGCTTCGCTTCGCGGATCGCCATCTCGCGGTAGCTGGAATAGGTGCGCGATGGGTCAAGGCCGAGGTCGCGGCCCGATGCCATCGCCTTTTCCGGCGTCGACGACAGCGCGCCGGCGATCAGGTCGTACTGGTCGTCGATGCGGGCAGCGATGCGGTGCACTGCGCCGATGAACGCGCCGGCGCCGCCACCGACCATGCCGAGACGGATGCGCGGTTCGCGCGCCTGTTCTGTAGATGCTTCAATTGCCATTGGTTCCTCCTGGAAATCTTCTGTCTTGTGCCACGATCGCGCTCCTCAAGCCGCCACCTTCTCCCCACCAGCGGGAGAAGGAATACGCCGCACCTCCCAGTCGCTTGCTTGGGCAGATCCCCTCTCCCCGCCGGCGGGGAGAGGGTTAGGGTGACGGGATGCGCGCAATGTTTCGGCGTTGCAGGCGCTCGCGTCTCAGAGCCCGAGCATGCGGCGGTTGGCAGCCTGGTCCGTACCGCCGGCTGCGAAATCGTCGAACGCTTTTTCAGTGACGCGAATGATGTGCGCCTTGACGAACTCGGCACCTTCGCGTGCGCCATCCTCCGGATGCTTCAGCGCGCATTCCCATTCGACCACGGCCCAGCCGTCGAAGTTGTTGGCCGTCATCTTCGAGAAGACAGCACCGAAATCGACCTGACCGTCGCCGAGCGAACGGAAGCGGCCGGCACGCTCGACCCAGCCCTGGTAACCGCCGTAAACGCCCTGGCGACCCGTCGGGTTGAACTCGGCATCCTTGACGTGGAACATCTTGATCCGGTCTTTGTAGATGTCGATGTTGTCGAGGTAGTCGAGGCACTGCAGGATGTAGTGCGACGGATCGTAGAGCATGTTGGCGCGCGGATGGTTCTTCACGCGCTCGAGGAACATCTCGAACGTGATACCGTCATGCAGGTCTTCGCCGGGATGGATTTCGTAGCAGACGTCGACGCCGTTTTCGTCGGCGTGATTGAGGATCGGCGTCCAGCGCTTTGCAAGCTCGTCGAAGGCGGTTTCGACGAGGCCGGCCGGGCGCTGCGGCCACGGATAGATGAACGGCCAGGCAAGCGCGCCGGAGAAGGTCGCATGCGCCTTGATGCCGAGGTGCTTCGACGCCGTCAGCGCCATCTTCACCTGCTCGACTGCCCATTCCTGGCGGGCCTTCGGATTGCCGCGCACTTCAGGTGCCGCAAAGCCGTCGAAGGCTTCGTCATAGGCCGGATGCACGGCGACGAGCTGGCCCTGAAGATGGGTGGAGAGTTCCGTCACTTCGACGCCGTTCTGGCGGGCAACGCCAGCGAACTCGTCGCAATAATCCTTCGAGGAAGCCGCCTTCTTGAGGTCGATGAGCTGGCTGGCCCAGGTCGGAACCTGCACACCCTTGTAGCCGATATCGGCTGCCCATTTGGTGATCGAATCCCAAGAGTTGAAAGGCGCGGCATCGCCCGCGAATTGTCCAAGGAACAGGCCTGGGCCCTTGATCGTTTTCATGTCAATTCCTCCCTAAAAGATGACCGTAAACGTTTCTGGCAGTGTTCTACCACGCGATTTGAAGTCTGCAAGCCGATTTAGGCGAAACTGCAAATTTGCCCCGCGGGGCGGAAATCGAAAGCGGCCGACTTAACCACGGCCTGCCCCGGGCTGCAAGATGTACGTACCGCATTTCCCGTTCGACGGGTGACCACTGGCGCATCTCGTCTCTGCCCCCGCGACCGCGGCGGTAGACATCGCGTCGTCTCGTGCTACTGTCTTCAGACCAGGAGGTTGGCGCATGACCCGGCGTCTGGCAGCAATCTTGGATGCGGATGTTGTCGGCTTCTCCCGGCTGATGGGCCTTGACGAAAGCGGTACGTTCGCGACGCTGAAAGCGCACAATAGCGAAATCATCGTCCCCGGCATCGGCAGGCATCACGGACGCGTTGTCAAATTTGTTGGCGATGAAGCGCTCGCCGAATTCGCAAGCGTGGTCGATGCCGTCGGCTGCGCCATGGAGATCCAGAAAGCACTGCTTCAACGCAACGAGGCACTCGAACCGGATCGGCGCATGCTGTGGCGGATCGGCATCCACGTTGACGATGTACTGGTTGAGGAAGAGGACATCTTCGGTGATGGCGTGAACGTCGCCGCAAGCCTGCAGGCGCTGGCGCCGCCGGGCGGTATCTGCGTGTCCCAGCAGGTCAACGACCAGATCCGGTCGAAGCTTGACTTCCGGGCAATCGATTTCGGCAATCGCAAACTTAAGAACGTCGATCGACCAATCCGGGTCTGGCGATGGACGGCGGACAGCGAGCAGCTTCCATCGGCTGCCGCATCGAAGCACAAGGGAACGAGGCCTCTGCGCAATCGGCCCTCGATTGCGGTTCTGCCGTTCAGCAACATGTCGAGCATCGAGGAACAGGAACATTTCTCGGACGGCTTCACCGACGAGTTGATCGCCACGCTGGCGCGCTGTCGCTGGCTGCTGGTGGCAGCCCGCAACTCCTCGTTCAGCTACAAGGGCCGCAAGCCCAATGCGCAACAGGTGGCGGAGGACCTTGGCGTCAAGTACGTGCTGGAGGGGAGCGTGCGCCGCGCGGCAGATCGCGTTCGCATTACCGCGCAATTGCTGAACGGCACGGATGGCAGCCTGCTCTGGGCGGAACGCTACGACCGGACGTTGGCCGACATCTTCGAGGTTCAGGACCAGCTGGCATCGGAAATCACCGGAACGATTGAGCCGGAACTCGGTTCCATCGAATTCGCCGCCCTTCGGGGCCGCACCGTGTTGGACATGGATGCCTGGGAAATCTACCTGAAGGGCCTCTGGCATCTCTATCGGTTCACGCTCGACGAATTGAAGACTGCCAAGGCGCTGTTCGAGCAGGCAATCGATATTGATCCGACCTTCGCGCAGGCGCAGGCGCGACTGGCTTATGTTCACATTCAACTCGGCTGGTATGGCCCACTTGATGAACGCGCCGAGCGGATTTGTGATGCGATCGACCTTGCCGAACGCGCCATCATATCCGATCAGAGAGAGCCTGCCGCGCACCTCGCCTTGGGCAGGGCCCTGGCACTTGATGGTGCGACGGAGGCCGGACTTGCGCATCTGCGCAACGCGTTGCAGTTGGACCAAAGTTTTGCGCAGGCCCACTTCGCGCTTGGACAGGTCCTCTGCTACGTCGAACGGCCCACCGAAGGCATAGAGGAGATCAAGGAAGCATTCCGGCTCAGTCCTCGCGATCCGCATCTGTGGACTTTCCATAACGTTCTCGCGCTCGCGAACTATCAATTGGGCAACATGGCGGAAGCGGCCAAGGCAGCGCGTGCATCACTCCGCTCCCCGAACGCAACCTTCTGGCCGGCGATTTTTCTGGCCGCTGCCCTCGGAAGGCAAGGCGAAATGAACGAAGCGCGAGAGGCAATCTCCAGGCTTCATCGCTTCCGGCCGGGTATGACGTGCCGTTACGCCCGCCGAGAATTCTATTTCGGCGACAATCCAGTCATGACCGAAGCTTTCATCGACCGCTGCATCACGGACCTCGCCAAGGCCGGACTGCCGGACTAAAAAGCGACGTTGTCAAAAAAAGACGCCCGTCCTTTCGAACGGGCGCCGCATTGGATTTTCAGATCAGAACGGAGAATCCGGGAAGTAGAAGTCCTTCGCATTGTCCTTCGTGACAAGCGTCGCGTCGAGGACGAAGGTGCCGCGAACCGGAACCTGGCCGTAGAGACCAGCAGCCGTCAGCTCCATGGCCGTGCCAACCATTGCCGGCGGATAAAGAACGTCGACCGGGATCAGCTTGTCGCCGTCCATGACCTTCTTGACCATGTCCTTGGAGCCGGCGCCGGCGACAACATACTTGATGTCGGTACGCTTGGCCTGCTCGATCGCCTGCAGCACGCCGACAGCCATGTCGTCATCCTGGCACCAGACCACGTCGATCTTCGGGTACTTCGTCAGATAGTCCTGCATGACCTTGAAGGCATCGTCGCGGTTCCAGTTACCGTACTGGCGGTCGAGAACCTTGACCTTGGAGCCGGCAATGCCCTTGTCGAAGCCGTCCTGGCGCTGCTGATCGATCGGGATCGGCAGGCCGCGAATGACGACGACTTCGGCGTCCGGCGTCTGCGCAGCGATGTACTTGCCAGCGACTTCACCGAGCGCCGGGTTGTTGCCAGCGACATAAAGGTCACGGACGGTGTCATCGTTGGTCGAGGGCGCACGGTCGACGAGCGCGACGTACTTGCCCTTGCCCTTGACTTCCTTGATGGCGTTGACGAGCGGATCCGGATCCGACGGCAGGATGACGAGGGCGTCGATGCCCTGTGTATCAAGGTCCTGCACAGCGTTCGCCTGGCTGGCGGCATCCGGCGAAGTCTTGACGATGACGTTCAGGCCCGGATGCTGTTCCATCAATTTCTTGGCGATGCGTTCGGCGTGGAACACGACGCCCGAGGTCCAACCATGGTCGGCTGCCGGAATCGAGACGCCGATGGTGAACTTCTTGTCCTGTGCGTATGCGGTACCCGCCAGCGTGACGGCCGCAACCGCAAGACCCAACATGAGTTTGCGCATTCTATTTCCTCCCAATAAACGTCAGGGACTTTTCCTACCCGTCAACCGGACGCCCTGTGATCCCGGCCAATTCCTGGAGCCAGTCCGCTTACGATTTGCGGACCAGCGAGCGCTGCACCAGCATGGCGATGATGATGATCGCACCCTGGATTGCACCGATGAGATATTCGCTGATGAAGTTCGACAGCAGCATGATGTTGCCGACGAGCTCGAGAATGAAAGCGCCGCAGATGGTGCCCCAGACGCGACCGGCGCCACCCTTGAGTGCCGTCCCACCGACGACGACGGCGGTAATCGCCTGCAGCTCCCAGAGGATACCCGTCGTTGCCGAGGTCGAGCCGAGGCGCGGCACATAAAGCAGCACGGCGATGGCGACGCAGAGCCCCTGGATGACGAAGGCGATGGTGCGCACACGATTGACGGCGATGCCGGAATAGCGCGCCACGTCACTGTTGGAACCGACCGCGACGACATGGCGTCCATAGCGTGTGCGGTAGAGAATGAAGGCTGCCACCGCAGTGACCGCAAGGATGACAACGATCGGCACCGGCACGCCGAGAATGCTGCCGAAATAGGCCGGACGGTAAAGCGTCTGGATATCGGCCGAGCGCAGCGTGATCGCGCCGCCCTGGCTGAGCCATGTTGTTAGGCCACGATAGATGCCCATCGTGCCGAGCGTGGCGATGAACGGCTCAATCCTGCCGACCGTAGTGATCAGGCCGTTGGCCAGTCCACAGAGCGCACCGGCGACGAGCGTGAAGACGACCGCAGCCGCCAGCATCAGCGTCGGATCGGCAATCACGCCGGAATTCATCAAAAGGATCATCAGGCTGGCAACAAAGGCCACCATCGACCCGACGGACAGATCAAGATCGCCTGCGGAGATCACGAATGTGGCGCCGACGGCGATGATCGCGATGAAGGCGCAGCGGGTCGCGACATTGGCAAGGTTGGTGATGCCGATGAAGTTCGGATTGACCAGCGCCCCGACGATCAAGAGCAATATCAGGGCTGCAAAAGGTGCAACGGCCCTGAGATCGATATCCCGCCAGGGGCGACGCCGGATTTCCCTGGTCTCCTCGTTCACGCTCATTTCCAAACCAACCTCCCGCCCCAAATTCGATGGGCATCATATTTTCGCAGCGCGCTTGACGCAGCCGCCTCCCGCCAATGTCAGGCGGCTTTTCTCTTCAATCCGGCGGCGTAACGCATGATCTCCTGCTCCGAGATCTCGTCACCCTCGAGCACGCCAACGATCCGTCCCTCGCGCATCACGGCGACGCGCGTGCAGAGGCCGATCACTTCAGGCATTTCCGAGGAAACGACAATGATGGATCGACCGTCGCGCGCCAATGCCGAGATGAAATGATAGATCTGCTGCTTGGTGCCGACATCGATGCCGCGTGTCGGCTCGTCGATGATGATGATCTCGGGCTCGGTCTCCATGACCTTGGCCAGCAACAGCTTCTGCTGATTGCCGCCTGACATGCGGCCGGCAACGATGTTGGTGTCGCGAACGCGGATATCGAAGCGCCGCCGCGCCTTGGCAAGCGCCTTCGCCTCGCTGCTCGGGCTGAGATAGCCGTGCCGCGAATGCTGGCCGAGCGACTGCAGAGTCAGATTGGTCATCATGCCGGAACGCAGGAGCAAACCCTTCGACTTGCGATCCTTCGTCATGTAGGCAAGCCCGGCGCGGTTGGCTGCATGCACATCGCCCGAAAACACGGATTCACCGCGAATGACGACCTCGCCGGACGCACGCGCCCGCAACCCGGCGATTGCTTCCATCAGCTCCGTGCGACCAGAACCGATCATGCCGGAGAAGCCGATGATCTCGCCCTTGCGAACCTCGAAGCTCGCATCCTGCACATAGCCGGTTGAAACACCTTCGACCCGGAGGACGACGTCCTCGTCGACATTGGGTTCCACTTTGGTGGGATAAAGGCTCGACAGTTCACGCCCGACCATCAGCTGCGCAATGGATTCGCCGTCGAGCATCGCCGTCGGCGCCGTCTTGACCCACTGGCCATCGCGCAGCACGGTCACCCGGTCGGTGATCTCCATCACCTCGTCGAGCTTATGCGACACGAAGATAAAGCTTGTTCCCTTGTCGCGTAGCTTGCGCACCTGCCGGAACAGGAAATTCGTCTCCTCGCGCGACAGCACAGCGGTTGGCTCGTCCATGATGACGACGCGGGCATCGCGGCTGATTGCCTTGGCGATTTCCACCATCTGCTTGTCGGCGATCGACAATGTGCTGATGATGGCATTCTCGTCGACGTGGGAGCCGAGGAGATCAAGCGCCTTGCGGGTCTCGGCGCGCATGTACCTGCGATCGAGCACGCCGAACCGCGTGACTTCGCGACCGAGGAAAAGGCTCTCCGTGACCGTCAGATGTTCGGCGAGATTGAATTCCTGATGGATGAGAACGATGCCGAGCGCTTCGGCCGCGCCGTTGGCCGGCAACACGACCGGCTTGCCATCCAGCAGGATCTCGCCCGAACTCGGCTGCTCAAAACCGGACATGACCTTGACCAAGGTCGACTTGCCCGCGCCATTTTCACCCATGAGGGCGTGGATCTCACCGGCACGGAGATCGAAATTGACGCTGAAGAGGACTTGCACGCCGCTGAACGACTTGCAGATGCGCCGCGCGGACAACACCACGGGCGCGGCGTCGGCAGAATCCACACTCATTGACTGACTTCCTCCCTGCGGCTCCCATCCGCTTGAAGCCATATGTAAACCTTTACACGACGCATGTAAAGGTTTACATCACTGTTACACACAGATCTGCAGGTCCTGGCATTTGACCTCCCGGCAAGTCTGTGTAGTGTCGCGGCGAAGGCATCCAAGGCAGGACGCAGTGTCGAATTCCACGCCCGCAACCATAGAAGACGTCGCTCGGATCGCCGAGGTTTCGATCGCGACGGTATCGCGGGCGATCCACACGCCGGAAAAGGTCGCCAACTCGACGCGACTGAAGGTCAATCAGGCGATCGCCATCACCGGCTATACGACGAACGCCATGGCCCGCAGCCTGCGCCTCGGCCGATCGAACATGATACTAGTGGTTGCCCCTGATATCGGCGACCCGAACTTCTCCAACATTCTCGTCGGTCTTGAGAACGAAGCGCGTGCCCATGGCTACGGCATCCTGATCGGCCATACGCAGAACGATGCACAGCGTGGCCTCGAATATCTGAAGTTTCTGAATTCCAACCAGGCCGCCGGGCTGATCCTCTTCACCGGCATTTTGCCCTTCGGCCATCAGACGATGACCGCGCGCCTGCCGCCGAGCGTCGGGGTGTTCGAGCCGGTTTTCAACGGCGGCATCCCTTATGTCGGCGTCGATGACGTCGAGGGCGCCAGAAAGGCGGTCGACCTGCTGCTGGCCGAGGGCCATCGCAAGATCGCCTTCATCGGCGATTCGCGGACGCGCCTTGCTTACAGCCGCCGGCGCCAGGGCTACGATGCGGGGCTAGATGCAGCGGGCGTTGCACCGGACGTGCGTATCGTTCTCGAAGGCGACGGAACGCTGGAAAGCGGCCGTCACGCCGTCGAGCAACTGTTCATGCGCGACACCCTGCCGACCGCTTTCATGTGCGTCAACGACCAGACGGCGATCGGCGTTATGATCGGCCTTGGCGCCCGCGGCTACGACATCCCGACCGACTTCTCGGTAACCGGCTTTGACGACGTGCCACAGGCCGTCTTCATGTCGCCGCCGCTGACAACGATCCGCCAACCACGGACTTTGATCGGCAAGCAGGCCATGGCGCTGCTATTGGAGTTCCTCTCTGACGGCCAGCCGGCGGAAACCGAGATCCTGCTGCGTCCAGATCTTGTCGTGCGCAATTCAGTTGGCGCGCCGTCGCGCCGATGGACGAAACGCTGAGCGGGAGCCGATCGCAGGGCGTTATTCGGCCGGCCTGAAAATCCACTTCACAACATACTGCCCGTTTCGCTTCAGTTTTGTCTTGGTCATGACCTCAACCGGTCCGCCGATTGCGGCCTCGGCTGCCTCAAAGGCTTGGCGGGCTTCTGACATTGCCTTGTGATAGACGCTGTTGTCGCGCTTCGGGCTGTCGGCAACCGCTTGCGCGATGGCCGTCAAGTCCCTTTCTCTGCCGGCCATAGCCTAGCCCCCTGATTTGAAAAACGACGGTCTAAGCTTATCGGCGTTCGCTGCGCAAGCGGAACGAAAAAATTGGCTTTTGGCTGCACGGCCGTGGCTCGCACACGGAATCGATGCGGCGTCGCTACCGCTACCGACTGCGCTTGAACGCCTCCCACCGCTCGTCCCGTTCGCGCTGGTAAGCAGAATTAAGCGCCGCGCTCAAATCTTCCCTGCTGATCGGCTTGCCGCAGCTTTCGCATACCGGGCCAAGCCCCGCCGGCTTGCCGCAGGTCAGGTGCGTATATTGGACCGCCCGACCTTCATCCGGCGACTTCATCCAGGTTTCACCCCAAGCGCGTAGCGCCAGGATCACCGGATAAAAAGCCTCGCCCTTTTCGGTCAGATGGTACTCGTAGCGCGGAGGCCGCTCGCTGTAGCGCCGGCGTTCCACAATGCCTTCCGCCTCCAGCGACTTCAAACGCGATGCAATCATCTGCGGCGTCCCCCCGGTCTGCGCCTGGATCTCCTCGAACCGATAACTGCGCATGAAGAGCTCGCGCAGGATCAGTACCGTCCATCGGTCCCCGACCACCGCCTCTGAGCGGGCCACCGGGCATAGCGTATCCAAAACCGATTCCTTGTCCATTTCGCTACTTTCTTTTTCATAGGTACTTGCAACTATGATTTTCATAGCCAACATAAGAAACCGTGGAAGCAAGTGCAATAGGTCCAGACGGACCTACGCCGAGAGGAATGACAATGACCCAAGCCACTCATGGCGGCGAGGCAAACCTCTATACCGCCAAGACCCACACAGTCGGCGGTCGGGAAAGGGGAACTGCTCGCAGTTCCGACGGCAATCTCGACATCAAGCTCGCAATTCCCGGCTCCGAACGAACCGGCAGCAACCCTGAACAGCTTTTGGCAGCGGGATGGTCGGCGGCATGCTTAGAGGGTGCCATTGCCCGCGTCGCACGCAGCAAAAAGATCTCCCTCCCCTCCGGTCCGGAGATCGATGCCGAAATTGACCTCAACCTTGCCGATGATGGCCTCTTTCTGCGGGCGCGCTTGAACGTCCGGCTGGACGGTGTCGATGCGAAGGCAGCGGAGGCAATCGTCGAGCAGGCCCATCTCACCTGCCCCTTCTCGAAAGCGTTGCGAGGCAACGTGGATGTCGAAATCAAACTTACCCCGTAATGAAAGGAACCAGCCATGAGCGATCATGAAATCGTCGATTCAAGCTTTACCGCCATCATCAACGCACCGATCGAGAAGATAGATATTCCGAAATGGTGCTTCACGCTGCCGGAGGATGAATATCAGCGATGCTCGCCGGCTCACATCGCCGCGGGCTTCACCACCGCACCGGACGGCAAGCGCATGTCCATCAACGTCGAGACGATCGGCGGCAGCCTGATGGTTCAGCACTACGTCGAGACGTTGGGTGAAAAGGATCACCTGATCCTTGAGTCGGTTTCGGATATAGTCACACCGACGGGCCGCACGACGATCCATGTGCTTTGGGAACTCAGCGTCAGGCGCATCGACGATCAGACCTGCGAATTCACGAACCACGTTCGTTCCAAGGCAACAGAAGAGTTCAAGGCCTTTCTCGACAGGCAGGGCATCCCCTTCGACGTGTTCCGCGCACAACGGCAGCCGATGTCGATTGCGCACAACAAGGGAGAAACACCCCTTTTCGCTGCGAGCATTGAGCGCGCCGCGCTTCGCAATTAGGCATCTCGGAACGTCAAACTCTGGAGACAGACATGTCACAGCCGAACGACAGCAAGCAGACGACAGCGCTCCTCTTCGTCGATCGTGCTGCTGAACCACAGGGCGCCCCGCCGTCTCCATGATGAGAGCGGTACCCTGACCTTCGAGGTCATGGTGTCGAACGACGACGAGGCGAAGTTGCATATCTATGAAGTCTACGCTGATGCCGCCGCATTCGAGGCGCATCTGAACAGCTCCTCCATCAGGCAGTTTCGCGAAGAAACCGCGGGGATGGTAGCCGGCATCGTTGTGGCGAAGTCCACGCTGGCGCAATAGGGCCAACTGGAAGAAACGGCGGCGCCGCCTTTCGCCGCCGCTCCAGCCATACGGGCGACCGCTGGAAACGTCTGAAAATTTCCATGTTGACATTATGTTGCATATACATCATATAATTGTCCATGGGAACGAGGACGGAAAGCAAAATGGGCGTGACGAATATCGTCGGCGAGATCACGCAGAACTGTCTGATGACGCGTACGCGTCGTATATCGCGCTTCGCAACCAATCTCTATGACCATGAACTGCGGCACTACGGGGTCAACGCCCCACAGTTCTCGTTGCTTGTGCTGATCGCTAAGCTCGGTAGTGCAAGCCGCGCCGAAATCGGGCGCGCCAACTACCAAGATCGCTCAACGCTGACACGCAATCTCGCCCTCCTCCTGAATGAAGGCTGGATCGAAGAGAAGGTTTCCGAAAAGGGCGGACGGAGGCGTCCGATCATCCTCTCACAAGCCGGCAAGGATCTGCTGACTTCGGCAGCTCCGGCCTGGCGACTAGCGCAGACGAAGGCGCGGGCCTTGCTTGGCGCGGAAGGCGTTGCTGCCGTGCTCGATGTGGCCGACAGCCTGCCACTCGGCCAAGTCGAGTAAAGGAATCACAAATGTTGCATATACAATATCAATAACTTCAATGTTGCATATGCAATTAAGTTGCCGAATACGCTCAACTGAAAGGACCGTTATCATGAGCACCATCGTCAAAGCCGCCGCCGTGCAGATCAGTCCCGTGCTCTACAGCCGGGCAGGCACCGTCGACAAGGTTGTCAGGAAGATCCGAGAACTGGGCAAGCAGGGCGTTCAGTTCGCGACCTTCCCGGAAACCCTCGTTCCCTACTACCCCTACTTCTCCTT
The DNA here is from genome assembly GCF_024808825.1 of Rhizobium sp. BK661. Classification (NCBI taxonomy): domain Bacteria; kingdom Pseudomonadati; phylum Pseudomonadota; class Alphaproteobacteria; order Hyphomicrobiales; family Rhizobiaceae; genus Rhizobium; species Rhizobium sp. BK661. The sequence goes on along the minus strand of NZ_JANTYT010000005.1, from coordinate 91,120 downwards.
CCTGCAACCCGCATTCCAGATGGGCAAGGAGCACCAGCGCCTGCTCGAAGAGTCGGTGACAGTGCCTTCCGCCGAAACGCGTGCCATCGGCGAGGCGGCCCGCGAGGCAAAGATGGTCGTCTCGATCGGCGTCAACGAGCGTGACGGCGGATCGATCTACAATACGCAGCTCCTCTTCGATGCCGACGGTACGCTGATCCAGCGCCGCCGCAAGCTCACGCCAACCTATTACGAGCGCATGATCTGGGGCCAGGGTGACGCCTCGGGACTGCAGGCGGTCGACAGTTGCGTCGGGCGCATTGGCCAGCTTGCCTGCTGGGAGCATTTCCTGCCGCTGGCCCGCTACGCCCTCATCGCCGACGGCGAGCAGATCCACTCGGCGATGTATCCGGGATCGATGTACGGCCAGCTTTTTGCTGACAAGATAGAAGTCAGCATTCGCCAGCATGCGTTGGAATCCGCCTGTTTCGTGGTCAATGCCACGGCCTGGCTCGACGCCGATCAGCAGGCTCAGATCCTGAAGGACACGGGGTCCGCCGGAGGACCGATTTCCGGCGGTTGCTTCACGACCATCGTCAATCCCGAGGGGCAGATCATCGGCGAGCCGCTGACCGCAGGCGAAGGCGAAGTGGTCGCCGATCTCGATTTTGCTCTGATCGACGCGCGCAAGAGGCTCATGGACGCCGCCGGCCACTACAGCCGTCCGGAGTTCCTCAGCCTGCGGATCGACCGCAGGCCGGCCCTCCATGTCCATGATCTGAGCGCACAGCCGAAGGCCGAAGCCTTCCACGCAAGATCTGTTGAGGAAAAGGCCGTCGAGGTTCTCTGAACGCGCGCTGAATTTGAACGAACGGAAAGAAGGCAAGGACCATGACTACTCAATCGTCTCAGGATAGCCCGATCCTCGTAACCGGTGCGGCCGGCGACGTCGGCGCCGTTGGCCGCAACCTTACAGAGATGCTGCTCGCGAAGGGCCACAGGGTGCGCGCCCTGGTCCGCCGGGAGGATGAACGTGCCGAAGCCCTGAGGCGCCTCGGAGCCGAGGTGGTCCAGGGTGACCTGACCGACCTCGCCTCGATGCATCGGGCGATCCAAGGCACAAAGCGTATCTATTTCGGCATGTCGATCTCGGCTGCCTATCTGGAAGCGACGATCAATACCGCGGCCGTTGCGCGCCATCATGGTGTCGAGGCGTTCGTGAACATGTCGCAGATGACCGTTTCGCAAATGAGCATCACCGAGACAACCGACAGCCCGCAACACCGGCTGCACTGGCTTGCCGAGCAAGCCCTGGCCTGGTCCGGTCTGCCGGTGGTTACCGTCCGCCCCACGGCCTTTCTGGAAGGCTTCTTTCTGCGGCTCGCCGCCGACAGCGTCCGGGAACGAGACGAACTCGCATTGCCGCTCGGCAGCAGCAAGACGTCGCCCGTCGCCGCCGCGGATGTTGCAAGGGCTGTCGCCGTGGTCCTCGACGATCCGGCACCGCACATCGGAAAGATCTATAACTTGACCGGCTACGAGTCGGCCGATCTTGACCACCATGCGCGTAGCTTTTCCGAAGCCCTCGGACGGCCTATCCGCTACCGTGACATTCCGCTGCCCGCATGGATTGATGCGTTGAAGAATGCCGGCGTACCGCCGCATCTTGCCAGCCACCTTACCGTGATGGCGGACCTCCACAAGCAGGGCAGCTACGACCGCATGACCGATGATCTCTTCCAGCTCATCGGCAAGGCACCTGTCAGTATGCAGGAATTCGTAAAACACAATGCCACCGCGTTCACGCGCGGCGGTGCCGCGGGCTGAGGCTATATTTACAGGAGCTGGGATGCGATGGCGGCCTTGTCGATGACAGACCAGACCGCCTCGATCTCCCCATCCCGAAATTCATAAAACACGTTCTCGGTGAATGAGATTCTCTTGCCATTCACCGGTAGCCCAAACAGCAGCCCTATCGGCGTGCAGTCAAACCGCAGGCGGCTTCCGACGCGCGGCGGCTCGGAAACCAGAAAATCGATATCGAAGAAGAGGTCCGGAATCGTTTGAAAGTCACCCTCGAGCATCTGGCGATATCCAGACAATCCGATCGGCTCTCCGTTGTAGCGAACATCCGGATGAACGAACTGTCCGAGCGCCGACCAATTCTGGCTGTTCAGGCAGACGATGTATTCCCGATAGATGGCCGCAAGGTCGGCTTTGGACACGACTCTCCTCCGGTTCTTATGGTACCGGGGCCAATTAGGATGACGCGGAGATTTGGCAACCAGACATGGGCACGATCCGGATGCCCTGAATGCGGCTCATCCGGTGCGCTATTCGACGAGGCCGAACATCGGGCCGAACCCGCCATGCCAAGACTTGTCGTCACGTCCCAAGGCGGGACTGTAGAGCCCGACACCCCGGCCACCATCGAGAAACAGCGCATTCGGGCAGGCCAGATGATCGCGGAACAGGCGCGCGAAATCGTGGAAGTTCACCCTGTCTTCGCTGACCGCGAAGTGCACCACGCCATCGCCACAGATACCGACGCCGCCGCGACGGGTCTTGTCTGTCGAACCGACGATGAAGATCGGGTTCAGCTTGTTGTCGATGACGAGCATCGGGCCGGACTGCGTGGCAAGCCGGACATCAAGGCGGCGCTTCAGGAATTCCTGCGTCGGAAGTATTCCCGCGGATGTCCCGTCGATGAAGAATACGCCATTCGGCTTCTTGTAGAAGTTCGGTACCGGCCCGTCAGCCGGCCCATCGCTTCGTGCGGTGCTGGCGGGTCGCAATTCCCTGCCGTCTTCGACATAGAGCCCGATCGGCGAGAAATCGGGCAGATACATGCCGGCATTGACCGCAAACACCAAGCTTTGCCCGTTCTTTTGAACAGCCTCGGCGACGCCGGAGAAGTCACGATAGGGTTCTCCGTCAGCGTTCTTCCAGAACAAGCGGAGGTGATCGCTTCCTTTTTCGACCGTGCAGACGACATAGGCCTCGTCTTCGAATGCATCCTGGACGCAAGGCTCTGCGGCGGCAGCACCGGCAAACGTCGCTGCGGCCAAAGTCATGGCTGCGACAAGCATACCCTGTCTGAAGTCCATCGCAGCCCTTTCCTTGAGATCGCCGAGCCCAACCAGCGATCGCGCTTCCACCAAACATGGAAACGGCATCGCCTCGATCAACAAGAAGGGCCGGGAAGCCTTCGCTCCCCGGCCCTCTCCTCCACAATCAACCGCCGATCAAACGTAACGGTTGACGATGTTTTCGAGCAGTTCCTGCTTGCCGGACTTCGGCTGCGGGTTGATGTCCTTGGCTTCGACCCACTCGGCGATCTGCTCGAGCGAGTATTCCCCGCGGGCGAGCTTCTGGCCTTCGACCGAATCCCAGCCGGCATAGCGGGCGTCGAGCGGACCGGACAGAGCCTTGTCCTCGATCATCTTGGCAGCAGCCTTGAGACCGCGGGCGCAGGCATCCATGCCGCCGATGTGGCCGATCAGCAGATCTTCCGCGTCGAGCGACTGGCGGCGCAGCTTGGCGTCGAAGTTGGTGCCACCCGTCGTGAAGCCGCCACCCTGCAGAACCTGGTAGTAGGCGAGCGCCATTTCCGGAACGTTGTTCGGGAACTGGTCGGTATCCCAGCCGGACTGGTAGTCGTTGCGGTTCATGTCGATCGAGCCGAACACGCCGAGCGCATTGGCGAGCGCCAGTTCGTGCTCGAAGGAGTGGCCAGCGAGGATCGCATGGCCCTGCTCGATGTTGAGCTTCACTTCGTTTTCGAGGCCATGCTGCTTCAGGAAGCCGTAGACCGTCGCGACGTCGTAGTCGTACTGGTGCTTGGTCGGCTCTTGCGGCTTCGGCTCGATGAGGATCGTGCCCTTGAAGCCGATCTTGTGCTTGTACTCGACGACGAGGTTGAGGAAGCGGCCGAGATGGTCGAGTTCCTTCTTGAGGTCGGTGTTGAGCAGGGTTTCATAGCCTTCGCGGCCGCCCCAGAGAACATAGTTGGCGCCGCCGAGCTTCATCGTGGCGTCCATGCAGGTCTTAACCGTCGCGGCCGAGTAGGCGAAAACATCCGGATCCGGGTTGGTGGCAGCACCCGACATGAAGCGACGGTTGGAGAAGAGGTTCGCCGTGCCCCAGAGCAGCTTGGTTCCGGTCGCGGCCTGCTTTTCGGCGAAGTAATCGACGATCTCGTTCAGGTTCTTGGTGTTCTCTGCGAAGTTCTTGCCTTCAGGGCGCACATCGGCGTCGTGGAAGCAGTAGAACGGTGCGTCGAGGATCTGGAAGAGTTCGAACGCGACGTCGGCCTTCAGCTTCGCAGCCTTCATCGAGTCTTCGAACCAGGGGCGCAGGAAGGTCCGTCCGCCGAAGGGATCGCCGCCCTCCCAGGCAAACGTGTGCCAGTAGGCGACGGCGAAGCGCAGATGGTCTTCCAGACGCTTGCCGAGAACGACTTCGTCCTTGTTATAGTGGCGGAAGGCGAGCGGATTGGTGCTCTCGGGGCCTTCGTACTTGATCTTCTGGATGTCGCCGAAAAATCCGGTGCTCATCTCGTGTCTCCTCAGGTTTCGAATTGTTGTTCTGGGTTCAGTGCTGCAGCGATTTGATCGCCGGGTAGAGAGCGCGATAGCGCTTGTAGGCATCTTCGTAGGCGCCGGAGAGCGCTGCGACCGGCTCGATCGTGCCCGCCGTCTTCGGCGGCGTGCAGACGGCAACCGGATCTACGCCGGTGGCCGCAATCAGGCCGAGACGCGCCGCGCCGAATGCCGCGCCGAAGTCGCCATCGGCGGGCAGGTCGACGGGAACACCGAGCGCCGTCGCGATCGAGGCCAGCCAGTAGCGCGAGCGCGAACCGCCGCCGATCGCCGTGACGCGGGAAATATCCGTACCTGCCGAGCGCAGCGCTTCGAGATTGTCGCGGATGGCGAAGGACACGCCTTCGAGAACCGCCTGGGTCAGCACGACGCGGCTGCTCTCATGCTCGAGGCCGATGAACGCGCCGCGAATGACGGCGTCGTTGTGCGGCGTGCGCTCGCCGGAGAGATAGGGAAGGAAGGTGACGCCTGATGGTGCCTTCAATGTTTCGCCGAGTTCGGTGGTCAGATCCGCCGCCGACTTGCCGGTCACGCTGGAATGCCAGTTCAGCGCGTCGGTCGCGGAAAGAATGACGCCCATCTGATGCCAGGTGTTGGGCAGCGCGTGGCAGAAGGCGTGCACGGCACTCTCCGGCTTCGGCAGATAGGCGGCATTGGCCGCAAAGAGAACGCCCGAGGTGCCGAGCGACACGAAAGCCGCTCCGTGGCTGACGGTACCCATGCCGCAAGCCGAAGCGGCGTTGTCGCCAGCGCCGCCGGCAACGACGACGCTACCTCTGATGCCCCATTGGCCTGCCAGCTCGCCGCGCAGCTTGCCGCCCTGCTCCGTGCCTTCGATCAGGCGAGGCATCTGCTTTTCATCAAGACCGGTCGCGGCAAGCAGCTCCGAGGACCATTTGCGCTTGCCCGTATCGAGCCAGGAGGTGCCGGCGGAATCCGACATTTCGGAGATGTGCTCGCCGGTCAGCCAGAGACGCAGGTAGTCCTTTGGCAGCAGCACCTTGGCGACCTTGGCGAAGATCTCGGGCTCATGCTTGGCAACCCAGGCAAGCTTCGGCGCCGTGAAGCCGGGGAAAACGATGTTGCCGGTCAGCTTGCGGAAGCGCGGATCGGAATCCAGTGCAGCCGCTTCGACATAGGAGCGCGTGTCGTTCCAGAGAATGCAAGGACGCAGTACCTTGTCGTCGGCATCGAGCAGCGTCGCGCCGTGCATCTGGCCGGACAGGCCGATGCCCTTCACGGCGGCGAGCTCCTTCGGGTGCTTTGCCTTCAGCCCGGCAACCGCCTCCTCCGTCGCGCGGATCCAGTGCGACGGCTCCTGCTCCGACCAGCCGGAATGCGGGCGCGAAACGTCGAGCGAACCATTGGCCGAACCGATGATCTTCTGATCGCCGTCGATCAGCATGGCTTTGACGCCGGAGGTTCCGAGATCGAGACCCAGATACATGTGTTTCTCCCTTTGCCGTTACGGCAGATTGTCTTTTAGAAAAATGTCGAGCCGGATGCGTTCCTGCGCCTCGATGACGGCAAGCCCGTCCGCCTTCGCCTTGAGGACGCGGATGGCGCTGCGCACTTCATGGCCCGCATTCTGGTTGAGAATTGCGTCAATGGTGCCGTCGAGCAGCGCAGCGCGGGTATGGGCGGTCAGTTCATGGGCGATGACCGTCAGCGACCGATCGACCGCCTTTTCCTTCAACGCCCTGATCAGGCCACGATTACCAGCGCCGAGGCTGTAGACCCCGATGATGCCGCTTTTCTTCGACAGCGCGTCCGCAACCAGCATATACGCCATCTCGGGATCGTCGCGGCCTTCGATGACAGGCAGGATGGAGAGCGATGGAAACTCCGCCGCGATAACGGCGGCAAAGCCTTCGAGGCGTTCGCGATGGTCGCGCACCAGCATCGAACCGGCGAGCACGGCGATCTCGCCCTTTGCGCTACTGAGGAAACGGCCCAGCAGCCGCGCGGCTGTACGGCCGGCAGCGATGTTGTCGACACCGGCATAGTGATGGCGCTGCGAGCCGGTAAGATCGGAGACAAGGGTCACGACGGGAATGCCGTCATTCACCAGTCGGTCGACGGCGTCGCGCACATCAGGCGCATCCGTGGCGACAAGGGCGATCCCCGAAGGCCGCTCCTCGCAAAGCTCATCCAGGACCGTGACGAGCGCGGTCGGATCAAAGGCCGGCACCTCGATCGTGCGAATATCCGTCCGCTCGGCGGGCGAGCGGGCGACGGCGGCGCGTACCTCGTCGTTCAGACCGTGCATGAAGGAGTTGTCGCTGGCCGGGAGGATGAAGACGAGTGGGTAGGTCCGGCCCTTGGCAAGGTTGGCGGCAGCAACGTCCCTGACATAGCCGATCTCGCGAATCGCGTTCTCGACCTTCTCGCGGGTCACGTGGCGTACGCCCGGCCGCTGGTTCAAAACCCGGTCGACGGTCGCCAGGCTGACGCCTGCCGCAGCAGCGATATCGTGAACTGTTGGCCTCATCTTTCCTCCTGACGAGACCTTTAACTCCAAATTTGATGTACGTAAATCAAAAACTGCAAACGTTTCCGTTCACGTCAAATCTTTGTGCAAAAGCAAAGGCCGGCCCGTTGTCCGGACCGGCCTCGCAAGCTGGTTTGATATGCCTTCTTAGTGACCTCCGCCACCACCGCTTCCGCCTTGTGGCGCAGGCTTGTCCAGCATCAAGACACCGAAGATCATCGCAAGGAATAACACGGTCAGCATCAGGAAGACGTCACTGAAAGACAGAACGATTGCCTGTTTCGTAACAAGTCCAACCATCTGCTTGATGGCAACAGCAGCGCCGTCCATGCCGTAGGTGTTGAAGTTCGCCGCCATGTTGTTCATCTGGTCAATCGCCGCCGGATTGCCCCAATCGATATTTTCGCGCAGTCGCTCGTAGTGCACGTCCTGTCGGTTCGTCAGCACCGTGTTGATCACAGCCAGCCCCACCGCGCCGCCAAGGTTGCGAGTCAGATTGAAGAGGCCGGACGCGCCGCGCATACGGGCGGGCGGCATCGTACCGAGCGCGATGTTGTTGATCGGCACCATGCACATCATCAGCCCGAAGCCGCGGAAGATCTGCGGAATAAAGAGTTCGTAGAAGTCCCAATCCTGGGTCAGGTGCGTCATGATGTAGGTGCCGCATGCGAAGCTGACGAAACCGATGACCATCATCAGCCTGAGATCCATCTTCGTCGACAGCTTTCCAGCGATCGGCGCCGTGAAGAACATCGCGAGGCCAGACACGAACATGGTCTCGCCGATCATCAGCGAGTCGTAGCCGCGAATGCGCCCGAGATAGACCGGGTAGATGTAAGTCAGTCCGTAAAGGCCGATGCCCATGACGAAGGAGAACACCGAACCGAAAGCGAAGTTCCGGTTGGTGAAGGCTCTCAGGTCGACCACCGGAAATTCGACGGTGAAGGCCCGATAGAAGAAGACAACGGCAGCAATCGCAGAGGCGATCGCGCCCATGAAAATATAACTGTCGTTGAACCAGTCGTTGGAGTTGCCTTCCTCGAGCACGTATTCCAGCGCACCGAGGAAGACACCCATCGACAGCAGCCCCCACCAGTCAAACTTCTTGATCAGCGCGAATTCCGGCCTGTCGAAATCGATGAAATTCCAGGTAACGATCGTGACGATGATGCCCGGCACGATGTTGACCAGGAACAGCCAGTGCCAGGAGAACGCGTGGCTGAGATAACCGCCGACGGTCGGGCCGATCGTCGGCGCAAGCGTTGCGATCAGACCGATGATCGGCGACACGATGCTGCGCTTGGACGGCGGGAAGATGGTGAAGGCGGCCGCGAAGACCGACGGGATCATGCCGCCGCCGATGAAGCCCTGGATGGCGCGGTACACGATCATCTGGTCGATGTTCGTCGCCGTTGCGCAGAGCGCGCTCGCCATGGTGAACCCTGCAGCCGAGGCCGCGAACAGGTATCGCGTCGAAACGATGCGCGCGAGGGTGCCTGATAGCGGAATCATGATGACTTCGGCGATCAGGTAAGATGTCTGTACCCAGCCGATCTCGTCCGAACCGGCGCTGAGGCCCGCCTGGATTTCGGCAAGCGATGCCGAGACGATCTGAATGTCGAGGATCGACATGAACATGCCAAGCACCATCGCGAAGAAGGCGATGAGCTTGCGTGGGTCCATGTGCTCCGCGGCCGCCGGAGCGGCCGGGATGGTTCCAACTGTTGCGCTGCCGGCCATGGGCCTACCTCGTCAGGATCTTACTTGCCGGCATCCGGCGCGGTGCGCGTATCGACATCGACGACGACACTAAGGCCGGCCCGCAGGCGGCCGCTGTCGAGAGCATCTTGCGGCAGGGCGATGCGCACCGGGACGCGCTGGATAATCTTGGTGAAGTTACCGGTGGCGTTTTCCGGCGGCAGCAGCGAGAAGACCGAGCCGGAGGCCGGCGAGATCGACTCGACCGTGCCAACGATCGGATGATCGCCATAAGCATCGACATGGACGTTGACCTTCGAGCCGGGAACCAGATGCTGGATCTGCGTTTCCTTGAAGTTTGCGTCGATATAGAGCTGACGGACCGGGACAAGCGCCATCAGCCGCTGACCAGGCGATACCAGATCGCCTTCCTGCACCGACCGGTTGCCGACGACGCCCTCATAGGGCGCCTTCAGGATCGTGAAGGAGAGGTCACGGGCCGCCTTATCGCGCGAAAGCTCCAGCTGGCGGATCGTACCCTCGGCTTCGCGGCGCTGCGCCTGCAGGAGTGTGACGTTGGCGTGCGCGGATGCAATCGCCGCATCACCACCAACGAGGTTTGCCTTGGCCTGATCAAGCGCGATGTTAGCCGCATCGAGGTTGGCGGTCGTGCCAACGGACTTGGATTGCAACTCGGCAGCGCGGGTCTGGGTGATCTGCGCGCCGCGAACGGTGGCTTCGAGGGCCGTCTTCTGAGCCTCGGCCTGATCAAGACTTGCCTGCCCGCCGGCGATCTGTGCATCGATGCGCTGCAGCGAGAGCTTTTCCGTCTCGAGGGAAGCGACGGCCTGATCGAGAGCAAGCTTGTAATCGCCGTCATCAAGCGTCGCGAGCACATCGCCTGCCTTGACCTTCTGGTTGGCAACGACGTTCACCTTGGCGACATAGCCGGTGACCTTCGGCGAGATGGTTGCGATGTCGCCTTCGATATAGGCATCGTCGGTCGACACCATGAAACGGCCCGTCGTCCACCAGTCGTATCCGTACCAGGCGGCACCGGCGAGAAGGACAAGGCCGATGATCGGCAGCGCGAGACTGCGCTTTTTCTTCTTTTCGGCGGGAACAGCCTGCGTATCGCCAGGACTCTGCGGCGTGCGCGGTGCTTCCGCAGCAGGGATTGCTACTTCCCGAGCCTTGCCTTCGGCTTCATCGGTTTCGCTGACGATGCGGGCAACATTGGCTTTTGGACTGGACGACATGAGCGACTACCGGGCAAATTGAGTGAATTTAATCGAACTGAACGGTTCGGTTCAGTTGACATAGAACCTTTTTCCATTCATATCAAGATATATCGAACCGATTGGTTCGGTTTTATTAATGAAAAATTCGCTGATGCGAACATGGTTAAGGAGCGATGACAGAGCTTTCCGATACGCGCGTGGACGATACCCCCTCGATAGGTGGCCGTTGGGCCGCTGGCGAAGATCCCGCCAAGCGCAAACAGATTCTCGACGGCGCCCGCCGCGTTTTCATGAAGCTTGGCTTCGATGCCGCGAGCATGAACGATGTGACGCGCGAAGCCGGAGTTTCAAAGGGAACGCTCTATGTCTACTTCGCCAACAAGGAAGAGCTGTTCACGGCGATAATCGAAAGTGAACGGGCCGCCTTCATCGCATCGATGCGCACGACGCTTGAAGAGCATGACGATGTCGAGGAAGGCCTTCACGACTTTGGTGTAAGCTTCATCGCGCACATGACCGATGAAAAGGTCATCAGCGCCATGCGCACGGTGCTCGGAGTTCGTGAGCGCATGCCGGCTCTCTGTCAACGTTTCTTCAAAGGGCCGGAGAACCTCCGGACTATCCTGCACGATTATCTCGAGCGCTACGTTCAGACCGGGCAATTGCAGATCGAAGACATCGACTTGGCTGCGGGGCAATTCCTGGATCTCTCCAGTGGCAGCTTCTTCAAGTTTCGGCTCTTCGGCAGCATGGAACAACCGCCGTCGGGACCCGAGATAGAGCGTGTCATCTGTGGCGCCATCCGCGTTTTCATGGCCGCCTATGGCGCCAAGCGGAGCGATCCCGCCTGAGCTTTTGATTTCCTTCCCCATCCGCGCCAGAATCCCGCAACTGGGATCAAACGCGGTCTGCTGCCCTTCGCTATGAAGGAAATGCAGCCAAGGGAGAAAGAATGAGCGCCGTCGCACGAGCGATCTGGTTTATCGAAAGTCATTTCGGCAACGACATTACTCTGGAAGAGATTTCGGACGTTGCCGGGCTTTCGCGCTACCATCTTTCGCGCGTCTTCGGACTCGTCACCGGTCGTTCGATCAGCAGCTATATCCGCGCCCGCCGCCTGAGCGGTGCGGCACGGATGCTGGTCAACCAGCCGGCCAACATTCTCGAGGTTGCCCTCGACGCGGGTTATGGCTCGCACGAGGCGTTCACCCGTGCCTTTCGCGACCAATTCGGCGTCACGCCGGACGCCGTGCGCAAGCAAGGGCACATACACAACCTCGCACTTCTGGAACCTATCCGCATGGACCCCGCTCGCCTTCCCGAACTCGAACCGCCGCGCTTCGAAACCTTGCCGCCGATGCTCTTTGCCGGCTTGCAGGAGACCTACCCCTATGGCGGCAATGCCGCGATCCCCTCGCTGTGGCAGACATTCAATGTGCATTTCGGCAGCATTCCCGGCCAGATTGGCAATGTCGCCTATGGCGTCTGCACACATATTGAAGGAGAGGCGGAAAAATTCCGCTACATGGCAGCCGTGGAAGTCAACGACGGCAGCGACCTGCCCGACGGCTTTGTCACCTTGAAAATCCCTGGCCAGCGCTATGCGGTCTTTGCCCATCGCGGCCATGTCTCGGGCATTCCGGCGACGATGCACCGGATCTTCGGGGAGTGGGTGCCGAACTCCGGTATGGAATTTAGCAGTCTGCCCGACATGTTCGAGCGCTACGACGAGCGTTTCGATCCCTATACCGGCATGGGTCTGACGGAAATCTGGATCCCCATCAAGGAATAAAAGTCACTCGGCTTTCGTATATCCCCTTGCGCGCTTGCCAAGGCAGGACGCGTCCGTACATTGCGAGCGTCAGATTCTGTGGCGCAAGGGGATAAACGCTGATGCAAGATATCATGATGCTCGTTCAGGACCCGGCCGCATGGGTGGCTCTCGTTACCCTCGTGGTGATGGAAGTGGTCCTCGGGATCGATAACCTCATCTTCATCTCGATTCTCACCAACAAGCTTCCGCCCGAACATCGCGAAAAAGCGCGCAAGGTCGGCATCGGCCTTGCCCTCATCATGCGTCTTGCTCTCCTCGGCACCATTGCCTGGATCGTCAAGCTGACGACGCCGATCTTCGAACTGTTTGGCCACGGCTTCTCCTGGAAGGACATCATCCTCATCGCTGGTGGTCTTTTCCTGCTATGGAAGGCGACGAAGGAAATCCATCACAACGTCGATCCGGCCGATCACAACGAAGATTTCATTGGCACTGCCGCGACGGCCGGCTTTACAGCCGCAATCGGCCAGATCCTGCTACTCGACCTCGTCTTCTCGGTCGACAGCATCATCACCGCCGTCGGCATGACGCCGCACCTGCCGATTATGGTCGTCGCCGTGATTGCCGCCGTGACCGTCATGCTGGTTGCCGCAACGCCGCTCGCGAACTTCATCGAGAGAAACCCGACCATCGTGATGCTGGCCCTCGCCTTCCTGATGATGATCGGCACGACCCTGATCGCCGAAGGCATGGGCTTCCATGTTCCGAAGGGTTACGTCTATGCCGCGATGGCCTTCTCCGCCTTGGTGGAAGTGCTCAACATCTTCGCCCGCAATGCTCGCCAGCGGAAAAAGCAAGGCAGTCACTAAAATGCTGAGGGCGCGGTTCTGGGGCCGCGCCCTACAGCATGTCCCCCAAACTCCAGTGGTTGCTCCAACGCGCGTCGATCTCGTCATCGACGTTCTGGTAGCGTATATCTGTCGACAGTCTGATCCGGTTCGAAGCACTCTGGTTGGTGGTCGAGGCATGGATCATGTACGGGCTGTGCAACACCACGTCTCCGGCCTCGTAGTCAGCGATCAGCCAGCGCGTGTCGAAGCGCTCCGCCATCTCGGGAAGGTCCTTTGAAACCCAGCCGCCCTCGGTCATGTTGCGATTGAAGGCGCTGATCCTCTCCTCGGCGGAGAGATCCTGGCTCTTCCTGGCGAACGCCTCCTCCATGCGCGCGCCGATGGCATGCGACCCCTCGAGGTAGACGAGGCCGCCCATATCGACCGGTGTATCGCCGATCGGAATCCAGGCCGTCACCAGCCGGCTCGTACCGCCGCGCAGATAGACGAGATCGTAGTGAGCAGGCGTGGCGGTCGTCGTGCCGGGCTGGGTGAAACGCATAATCTTCCGCTTATGCAAATAGGAAATCCCCGAGAGGAACTCGTCCATAAACTGCCCAAGCCGCCTCTGGGCACAAAAGCCCTCGAAAGCAACCGAACGCACGAGCGACATGAGGATGCGATCCACTTGGCTTTTGTCCGGCACCGCATTGGCGGACAGCCCCATCATCGGATCGGAGCCGGGCGCGATCAGCCCGCCACGCGCCAGATGCGCGAAAACCCAGCCGCGAAAGGCGTTGACGGCAGCGGGATCGAGAAACCGCTTCAACCAGACATAACCGTGTTCATGATACAGCCTGCGGATCGCCTCCACGCCGATCGACGGATCCGTCGGCTCCAGCGCCCCCAGCCGGTTCGGAACGGTCGAAAGGATCTTTCCGTTGGCGACTAGGTCGATTGCCGGCGCTTGAGTTGACCCGCGATCTAAGGCGAGACTTGACATTCCGATCACTCCCAAAGTGAGATAGAAACGCTGGAAATCTGAAGGTAACAAAAGAGGTTCGCCATGGACGAAAGGCGTTACTGGACTTTTCGCTCATGATGGACGGTCCGATTGCTCTCTACCGTTCCCCCTCTTCCGACCGGACGGCAATCGCGGTCGCGGGATTCGGACGCCAGCGTATCGGAACGCGTATCATCAACCGCCGCCTGCTCATGCATGCGGTCGTGTTGGTGGAAGCCGGACGCGGCACGCTGCAGACGGTGAAGGCCGGCATACAAGAGATCAATGGCCCGTCGCTCTTCTGGCTGCCCGCCGGCACATTGCATTCCTATGGTCCCGCCCAGAATGAAAGCTGGGAGGAGCGATGGGCGCTCTTCGAGGGGACATTGATGGCGGACCTGATCGGCCAGCGCCTAATTTCGATAACAGCGCCGCTCGTGCGCCTGCACAATGTTCGAGAGATGCAGCATCTCTTCGGCGCGCTGCACTCGGACTTCGCCGCAGGCGATCCGCTCGGCCTCGCATCGGCAGCGGCAACGCTTCACCGCATTGCCATCCAGGGCGCGCGCCAGGCAAACACGCGCAGGGACGATGGCGGGGAACTAAAGCTGGAATTGGTGATCGAAACCCTGCAACGTCGTGCATTCGAGCCGATCGATATGCATTCCCTAGCACAGGAATTCGGCGTGTCTCCGGCAACACTGCGACGTCGGTTCCACACCGCTCTCGGCCTGTCGCCGAAAGCGTTCCAGCTGCGCCTCCGCATCGACCGGGCGAAGCAGTTATTGGCAACATCCGATCTTTCGATCGAGGCGGTCTCGCACGCCATCGGCATTGACGACGCGTTCTATTTTTCGCGGCTGTTTCAGGATCGCGAACATTGTTCACCGAGCGAGTTTCGTCGCCAGCACCGCCGATTATAAAACGAGGGCCGGCTGACGCCGGCCCTCGCTCGCGATTTGACGAATGGCGGTCAGTGCGCGCCGGCGCCGCCGGCCTGCGTCTTCCGCGTGAAGAGCAAGGCGAACGCGGCGATCGCAAGCACTGCGCCGATGACGGCGAACGTGTCGCTGAAGCCGAGGATCAGCGCCTGGCGCTTGACGATCTGACCCAAGGCGACGATGGCCTTTTGGGTGGCGAGTGCCGGGTCCGAAACACCGTGCGCCAGAAAATAGTTCGTCGTCTGGGTGAGCCGGTCGCGAACCTCGTCACGGGCAAGCGTCACCGACTGACCGATGATGTTCGAATGGAACTGCTCGCGCTTCGTCAGGATCGTACCCAGCGAGGCAGTGCCGACGGCGCCGCCGAGGTTGCGCAGCATATTCGTCAGGCCCGAGGCAGCCGCAGCGTCCGCTGCAGCGATGCCGCCCGTGGTGATGGCGGTGACCGGCGTGATGACGAGTGCCTGACCCATGGCGCGCACGATGTTCGGGATCCAGAACTGGTCGCCTGCATTGTCGGGCGACAGCCAGATGTTCATGAAGCAACTGATGGAAAAGACGCTCACGCCGACGACGGCGAGCACACGGACGTCCACGCGCTTCATCATCCAGGGGATCAGAGGGATCAACATCAACTGCGGCAAACCGGTCCATGCGAGAACGTTGCCGATCTGCTCGGCGTTGTAACGCTGCACTTGGCCGAGATATTGCGGGACAATGTAGACGGAACCGAACAGGGCCACGCCGACCAGCACGTTGACGAAAACACCGATGCCGAAATTGCGCTGCTTCAGCAGGCGCAACTTCACCAGCGGCTTTTCGACCTTGAGCTCGATCCAGATGAAGGCTGCAAGGAAGACAAAGGCAACAATGCTCAGCTTGATGATGAAGGGCGAGGAGAACCAGTCGTCCTTGTTCCCTTCCTCGAGCACCGTCTGCAAGGCGGAAAGGCCGATTGCCATGGTGGCGATGCCCGCCCAGTCGCCTTCCTTCAGCAAATGCAACTGCATCGGTTGCTTCTGCAGCGTCAGAGCAAGGGCCACCGCCATGATGGCGCTCGGAAGGGTATTGATGAAGAAGATCGTCTGCCAGCCGTAGTTCTCTGTAAGGTATCCGCCGATCGTCGGCCCGATGGCAGGCGCGAAGGTCACGGACAGCGCAAAGAGCGCCAGGCCGAGCGGCTGCTGGCTCTTGGGCAGCTTGGTCAGAACCATGGTGAAAGCCATAGGGATCAGGACGCCGCCGGCGAACCCCTGGAGGCCGCGAAACAGGATCATCGTGCCAAGGTCGTGTGCGAACGCACAGGCCATTGAAAACAGCGGAAAGAGGATGGAATTGACGAGAATGTAGCGGCGAAACGAGAAGACGCTGCTGAAATAGGCCGTCAGCGGTATGACGACGATCTCGCCGATCAGATAGGAGGTGGAGATCCAGGCGCCGTTGTCGACGCCCGTTCCGATACCGCCCTCGATGTTGAGCAGCGAAGCATTGGTGATCTGAATGTTGAGAATTGCCATGAACGCGCCGATCATGCCGGCGCAAACGGCTATCCAATCCTTGGTGCTGGCTCGGGGCTGGGAGACTGCAATTGAAGTAGACATGACAAGATCCTCATCCCGCGCCTGTTACGCTCCATGAGCTGTATCGGCGGCCTTGGTGTCGATGCTTGGCTGCACCGACATGCCAGGGCGAAGATCGCCATTGGCAGTGTCTTTGCCATCGAGCACGATCTTGACTGGGATACGCTGCACGACCTTGGTGAAGTTGCCCGTAGCGTTGTCAGGTGGCAGCAGAGCGAATTCCTGGCCACTTGCCGGCGCGATACTGTCGACATGACCGCGATATGTTCGGCCCGGGAACGTATCGACTTCGATTTCGACCGGCTGGCCGGCATGCACGTCGGTCAGCTGTGTTTCCTTATAGTTCGCAATAATGTAGGCCGCGCTGACGGGAACGACCGACATCAGCTGTGTGCCTGCCTGAACGTATTGGCCGACGCGCAGGGTGCGGTTCCCGACGGTGCCATCGACCGGCGCGACGATCGTCGCGTAAGAGAGGTTGAGTTCGGCCCGATGCTCGATCGCCTGGCTTCGGGCCAGAGTGGCCTTTGCCTGCGCAAGCTCGGCGTTCAGAAGATCGACCTGCTTGACCGCGGCGTCGAGGGCGGCCGTATCGCGCACGATCGTCGCCTGAGTGGCGGCGATCTGCGACGCGGCCTGCTGGGCGGTCTGGACCGGGGCATAGCCGCTTGTGGCGAGGCTCGAATAGCGCTTGTTGTTCTGCTCGGCGAAAGTCTCGTTCGCCTTGTCAACCTCGACGGTGGCGCGGGCGGCGGCGATCGTCGATTGCTGGATCTCGAGGGCGGCCCGCTTCGCGCTCAATGTGGCCGTCGCGGCGGCAACGTCCGCCTTTGCCTGATCGAGCGCTGTGCGGAAATCGCGGTCGTCGATGCGTGCAAGCGGCTGACCAACCCTGACCGGTTCGTTGTCCCGCACAAGCACCTCGGCGAGATAGCCGGAGACCTTGGGGGCAATCGCGCTGGTGTCCGCCTTCACATAGGCGTCGTCTGTCGACACATGGAAACGGCCGACCGTCCAGTAATCGTGTCCGTAGTAAGCACCGGCGGCGACGATTGCGAGCGCAGCCGCACCGAGCAGCAACGACCGGCCCGGTCGGCGCTTGCGGGCTTGCTTGCCCTCAGAGGCGGCAACCGGCGCCGCCACTGGCAGCGGCTTGCCGGCTTCGAGGGTTTCCGGCGCTATCTCTGCCACCGTTTCGGTGGCTGGGGCGTTGTTGTTCAGAGCATGCAGCTTCTGGATGGTCATTGTTTTCTCCGGATCAGGGTCGCCGTGAGAGGAAGCTGCGGCCGTGATGCATAAAAGGAAAATTGACGTTTTCCAAAATATTCACTATAAAGTCGATGTCAACACGAATTTGGAAAATAGTGATGGTCCAAAATCACGAAATCGAGAGAAAGCCGCGTGGCAGACCGCAAATGCGCTGCGACGAGGACACCCGGAGCGTCATCATCGAGGCTGCAAGCCGGCAGTTTCATGAAAATGGATTCGCAACCGCCAGCATCGCGGCGATTGCCCAGGAAGCGGGCGTATCGACGAAGACGCTCTACCGCCTCTTTCCAACGAAGGCCGATCTTTTCTCGGACCTTATTTCCGATCGCATTGGCCGTTTTCTGCTGGCGCTCGACCCGACTACGCTTGCGGCAGCTGATCTACGCCAAGGGTTGGAGCGGATGCTGATGGCCTACGGCATGCTGACGCTCTCGGAAGATACGATCACCATGATACGGCTTGTGATCGGCGAGTCCGATCGCTTCCCGGAGATCGCGAATTCGTTCTACGAACGAGCCGTAGTCCGAACCAATACGCTGATGGAGGGATGGCTGCGCAGGCAGATCGAGCGCGGTGCGATCGCCCTCGAGGATCCGCATGCCGCATGCGGCATGTTGCGCGGGATGATGACCATGGAGCCGCAGCGCGCGACAATGCTGCGCCAGCGGCCCGCGCCTGGGATCGAAGAGATCGCCAACCGGGCAAAGATGTGCGCTGATCTGTTTCTGAACGGGGCGGCCGTCGTCCATGCATGACGGCCGCGCTTGCTGTTCGCTACAGCGTCAGGCCGACGCTGCCAGTTCCTTGTCGATCGCCAAGACCAGTCGCTGATCTTCCGCCGTGATATCAGGCGCAAACCGCGCCACGACCTTGCCATTGCGACCAATTAGAAACTTTTCAAAGTTCCAGAGGATATCGCTCTTGTCGCCGGTCTCGATCCCGTGAGTACGCAAGCGCTCCCGCATCGGGCCGTCCCCGACCGCGGTGCCGGCGGAAGTTGTCAGCAATTGATAGAGCGGGTGCTTGTCATCGCCCTTGACCGAGATCTTTGAGAAGATCGGAAACTTAACGTCATATGTGAGGGTGCAGAACTCAACGATCTCGGCATCCGTGCCCGGTTCCTGCCCCTTGAAATTGTTCGCTGGAAAGGCGGCGATCACGAAGCCGCGCTCGCGCTTGTCCTCATAGAGCTTCTCAAGTCCTTCGTACTGGACCGTCAGGCCACATTTGGAAGCGACATTGACGACCAGGATCACCTTGCCGCGGTGATCGTTCAGGGTCGTCTCGCGACCGTCAGCCAGCTTCACCGGTATGTTCAAAAGATCCGTCATTGCTATCTCCAGCATGAATTCCGCGGCGGAAGCTATACCCACCGGTGCATTTGTCCAGCCGTCCGATAGCGTCCACTGGCAAAATCAAACAAAACAGCTAGTTTGCCCCAAGAGCAGAGGAGGGCGCGACGAAAGATGGGGCTGGAATTGCTGGTGGCGGCCGCTGTTTTCGCTTTGCTCATGACAGCCTCGATCGGAACGATGCTGACCTACTCGAAGTTGCCGGTTCATCACCGCCAGGACGAGACCAATACGGTCGTCCGGCTCGTCGCCAACATCTTCGTCGTGATGACATCGCTCGTCTTTGGCCTGATGATCAACTCGTCAAAGAATACCTTCGGCGAGATCGACAAGAACGTTCACGCCTTCGCGACGCAGATCATTCTTCTCGACAGGACCTTGCGCACCTACGGCCTCGAAGCCACCGAAACCCGCAAGCGGCTGCAGAATTACGTCGAGAAAGCCCTCACCAATCCTGCACGTACGGCGCCGGATCCATTGGTCAAGAGTGACCGGACGACCGAATTTGCCCTCAATGCCGTCGGCGACGGTCTTTCGCTGATCAGGCCGTCCGACCCCGGACACGTTGCGCTGTGGAACGACGCCCGCCAGCAGTACCAGAGGATCGTGGAGCAGCGATGGGTCATCGTCGAACAGTCGGAAGGCGTCATTCCGAGGCCCCTCATTAGCATGCTGACAGCATGGCTGACGTTGATCTTTGCGAGCTTTGGCTATCGAGCGCCGAGAAACATCATCGTCGTGCTGATGTTCTCGATCTCGGCGCTGCTGATATCGCTGTCGATCTTCGTCGTGCTCGATATGGATATCCCATTCTCAGGCTGGATTCAGATCTCCGACACGCCTCTGCGCAGGGCGCTGGCCGAGCTGCAACAATAGCGGCTCCGAATCCCGTGCCGCCGCCACGAGACGGCACGACTCGCCTTCGGCGTCAGCGAACGGCAACCGTTGGCCAGTCAATGAAATCGGCCTTGGCCCCGGCAAGCGTATCGCGGCTGCGGGAGACCACGTCATGCGGGAAACCGAGCGGTATGGCGCTCGCTTCGTCGAGGCGCCGGACCTGTTCATCGGTTAGCTTTACATCAAGCGCTGCGAGGTTGTCCGACAGCTGCGCCGCCGTACGCGGTCCGATGATTGGCAGCGTGCCTTTGTGCAACACCCAGGCGATGGCAACCTGGCCGGCGGAGACGCCGGTCTCCTCGGCAATGGCAAGCACCGCGTCGACTGCTGCGGTCTTGCGGGCATCGCTTTCGGCATGAATAACGACGCCAAGTCCCTGCTTCCGGCCGGTTTCGCCCTTGCGGTACTTGCCGGTCAGCAGCCCGCCGCCGAGCGGCGACCAGCCGACAGTACCCAGACCAAAGGCGGCCGCCATCGGCAGAAGCTCGCGCTCGGACGTACGCTCGACAAGGCTGTATTCCAGTTGCAAGGCCGACAACGGCGCCCAACCGCGCAGCTCCGCAAGCGTCGCACCCGTCGCCACGCGCCAGGCCGGAAAGTCGGAGAGGCCAGCGTAGAGGATCTTGCCCGAGCGGACGAGATCGTCGAAGCCGCGCATGATTTCGTCGATCGGCGTCACCGCATCAGGCATATGGGCCCAGAGGAGATCGATGCGATCGGTGCCGAGCCGCTTCAGGCTCGCTTCGACTGATTGCACCATCGCCTTGCGGCTGTTCCCGGTAGCCTGCAGGCCGGCGCCATGACGATCCCCGAGCGAGAACTTCGTCGCGACGACGATGTCATCCCGGTCGCTGGCGATGAATTCGCCTAGCATCGTCTCAGACTGGCCGAATTGATACTGATCTGCCGTATCGACAAAGTTGCCACCCGCATTGCGGTAGCCATCAAACACGACTTTAGCCTCCTCACGGCTCGAGCCGTAGCCCCAGCCGGTTCCGAAGTTGCCCGTGCCGAGTGCCAGGCTGGAGACGCGAAGGCCGGTCCGGCCGAAGATCCTGTATCGCATTGTCATCGTCCTCTTTCGTTGGTCATCACTTTTTAAATTACGGTCGTCATTCATTTGCAATGAAATGACGAACGTCATATAATTTGTCAAGAGCAAATCAGGAGAGGCCAAAAAATGCGCCCAACCAAGGAACAGGCAGACCAAAACCGCAAGCGGATCATCGACGCGGCCGGAAGGCTGTTTCGCGAAAAGGGAATCCATGCGGTCGGCGTCGATGAGGTTATGAAAAGCGCCGGACTTACGCATGGCGGCTTTTATGGTCATTTCAAATCGAAGGGCGACCTCGCGGCCGAAGCTTTGAGCTACGCCATGGATGAAAGCCTGAGATCGGAGGAGGATTTTCCCTCGGTCGCGGCGTTGGCCGAGACCTACCTCTCCAAAGCGCATCGAGACGAAGCCGAAAATGGCTGCACAGTGGCCTCCCTCGGCCCGGAACTTGCGCGTCTGCCAAGCGGAAAGCGTGGCGTGATCGCCAGTTATGTTAGGAAGCGCATAGATCAGATGGAGACATTGCAGGAAAAGACCGGCGACCAAGCCGATCGCGGCAAAGCGATTGCCGATCTTGCAAGTCTCGTAGGCGCCCTTGTCATGGCGCGCGCGGTCGATGACGAGGCTCTCTCTAACGAAATTCTCGCGGAAACCATCCGCATCGTCGGTAACGGCTGAGATCGTTATCCCCATCCCGATCGCTGACGTCTGTCCGAGCTTTTGCGCACCGCCGGGGATTGAATAGCCGACGGCGCGGTACAGTTATGACTTCACGGCAGGAGGTTCTCTGCTGCCGAGTTTCAGTTTTCGGAAGAGCATGACGACCCAACAGATACTCGCCTTCGGCGTCATCGGCCTGATGATGGCGGTCTTCATCTGGGACCGGTTTCGCTATGATCTGGTTGCATGTTGCGCTTTGGTGCTGGCCATCTGTGTCGGCATTGTGCCTTTCGACAAGGCATTTTCCGGCTTCAGCGACGATATTGTCATCATCGTCGGCAGTGCGCTCGTGGTCAGTGCCGGTGTGGCGCGTTCGGGCATCGTCGACAGCACGATCAAGCGCTTGTTCCCCAACCTGACCAAGCCACACGCGCAGCTCGCCTTGCTGCTCATCGTCGTTGCGGTTCTATCGGCCTTCATCAAGAATATCGGCGCGCTGGCGATCATGATCCCGGTCGCCTTCCAGTTTGCCCGAAAGAGCGGGAGGTCGCCGTCGCTCTACCTGATGCCGATGAGCTTTGCCGCGCTTCTCGGCGGGTTGATGACGCAGATCGGCACCTCACCGAACATCGTGGTCTCGCGACTTCGCGGCGAAATCACCGGAACACCCTTCACGATGTTTGACTTCACACCCGTCGGCGCGACGCTTGCTCTGGTCGGTATCGTCTTCTTGATCTTTTGCCACTGGCTCGTTCCCGAGCGACAGAACGAGAACCCATCGCTTGAGGAAGCGTTGGATTTGAAGAACTATTTCTCCGAAGCAACGGTGGTCGAAGGCTCCGGCTTCGAAGGCAAGAAGCTTAACGAAATCCTGCAGCTCGGAGATGGCGAAGTGGTCGCAACCGCGATCCTTCGCGGGCATTCGCGCCTCTCGCCATTCCCCGATATTCTCCTGAAGCCAGGCGACACGATCCTGCTGGAGGGGCGTCCTGAAGCCTTGGACCGCGTCGTTTCCAACGCCAAGCTCAAGCTTTCAGGCAAGCCGATCCCCGAGGCAAAGACGGAAGGTGACGTGACTTCGATCGAAGCAGTGGTCTCCTCCGAGTCCATGCTGATCGGCTGGTCCGCGCGCCAGCTCTCGCTCTGGAACCGCCGGCGCATCAACCTGCTTGCGGTCAGCCGACACGGCCACCGGCTGACGGAACGGCTGAGCGAAGTCACGCTGCGCGCCGGCGACGTTCTTGTGTTGCAGGGCAGCCGTCGAAACCTGCCGGCCTTCCTGCAGGAATTCTCCTGTCTTCCGTTGGCGCAGCGCGAGATCATGCTTGGGACGCCACGCAGGGCCTACGTGCCGCTGCTGATCCTCGGGATTGCCATGGCAGTGACGGCGGCCGGAATGGTTCCGGTTTCGGTCGCCTTCTTCTGCGCGGCGCTGGCGATGGTGGTTTTCCGGGCAGTCCCTCTCGCCGAGGTCTACAAGGCGGTGGACGGCCCGATCCTCATCATGCTTGCCGCCCTGATCCCCGTCTCCGACACATTGCGAACGACCGGCGGCAGTGATCTGATTGCCGGGTGGCTTGGCCATTTTGCGGCCCAGATGCCGCCCTTCGGCGCATTGGCGCTGATCGTCATTACCGCCATGGCGGTGACCCCGTTCCTCAACAACGCCGCAACTGTCCTGGTCATGGCGCCGATAGCGGCGAGCTTTGCCCACACCCTCGGCTATAGACCGGAAGCCTTCCTGATGGGGGTCGCCATCGGGGCCGGCTGCGATTTCCTGACGCCGATCGGCCACCAATGCAACACGCTGGTCTTCGGTCCCGGCGGCTATCGTTTCAGCGACTACCCCCGCCTCGGCCTGCCGCTGTCCTTCATCATCGTCCTCGTCAGCGTACCGGTTCTTCTGTACGTCTGGCCGGTTCGTTGACCCAACTGCCCATTTTCCTTGACGCGCGCGGTCGAATATGGCCTTAAGGCCAGCCAAATGGGCAATCGGCGGATGAACGGGGGCAGTGCCCTTTTCCGGCCGGTTTCCTGATCCAGTTATCTGCATTCTTTCCGGCCGAACGTCGCTTTCTCAGGAAAAGCCGTCCGGCATTCATTTGACGGGCACATAAAAATGACAGCTTCCGGCGTCCGCGTCCGCATTGCTCCCTCGCCGACCGGCGAGCCGCATGTTGGCACTGCTTACATCGCACTCTTCAACTATCTTTTCGCCAAGAAGAACGGCGGCGAGTTCATCCTGCGCATCGAAGACACCGATGCTACGCGCTCGACACCGGAATTCGAGACGAAAGTGTTGGACGCGCTGAAATGGTGCGGCCTTGAATGGAAGGAAGGTCCCGACATCGGCGGCCCCTACGGCCCCTACCGTCAGTCCGACCGCAAGGACATCTACACGCCCTACGGCCAGGAACTGCTCGACAAGGGCCATGCCTTCCGCTGTTTCTGCACGCCCGAGCGTCTTGAAAAGATGCGCGAAGAGCAGCGCGCCGCCGGCAAGGCGCCGAAGTATGACGGTCTTTGCCTGAAATACTCCGCCGAAGAGGTCAGCGCCAAGATGGCCGCTGGCGAGGGCTCGGTCATCCGCATGAAGATCCCGACCGAGGGCTCCTGCGACTTCACCGACGGCGTCTATGGCGATGTCAGCATTCCGTGGGATTCGGTCGACATGCAGGTCCTGATCAAGGGCGACGGCATGCCGACCTATCACATGGCGAATGTCATCGACGACCATCTGATGAAGATCACCCATGTCGCCCGCGGCGAAGAGTGGTTGGCTTCGGTACCGAAGCACATCCTGCTTTACCGCTATTTCGGTTGGGAACAGCCGGTGTTCATGCATCTTTCTCTGATGCGCAATGCCGACAAGTCGAAGCTCTCGAAGCGCAAGAACCCGACGTCGATCTCCTATTACTCCGCTCTCGGCTACATTCCGGAAGCGCTGATGAACTTCCTCGGCCTGTTCTTCGTGCAGATCGCCGAAGGCGAAGAACTGCTTGATATGGACGAGCTCTCCGAGAAGTTCGATCCTGAGAACCTTTCCAAGGCCGGCGCGATCTTCGACATCCAGAAGCTCGACTGGCTGAACGGTCGTTGGATCCGCGAGAAACTGTCGGAAGAAGAATTCCAGGCCCGCGTGCTCGACTGGGCGATGGAGAACGATCGTCTGAAGGCCGGCCTGCGCCTGTCGCAGTCGCGTATCTCCAAGCTTGGCGAACTGCCTGATCTCGCGGGCTTCCTGCTGAAGTCCGATCTCGGTGTCGACCCCTCGGCTTTCGCCAAGATCAAGTCGCCGCCGGAAGAGATCCTCGAGATCCTCAACACCGTGCAGCCGGATCTCGAAAAGATCCTGGAATGGAACGTCGAAACAATCGAAGCCGAACTGCGCGCGATTGCCGATCGCATGGGCAAGAAGCTGAAGGTCATCGTGGCCCCGCTCTTCGTTGCCGTATCAGGCTCGTCGCGCTCGCTGCCGCTGTTCGACTCCATGGCGATCCTCGGTCGCTCCGTCGTGCGCCAGAGGCTGAAACTGGCCTCTCAGGCAGTCGCCTCCCTCGTCGGCCCGAAGAACTGAACCGGACGTTTGCATCATGACCGAAAAGACTGAAACAGCGACCCTGTCCTCCGACGCAACAGAAGTCCGCGCCCAGAAGCTGAAGCTGCTGCGCGAACAGATCGGCGACGTCTATCCGGCGCATTTCCACCGGACGATCACGAATGCCGAACTGGCGGAGAAGTACAAGGATCTCGAAGCTGACGTTGAAACGCAGGATGTCGTGACCGTTGCCGGTCGCGTCTATTCCTCGCGCAATTCAGGCATGTTCATGGATATCCATGACGCCGGCGGCAAGATCCAGATCTTCAGCCACAAGGACGTGACGCCGGAAGAAGCCCGCAACATGCTCGGCATGATCGATATCGGCGACATCATTGGTGTAACAGGCACCGTGCGTCGCACCAAGCGCGGCGAGCTGTCGATCAACGCCCGCGAAATCACCATGCTGACCAAGTCGCTGCTCCCCATGCCGGAGAAGTGGCATGGCGTTTCCGACATCGAGATCCGCTATCGCAAGCGTCACCTCGACATCATGACCAACGAGGAATCGAAGCTCCGCTTCCAGCAGCGTTCGAAGATCGTTTCCGGCATCCGCCGCTTCATGGAAAACGACGGCTTCATGGAAGTCGAAACGCCAATGCTGCATTCGGTCTACGGCGGCGCCACGGCAGACCCATTCAAGACGCACCACAACACGCTGAAGCAGGATATGTATCTGCGCATCGCTCCGGAATTGTTCCTGAAGCGCACGCTGGTCTCCGGCCTCACCGACAAGGTGTTCGAGATCAACCGCAACTTCCGCAACGAAGGCGTCTCGACACGGCACAATCCTGAATTCACGATGATGGAGTGCTATTGGGCCTATGCCGACTACGAGGACATCATGGACCTCGTGGAGCGGATGTTCGAAAGCATCGCGCTGTCGATCCACGGCACGACGGACTTCCCCTTCGGCGACAAGACGATCTCCTTCAAGGGTCCGTTCAAGCGCGTGCCGATGCCCGATGCCGTCAAGGAAGTGACCGGTCTCGACTTCCTCGCCATGAAGACGGATGAGGAAGCCCGTTCAGCCGCCAAGGCTGCCGGCTTCGCGGTCGAGAAGGACTGGACCTGGGGCGAATGCCTTGCCTTCATCTTCGAAGAGAAGGTCGAAGCGACGCTCATCCAGCCGAGCCACGTCACCCATTTCCCGAAGGACATCTCGCCCTTCGCCAAGGAAGTACCGGGCGAGCCGCGCCTCGTCGAGCGCTTCGAGACCTATTGCAACGCCTGGGAACTCGGCAACGCCTTCTCGGAGCTCAACGATCCGGAAGAACAGCGCCGCCGCATGGTCGAGCAGCTGGAGCAGGCGCATGCCCGCGGCGAAAAGGAAAAGCAGCTGGACGACGAATTCCTCGATGCGATCGACCAGGGCATGCCGCCCGCAGGTGGCCTCGGCATCGGCGTTGACCGCCTGATCATGCTGCTCACCAACGCCCCGTCGATTCGCGACGTCATCCTCTTCCCGGCTCGCCGCAGCAAGGCTGACTGAGCCGGTTTATGCGGAATAGACAAAGGCGGCAGCCCCGGGCTTGCCGCCTTTTTGTTGAAGTCTGTTAGTGGCCGGCAGCAGGCGCGGCTTCCGCCGCGGCGGGTTCTTCGGCCGGCGCGGAACCATGCTCACCGCCTTCCGCCGGTTTCTCTTCCTTCGCCTCGCCGTTTTTTCCGCCCTTCTTGCCCTCGCCTTCCCCGCCCTTCGTGGCAGCAACGGCGATCGGATCGATACAGTCCGTATAGTCCCTGAAGGACGCATTCATCGCGGTGATCTCGTCCTCCGGCAGATCGACGCGCTCGCCGAAGAAGAGTCCATTCGCGGCAGCCTTTCCATCGTAGTAGCGCGCGGTATAGGTCTTGGCGTCCGCGCTTTCGAGCACGGAATCGGGATGCGGGATATAGACGACGTCGGCGCCGATCGCCCGACCGCGAATGTCCGAGCGCAACGTCGGTCCGTTAGTATCGAGAACCACGACCTGCACGAGATCGGGTTTCTGCGCATCGTAAATCGCTTTTGCCACGCGAAGCGCAGTCTTGACCCGCATCATGCCGTCGGTCGGTTCGGTCTTGATATACTTGCGGATCCAGACGCGGTTCTGCTTCTTGATGGTAACGAGATTGACGTCGGTGCAGGTCAGCCCATGCTTGCTTCGACGGAGGGACCGAGGATATTGTCCTTGCCGATATAAACAGCGGCACCGCCGGAGACGCCCCCAAGGAGAGCGACGCCAGCGATGATAAACACCAATTTCCGGGAAGGCCGGAAGATGCGCAGTAAGGCCCTCACGCCAACTGCTCCGCCATTAACAAGCTCCAACGCAATACGAGTGGCTTCGACGCTAGAGAAATGACGTTTCCGAATACTTAAACGCGACCTCCAAGTTTGCGTCAGTATGGGATTAGTACCAAAAAAGGTCCAAGCTTTCCCGATGCTTGCCAACGTCCTCGCGGCCATGCTCTAACGGCGCATGGCCTTCACGCTTCGCCAGATCCAGTATTTCGTCGCCGTCGCCGAACAAGGCTCCGTAACGCGTGCCGCGCAGAACCTTTCGATCTCGCAATCCTCGGTTACGGAGGCGTTGAAGGAACTGGAAACCGACCTTGGGGTCGAGCTCTTCGAGCGCCATCCGCGCGGCCTGACGATCACTCACAACGGCCATCAGTTCCTGCGGCATGCGACCAAGATCCTCGCAAGCGTCTCTGATGCGCGCACCAGCTTCTCTGGCAAGCAGAACGAGCTTTCAGGCACGCTCAACATCGGCGTCACTTCGCTCGTTGCCGGCTACGTGCTCTCAGACCTGTTGGCCCGCTATCGCCGCGCCTGCCCGGGCGTCGAAGTCAGCGCCATCGAGGACAATGGCGGCTATCTCGAACATCTGCTGGTCGGCGGCGAGCTCGATGTGGCTGTCATGGTCATTTCCAACCTGCGTGACCGCATGGCCCTGCAGGCCGAAATCCTGGAAACGTCGCCTTATCGGTTGTGGCTGCCCATGGGCCATCCTCTCGTTTCCGCGGACATCATTTCCGTCGCCGACATTGCCCGCGAACCGCTGATTATGCTGACCGTCGACGAAATCGAGGAAAACACCGGCAAACTGCTGTCGGCGCTCGGTGCCCGTCCGCATGTTGCCTTCCGCACGCGCTCGGTGGAAGCAGTTCGCAGCCTGGTCGCGACGGGCGCCGGGGTGGCACTGTTGCCTGATCTCGTCTATCGCCCCTGGTCGCTCGAAGGCGATCGAATCGAGAGCCGCGACGTGTCCGGCTCGCTGCCAGTCGTGCAGGTCGGCATGGTCTGGCGCAAGGGGTCGAGCCTGCCGCAAGCGGCGCGCGATTTCGTCGGCATAGCCGAAGCGCTGCGGTCCGGTCGGCCGCGTTGACGATTGGTCGCGATATCGGAAATTCCGATATCGGCTTTCTGATAAATGAATTTGCGAAACCGGAGAATTCGGCGCACTTTTCTAACCGGGAACATAACGCCACGAAAAGTGGCAAAACCGGGAGACATCAGATGAAATATCTTCTGAAATCGTGCACGGCTGCCGTCGCGAGCCTGAGCTTCGTGACGCAGGTCGCGGCCGCCGAACCGCTGAAGGCACTGGGCAAGGGCGAAGGTGCGGTCAGCATCGTCGCTTGGGCGGGCTACATAGAACGCGGCGAAAGCGACAAGAGCTACGACTGGGTCACCAGCTTCGAGAAGGAAACCGGCTGCAAGGTCTCCGTCAAGACGGCCGCGACCTCGGACGAAATGGTCTCGCTGATGAACGAAGGCGGGTTCGACCTCGTCACCGCCTCCGGCGATGCATCGCTTCGGCTGATCGCCGGCAAGCGGGTCCAGCCGATCAACACCGATCTGATCCCGAGCTTCAAGAACGTCGACCCCCGCCTGCAGAAGGGCCCTTGGTACACCGTCAAGGACGTCCACTACGGCGTTCCCTATCTCTGGGGACCGAACGTGCTGATGTACAACACCGACGCCTTCAAGGGTAAGGCACCGACCAGCTGGAAGGTCGTGTTCGAGGAAGAAACGCTTCCGGACGGCAAATCCAACAAGGGGCGCATCCAGGCCTATGACGGCCCGATCTATATCGCCGATGCCGCCCTTTACCTGATGGCCCACAAGCCTGAACTCGGCATCAAAGATCCCTACGAGCTGAACGAAGATCAGTACAAGGCTGCGATCGAGCTGTTGCGCGGCCAGCGCAAGCTCGTTTCGCGCTACTGGCACGACGCGATGATCCAGATCGACGACTTCAAGAACGAAGGCGTCGTCGCCTCCGGCTCCTGGCCGTTCCAGGTCAACCTGATGCAGGCCGACAAGCAGAAGATCGCCTCGACTTTCCCGGAAGAAGGGGCGACCGGCTGGGCTGACACGACCATGCTGCACGTCGACAGCGAGCATCCGAACTGCGCCTACATGTGGATGGAGCATTCGCTGCAGGCCAAGGTCCAGGGCGACGCCGCTGCCTGGTTCGGCGCCGTGCCGTCGGTTCCCGCCGCCTGCAAGGGCAACGAACTGCTGACCGACGAAGGTTGCGCAACCAACGGCTACGACCACTTCGACAAGATCAAGTTCTGGAGAACGCCGACTGCGAAGTGCACGACGCAGAATGAGTGCGTACCCTATCACCGTTGGGTCTCTGACTACATCGGCGTAATCGGCGGACGATAACTTCATCCGCAACCTCGTCTTCTCCTCACTCGGGGAGAGACGCCCTGCGAGGGCAGACGAGGGGACAACCGAACAAAAGAGCGGACGTCAGCGCGGGGGCGCGATGACGGAACGCCGGGTTGCCCCCTCGTTAGAGCCTTTTGGGCCACCTTCTTCCCACTGCGAAGAAGTCAAAACAAACACGACATTCCGGAGCTTACCATGACCCCCGCCGTCCGTTTCCAAAAGGTCTCGCGCCATTTTGGCCAGGTCCGCGCCGTCGATGGCGTCGATCTCGAAATTGCGCCGGGCGAATTCTTCGCCATGCTTGGCCCATCCGGTTCCGGCAAAACCACTTGCCTGCGCCTGATCGCCGGCTTCGAACAGCCGACGGGCGGCCACATCGAAATCTTTGGCGAAACGGCCGAGGGCATTCCGCCCTATCGCCGCAACGTCAACACCGTCTTCCAGGACTACGCGCTGTTCCCGCACCTCAATATCCTCGACAATGTCGCCTACGGCCTGATGGTCAAGGGCGTCGGTAAGGCCGAACGCACCAAAGCCGCCGAACAGGCGCTGGAGCTGGTGAAGCTTCCCGGCTATGGCGCACGCAAGCCCGGTCAACTGTCCGGTGGCCAGCGGCAACGCGTTGCGCTCGCCCGCGCTCTTGTCAACAAGCCGAAGGTGCTCCTCCTCGACGAACCGCTAGGCGCGCTCGACCTGAAGCTGCGCGAGCAGATGCAGGAGGAGCTGAAGAGCCTGCAGCGTGCGCTCGGCATCACCTTCATCTTCGTCACCCACGATCAGGGTGAGGCGCTGTCGATGGCCGACCGCGTCGCCGTCTTTAACAATGGAGGCATCGTCCAGGAGGGCACGCCGCACGATATCTATCGCCGCCCGAAAACTCGTTTCGTCGCCGATTTTGTCGGCTCCTCCAATGTCATTGCGCCCGACCTGATGACCGCGCTCGGCGGCGAAAAACGCTGGGCGAGCCTCCGTCCCGAAGCGATCCATGTCGCGGACGAAGGTGTCGAGGCGCGCGTCGAAAATGCAAGCTTCCTGGGGGCCGCAACCCGTCTGACGGTCGCCGCCAAAGGCACGCGCCTGCACGTGATGCTGCCCGCCGGCGCCAACGTGCCTGATGTCGGCGCGAACGTCCGCCTCGCCTGGCAGCGGGTCGACGTGCACTACATGGATAACGCAGCATGACCGCCATTGCACTGACGAAGCCGGCCGAACTGCGCGAAACCTCGATCCTACCCGGTCGCGGCGGTTTCTTCGGCGGGCTGTCCGACGCCTTCTGGCGGCACCCGAAGCTGCTGCTTTTCTTGATGCTCACGCCGCCCCTGCTGTGGCTCGGCATCATCTATATCGGCTCGCTGATTGCGCTGCTCCTGCAGAGCTTCTTCTCGATCGACGATTTCTCCGGCCTGGTGAACTATGAGTTCACGCTGGCGACTTACGCGCAGCTCCTCAGCCCGACGAATTTCGACATCATCATCCGCACGATCATCATGGCGGCGCTGGTGACGCTGGCCTCAGCCGTCGTCGCCTTTCCGATCGCCTATTATGCAGCCCGCTATGCGCAGGGCAAATGGAAGGCGCTGTTCTATCTCGGTGTGATGCTGCCGCTCTGGTCCAGCTATCTCGTGAAGATCTACGCCTGGAAACTCATCCTCGCGAAGGAAGGCATCCTGACCTGGATCTTCGACAAGCTGTATCTGTCCTGGCTGCTCGACGGCGTCCTCAACCTTCCTGTGGTCGGCGGCAATTCGCTGTCGGTCAGCTATCTCGGCACATTTCTCGTCTTCGTCTATGTCTGGCTGCCCTACATGATCCTGCCGACACAGGCTGCACTCGAACGCGTGCCCGGCAACCTCATCGAGGCCTCGTCCGATCTCGGCGCCACCCCGAGCCAGACCTTCCGCACGGTGCTGTTCCCGCTGGCGTTGCCCGGCATCGTCGCCGGCTCGATCTTCACCTTCTCGCTGACACTAGGCGACTACATCATTCCGCAGATCATCGGCTCGTCGCGTCTCTTCATCGGCCAGGCGGTCTATGCGCAACAAGGCACGGCTGGCAACGTCCCGCTCGCCGCCGCCTTCTCCGTCGTCCCAATCGTCATCATGGCCATCTATCTCTGGCTAGCCAAGAAACAGGGGGCCTTCGATGCGCTCTGACCGCTCACAGCGTTCGCCGCTGCTCCTGAAGATCGCCGCCGGCGGCGGCCTGC
This sequence comes from Rhizobium sp. BK661, assembly GCF_024808825.1. Classification (NCBI taxonomy): domain Bacteria; kingdom Pseudomonadati; phylum Pseudomonadota; class Alphaproteobacteria; order Hyphomicrobiales; family Rhizobiaceae; genus Rhizobium; species Rhizobium sp. BK661. Next base: position 59,277 of record NZ_JANTYT010000005.1, on the reverse strand, counting down.
TCTTCCTGCACCTGCCGATCCTCCTGATCTTCGTCTACGCCTTCACGACAGAAGAGAAGAGCTATCAATGGCCGCCACCGGGCCTGACGACGCAGTGGTTCGGGATCGCCTGGAACCGCCCGGATGTCTGGGCAGCGCTCGGACTGTCGGTGCAGGTCGCGGTGATCGCCACATCGATCGCGCTGGTGCTCGGCACGCTTTGCGCCGCCGCTGTCAGCCAGACGAAGTTCTTTGGCCGTGAAGCGATCTCGCTGCTGGTCATCCTGCCGATCGCGCTCCCCGGTATCATCACCGGCATTGCGCTGCGCTCCGCCTTCAGCCTGTTCGACATCCCGTTCTCGGTCTGGACGATCGTGCTTGGCCACGCGACCTTCTGCGTCGTCGTCGTCTACAACAACGCCGTCGCCCGCTTCCGCCGCACCTCGGGATCCCTGATCGAAGCGTCGATGGATCTTGGTGCCGATGGCTTCCAGACCTTCCGGCACGTCATCCTTCCGAACATTGGCACGGCGCTTCTGGCCGGCGGTATGCTCGCCTTCGCGCTGTCCTTCGACGAGGTCATCGTCACCACCTTCACCGGCGGCCAGCAATCGACGCTGCCGATCTGGATGCTCGAGGAACTCATCCGCCCGCGCCAGCGCCCTGTTACCAACGTGGTCGCGATGGTCGTCGTGCTCGTCACCTTCCTGCCGATCCTGGCAGCCTACTACCTCACTCGCGACGGCGACCAGGTCGCCGGAGCCGGCAAATAAACAGGAAGCGGGATAACCCCCATCCCGCCCCTCAAAGACAAGGGAGAACAAAATGGACACCGCGATGCTGATTGGGTCCCGCTTCGAAGCGGGTACGGAAACGGAAGAGCACATCCTGAACCCGAAGACGGGTGAAACAGTGCTTGACCTGCCGGAAGCCTCGCTTGGCCAGATCGACGCCGCCGTGGACGCGGCGGAAGCCGCGTTCAAGCAATGGTCGCAGACGACGCCGGGCGAACGCTCCAACTACCTCCTAAAGATCGCCGATGCGATCGAGAAGGACGCCGCAGGCTTCGCAGCCCTCGAAGCACTGAACTGTGGCAAGCCGATCAATGCCGTGCTCAATGACGAAATCCCCGCGATCGTCGATTGTTATCGCTTCTTCGCCGGCGCGGTGCGCAACCTGCACGGCCCGGTCGCCGGCGAGTACCTGCCCGGCCACACCTCGATGATCCGCCGCGATGCCGTCGGCATCGTCGGGTCGATCGCGCCCTGGAACTACCCGCTGATGATGATGGCCTGGAAGCTGGCGCCGGCGATCGCCGGTGGCAACACCGTCGTCTTCAAGCCTTCGGAGCAGACGCCGCTGACGGCGCTGAAGATGGCGAAGCTGCTCTCCGAAATCCTGCCGGAGGGCGTCGTCAACGTCATCCTCGGCCGCGGCGAAAGCGTCGGCAACGCGCTGATCAACCACCCGAAGATCTCGATGGTCTCGATCACGGGCGACGTCGCAACCGGTAAGAAGGTGCTTCAGGCAGCCGCCAAAACCGTGAAGCGCACCCACCTGGAACTCGGCGGCAAGGCCCCAGTCATCGTCTTCGCCGACGCCGATATCGATGCCGTGGTCGCAGGCATCCGCACCTTCGGCTACTACAATGCCGGCCAGGATTGCACCGCCGCCTGCCGCATCTATGCCGACGCGAAGGTCTACGACAAGTTCGTCGCCGACCTCTCCTCGGCCGTCTCCTCGATCAAGTTCAACCAGGCTGATGACACTGAAAACGAGATCGGCCCGCTGATCTCCAAACGCCAGCGTGACCGCGTCGAAAGTTTCGTTGCCCGTGCATCCGAGCACAAGCACATGGAAATCACCACCGGCGGCAAGACCTCCGGCGACAAGGGTTTCTTCTACACGCCGACCGTTATCGCCGGCGCCACGCAGGACGATGAAATTGTTCGCCGCGAGGTCTTCGGCCCCGTCGTCTCGGTTACCCGCTTCACCGAAGTCGAGGATGCCGTCACCTGGGCCAACGACAGCGACTACGGCCTCGCTTCGTCGGTCTGGACCAAGGACATCAGCCGCGGCATGAAGATGGCAGCCCGCCTGCAATATGGCTGCACCTGGATCAACACTCACTTCATGCTCACCAACGAGATGCCGCATGGCGGCTTAAAGCAGTCCGGCTATGGCAAGGACATGTCGGTCTACGCGTTGGAAGACTACACGGCCGTCCGCCACGTCATGATCAACCACGGTTGATCCGCGCGGCTGGGCAGACGGTCCGGCCGCAATTCAAAAACAGAACAATGTACAAAGGGGAGTCCACATGAAACGCCGTACCATTCTTGCCGCCTTTGGCGGCATATGCCTCGCCTCGACGTTTGGCGGCGCACCGGTCTATGCCGCCGAGCAGACGCCGCTTGAGGTCGTCCAACAGTATCTCGCCGCATGGAACGCGCATGATGCCACCAAGGCCGCTTCCTACTTCGATGAGAAGGTCAGCTACTACGACGCATCCGTCGGCAAACCGACAGTCGGCAAAGCAGAAGCCAAGGCTGCCGTGATCGACAGCTTCATGGCGGCGGTACCAGACTTGAAATGGGTGATGCGTGGCGACCCGATCGTCAGCGGAAACAAGGTCTCCTTCGAGTGGACCTTTTCAGGAAAGAACAGCGGCGCCTGGGCGGATGGGACCAAGGCGACTGACAAGTCCTTCTCCTTCGACGGCGCCTCCGTCTTCGTCATCGAGAACAACGCGATCAAGCAGCAGTCGGATTATTACGATGCCCTTGGTTTCTACAAGCAATTGGGCCTGATGTAACGACCCATACGGAATGGCGACGCTCCTCGAGGGCGTCGCCACAAGCCCTCCGCTGCATCCGCAACCTGCACCCGCGGATTGCGGAAAAGAGCGTATGGAACAAATTTCCTCGCGCTGCGTCATCTAAGCGATGAACAAAGAGGAAAAAATCCATGCTTAAATGGGCTCTTATATTCTTCGTTATTTCGCTGATTGCCGGTTTCTTCGGCTTCTCCGGCATATCGGCCGCGACGGCGACAATTGCGCGCGTTCTTTTCGGCATCGCGCTGGTGATCTTCCTGATCTTCCTGGTTCTGGCGCTGATGGCCGGCAATGCTGTGCTTTAGCCTCACGTTCTGCGTTGGGCAGCAAACAGAGGCACAGAGTCCTTGAAGCCTTTCAGGGACACAGCTCCCAGACCCTGGAAGGCGAGACCGCGTACTGCCGCTTCGGCGGCAGTACGCGTATTCAGGCAGACAAGAGTTTGAGACGGCCCGGCAACTGCGGAAACGCGTGCCGCGAGATTGACCGTCCTCCCGAAAATATCGCCATCGCGCGGTACCACCTGGCCCGTCGCGACACCGACCCGCACAGGCGGAAGATCGCATTCACGGCTTTGCTCCACCAAGGATAGCGATGCCTCGACTGCCGAAGCCGCGTCGGGGAAGAGCATCATGACTCCATCGCCCAAAGGCTTGACGATCCGTCCATCGAATGAGCAAGAAAGCCGTTGCGCGATCGCCTCGAAACGAGCGGCCTTCTCGGCGGCGGGTGCATCACCGATCTCATGCGTCAATCCGGTGAACCCCGACAGATCGGCAAAAGCGACTGCTGGCAAGCTGTCTTCGTCCTCCGGCTCCAGACCATGTTCGCGCAATGCATCCTGGAGCCTGCCAACGATATTGTCGAAGACAGCCTCTTCAAGCATTCGTCGTTGCAACAGGAAGAGCACCCGAAAGCCGATCCGCTGAAGAGCAAGACGCTTGGCCGCGGAGATCTCCAGAAGGTGATGGTAACTCAGGCCGGCATTCAGCATTGGCTCTTCGACTTCGGCCCGGAAGAGGTCGCGCATCGTCTCGACGCAGCGCCGGACCGAATGCCCAAAGACGCGCAAGACACGCTCCATTCCCGCAGCCGAGGCGCCAAGCTGCATGCATTCGGCGATAAGCCGGACGAACTCCAAATCGTCCTCGCGAAGTGAGCGCTCCGCCGACAACGGCGGCAAGCTTGCGCTGGCCCTGAGACCGTTCAACGTATCGAGGTCGACGGTTCCAGCCGCCACTTCGTCTGCTACCGATGCGCTCGTCATGCTTACCGGTTCGAACATCACTTGACTGGCGAATTCGAACGAGAAGATTTTTCTTCTTAGCCCTTCCGCCAGAATGTCAGGGCCGATGCCCGCGTCCTGCAGAGCAAGGATCAGGCGGAGCCTACTGACATCGCTGAGTGAGTATCCATGCACGCCGGGACCGATGATCTGCCGTTGCTCGAGATCGTCAAGCCGAGCGTCGTCGCAGCCGGCAAGCACCAACAATCTCTGACGCGGCAACGCTTCCATGACGGCAACCTTTGGGGAAGGAGATTGCTTTCTACCCCAAATCCGTGCGCCCCTCCACGCAGCCAAAGGGGTTAGAGCAGACTCGCCCCAACATTGATGGCTAGCGCCAGGATCGTCGTGTTGAACAGAAACGACAGTATGGAATGCAGCAGCGTCAGCTTCCGCATCGTCACCGATGTCGTCGCGACATCCGCCGTCTGCGAGGCAACGCCGATCGTGAAGGAATAATAGAGAAAATCCCAATAGATCGGCTCTTTCGTGCTCTCCGGAAACTTCAGTCCATCGCCTTTGTGGGAACCGCCATAGTAGCGGTGCGCGTAGTGAACGGTGAAGAGCGTGTGCAGGAAGAACCAGGAATTCAGGATGGTGACGATCGCCACCAGCGCCCGGGCCAACGCTTCGCTCGGTCCCGCTTCCTTGGCGAAGTGCAACTCGAGCGCGATGCCGGCGATACTGGCGACGGCAGCCAAAATTGACAACGCCAGCAGGACGACGTCCGAAATATCGAGGTCCTCAGCGCGTTTGCGGATGCTCGCGACACTCGCGCGCAACATTCGCCGCCAGGTCAGCGCGGTAAAAACGATGGCACTGACGTTCCAGGCGACGATCAGGTTTTGCGGATTGACCTCCCGGCTGGTCAAAAGCAGAAACGTCACCAGCCCGGCGGCCACGGCGACGACAAAGACCATGTGTTTGCGAACCTGCCCCATTCCGTGACTTCCCCGGTCGCACACGTCTTCTTAGGCGAGCGCGCGTACTGCAAGATTGCCTTTGATATCAGCTTGATGGCAGCGCGAGCAATATGGCCTCAGCCAGTCCAGCCCCCATCGACGACATGGATCTGACCGGTCGTAAAGCCTGCCTCGTCGCCAGAAAGATAGGTCACAAGGGCAGCGATCTCTTCCGGTGTCGCAATGCGTCCCATCGGCTGGCGAGCGATGAAATCCTTCAGTGCCTTGTCGTAATCGCCCGTGGCACGCAAGCGATCGTGCAGCGACGGGCTATCCACCGTGCCGGGGCAGATGGCGTTGGCGCGAATGCCCTTCGCCACAAAATCCGAAGCGATCGACTTCGTGAGCCCGATGACGGCAGCCTTCGATGCACTGTAGGCGAAGCGATTGGGAACACCCTTCACGCTGGAAGCAACCGAAGCCATGTTGACGATCGACCCTTTGCCTTTCTCCAGCATGCCCGGAAGAAAAGTACGGCAGGTCGTATACATCGCCTTGGCATTGAGGTTGAAGGAGAAATCCCAGTCCTTTTCCTCGCAATCCAGGATTGTGCCGGCATGAACGAAGCCGGCGCAATTGAAGAGAACGTCAACCGGGCCAATCTCGGTCGCGAAGGCTCGGACAGCGTCGCCATCGAGTACGTTAAGAATGTGCTTCTCGGCGCCCTCAAGCGTGGACAGCGTCTTCTCGTTGATATCAGTCGCATAGACATGCGCGCCGAGCGACAGGAAACGCTCTGCGCTCGCTCGACCAATGCCCTGCCCTGCCGCCGTGATGACGACCTTCTTGCCTTCCAGACCGTGGCTCATACGTCCTCCCAAAGAATCCAGCGCTTGCGACGCGTTCATTCATATGCAAACAATATATTCAGATTGGCGTCAACCTGGGTGGAGCAGAGTTGCACGCCGGAGGAAGCCTAATCAATCTCATGTCGCCGGGCATGACAAATCTGGTCGCGGAACGCCGCCCGACCGATATGCTTATGTCTGCGGCAGTTATCATGCAGTGGGAGGAACAGCATGCTTTTCGACACACACCTGCACATCGTCGATCGGCAGGCGCTTGACTATCCCTGGCTTTCGAGCGCCGGAGATCTCAATCGAGATAGTCTCTACGAAGACTATGCACGCGATGCGATGCGATGTGGGATCTCCAACGTCCTGCACATGGAGGTGGATGTCGCACCCACCCGCATCGATGATGAGACGAGCTACGTCAATGAGGTCAGCCGTCGTCCAGGTAGCCTCGTGCGCGGCGTCATCGCCGCATGCCGACCGGAGGAAGACGGGTTCGAGGCGTATCTCGAGCGATCGCTCGCCGATCCCTTCATCAAGGGGTTCCGCCGCGTCCTGCATGTAGCACCCGACGATACGGCCGCCCGACCGCTGTTTCGCGAGAACGTCCGGCGCCTCTCCGGCACCCGCATGACGTTCGACCTCTGCGTCTTCCCGCATCAATTCGAAACCATCCTCGCACTTGTCGATCATTGCCCGGACGTTCGCTTCATTCTCGACCATTGTGCCAATCCGCCGATCAAGGAGGGCATGAACGAAGTCTGGCGCAAGGGTGTCACGGATTTTTCCCGGCGCCCGAACGTAACCGCAAAGGTCTCCGGCGTCGTCGCGTATGGTGATCTTGAAAAATGGTCGGTCGACAGCCTGCGCCCCTATGTCGAGCATACGATCGGAAGCTTTGGCTGGGATCGTGTCGTCTGGGGAAGCGACTGGCCGGTCTGCACGCTGGGTGGCGGGCTGACACCCTGGGTCGCGGCCACCCATGCTCTGACTGCAGGCTGCAGCCCGGAGGAGCGCGATAAGTTCTATCAGGCCAATGCCAAGCGCATCTGGTCGATATGAAACAAAAAGGGCGGCGCCATCGGCGCCGCCCTTTCAGTTTAGTTCGCCCGACAACCTTAAGCGGCTGCGAGCTGCAGTTCCTTCTGAACATTACCACGCAGCGTACCGAGGTCTTTGGCGAAGGCACGGATGCCTTCAGCAAGCTTTTCGGTCGCCATCGCGTCTTCGTTCATCATCCAGCGGAAGGTCTTTTCGTCGACGGTGATCTTGGGAGCAGGCTTCGTCACGTCAGGCGAGAGCTTACGCTCGAGCTTACCCTGGTCCTTGGAGAGTTCGTCGAGGAGGTTCGGCGCAATCGTCAAGCGATCGCAACCGGCCAAGGCTTCGATTTCGCCGGCGCTGCGGAACGACGCGCCCATGACGATCGTCTTGATGTCGTTGTCCTTGTAGTAGTTGTAGATGTCGCGAACGGAAATGACGCCCGGATCTTCCTCGGGCGTGAACTCCTTGCCGGTCGACTTCTTGTACCAGTCGAGGATACGGCCGACGAACGGCGAGATCAGGAACACCTTGGCGTCGGCGCAGGCGATCGCCTGGGCCTTCGAGAAGAGAAGCGTCAAGTTGCAGTCGATGCCTTCTTTCTGCAGGATCTCGGCCGCACGAATGCCTTCCCAAGTCGAAGCCAACTTGATGAGGATGCGGTCACGCTCGATACCGCGTTCCTTGTAGGCAGCGATGATCGAACGTGCCTTGGCAAGCGATGCTTCGGTATCGAAGGAAAGGTCCGCATCGACTTCAGTCGAGACGCGACCCGGAACGAGTTTGACGAGCGCAGCACCGACGGAGATCGCGAGACGATCGGCAACGGCTGCGGAAACGGCCTCTGGATTGCCGCCCTGCTTCTTGCCCCAGGCAACGGCTTCCTTGACCGTGTCTGCAAACATCGGCGTGCCCAGTGCTTTGAGGACGATGCTTGGGTTCGTCGTGCAATCAACCGGCTTCAGACGGGCAACAGCTTCGATGTCACCGGAATCGGCAACGACGGTGGTCATTTCGCGGAGTTGGTCAAGCTTGGATGTCATGGTTACTGGTCCTTTTGACTTGAGCTGCGAGCCGGCGCCTATTCGACCGGCAAAATAATCTACGAACAAGCGGTCAGTATGCTGCACATCGGGCTGCGCTCGTCTTGCTCAAACGAACTGCAACGTGAGGGACAGTTGCACCTTACCTCCTCGGACGCATAAGGGCGACTTCTTCGCGGCGACTATCGCTACTACCACCTAGATATGTCAAGGACATTTGTGCATTTCAATTGACATAAGTGTCACACCCGTCATTATCAGGCGCAACACCGAACCTGTCCTGGCTTAATGGTAGATCTAGGGCGCATTTCGCTCCGGAGGAGATGTGGTCAAGCTCAAACGCGGCACGCACACTGCCTATTCCGAGGCCTCCTCTCTCAGGCTGCGTGCGGCCTGGCTCTATTACAACCAGGGCCTGACCCAGAAGGATGTCGCCGAACAACTCGGCATCAGCCGCACGACGGTGATCCGCCTGCTCGACGAGGCGATGAAGCGCAGCGAAGTTCAGATCTGGATCAACGACTCGATCGGCGACTGCGTCGAATTGTCCGTCAAGCTCGAACGTACCTATGGTCTCGATGAGGCGATTGTTGTGCCGGCGCCGGCAAGCCCTGACGCCAATTCAATGGCAAAGAGCGTCGGCTTGGCGCTCGGCCAGTTCCTCTCCGAAGCCATTCCTGACAATTACACGATTGGCGTCGGCTGGGGGCGCACGATGACAGCCTCGCTCTCCAGCTTCCGGCCGCCCCGCCGCGACAATTGCAAGGTCGTCTCGCTGCTCGGCGGAGTCGTCGCTGTCCACCAGACGAACCCGATCGACTACACCTGGCGGCTGGCAAGCCAGCTCGGGGCGGAGTGCTACATGTTCCTCGCCCCGCTGCTGGTGGATTCGACGGAGACCAAGCGGAACCTCATCGAGAAATGCGGGCTCGATACGATCTATCGTCTGGCCGAAACGCTTGATCTCGCGATCGTCAGCTGCGGCGATATCGGCCCGCATTCCACCTCTCTATCGGAAGGCTGGATCTCCAAAGCGGAGCTGCAACAACTCATCGACGCCGGCTGCGTCTGCGATACGATGTTCAACTTCCTCGACCAGGGCGGCAACACGATCGATCACTCGATCAACAGCCGCGTCATGTCTGTGGACCTCGATACTTTGAAGAAGGCCAAGCACATCGTGCTGTCATCGGGCGGTGCGCATCGCGCCGTGGCTATCCGGGCGACGATCAAACGCATCGGCTGCAATACCCTCATCACGGACGAGAGCGCCGCCAAGGCGCTGTTGGCCCTGGCGGAAGCATCTTAGCGGCTTCCAGAGCAGGCCGTTATTGCAACTGGCAGAGACGCGACAATTGCGATTGCGCCCAGTTCCGCGCAAAATCCTGGGTGTCCGGTAGCTCCGACAGGAGGCTTCCGATCTCGCCATCGATCTCTATGTGGGTGTCCGTGATCTTGCACGCTCCCACATCGAGCGAGACCGTGGCGACGACCTTGCCCTCCACCGGTGCCATCTGAAAGAGCGCATTGTTACCGGTCTCGCAGGTCAAAAGCGCCGTTGCCTTCACGGATGCGAGATTGGCTCCCGTCGAACAGACATCTGCGGACACAACCTTGAAGCCGCTGGTTCGATTGGGCCCCACGGGAAGCTGCTCGCATAGCTGCGCGGTCGATATCGCTCGCGCGACCTCCGGCCATTGCGGACTACTCATCGCCGACTTGCAGCCCGCCCAGGCTGGAACGAGCGATAGCGCGAGCAGGCCAACGGCAATGCCCGCGATCTTGCATGGCTTTTCTCCAGAGTTCATTTCCGCCTCCTCGAGCCCCAGCTCGGAATCAAACCGGTAATTCCTGAGTTTTTGATGGCGGGACTCTCAGGGGAGGTAACGTATCCACAGCTTGGATGGATGCGTGACTGCGGTCACGCGTGCGCCGCCTCCCAGCCCAGCATCGCCCGCTTGCGCGTGAGGCCCCAGTGATACCCCGTCAAAGCCCCGCTCTTGCCGAGTGCGCGGTGGCAGGGAACCACGAAGGAAATCGGGTTTGCGCCAACCGCTGCGCCGACGGCGCGCATTGCCTTCGGCCGGCCGATGTCATTGGCGATATCACTGTAGGTCACGGCTCTGCCGAAGGGGATCTTCAGCAAGCTTTCCCAAACCTGCACCTGGAAATCGGTGCCGATCAGGACGACTCGCAACGGCTGATCGCAGGTCCAGCGGCCCGGCTCGAATATTCGCTCTGCATAAGGCGCCGTTGCCTCTGTATCCTCGACATAACTAGCGTTCGGCCAACGGCACGTCATGTCGTCAAGGCAGGCCGCCTCGTCTCCGAGATCGCTGAAGGCAAGTCCCGCGAGACCCCGGTCGGTTGCCATCACAAGCGCAACGCCGAATGGCGACGCATGGAAGCCATAGCGGATCGTCAACCCGCCGCCTTTCGCCTTCCACTCTCCGGGCGACATCGCCTCATGCGTGACGAAGAGATCATGCAGGCGGCTTGGGCCGGAAAGCCCGACTTCGATAGAGGTCTCCAGCAGAGGCATTGCTTCCTCGCGGAGCAGCCGCTTCGCATGGTCGAGCGTGACCGCCTGCAGGAAAGCCTTTGGAGACAGACCGGCCCAGCGGGTAAACGTCTTTTGCAGCTGCGTCGGCGATTGGTTGAGCCGCGCCGCCATCGTTTCGAGGGACGGCTGATCGCGGTAGTCCTCGGTGATGAGTTCGATCACCCGGCGTACCGTCTCGTAGTCGGAACCGTCAGGGGTGATATCGGTGTTCAGCTTGGCTACCATGTTCATGATCTTTCTCCTTACACCAAGGAGATAGTCAAGTGGCCGCCCGCAAACCACCCGTTTCTTGCGCGTCGATCAAATCCGTTGCTTGACGGTGGCAAGCGCGCCTTTGAAGGCCTTGGCAAAGCTCTCGCGGTCGTCAGGGTTCAGGAAAGAACCGATATCCGTGCCCTTTCCCTCGCCTGTTATATGCATGGAAAGGATGCCGATTTCCTGATGCCGGCGAACGAAGAAGCGCGTCCAGAAGGGATTGAAATGATGTTCGACCATCCGCCCGGAGGGCGCGAACTTGCGCACCGAGATATCGCTCCGCGACACCGTCACTTCCTCCCGCGCACGGCCGGCACGGTAGTTCAGCCAGAAGGCGCCGTAGAGCAGCAGGAAATCCAGCCCAAAAAAGAAGCCGATCGGCCAAGCGCCAGTCGCGACGAAGAACATGCCGTACATCAAGCACACGGCGCCGGTCAAAAGCAGCAACACTTTGAAGCCTTTGCGACCGAGCGACCGGTACGGAAAAAGCTCGGCAGCAAAAACAGGTTGTTCGTTGGCCCTATCGGCGTTGCTTTCCATCATGGCTGGCAAGTATAGATTTTACATGCCAACTCCGAAACTCAAATCATCAGCCACATCGCCGCAGAACTCAAAAGTGATCATTCGCCGCAAGAAGCCGGCCACGGTCCGTTCGGCCTATTCCGAGGCTGAGCGCGAGGAGATCTTCCGCCGCTTCTCCATCCAGCGGCCGGAGCCGAAGGGCGAACTGGAGCACACCAATCCCTTCACGCTGGTCGTTGCCGTGGCCCTCTCCGCCCAGGCGACAGATGCGGGCGTCAACAAGGCGACGCGCGCCCTGTTCAAGATCGCTGACACGCCTGAAAAAATGCTGGCGCTCGGGGAGGAAAGAGTACGCGATTACATCAAGACGATCGGGCTCTACCGCAACAAGGCGAAGAACGTCATCGCTCTATCGCAACTGCTGGTCGACAAATTCGGCGGCGTCGTGCCGCAAACGCGCGACGAACTGATGACACTACCTGGCGTCGGTCGCAAGACCGCCAATGTCGTGCTCTCCATGGCCTTCGGCCAGGCAACGATGGCGGTGGACACCCACATCTTTCGGATCGCCAACCGCATCAAGCTGGCACCGGGCAAGACGCCTGACGAGGTAGAGGAACGCCTGATGAAGGTGGTGCCGAAGCACTACCTCTATCATGCCCACCACTGGCTGATCTTGCACGGCCGCTATACCTGCAAGGCGCGCAAGCCGGAATGTGAACGTTGCGTGATTGCCGACATCTGCAAGTCGCCCGAGAAGACGTGCGATGTGCCGGCGGCGTTGGTCGAGTTACCGCGACAGGTTATAGGAGAGGCCGTCGAGTAAGGCGGCAATCGCCTGCTCATACTCGCTGCGTTCCTCACCGGCTGCGATTGCGATCGCGGCGCGGTCGAAGGCGGCCGAAAGAAGCCGCGCGATCGGCTGCAGCACGGGGCCTCCGCCTGGAAGATATGCTTCGAGGCCCCGTTGGAGCGTGGCTTCAGCGTTCTCCTCGTCGATGACGCCTGCATCGCGAAGGCCAAGGACGGCGGGTGCCTCCAGCAGGAGCAGTTTCGTTCGCCCTTCGTCCGCCAATGCATCGAAATATGCAGAGCCGCCCTCGAGCAATGCCTGACGGGGCGTCAGATCACCGGAGGTGCGCGCTTCGATCGCCTCAGCAACCGCTGCGGCTTCCCGTTCGACCACCGCTCGAAACAGTGCCTTCTTGTCCTCGAAGTGATGATAGAGCGCGCCGCGCGTCACCCCCGCGGCGGCGACGATATCTGGCGTCGCCGTATCGCCATAACCTTTCTCCACGAACAAGCGGCGCGCGGCGTCGAGCAAAGCCTGTTTCGTCTGTTCAGTGCGCTCGCGATTGCTTCTGCTCATAGGAATCTCTTTACATACAATCTGCACGTATGTTAATTACAAAACATGCAGATTGTATGAAAAAACGAGCAGAGGGAAAAGAGATGAAATCGACCAGCTACTATCCCGTAATCATGACTGACCGGGTCCACGAGACAGCTCGCTTCTACATCGGCCATTTCCGCTTCAAGGCGCTTTTCGAAAGCGATTGGTACATTCACCTGCAGTCGATGGACGACGAGCACGTCATCCTCGCAATCCTCGACGGCAGCCATGAGACGATCCCGGAGATCGCACGCGGCAAGGTCTCCGGACTGCTTCTCAATTTCGAAGTAGACGATATCGACGCTATCTATGCGGCCTGCGGAGAGGCGAAGTTGCCGATCCTGAAGCCGATCTGCGACGAGGATTTCGGACAGAGACACTTTATCACGGCCGACCCGAACGGGGTTCTGATCGACATCATCAAGCCGATACCGCCGAGTGCCGAATACGCTGCAATGTACGACGCCTCAGCCCTGCCAACCTGACCTAGCCGCGAAAGCCCGCATCCTCGCGGGAGATCAGCTTATGCAGGTGCACCATTAGTCCGGCAGCGAACAGCGGCGTCAGCAGATTGACGATCGGGATGGCAAGGAACGCCGCAATGACGAGCCCCGCGAGAAACACCGTCGCCGCATGCTTCGCCCGGAACGACCGCGCCTCCTGCGGTGAGCGGAACCGCATCGCCGCAAACTCGAAGAATTCGCGGCCGAGCAGGTAACCATTGACGAGAAAGAAGGCAATCAGGTTGACGCCCGGCACAAACAGCAGAAAAAGCGCGACGACATTGCCGACGATGACAATGCCGAGAAACTTGATGGAACTTGCGAGAGCCGGACCGAGCGGCATCGCGGTGCCGGCCGGGTCCGAGGGATAGTCCCGCTTTTCGATAACCTCGGCTACGTCGTCGAGAAACAGCCCGGCAATCAGCGCCGTTACCGGGGATAGCAACAGGGCCAACCCGAGCGCCAGTCCAATCCCGGCTGCGATCGCAAACACGAAGCCCAGCCACCCGGCCCAATCTGGCATGGCCGGAAAGAAGCTCGCAACCCACGGGAAAACGAATGACATAAAAGCACTTCGCAATGCTAGCCAAAGCCCTACGAGCACCAAAAGAGTCAAACCCAGGACCTTCCAAAAGACTGAACGTGTCTCCGCTGCAAAAAGATTGACAAGGGATAGTCGAGCGGCCTCTAAGATCATCCTGGGGTCTCCGGTTGCAATAACCATGTAGGAATCTGAAGTTTGAACGGCAAGGCTGAAATAAATCCGGCCGATCGCCCCAAAACTTGTCGGGAAACCTATGTTAATATATAGTAATTTATCATCTAAGATTGCTTTATCCTGAGACGCAGCTTTCGGAATAGTTGCAAGCGACGGGGGTTGCCCTGCTTATCCGGGAATTGCTTCGGAAGATCTGGACGGCTGACGTGGAAGATTTTGTTCAAAAGCTCCGCCAATATGCCAAGTCCGGCACCCCGGCCGAGCGACGAATCGCGAAGTACTTCTCCGAACACCTGAACGATCTGCCGTTCGAAACAGCCGCTTCGGTTGCCGATCGCCTGGATCTCAGCCCAATGACAGTGGGCCGCTTTCTGCGCGCGCTCGGCTATCAGGGACTCGACAGCGTCAAGGTCCACATCCGTGAGACAACGGCCATCTCGCCGACGCAGATGCAGGCATCTCTCACTGAGCTGCAAACCGATGCTACCGCCGGCAAGCCGCTCGCCGTACTCGTCTCCGAACAGATTCAGGCATTGCACCACATCTACCACCTGACCGGCCAGCCGCAGTGGACCGAAGCTGTTTCGATGATCTCAGCCGCTCATGAGGTCTTTATCGCTTCGCATGCGCGCCTGTCCGGTTTCGCATCACACTTCGCCCAGCGATTGACATATGCACGCGATGGCGTGCATGCGCTTGATGGTACGGGCAGCCGCTTCGCCGAGCTCTTCGCACGGCTCGATGGCAATGATGCCCTGCTCGTGGTGATTGATAGCCGCCGTTTCGGCAAGGCCCGCCTGCTCGCCCGCACGGCACGGCGCTACGGATACAAGGTCATTCTGGTTACCGCACAAGGAGCCAACTGGATACCAGATCAGGCCAATCTCGTGCTGGCCCTTCCGCCCGCCCGCTCCGAGGACGCCGACAACCTGCCGCCATTGATGGCCTTGCTCGACTGCTTGTCGGAAACCGTCATTGCTGCCGCAGGCGACGAAGCGAGCGCCCGCACCCGCCGCATGGTGGAATTTGGCAGCATGCTGGGCGAAAGCGGAAACCGCTAGATCGGGCCTCCGATAGGGTTGTCCGGTCAGACCGAGGCGACCGATTGGCCCTACTCCATCGCCTCCAGCTCGGCGCGGTGACGATACATGGCAAGTAACCTGCGATAATCGCGGTCGTAAAGCGCCTGCTTTGCTGCATCCGGCAGCCGCTCTTCGCCGCCGGGATACATCGCCGCTCCCGCTTCTGCGAGATCAGCATAGAGGCCACACGCCACGGAAGCCGCCATCGCCGTGCCAAGGAGCACCGCCTCGTTCATCTTAGGCACCACGACCTTGCAACCGGTGGCATCCGAATAGAGCTCCATCAGCACCGAATTTTTCACATGGCCGCCGGCGACATGCAGGGTGTCCGGCACATAGCCGTACTCTTTCATCCGCTCCAGGATGTGGCGTATCCCGAGCGCTATCCCCACTGCGGTACGCCAATACAGCGCGCAGAGCCCGTCGAAGGAGGTGTCCAAGGTCAGGCCGCTTACCGCGCCGACGGCATGCGGGTCAGCGAGCGGCGAGCGGTTGCCGTGAAAATCCGGCAGGACGAAGATCCGCGCACCGAATTCGTCCCCCTCGTCGGCGCGGAGCTGCGCGATCCTAAGGACGATCTTCTGGTGCAATGCCGCGCTCGGCTCGCCGCCGGCCGCGTGCATCCGTACGATATGGTCGAGCAGCGCGCCCGTCGCCGATTGCCCTGCTTCGACCAGCCAGGTTTCTGGAAAGACTGCTTCGTAGTACGGGCCCCACATGCCGTGGCTTGGCTTGCGCTCGCGCGAGAACGAGACGATGCAACTCGACGTGCCAGCGATCAGGGCCAGCTGGCGCTCTAGCCCGCGGGCATCGCGCGCCTCGCCGCCGAGTGTGCCGAGTGCTCCGGCATAGGCATCGATCATGCCCGAGGAAACGTGGCACGCCGTCGTCAATCCCAGCGCCGAGGCGGCCTCCTGCGTCAGGGTCCCGACACTCTTGCCAACCGCCACCGTTTCCTCCGGCAGCCGTCCGCGTTCCAGCAGGTCGTCGAGCCCGATCTGCTCGAGAAAGTCCTTCTGCCAACCTTTGTTGAGATGCGCCAGGTAGTTCCATTTGGCTGTCAACGTGCAACGCGAGCGGGCCAAAGCACCTGTCGCCTTCCAGGTCATGAAATCCGCCAGATCGAAGAGATAGCCGGTGTTCATCCAAGTGCCGGGCAACTTCTTCTTCAGCCACATCAGCTTCGGCATTTCCATTTCCGGGGACATGAAATGGCCTGAGTGCTCCAGCACCGGATGCTGCGTCGCCGTGCAGAAATCGGCCTCCCTCAGTGCCCGGTGGTCGAGCCAGACGATGGTGTCGAAACGCCGTTCGCCGCCGGTCGAAACACTGATCTGATTGCCGTCGACATCGCGCACGACGAGCGAGCAGGTGGCGTCGAAGCCAATAGCGCCGACCGATGCCGGCGCAGCCCCCGATTGCTCCATTGCCTTGCGCACAGCAATGCAGACTGCCGACCAGATGTCTTCGGAATCGTGCTCGGCGTGGTTTTCACGCGGTCGGTTCATGATGATCGGGTGTTCGGCCTTGCCCAGTAGCGCGCCGCGAGCGTCGAAGACGCCGGCGCGCGCACTGCCCGTGCCGATATCGACCGCAACCACATGCTGAGGCATTAAAGGTGCATCCCGTCCTGCTTATGTTTGCGGACAAGGTGTATCAATTCCGGCATCGCGTCAAACACGGCTTCGGGCGAAAGCCGGTCAAGTTCAGCGCGATAGCCGGAAAAATTGGCGTGTGAACCACCGGTGAAGGCAAACACCCTCATGCCTGCGGCCTTGGCCGCCTCTATCCCGGCGGGGCTGTCTTCGACCACGACGCAACCTGCCGGATCGACATTCATTTCACGCGCCGCATGCAGGAACAGGTCCGGGGCCGGTTTGCCGTTCTTGACCATCGTTGCACTGAAGATATTCGGCAACCGATCGATCAAACCGGTGACCGTCAGCGACAGACGGATGCGCTCGACCTGGCTGGAAGAGGCGACGCAGCACGGAATACCGAGAGTGTCGATCGTCTCGGCGATCCCGTCCATCGGTTTCAGCTCCTTGCGAAAGCGGGCGTAGAGATCTGTGCGAATCTGCTCGAGGAATTCCTGGCCCGGGTGGACGTTGTATTCGGTCTTCATCGTCTCGATCACCGTCGCCAGACTGCGTCCGAGGAAGCGGCCGTAGACCTCTTCCTCGGTGATCGGGATGTTGAGATCGTTCATCGCCTTGACAAGAACGCTGACCGATATCGGTTCGCTATCGACGAGAACGCCGTCGCAATCGAAGATGACCAGCCGTGTTTCAGCCTCTGCCATGGCAGACCCATTCGCAATTGGTGCAGGAAAGTTCCAGCCGCCGGACTTGGCGGACGCGGCGGCAAGAATGCCGCCACTAGACCTTACACAGCAAGCTTGTTGTCGAGATAAAGCTGCAGGGTTTCGCGCGTGCCTTTTTCCCACAGCGTTTTCAGCGCGTGGGCAAAACGCTTGCGGAACAGTTCTGATTTCGACACCTCGCCGAAGATGTCGTCGAAGGCGAGGAAGGCCATTGGATCGCTCTTGGCTTTCAGTGCGGCCGCATGCAGGCGATCGGCGCTGGCGTCGTTGAAGACGATGTCCTTGCCGCTGTCGGTCTTGCCCGCGAAATAGCGGCACCACAGCGCCGACACGAGCGCCAGCCCGACGACATCCCGGCCCTGGTTGAGGTTGTCGAGCGTGGACGGCAAAATGAACTTTGGCTGCCGGTTTGATCCATCCTGCGCCAGGCGCGGGATGGTGTCGGCGATCTTCGGATTGAGAAGGCGATGCTCGATCAGCGCAAAATAGTCGGTCAGCGAGGTATTCGGGACCGGCGGAACGATCGGGATAATCTCGTCCTTCTCGAGCTTGGCCAGGAATGCCCGAATCAGCGAATCCTCCATCGAGTCGTGGACGAAGTGGATGTCCATCAGCGCTGCCGGATAGGCAATCGCTGCGTGGCCGCCATTGAGGATGCGGATCTTCATATGTTCATAGGGCGTCACATCGGGAACAAAGGTCACACCGACCTTCTCCAGCGCCGGTCGTCCGGCGGTGAACTTGTCTTCCAGCACCCACTGCTTGAACTCTTCGCAATAGACCGGCCAGTTATCCTCGATGCTGAAGACATCCTTCAACAAATCGATTTCACGCTGGCCTGTCGCCGGCGTGATGCGGTCCACCATGGCATTCGGGAATGCGACGTTCGCCTTGATCCAGTCGGCAAAGGCAGGATCTGACAGGCGTGCTGTACCAACGACGGCATTCGACGTGACGACGCCGTTATGCGGAATGTTGTCGCAGGACATGACGGTGAAAGGCACGATGCCCTTTTCCTTGCGCGCCTTGAGGCCCGCGACAACAAGACCGAAGACGGTCTTCGGCTCGGAAGGGTTCTGGCCGTCCGCAGCGATTGCCGGATGACCCGGATTGAACTTGCCGGACGCGTCGATGAAATAGCCGCCTTCGGTGATCGTCATCGAAACGATACGGATCGTTGGATCGGCGAGCTTGGCGATGATCGTCTTGGCATCGCCAACAGGCAGAATGTCGATCATTGGAGCGGTAACGCGCGCGGCCGTCTTGTTGTTGTCCTGCTCGACGACGGTCGTCAGGAAGTCCTGGGCGGCGAGCTTTTCGCGCATTGCCGCGTCGGAAGGAAGAATACCCGCGCCGATGATCGCCCAATCGTGATCCTGGCCCTGATTGAAGAGGTCGTCGAGGTAGATCGCCTGGTGAGCGCGGTGGAAGTTGCCCACGCCGAAGTGCACGATGCCCGCTTTCAGCGACGCCCGCTCATAGGTCGGTACGGCGGCCGTCTTTGCCGCCTCGGAAAGCGTTGCCAGCGATAGTTTGCACGTCATGTTTCAGTCCTCTTGAAGGTCTTCGGGATCGGCTGCGATCCCGATATCGGCATGCCGGGCATTTGTCCGGCGCGCGCTCTTTTCCCCAACCCGGCACCAATACTCTCAGATGGTGAGGCCACCTTCGTTGAATTTGTGGATCCGCGTCTTGTCGGGCGTCAGATAAACGATGTCCCCAGCCTTGGCCGGGAAATCGCCACCGCCGCGCGCTGTGACGTGGCCGATACCCTCGACATCGACATGCAGGAAGGTGTCGGCGCCGAGATGCTCGGCAACCATGACCTTGCCCTTCCAGTCGCCAGTCTCCATCGACAGCAGCACGTGCTCGGGCCGCACGCCGATCGTGTTCGCGCCAAGCTGCGCGGCATACTGGCCTTTGACGATGTTCATCTTCGGCGAGCCGATGAAGCCCGCGACGAAGAGGTTTCGCGGCTTGTGATAGAGCTCCAGTGGCGAACCGACCTGTTCGATGTTGCCGCGGTTCAGCACCACGATCTTGTCGGCCATGGTCATGGCCTCGACCTGGTCGTGAGTGACGTAGATCATCGTCGTCTTGAGCTGCTGATGCAGTTCGCTGATCTCAAGGCGCATGTTGACGCGCAACGCCGCATCGAGGTTCGACAGCGGCTCGTCAAAGAGGAAGGCCGACGGCTGGCGCACGATCGCACGACCGATTGCTACGCGCTGGCGCTGACCGCCCGAGAGCTGGCGCGGCTTGCGTTCGAGATAGTCCGTCAGATTCAAGACCCGTGCGGCATCAGCGACCTTTCGGTCAATTTCCGCCTTGTCGACGTTGGCCATCTTCAGCGGAAACGCGATGTTGTTGCGCACGCTCATATGCGGATAAAGCGCATAGGATTGGAACACCATTGCCAGCCCACGCTCCGACGGAGCTTTCTCGGTTGCATCCTTGCCGTCGATGACGATCTTGCCGTCAGACACGTCTTCAAGACCTGCAATGAGGCGGAGAAGCGTGGACTTGCCGCAGCCCGAGGGACCGACGAAGACGACGAACTCACCGTCCTTGATGTCGAGGTCGATCGACGGGATGACCTTGGCTTCGCCGAAGACCTTCGAGACTTTCTGAAGGGTAATGCTGCCCATGTTTCTCTCCCTGATATCTTATTTCACCGCGCCGAAGGTCAGGCCGCGGACGAGTTGTTTTTGCGAGAACCAGCCGAGGATCAGGATCGGGGCGATCGCCATGGTCGAAGCTGCCGAAAGCTTGGCATAGAACAAGCCTTCGGGGCTGGAGTAGGAAGCGATGAACGCCGTCAACGGCGCCGCTTTCGAGGCACTGAGGTTCAATGTCCAGAAGGCTTCGTTCCAGGCCAGGATGATGTTCAGGAGCAGTGTCGAGGCGATGCCGGGCACTGCCATCGGCGTCAGCACGTAGATGATCTCCTTGGCAAGCGAGGCGCCGTCCATGCGGGCAGCTTCGAGGATCTCGCCGGGAATTTCCTTGAAGTAGGTGTAAAGCATCCAGACGATGATCGGCAGATTGATCAGTGTGAGGATGATGACAAGGCCGGTGCGGCTATCGAGGAGTCCGGAATTGCGGAACATCAGATAGATCGGGATGAGGGCGCCGACCGGCGGCATCATCTTCGTCGACAACATCCACATCAGGACGTCCTTGGTCCGCTTCGTCGGCGAGAACGCCATCGCCCAGGCAGCCGGAATGGCGATGATCAGGCCGATCAGCGTCGAGCCAAAGGAGATGATCACCGAATTCATGAAGTGGCTGAGATAGTTGGAGCGGCTCTGTACTTCCGAATAGCTCTCCGTCGTCCAGTGGAAGAACAGGAACTGCGGTGGCGAGGCGATAGCATCAGCTTCCGTCTTGAAGCTCGTCAGGAACGTCCAGAGGATCGGGAAGAATATCAGGATGCCGAGCGTCCAGGCGATGGCGGTCATGACGACCTTGCGCTGGGTTGTGACTTTTCTAGCCATCTCAAGCCTCCAGATTCTTGCCGACGAGGCGTACGAGGAAGATCGCAACGATATTGGCGAGGATGACCGCCACGATACCGCCCGCCGAAGCGCCGCCGATATCGAATTGCAGGAGCGCCTGCACATAGACCAGATAGGTGAGGTTCGTGCTCTGCGTGCCCGGCCCGCCATTGGTGGTGACCAGGATTTCGGCGAACACCGAGAGCAGGAAGATCGTCTGGATTAGGATGACGACCGTGATCGCGCGGGCCATGTGCGGCAGGATGATGTAGATGAACTTCGAAACGACGCCGGCGCCATCCATCTCGGCGGCTTCCTGCTGCTCTTCGTCCAGCGATTGCAGGGCGGTCAGCATGATAAGCGTGGCAAACGGCAGCCATTGCCAGGCGACGATTAGAATGATCGAAAAGAGTGGTGCATTGGCAAGCCAGTCATAGGGCTGCATTCCAAGCGCCTTGGCGAGATGCGCGAAGAGCCCGTTGACCGGGTTCATGAACATGTTCTTCCACACCAGCGCGGCAACTGTCGGCATGACGAAGAAGGGAGCAATCACCAGGATGCGAACGATGCCCTGCCCGTAGATATCCTGATTTAGAAGCAGCGCGAACGCGATGCCGCCCACGACGGTGATCAGGAGCACGCCGAGCACTAGCAGCAGGGTATTGATGAGCGCGGAGAAAAAGGCCGGATCGGTCAGGAAGTATTTGTAATTGAGGAAGCCGACGAAGGTTTCCATCCCCGGGCTGAGCAGATTGTAGTTCAGCGTCGAGAAATAGATCGTCATCACAAGGGGGACGATCATCCACAGGAAGAGGAGCACAACAGACGGTGCGATCATCATTCGCGCTGCGGAGCGGGTATGTAACGTTGCCATGGCGATGACCGATCCTGTTCAAATGGGTAGCCGGCTGCAGGGCAGCTGAGAAAAAAGGGGGTCGCCGACGCAGTTTGGGCAATTCGGCGACCCAGACGGGCGGGGATGTCAACTTCCCCGCCTTCTCAGGAGGTTAGTTATTTGATGTAACCAGCCTTGGTCATTTCGCGGGTCGTCAACTGCTGGGCGCTCTGCAGTGCCTGATCGACCGAGACCTGGCCGGCAAGAGCTGCCGAGAACTGCTGGCCGACGGCGGTGCCGATCCCCTGGAATTCAGGGATAGCGACGAACTGGACACCGACATAGGGCACCGGCTTGACGGTCGGCTTTGTCGGGTCAGCTGCATTGATGCTGTCGAGCGTCATCTTCGCGAACGGTGCTGCTTTCTGATAGTCGGCGTTGGCATAGAGCGAAGAGCGCGTCCCCGGAGGTGCATTCAACCAGCCTTCCTTCTCGGCGACCAAGTTGGTGTAGTCCTTGCTGGTTGCCCAGGCGACGAACTTTTCAGCTGCTTCGACCTTCTGCGAGCCTGCAGGGATGGCGAGGTTCCAGGCCCAGAGCCAGTTGCCGCGCTTGCCGAGGCCCTTGTCCGGAGCCAGAGCGAAGCCGACCTTGTCGGCGACGGTGGATTCCTTCGGGTTGCTGACGAAGGAGGCAGCAACGGTCGCGTCGATCCACATGCCGCACTTGCCGGTCTGGAAGAGCGCAAGGTTCTCGTTGAAGCCGTTCGAGGACGCGCCTGGAGGGCCAGCTTCCTTCATCAAGTTGACGTAGAAGTTCAGCGTGTCCTTCCACTCGGCCTGATCGAACTGCGGCTTCCACTGCTCATCGAACCAGCGTGCGCCGAAGGAGTTCGACATGGCCGTCAGGAAGGCCATGTTTTCGCCCCAGCCGGCCTTGCCGCGCAGGCAGATGCCGTAGATTTCCTTGTCCTTGTTGGTGATCTTCTTCGCGGCATCCGCAATGAAATCCCAGGTCGGCGCGTCGGGCATCTTCAGGCCAGCGGCATCGAACAGGTCCTTGCGGTACATGACCATCGAGCTTTCGCCGTAGAACGGTGCGGCATAGAGCTTGCCGTCGGCGGTCAGACCACTGCGGATAGCCGGCAGCAGGTCGTCGGCATCGTAGTCCTTGCCGAGATTGTCGAGCGGCAGCAGCCAGCCCTGTTTTGCCCAGATCGGAACTTCGTAAGTGCCGATCGTCAGAACGTCGTACTGACCGCCCTTGGTCGCGATGTCGGTCGTAACCTTCTGGCGCAGGACGTTCTCTTCGAGGGTTACCCACTCGAGATCAATATCGGGGTTCTTTTTCTTGAAGTCGTCCGTCAGCTTTTGCATCCGGATCATATCGCCGTTGTTGACGGTCGCGATTGTCAGCGTCTCGGCCGAAGCCATGCCGGCAAACGCCAGTGCTGAGCAGGCGCCCAGCAGGAGAGTTCTCAATGTCATATCTTCCTCCCAGAAGATGAGTGCGAGCATTCGCTTTGCTCATGGGCAATTACTCGCTCAAGGGAAAGAAATGTCAATCACCATTCGTTGCTGCATGAGCGAAGAACGATGTTATCTTGTTGAATTTAAAGAATTAAATATTTGCTCATGTCTTGAGCAAATATTCGGCCGTGTCCTCATCCGTGATCAGCGCGTTGATCTGATGGCCTGTTACGGCAGCCCTGATCGCCTTGAATTTGCGCTTGCCCTTGGCGATTCCGATAACGGTCGACGACTCACGTGAGGGGATCGACGCGGAGGCCACCCGCTCGTTGATCGGATTGTCGAGGAGCTTCCCCTCGCTATCAAACACCCAGCCACAGATCTCGCCGACGGCACCGTTGCGCATCAGCTCCATCATCTCGTCCTTCTCGAGAAAACCGTCGATACAAAGCGGCCCGTCGATGCCGAGCTCTCCGATGCCGACAAACGTCACGTCTGCCTGTGCGCTGATCTCTAGCGTCGAGCGAACGAGCTGCTGGCCGTGCAGGGTTTCCCTCTCATCCGCCGAGGTGACCAGAACCGGCAGCGGCATCGGAAAGTGTCGAGCCTTCACCGCGTCAGCCATGCTGAAGATGACGTTGTAGTAAGCAGCGGAGCCATCGGGCGCAATATTGCCGGTCAGCGATACGATGCGGTGACTGGGACATTCGATGGCGGGAAGTTGGTCGACGGCCGCCTTCAAGGTTCGTCCTGTTCCAACTGCGAGCACGATAGGGTCAGGGCGCTTGAGCCAGCGCTCGATTTCCGCTGCGGCGGCCTCCGCGATGCCGACCGTCGTCGAACTGGAGCCCGGGTCGCTTGGCACGACCTCGACATGCTTCAGGTTGAACTTCTTGCGCACGGCATTGGCGAGTTCGAGACAGGCGGCGATTGGATGGTCGAGCCGCACTTTTATCAGCCGTTCGGCAACCGCGAGCGAGACAAGGCGCTGTGCCGATTGCCGTGAAATCCCCATGGAAGAAGCAATCTCATCCTGCGTCCGCCCTGCCACATAGTAGAGCCATCCCGCGCGCGCCGCGTCGTCTAGCCGCCCCGAAGTCTCGGATTTTCTTACCATCAGTCTCTACCATGCTGAAAAGATCGGCCACAGCCGACGCGGATATGCATATTGCGGCAGATCAAACCAGAATTCGGGCAAATGTCGAGTGCATTGAGAAATTGCACAGCCTATTTTGACATGCCTGGCGAGGGCCGCATGCCATCGGCTTGTCATCTTTGTCGATCAACCTTGCTTGACCGAGGATTGAACTGCAAGCTAACTGGCATCGAGGAAAAAAGCTGTGCGAATTCTGCTGGTTGAGGATGACAGAATGATTGGTGGCGCGGTGAGGGATCACGTCGCTGCGGCCAATCATGCCGTCGACTGGGTGCAAAATCTGGGTGACGCCGACGCAGCCGCGGGACCTGTCGATTACGGGCTCATTCTTCTCGATCTCCAACTCCCGGATGGCAGTGGCGTCGCGTTTCTACGCGGCCTTCGAGAACGCGGGCTGAAGACACCCGTCATCATTCTGACTGCACGAGATCAGATCTCGGACCGCATCGACGGACTGAATGCGGGAGCCGACGACTACCTGGTGAAGCCGTTCAACCTTGACGAGTTGGAAGCGCGTATCATGGCGGTCGCTCGCCGCTATGATGCCAACCCGCATCCGGTCGTCCGCATCTCGGACATTGAAATCAACCGGCCCCTGCATCAGATCTCGGTCGCCGGCGAAACGATCATCCTGACGAGCCGTGAATGGGCGGTACTCGATCTGTTGACGGCTCGCCCAGGCGCGATCGTCCCCAAAGATCGGATCGAGGAAGCGCTCTACGCATTCGGTTCGGAAATCGAAAGCAACACCGTCGAGGTCTATGTGAGCCGTCTGCGCAAGAAGATCGGCAAGGACAGGATCCGCACTGCCCGCGGCATCGGCTACACACTCGGATGAAGATGAAGCGCGAACGCAGCATCACTGGCCCGCTCATTCTCGCCCTGACGACCGTCATGGTCGTCTTCTGGCTTGCCGCGATCGGCCTCAGCGTCCGCGTGATGCAGCACGAGTTCGATGAGATTTTCGATAGCGCGCAGCAGGAGACCACCGAGCGTCTCCTGGCTTTGATCCTTGACGATTTGAACCAGCGTGCGGACGTCGATCCGCGCAGCGTCGCCATGCTCAACACTGCCGCCAGTCGAGAATATCTGACTTATCAGGTCCGCGACGCCAGCGGCAAGGTAGCACTGCGTTCGAATGATGCTCCGGCAGAGCCTTTCGATGCACCGCTTCGCACGGGCTTCTATGACACGACGACAGCACGAATCTACACCGAGATGACGGCTGACGGCTCCCTTTTTCTGCAGGTGGCCGACCGGTTCAAGAACCGCCGCGAAGCCGTTCGCGAAAGTTCCGTCACCTTGCTCATCCCATTGGTCGCCCTTATTCCCGCCAGCATCTTTGCGATCTGGTTCATCGTCGGGCGGGCGCTTCGGCCGATCGAGGAACTTCGGCGAGATATCGGGACGAAAGACAGTGGCAACATGGCTGAGGTCGACGATCGGGGTCTGCCGGTCGAACTGAGGCCGATCGCAAGATCGGTCAACCTTCTCCTCGGACGCCTGCGTGCCGCCCTCGAAGCAGAGCGCGAATTCACCGCCAACAGTGCTCACGAGTTGAGAACGCCGATCGCCGGAGCGCTTGCACAGACGCAGCGGCTTATCGAGGAACTGCCGTCCGGCGCAACGCAGGACCGCGTCCGGCAGGTTGAGGCTTCGCTGGTCAATCTCGGCCGTCTGGCAGAGAAACTGCTGCAGCTTTCCCGCGCGGAAGCCGGCATCGGCGGAAGCGCAAGTGCAGTCGACCTGCGCCCGGTCCTCGACATGGTGGTCACCGATTTCCAGCGCGACAGCCGCACGAATGGAAGGCTTCAATACTCCGCGGCGCCGGACGCAAAGCTCGTCCGCACTGCCGACATGGATGCCTTCGGCATTGTCACGCGAAACCTGATCGAGAATGCCCTGCTCCACGGCGATCCGGACCTCCCCGTCAATGTCAGTCTCGAAAGCGGCGGCATCGTGCGCGTTGTGAACGGCGGGCCATTGATCCGAGAGGCTGAGATGGCTGGACTGAAAAAGCGCTTCAGCCGCGGCAAGACGAGTGCGTCCGGCTCCGGCCTCGGGCTCGCTATCGCCGACCGTATCGTCTGCCAGATGGGCGGGACACTGGAACTGCTATCACCGGCGACGGGAGCGAAAGCCGGCTTTGAAGCAAAAATGACCCTACCGGCCTAGCCCGGTTTCGGCTTGCAAAACCTGCCGAAGGGTGCGAGCAGACGCAGAGGCCATCCAAACAGCAGAACCCAAATGATCATTTCTTTTGACATCGGCGGCTCCGCCATCAAGGGCGGAGTGGCGCACTCCGAAGCCGACATCACGCCACTTGGCCGGCGCCCGACCCCCAAGGACGATTTTGCCGCCTTCGTCGAGACGCTGCGTGCCATCATCGCCGAAACCGGCGAGAAGCCGACACGCCTTGCCTTCTCCATCGCAGGCGTCGTCGACCCGGACACGCAAAGGCTGACCTGCGCCAACATTCCCTGTATTCACGGCCGCGATCTCGCCGCCGACCTCGAAGCTGAACTCGGCCTGCCGGTCGTAATTGCGAATGATGCCGACTGCTTCGCCATGGCGGAGGCCGATCTCGGCGCCGGGCGCGGCCACCGCATCGTTCTGGGCGCCATTCTCGGAACCGGCGTCGGCGGCGGTGTGGTTGCGGATGGACGACTGATCAATGCCGCGGGCGGCTTTGCCGGTGAATGGGGACATGGTCCGGCCCTGGCGTCTCATGCCGGCAATCCGCCCGTCGCGATTCCAGCCTACCCCTGCGGCTGTGGCCAGAAGGGGTGCGTCGATACCGTCGGCGGCGCTCGTGGTCTCGAGCGCTTGCATAAGACGCTGCATGACATCGATCTCTCCAGTCAGGAGATCATCGATGATTGGTTGAAGGGCGAGTCCCAAGCGGCGCGCACCATCGATGTCTTCATCGATCTTGTCGCCTCGCCGCTCGCG
Organism: Rhizobium sp. BK661; assembly: GCF_024808825.1. Taxonomy (NCBI): domain Bacteria; kingdom Pseudomonadati; phylum Pseudomonadota; class Alphaproteobacteria; order Hyphomicrobiales; family Rhizobiaceae; genus Rhizobium; species Rhizobium sp. BK661. The sequence continues at coordinate 32,069 of NZ_JANTYT010000005.1, read as the reverse complement.
CTAACAATCAACATCACCGGCGCGACCATCGTTCCAGTCGGCGGCGGGCTTTCCAATGTCGAAGAGCTGCTTGCGGAGCTGGACAAGGCAGTTCGGCAGCGCATCCTGCGCAAATTCGATCGACCGCTCGTGGTCCGCAGTGAATGCCGCGTCGAGCCCGGCCTGATCGGCGCCGCGCTGCTCGGCCTGAAAGCGGAAGCCGCCCACCTCGCAGCTTGAGCCAAAAGAAAATGGCGCGGTTCTCACCGCGCCATCGTTCCCGTCATTCCGCCGCGAGGGCCGGCGGGTGCATCGCCTCCGCCTCTTCCGCTGCATTGCCGTTCGCTGCACCCTGCGCCGCCGCCGTCTTCGGCTCCTTGCCGAAGAACAGCGCATAGGCCGCAGGCAGCACTAGGATCGTCAATACCGTGGCAACCAGAATGCCGCCCATCATGGCGTATGCCAGCGGCCCCCAGAAAACGCCACGTGAGATCGGGATTAGCGCCAGAACCGCCGTCAGCGCCGTCAGCATGATCGGGCGGAACCGTCGTACCGCAGCACCAACGATCGCTTCCTGTCGATGCATTCCCGCCTTGATGTCCTGGTCGATCTGATCGACGAGAATGATCGAGTTGCGGATGATGATCCCGAGCAGTGCGATGACGCCGAGGATGGCAACGAAGCCGAACGGCGCACCCGATATCAGGAGGGCCGCAGCCGCACCGATGATCCCGAGCGGTCCGGTCGCAAGCACGAGCATCGCCTTGCCGAAGTGCTGCAGCTGCGCCATCAGCAGGAGAACGATGACGACGAGCATGATCGGCGCCTTCGCGGCAATCGAAGCCTGGCTTTCGGCGGAATCTTCCGCGCCACCCTGGATCTCGATCTTGTAGCCGGCCGGCAGGCTGTCGCGCAGCGGCTGCATGTCGGCATACATCTTCATGACGACATCGTTGGACTGAACGTCGTCAGGCAATGTCGCCCGGACGGTGATGGTCGGCAGACGGTCGCGCCGCCATTCGATCCCCTGCTCCAGAACCGGCACCACCTTGGCAACCTGGGAGACCGGGACGAAGCCGCCGAAATCCGTCGGCACGTAGACCGAATTGACGGCCGACAGCAGCGAACGATTGGCTTCCGGTTCGCGGGCAACGATCGACACCGTCTCCTCGCCGTCGCGGAAGTCATCGAGCGGCGCACCGGAGACTGCTGTCTGCAGCATCTGGCGTACTCGCTGTGAGGTGACACCGAGCGCACGGGCACGGTCCTGATCGATCACCAGCTTCATCGCCGGCACTGGCTCCAACCAGTCGTCATGGATCGCACCGAGTTGCGGATTAGCCTGGAACTTCGCCTTCACCTCATCGGCTATCTTGCGGACTTCCTGACGGTCCGGCCCCATGATGCGCATCTGCACAGGCCAGCCCGTCGGCGGGCCAAGGAACAGACGATCCACCTTGCCGCGGATATCGGGGAAGTCTTCGGCAAGAATCATCCGTAGCTTCACGATTAGGCGTTCACGCGCCGGCTCGTCGTTTGCCATGACGAGAAGCTGCGCGAAGTTCGGATTGCGAAGCTGCTGGTCGAGCGGGAGGAAGAAGCGCGGGGCACCCTCGCCGATATAGGTGGCAACGAATTTCTTGTCCTTGTCGCCCATGATTTTGGCTTCGAGCGCCTTTGCCTGCGTCTCGACTTCCTTGATGCTGGTGCCTTCAGGCAGCCACAGATCGACCAGGATTTCCGGGCGCGAGGACTGCGGGAAGAAATTCTGCGGGATGAACTGGAACGCCCAAAGACTGGTCGCAAAGGTCACCAGTGTCATCGCCACCACGATGATGCGATGACGCACGGCCCAGCCAACCGTCGCCCGAAGGCGTCGATAGAAGCTGGTATCGAAGGCATCGTGGTGTTCGCCCGCGTGATGGCGCTGCTTCAGGATCATGTAGCCGAGCCACGGCGTGAAATAGACAGCCACGAACCATGAGACGACGAGTGCAATGCCGACCACATAGAACAGCGTGCGCACATACTCGCCGGCGGTTGACGCCGCAAAGCCAACCGGAATGAAGCCGGCGGTGGTGATCAGCGTACCGGTCAGCATCGGGAAGGCGGTCGAGGAATAGGCGAAGCTTGCCGCTTCGATCTTCACAAGGCCTTCCTCTAGCTTTCGCTCCATCAACTCGACGACGATCATTGCGTCGTCGACGAGCAGGCCGAGCGCAATGATCAGCGCCCCGAGCGAGATGCGCTGCAGGTCGATCCCGAGTTCGTACATGATGGCGAAAGTCGCGGCGAGCACCAGCGGGATGGCGATCGCGATGACGAGACCGGAACGCCAGCCGATCGACAGGAAGGAGACGATCAACACGATGATCAACGCCTCGCCGAGCGCATGCATGAACTCGCTAATCGCGTCGGTGACGACGTCGGGCTGATTGGAGATCTGGTCGACGGCAACGCCGTAAGGTAGTGATCCCTCGAAGCGCTCGTAAGTGGCTTCGACATCCTTGCCGACATCGGTCACCTTGAAGCCCTTTGCCATGACGACGCCGACCTGGACGCTCTCGTGACCGTTGAAGCGATATTTGCGCTGATACGGATCTTCGAGGCCGGAATAGACGGTGGCTATATCGCCAAGACGCGTGACCTGATTGCCGGCCTTCAGCCGCAGTTCGCGGATGTCCTCGGCTTTCGTCACGTCGCCTTCGACGGAAATACGCACCGAACGCGTGCCGGTATCGACGGACCCGGCGGGATCGACGTTGTTCTGGCCCTTGATAGCGTTCTGCAGGTCGAGCACGGTCAGCCCCCGCTCGGCCAGCGCCTTCGAGGAGACGTCGACGTAGATCTTCTCCGGTTGGTCGCCGATGATGACCGCCTTTTCGACGCCCGGCGTCGTCAGCAGCATGTCACGCGCCTGGATCGCGAACTTCTTCAGCTCGGGATAACTGTAGCCATCTCCGCTGATCGAATGCAGCGTGATGTAGGTATCGCCAAATTCGTCGTTGAAATAGGGGCCGAGCAACCCTTCCGGCAGCTCATTGGAGATATCGCCGACCTTCTTGCGCACCTGGTAGAAGGCGTCAGCCACCTGTTCGCTATTGGTGTCGCCCTTGACCTGCAGCGTGATGATGGCGCTGCCGGCCCGCGTATAGGACTTGACCCAATCGATATGCGGGGTTTCCTGCAGCTTTCGCTCGATCTTGTTGACGACCTGGTCTTCCATTTCCTGGATGGAGGCACCCGGCCAGATGGCCTGCACGACCATGACGCGGAACGTAAAGTCGGGATCTTCCTTCTGGCCCATGCGCATCAGGCCAAGGACGCCGGTGATCAGGATCAGGCCGAACAGGAAGCGTGCGATGCTCGGATGGCCGATTGCCCAGCGTGATAGGTTAAATGGGCGTTTTTCGGCGTTGGAGTTGTCCATGGTCATAATCCTCTCCTGACCAGGTCTCAGCGAATGACGTCGCCGGTTTCGGCTTGCGCCGACTGCTGCTCCGGCAGCTTGACCTTGAGGTTCTCGGCCATGAACTGCGTGCCAGCCGCGACGACGAGATCGCCGCTTTTCAACCCGTCGGCGACATGGACGCCGCCACCGGTGAAGTCCGCCACCTTGATTTCGCGGGCGTGAACCGTCGAGGCGTTGCGATCGACGACCCAGACGATCTTCTTGCCTTCACGTTCGGCGAGCGCGCTTAGCGGAATAGCGACGTCGGTCTCAGCATTGCCAACAGCGGCTTCGATCGTCGCCGTCATGCCAAGCAGCACCCGATCATCTGTCGGGAGGCTGACACGAACGGAAAAGGTGCGCGACTGGGGATCGGCGCTGCCGGAAACCTCGCGTACCTTGCCGTCGAGCACCAGTTTGCTGTCGGACCAGAAGGTGGCTTTCACAGTCTTGCCTGGCTTGAACTGTGCAATGTCGTTCTCGGGAACGGCGATCTGCACTTCCTTCTCGCCGTCCAGCGCGACCACGGCTACAGGCGTCCCGGCAGCAACAACGGCGCCGGTGTCGGCACTGATCGATGTCACGATACCATTCCGGTCAGCCTTCAGCTCGGTATAGACAACCTGGTTTTTTGCCTGGTCGAGCGACGAAGCAGCAGCATCGCGCGTTGAGACTGCCTGATCGTAGCTGAGAGCCGCCTGTTCCATCTGCGATTTTGCCGTGACGCTCTTATCGAACAGCTGCTGAGCGCGCTTGTTGGCAAGGTCGGCGGTCGCCACACCCTTTTCGGCGGCGGCAAGGTTTGCTTCGGCGGTTCTGACCGCCAGCTCGTAGTCGGTCGGATCGATTTCGGCGAGCAGATCACCAGGCTTGACGCGATCGCCAATGTTGACACGACGGTCGGTGATCTTGCCGGCGACGCGGAAGCCGAGATTCATCTCGACGCGGGCCTTCACGGCACCGGAATAGTCCAGCGCACGCGTACCGCGAGCCTCGGCAATTTCCACCACCTTGACCGGGCGGATGATCTCTTTCGTTTCGGCCTTCTTCTCCTCGCTGCAGCCAGATATGGCAAGCGTAACGGCGCCGAGGAGCGCGAAAGTGGCAAACGACGGCAACTGCACTGTCTTCAGCGAAATCATCTTTCGCACTCCTGAAATCGTTTATCGGTTGATCTGCGGCTTTTACCGCTCGTTATTTTTTCAGCGCCCGGATCGAGAACTCGACCAGTTCGTCAACAGTGGCGCGGTTGGTCTTGGCAAGACATTGCGCCACCATCTGCGGATGGCAGAGGGTGACGGTGGCCGCCCCGAAGCAGCGTGAGGCGACATCCGCATCCTGCTCGGCAAATTCGCCGGCAGCGATCCCTTCGCGGATCACGTCAGCGAGCAATTCATGAATACTGTCGACATGCTTTTCGATGACGTGCCAGTCACGCTCGATGGCGACGACGACCATCTCGTGCACCTTTTCCTGGTCGAGCATGGTGTCGACCGTCATCTGGTATTGGCCCTGCACGAACCTGCGCAGCCGATCGGAGGCGCTGATCTGCAGGTGGCAGGCATCGTAGGCCATCTGGTAGCTGGCAGCGAGCATGCGGCCGCAGATCGCCTGATGGATTTCCACCTTCGAGGCAAAGAAGCGGTAGACATTCGCCGGCGACATGCCGAGATCGCGCGCAATGTCGGCAACGGTGGTTTTGGAGTACCCATAGTGACGGAAAAGGCGCTCGCCAGCGTCAAGAATGCGCGTCACATTCTCCTGGCGAGCCAATTCGATGGTGTTTTCCGCTGCATCGGCAACCAACTTCATGCACCTCATTTACGACTGACGATTTTTGAATTTCGTCAGTCGTAAAATAACAATCGTAATATGTCAACGTTTTCTTGGGAACGGGACAACCAATCCGATGCCGTCAACGTCCAAGCTAGGGAAGTCACTGTGTTCGAGTGGGCGATGTATGCAGGATGCCGTAGGCAAGCGGTATCGCCCGCTGGCTAAGTCACGGCGCAATTGCCTTCAGATGCATGGGGCCGAAAGAACCATGCGGCTGACAAAGTGCCGACGCTGATGCGCGGCACTCGGCCTTAGGTCATAGCTCAGGCGAGCTTGACTTCAAGAGAGATCGGGACCGCCGAGAGTGCCTTCGATACCGGGCATCCGGCCTTGGCTTTGTTGGCGAGTTCGATGAACGTCCGCTCGTCGGTGTTCGGAACCGTTCCCGTCAGCGTAAGGTGGATCGCCGTGATGGCGAAGCCGCCTTCGACGCTTTCGAGCGTCACCTTCGCTGTCGTCTCCATGTCGGTCGCCTTGAGACCGGCTTCCTCGAGGATGAGCGAGAGAGCCATCGTGAAGCATCCGGCATGGGCCGCGCCGATCAGTTCTTCCGGATTGGTACCCGGAATGCCTTCAAATCGGCTTGAGAAGCCATAGGGATAGTGCTTCAGCGCGCCGCTCTGTGTGGAAATTTGTCCCTTGCCGTCCTTCAGTCCACCGGACCACTGCGCTGAACCTGTACGATTGATCTGCATGCCGTCCTCCTGTTTGGATTCAGAGGAAGCGGGCTATCGCCGCTTCGCCAGCCGAAAGAGGCAACCTGCCTCTTCGACGCGATATAATCCTCTATCGGCGGAAGGCGACAACGCCGTGAAATTTCTTCGAGCGACAAGCAGGCAGGAAGCTGTCAGATCTCGATCCGCGCTGTGTCGAGCGTATAAAGCTCCTGCGCGCGTTTGACACCGCGGAGCGCATAGCGACCGATGCAGGCAAGCGCGCCCCGTTCTTTCTCAGGGATCGTTGCTGCAAACTCCGACGACATCAGCACGTTGAGATCGACCGATCGGCACATCGAGGCAATCCGGCTGACTTCGTTCACAGCGGGTCCGATGACGGTGAAGTCGAGCCGCTCGCGACTGCCGATGTTTCCGTAGAAAACATCGCCGATGTGCAGGCCGATATAGACCTCCGTCGTCGGGCGCCCTTCCTCCGCCCGCTCCTCGTTCAACGCCTTCAGCTTCTGCCGCAGCAATCGCTCTGCTTGCAGCGACGCGGCGCAGGCCTCGTCGGCCTGGTCGGCCTTGAAGATCGCCAGCACCCCATCGCCGATCAGCTTCAACACATCGCCGCCTGCCTCGTGTATCGCGGAAATGACCACATCGCTGTAGGCATTCAGCATCGGCAGAATCTCTTCAGGCGGCGCGCTGTCAGATATCTTGGTGTAGTTCAGAAGATCCGAGAACCACAGGGCCGCGGAGATTCGCTCCGACTTACCGCGCGTGATCTTGCCTTCCAGCACTTGCCGCGCGGCATCGTCGCCGAGATATACCTCGGCAATCGTCCGTGCGATCCGCGCAAGCGCAATGCATTTGATCGCAAGCGCCAGGACCGGCACCAGCTTTCGCAGGATGATGAGGTCGTGGTCTGAGAACCCCTCGGGACTGCGCGTGGCGAAGTGAGAAAAGAAGCAGTCCATCTCGCCGATCGTGCCCGCCTTCTCGAACCGATGGACCATCGCGACGAAGTCGGTGAGGCCCTGCTGGAGCATCGATTCGAGCATGACGAAGTCGGTCGGATCGCCAAAGCCGATGCGCCGTCTGACCTCGTTTTCTTTGCCGGCCCAAAGATAGTAGAAGGCGGATCGCTGCCAACTCTCCAGCGCCGCGCCATCGCTGGAGGGGCCATATTCGAATTCGGCTTCGATCTCCTCGCGGCTATCCCAGCGAAACGCCCTGCCTTCGTGCACGGGATGAAGCGTGTCCATCAGGGCCATGCCGCGATCAAGTGGAAGGCCGCGCTCACGACAGGCTTCACAAAACCCGATCAGGAGTTCGGCTTCCGAGGCGCCCTTCAGCCCCTGCTCGGTCAACCAGGCCGCAACGGTCCCTACATCACTGTATTCCATGCCGTTTCCCTCGCTCATGCGAAAGCTGTATCGCGATTTCGCCGACAAGGGAAAGGCAAACCTCAGCCCGCAGCAGGCATGTTGTAAGGTGTGACAATTTCCACCGACGACAATGCCGGAGCCGCGATTCCACCGCTCGCCGAGCGGCTCATCACGGCGCGAAAGGCCGAGCGGGCATCCGTGCGCAGATCATGGTGTAGCACGAAGCTGATCTTGCGACCTGTGAGCAGTGCGCGATTGTCGGCGTCTAGATCATGCGCAACGAAGACGCGAATCGAACGCTGCGCCGCCTCGAAGGCTGCAAGCACGGCTCGGTTTCCGCCGCCGATGGAATAGACAGCGTTGATCGCCGCATCCGCCGCAATTGCCCGAGCCGCCAGCGTGCCCGTCGCCGCGTCCGTGCCATGCCCTTCGCTGATTTCGGTTACCGAGATGAGCGGATAGCGTTCACGCAGAACACGACGAAAACCGATCTCCCGCTCTTCCTCGCCGCGAAACCGCCCGCTGGATAGCGTGACGAGGACGCGCCCCGGCGCTTTGCCAAAATGCTCGCCGATGAGATAAGCAGCCGTCTCTCCGGCTGCGCGGTTGTCGGCCCCGGCGTAAGCGCTGCGCGACGAATTTGGCAGGTCCGTCACCAGCGTGACCACCGGAATTCCCGCATCAGTCGCCCTGGAAACGGCAGCGGCGACCTCAGGAACATCCGGGGCCTTCAAGACGATGCCGTTGGTGCCGCGCAGCCGGATCCGGTCGAGCAGTTGCACCAGTTCAGCTTGCTTCATCACCTCGGCAAAATGGAAGCGGCACCGAAATACCGTTGGCAAGAACGTCGCGACCTCCGCTTCGAAAGCGTCGCGAACGGCAGTGCTGAAGCGTTCCGGTGTTTCCATGACGACATCGATCGCGAGCTTGCGCCCGCTGACTTCGCCACCAATCTGCTGTTTCTCCAGCTCCGCGATCGCAGCTCGCACCCGCATCATCGTCTGATGCCTGACACCGCTCCTGCCATTGAGAACGCGATCCACCGTCGCAGTGCTCAGCCCGGCCTGAAAGGCGATATCCTTGACGAGAAACCGATGTGCCATGCAGTCTATCCTGATGGTTTTTTGATGGATTCCTGATCTATAACAGACCCGTCGGCGGCGTATAGTGCCCTCATCGGAACGGGAGGAGCACCATGAAAACCGACAACCTACAGAAACTGCGGGCCGATCGCGTCTGGCTGACCGAGGATTCCTGCGATCTCGCCGACTTCCGCAAGCTTGCCGAGAAGACAACGGCTCTGGCCGACTATCCGACGGCTGACGCCGTGGAAAAGAACATTCTGATCTATGACAGCGCCAAGGTCATTGCAGCGATCGCCAGCCCCGAAGGCCGCAAAGCGGTGCTCGCCGAGATCTGCGAGGCCTTCGGCGAGGGCCCGGGCGTCATCGTCTTCAAGCGCGCCTACAGGGATACCGGTATCATCGACCGTGCCAGCGCAATATTCGACGAGATCATCGAGGAGCAACATCGGACCGCAACCGGCGGCGGCGATCACTTTGCCAAGCCAGGCGCCAATGACCGCATCTGGAACTCGCTGGAAAAACACTGCCTTGCCGATCCGGAGAATTTCGCAGAATACTATGCAAATCCGATCGTCGCGATCGCAAGCGAGGCCTGGCTCGGCCCGAGCTACCAGATGACGGCGCAGGTCAACCGGGTCAATCCGGGCGGCGCGGCGCAGTCCGCGCACCGCGACTACCATCTCGGTTTCCAGTCTTCCAAGGTGATCGAGCAGTTCCCGGCGCATGTGCATAGGCTCTCGCCGGTGCTGACGCTGCAGGGCGCCGTCGCTCATTGCGACATGCCGCTCGAAAGCGGACCCACCCTCTTTCTGCCGCACAGTCAGACCTATGAGCCGGGCTACCTCGCGCTCAAGCGCCAGGAATTCAAGGATTACTTCGAAACGCATCATGTCCAGCTGCCGCTCAAAAAGGGCGACGTGGTGTTCTTCAATCCGGCCCTGTTCCACGCAGCCGGCACAAACCGCTCGACCGACATCAAGCGCGTCGCCAATCTGCTGCAGGTTTCCTCCGCATTCGGTCGCGCCATGGAATCCGTGAACCGCGAGCGCATGAGCGCAAAACTGTTCCCGGCATTGAAGTCTCTGAGAGGAAAACTGTCCGAAACCGAAATCGGCAACGCGGTTGCCGCCTGCGCCGAGGGCTACTCCTTCCCGACCAACCTCGACCGCGACCCGCCAATCGGGGGCCTTGCCCCGAAGACGCAGGCGCAACTGATGCACGAGGCCCTGCAGGAAGATTGGGACGATGCGCGGTTCACGTCGGCACTGGCGCAACAGAGCGAGCGACGACTGAGCTGACGCATCCGCGTCAACAAAATTAGCTCCCGGCGCCCACCGTGTCGGGAGCTTTCGGCATATTGACCATCATTCAAAGGAGGAGTGCATGACAACAGACCACAGCCGCCTCGACGGCAAAATCGCGATCGTAACGGGCGGTACGCAAGGGCTTGGCGCGACAATCGCCCGCCTCTTCGCCGAGCGCGGGGCCAAAGGCCTCGTCATTTGCGGGCGCAACGAGCAGAAGGGCAAGGCGAAAGCCGACGAGATCGCCGCCGCCACCGGAGTCAAGGTCGTTTACGTGAAGGCCGATCTCGGTCAGGTCGAGGATGCGAAAAACGTCGTTCATGTCTGCGACCAGACGTTTGGCCGCGTCGATGCGCTGGTGAACGCGGCGGCCATCACCGACCGCGGCACCATCCTCGATACCAGCCCGGAACTCTTCGACGCCATGTTCGCCATCAACGTCCGCGCGCCGTTCTTTCTGATGCAGGAAACGGTGAAGGTAATGCGGCGCGAGAAGATCGAGGGCACCATCGTCAATATCGGCTCCATGTCGGCCAAGGCAGGGCAGCCGTTCATCGCCGCCTATTGCGCCTCCAAGGGTGCCTTGGAAACCCTCACGAAGAACACCGCCTACGCGCTGCTTCGCAACCGCATCCGTGTCAACGGCCTCAACATCGGCTGGATGGCATCCGAGGGTGAGGATCGCATTCAGCGGGAATTCCACGGAGCACCGGCCGACTGGCTCGAAAAAGCGGCGGCCAGCCAGCCGTTCGGCCGCCTCGTCGATCCGGAGGAAGTGGCACGCGCCTGCGCCTATCTTTCCTCGGCGGAATCCGGCCTCATGACCGGATCGATGATCTGCTTCGACCAATCGATCTGGGGCGCCTATGACGGTTCGCCGCATCCGGACACAGCCCTCTGAAAAAATGCGAAGCCGGACGCCTTTGCCGGCGCCCGGCTCTGGAACACATCACCGTTTACGTTTACGAAGAGCGTCATCACATCGCTTGGGAGGAGCTGGCCTGTGTTGGAAGATGCGCTCTATGACATCCGTGACGATCGCTTCACTGGCTTGATTGCAGGCAGCGCCCGGCTGGAGGAGCTCTATAGCGGTTGCCGCTGGGCAGAAGGCCCCGTCTGGTTCTCGGACCTGAATTGCCTGATTTGGAGCGACATCCCCAATGAGCGGATGATGCGTTGGGTGCCCGACGGCAGTGTCTCGGTTTTCCGCTCACCGTCCAATTACGTCAACGGCAACACCCGCGACCGCCAGGGCCGGCTGATCTCCTGCGAGCATGGCGGCCGGCGCGTCACCCGTACTGAATTCGACGGCCGCATCACGGTGCTGGCCGACAGCTACAAAGGCAAGCGACTGAACTCTCCGAACGACGTCGTCGTCAAGTCGGACGGTTCGATCTGGTTCACCGATCCGAGCTACGGCATCATGTCCGACTATGAAGGCCACAAGGCCGAGCCTGAACAGGAAACCCGCAACGTCTACCGCATCGACGCTCCGACGGGAGAGATCGAAGCTGTCGCCACCGATTTCATCCAGCCCAATGGCCTTGCCTTTTCGCCTGATGAAAAGCAGCTCTACATTGCCGATTCCGGCTCGCGTAACCATGAGGTCCCCCGCCACATCCGCGTTTTCGACATCGTCGACGGCAAAAAGCTCGCGAACAGCCGGTATTTCTGCTCGATTGACAGCGGCGTGCCGGATGGCTTCCGCTTCGACGTCAGCGGTAACCTCTGGACCAGCGCTGCCGACGGCGTTCATTGCTTCGCGCCCGACGGCACACTGCTCGGCAAGATCAAGGTGCCGCAGACGGTCTCAAACATCGCCTTCGGCGGCGTGAAAAAGAACCGCCTCTTCATCACCGCCACCCAATCGCTCTATTCGATTTACACCACCACCAACGGCGCCCAGTATCCATAGGATAGCACCACGCGCCATCGAACCAGAACGTCAGCGCTGCCTAGCAAGCTAGGCATCTCCACCCGGAAAGACCCACCGATGCTTGAATTTTCCTGCGCCCTTCAACGGCGCCAATCCGTTCGCACCGCTTTTTCCATGGGAGCCTGAGATGCGTTCCGTTGTTTCTTTCAACGAGAGTTGGAGTTTCCGTGAGGGCTTCGGCCAGCGTCTGCTCGAGGGCTTCGACGGCGCGGCGACCGTTAGCTTGCCGCATACGGCCGTTGAATTGCCTTTCAACTACTTCGACGAGAAGAGCTACCAGCGGGCATTCACCTATCAAAAGATCCTGCGCTGGATGCCCGAGTTCGAGGGTCGTGAGGTCTCGCTGGTCTTCGACGCCGCCATGGCCGATGCCGTCGTTTATCTCAACGGCGAAGAAATCATCGCCCACAATGATGGCTACACGCCGTTCGAGGCCCGCCTCACCGGCAGGCTGGTCATCGGCGACAATCTGGTCACTGTAAAGATCGACGGGAGCGAAAACCCCGCGATTCCGCCCTTCGGCGGTCGTATCGACTACCTCACCTATGCGGGCATCTATCGGGACGTCTGGCTGAAGGTCACGGACCCTATCTCGGTTGCCAACCTGAAGATCGAAACCCACAACGTGCTGGCTGAGGAAAAGTCGGCCAGCGTGCGTATCGATCTTGCCAATCCGCAACAGCTCACCTTCCTGGGCTCAGTATCGGCGTCGCTGAAGGATGAAGATGGGCGCGTGCTCGCCACCGTGTCCGCAGAAACGACCGGCGAAAATCCTACGCTCGTTTTCGATAGCCTGACCGGCATGTCGCTCTGGGATATCGACGACCCGGCACTCTACGAAATTACCGTCGAATTGAAGACAAGCCACGGTTCCGACCGGGTCTCCTCGAACTTCGGCTTCCGCACCGCCGAGTTCACGACCGGAGGTTTTCTTCTCAACGGCCGGCCGATGAAGCTTCGCGGTCTCAATCGTCACCAGGCTTTCCCCTATGTCGGCTATGCCGCGGGCAGATCAGCCCAGGAGCGCGACGCCGACATCATGAAATCGGTGCTGAAGTGCAACATCGTCCGCACCTCGCACTATCCGCAATCGAAATGGTTCCTCGATCGGTGCGATCGCATTGGCCTTCTGGTCTTCGAGGAAATTCCGGGCTGGCAGCATATCGGCGACGAGGAGTGGCAACGGGAATCGATCCGCAACGTCCGTCGCATGATCGAACGCGACTGGAACCATCCCTCGATCATCATCTGGGGCGTTCGCATCAACGAGTCACAGGACAGTCACGACTTCTATGTCGAGACGAACCGGCTTGCCCGGGCGCTCGACCATACGCGACAGACCGGCGGCGTCCGCTACATAACGGACAGCGAACTGCTCGAAGACGTCTACACGATGAACGACTTCATCCTCGGCAACGAGGAGCTGCCCGGCAATAACCGCCCGCGCACAGCGCTCCGCCCGCAGCAGGAATCCACCGGCCTGTCGTATAAGGTGCCCTACATGATCACCGAGTTCGGTGGCCACATGTATCCCACCAAGATCTACGACCAAGAAGCCAGGCAAGCCGAACATGTTCGCCGGCATCTCGAAGTGCTGAATGCAGCCTATGGCGATCCTGATATCGCGGGCGCGATCGGCTGGTGCATGTTCGACTACAACACCCACAAGGACTTCGGCTCCGGCGACCGGATCTGCTACCACGGCGTCATGGACATGTTCCGCGAACCGAAGTTTGCCGCCTATGTCTATGCCAGCCAATGCGATCCGTCTGACGAGATCGTCATGAAGCCCGTCACTTTCTGGGCGCGCGGTGAGCGCAATATCGGAGGCGTTCTGCCGTTGATCATTCTGACCAACTGCGACGAGATCGAATTGCGATACGGCTCGCTGACGAAGCGGATTGGGCCGGACCGCGAGAACTACCCGCATCTGCCACACCCGCCTGTCGTTCTTGACCATCGTCACTTCACGCCTGATGAGCTTGGCACGTGGGGGCTTGAATGGATCGATGGCGAATTCACCGGCTACATCGCCGGCGAACCCGTCGCCAGTTTGACCCTTGCAGCCGATCCGCTGCCAACAACGCTGCAGGTCGCCGCCGACAGCACGACGCTGAAGGCGCGCGAACGCGACACGACCCGCGTTATCATCCGAGCGCTTGATCAGATGGGACAGCGCCTGCCTTTCATGAATGACAATGTCACGGTGCAGGTCGATGGGCCGGCAAAAATCGTTGGGCCGGCATCGGTACCGCTACAGGGCGGCACTGTCGGCTTCTGGTTGGAGGCGACCGGATTGACCGGTACGATCAGCCTACAGGCAAATTGCAGCCGTTTCCCCGCGGTCAAGATCGAACTGGCGGCCGTTTGAGCAGATAGTCGGCACGCCCGATATGGCGGGGCGTGCCATCAGCCGGACTGCGCCGGCTGCACCGACCGGACGGTCCCGTTGTTATCGACGACGCATGAGAACTTCTTGCCGCCGGCGTCGAGATCGACGGCGAAGGTGCCGTCGGGTAATTGCCGAGATGCGGTGGGCAATACCTTGGCGTTCGGACCGTCAACCCCGGCAGCAGAATTGGCGCAGAGCAGCTGCAGATCCGCCGGAGCCGTCTGCAGCGTGGTGCGGGCCATGCTTTCAGGCGCCGGTGGCGTCGGTGTGCAAGCGCCAAGCAGCGCCGCACTCGTCATTGCGGCCATCAGCCGACCGATCGAAATTCCCTTCGCAGTGTTCTGCAGCAAAATCCTGTCCCCCGACTAGATTGTCTGTTTCCGGCGCGACGCCGTCCCCATTCTCAGACGCCCTTGTAGAGCGCCGCCCCCTGCATCAACACGATGACCTTGGCGCCGATCTTGATCCGCGATGCAAGATCAGTGATGTCATTGTTATTCATGCGGATGCAGCCTGACGACACATCAAGGCCGATCGTCCAGGGCTCAGCGGTACCATGGATGCGGTAGATCGTGTCCTGATCGCCTTCGTAGAGATAGAGGGCCCTGGCACCCAGTGGATTTTCCGGTCCGCCAGGCATTCCGGCCGCCCATTTGGCCGCATTTGGGTCGCGCGCCACCATTTCGGCCGGCGGCGTCCAGGTAGGCCACTCCGCCATCCGACCAACGCGCACGATCCCAGCCCAGCCGAAGCCTTCGCGCCCCACACCGATACCATACCGGATTGCCTGCCCGCCCGGCTGGACAAGGTAAAGAAAATGCTGGTTGCCATCGATGATGATCGTTCCCGGCGGCTCCGCCGTTCGGAACGTCACCGTCTGCATTCGGAATGCTTCTGGCGCCTGGTTGTTGCGTGCATAGTACTGGCGCGCCTTCTTCTTGTCGTAGTTCACCCAGGTATGCGTTTTGGAATCATAGATTTGTGTCTGCGCCCAAGCGGCGAGCGGGCCAATACACACGCCCGCTGCAATCAGAGCCGCCGTCAACTTGCGTGTGCGCCGAGTCTTTTTCGCCTTCGCCGGAAGTTCGTCGCGTGCCATCATTTGCTAGCCCACCCATCCACACGCTTTGCGTTGTCGGCGACCCATTTTGTCGCGTAGTCGAGCGGCGGGACGCGCTCGACTTCGAGCGCATAGCTCATCGCCGTCGCCTCTTCCGGCGTGAAATCGATCTTTTCCAGGAACGAGGCGATGTCCGGGTGTTTCTTTGCAAAAGCAGCCGCGTAGCCAATGCGGAAATTGGCGGTGTCCCAAGCTGTCGATGCCGTCGACTTGGTGATCCAAAGCGGATCGTTGGCACCGACCAGCTGCCACTTGCTGGCATCGTGCGGCGGCTCCGCGAGGCGCACGATCTTATGCAGGTCAAAGATGAAGTGGGGTGCGTAGCAGGCAAAGACCAGCGGCTGGTTCGTGGCGATGGCGATGTCCAGTCCCGCCAGCGCGACTTCCTCTTCCGATTCGACCAACGTCAGGTCCTTGGCATAGCCGTAGGTGTTCGCTCTGACACGTTCGATCCCCGTCGAGGCCCATGCCGGTGCGCCAAGCCACATCTCGCCCTTGCCATCACCGTCAGTATCGAGAATCTTCGTCTTTTCCGGATCGCTGAGGTCGGTGATCGACTTCAGGCCCTTTTCGGCGGCAGCGGGCGTCGCGCAGATGCCCTGCCATGCCGGCACGCCATGCTTGGCGAGAACCACGACGCCCTTCTCGGTGACGAAGGTCTTGATGACGTTTTCAAGATTGGGCTGCCAGACCTCCGGCTGGATGTCGACAGTGCCTTTCTCCATGCCGTTGAAGGCGAGCAGCGTCCCAAGCTCCTGCACATCGGCATTAAGCCCGAACTCCTTAGCAATACTGACCTTGAGGATATTTGCCGTCGCCTGCCCCGAGGGCCAGTTCGGCATCGCGATCACCAGATCGGCGCCAAAGGCCGCACTGCTCACTGCGAGCGCTGCGGCAAAAACGGATGAAAAGAGCCCTGAACATGCTACGCACTTCGTCATGCCTGCCCCCCAAATATGCGAGAAAGGTAGAAATGCACGTCACATCTTGCAGGCGAACATGCATAAAGCGCTTACATCCGTCAAGTCGAGTTGACGTTCACGTTTGGCCCTACCGAAGGCAGTTTTCGCGTGCCCAAGCGCTGGTGCGGACGGCCATGGTCGTGAGGTGATCGGCGACGGAGAAGCCGGAAATTTTCTTCCTCGGCGCAAGATCGTGATCGCCGTCTTCAAGCCAAAGGACTGATATTGCCGGGGAAAGCGGATAGGTCGAAACCTCTTCACGAGTCCCGAATTCGTCGCGCGTCCCTTGGCAAATGAGCGTTGGCGTGCGCAGATTTTTGAGGTGCGCCGTGCGCAGTTGCTGCGGCTTGCCGGGCGGATGAAAAGGATAGCCGAGGCACAACAATCCACAGATCGCGCCCTCCGCGTGCAGGTCGTCGGCTACCATGCTCGCCACTCGCCCACCCATGGACTTGCCGCCAATAATAAGCGGCCCGGAGCTCGCAAGCGCCCTTACCGCGTCCCTGTATTCCGGAATCAAGGTTTCCGCTTTCGGCGGTGGCCTTCGAGCATCGAACGTCCGGCGAGCGGCCATGTAGGCGAATTCGAAGCGCGCAATCCGGAACCCGACTGCGGCAAGAGCTTCGGCGGCGGCGGCCATGGATTTGGAGTCCATAGGCGCACCGGCGCCATGTGCAAGCAGGATCGTCGCTGCAGGATTGTCCGGGCCAGTGATCAGGAAGTTTTCGCTCATTGCGATGTCATAGCGCAATGAGCGAGGCACCACCATCTTGGTGGAAAGAAACAGACGCTGTCAGTGGAATTTCGGCATGTCGGGAAGTGCCGAGAATTCTTCGCTGATCATTTCGCTCATCGCGACCAGAATTTCCTTGCGGGAGAATCCCGACCGCTCGAGTTGCAGGATCATCTGGTCGAGATCCAACTCGAGCTGACCACGGCAGCAGGCCACCCGATCGGCAGAAACGAGGAGAATTTCTTCAAGGATCAGCATCGCTTCGCTCCTAATTTCCAGAAGCAACCTGCGACAGCGCTAAATGTTCCAACGTCACCCATCAACGTCCCTCGGCGCAGCACGATGCGGTCCGGTCGAAATCGTGCTCAGTTGAGCCGGTTTCCCTCGACCGAAAAGAGATGCGCCTTGGACAAGTCGGGCGCCACCTTTATCCGTTCGCCCGGCTGCAACGCGACCCGGTCATGCAGCACCATCGCTGCCGTCTGCGTTCCGATCTCCATGATTACATGTGTTTCTGCTCCCGTCGGCTCCACCACCACAACGGTCGCCAAGACGCCCTCCGCGGCAATGGTGAGGTGTTCCGGTCGGATGCCGTAGGTGTGAACGTCAGCCGGCATCTCGCAACGCGGCATGGGAAGCCTAACACCCTGGTCCAGACAAAATTCCTGATTCACGACGCTGCCTTCAAACAGGTTCATCGCCGGCGAGCCGATGAATGTCGCAACGAAGGTGTTGATTGGCCGATCGTAGAGTTCGAGTGGTCTGCCGACCTGCTCGATCTGCCCGGCGCGCATGACGACGATCTTGTCAGCCATCGTCATTGCCTCGATCTGATCGTGGGTGACGTAGACAGTTGTCGTTTTCAGCCGCTGGTGCAGTTCCTTGATCTCGGCGCGCATCGTCACCCGCAATTTGGCGTCGAGGTTCGACAGAGGTTCGTCAAACAGGAAGACTTTCGGGTGGCGTACGATCGCACGTCCCATCGCCACGCGTTGCCGCTGGCCGCCGGACAATTGCTTCGGCAGGCGGTCGAGCAGCGGCTCAAGTGCCAGAATGTCCGCAGCCTCCTGTACGCGCCGGCCGATCGCCGCCTTGTCCTGCCCCTGTAGCTTGAGCGCAAAGCCCATGTTCTCCGCCACCGTCATGTGCGGGTACAGAGCGTAGCTCTGGAAGACCATCGCGATATCGCGTTCCTTCGGCGCCACATCATTGACGACACGCCCGCCGATGCGGATCTCTCCGCCGCTAATGTCCTCCAGTCCGGCAAGCATGCGCAACAAGGTCGACTTGCCGCAGCCGGATGGTCCGACCAGCGTGACGAACTCACCATCCTCTATATCCACGGACACGCCATGGATCACGGGGATGGCGCCATATTGCTTGCGAACCTGTTCGATCGCGACGGATGCCATGCTACTTCCTCCCTACGTTCAGAGCTTGATTTGCCAGACGCGAGCAGCCGCGACGCTGTCGGTGGCGGCCTTCATCGTTGCGGATCGTACTCCCGCAAAGCTCGGAATACGCTTCGTTCCGACCCATCGGCCTTTATCCGCGAAGACTTCGATTGAGCCGGTATCGATGAAGATCCGCACCTGCGCCGGCCTCGCGCCGGCAGCCAGATAGCGCGGAGACGGCTTGCCCGTTCCTGTATCGAAGAGGATCGCTAGCCCTTCGTCGTCGAGGCGCACGCCAAGGCCGATCTCGGGGTGGTCGAAACTGAGCTCGAAGGGTGCCCCGGCTTGCGTCAGATCGAGCAGAATTTCGGCGGCTCCGTCCACAAACTCCACGGTCGCGCCGGCCAGCAACCTGGCATCATCAAGAAGCTGGTGCCGCAGGCCATCGACGGCCTCCAGGGGCGGTGTCAGGACCGCGCGTCCATCAAGGAGAACGCGACGCGGCAACGTCATGGCGGTCGGAAAATCGACGATCTTGGAGACGTCCGTCCAATTCGCCAGCCAGGCCAGGCCGACAGGTCCATCATGGTCGACGAAGGCCTGGAAGGCGTAGGCGTCCGATCCGAAGTCGAGTTCCTGCTCAAATTCCGGTTGGAATTCGCGACCATCGAACCGACCGACGGTGACGGACGACATGTTGCGGCGTCCGGTCGCCGGATCGCGACTGGTCAGCAGGCCGAAAATCAGAGCCCAACGTGTCTCATCGCTTGCGACATTGCCCAGCGGGAGCATGCACGGGCATTCGGCGGCTGTCATGCCAAAGCGATCCTCGCGATGCAGGACGCCGACAAAGGTCCATCCGCCAGCGGCGTCTTCATTAGATGTTTCATAGAGGAGGATCACGCCGCCGGACCTGTCACGGCTGCCGACCAACATCTTCCAGAGACCGTCGGGTCCCTTGAACACATAGGGATCGCGAAAATCCAAAGTCAGCCCCAGTCCTTCGGGGCGCTCCGGCAGGGCAATCGAGGGATTACCCGCAGAAACCTGATCCGCACTGGTGGCCGAAAGCTGTATCTGCTCTTCCGGCTTCCGATCTCGCACCTGTTCGGTGAAAAAGACGCGGATCTGCTCTCCGCCGTCTGTCGCGATCGGGATGGCCGACCCGGAGAACGCGCCTCCGCGGCCATCATCACGCATCGAAAGTTCGGCTGCCGGGAATAGGAAGACCGGAAGGTGCGTCCAGTGCAGGTAGTCCTGCGAGACCGCATGCCCCCAATGCATGGTATTCCACCGCGAGCGATGCGGGTAGTGCTGGTAGAAAAGGTGTGCCTTTCCGCCGAAGCGGCCTAAACCATTGGGGTCGTTCATCCAGCCGAAGGGTGGACGGAAATGATACCCGGCGGGGAGTTGAGGCGGCGCATTCGCCGCTGCGAAGTGTAGCACGCGAATGCCCTCTTCCAGCACACTCGCTGGATCGAAGCTGTAGATCACTGAGACAGCCGTGATCGACGGCTCATAGCTCAGTACAACTCTGCCGCCTGCTGGCAGAACGATGGGCTGGAACTCAAACTCTTCTGTCCTCGTGGAAGCCACTGCGGCGAGCTCGACGCCCTCAACGGTGACCGAGACAGAAGCCGCAGTATCCGCAATGAGCGCCCTCAACCAGACATGGATCACGTCGCCTGCGCATAGGTCGGCACTCACATTCTCCCGAGACAGCGAGAGAGTTCCTGTTTGGATTGTCATCAATCAACCTTTCACGGCAGAGCCGACGAACGAACTCACGAACCAGCGCTGGAAAGCGAGGTAGAGAGCAAGGATCGGGATCATCATAAGAACGGAGGCAGCCATGGCACGGTCCCAATAAATGCTGTCCTGGCCAAAGAAGGTGGCGATGGCCACCGATATCGGTCGTGCATAGTCGGTTTGCGTCACAAGGGTCGGCCAAAGATATTGATTCCAACTCTCGATCCCCATGAGGATCGAGACGGTGGCCAGCGCCGGCAGGCTGAGCGGCATATAGATCGAGCGATAGATACGGAAAACCGAAGCGCCATCGATCTCTGCCGCCTCGTAGAGTTCCTTGGGAAGCTGAGCGAAAAACTGGTAGAAAAGGAAGATGTAAAGAGGGCTCGCGACCCAGGGAAGAATCTGCACGGCGAACGTATCTGTCATGCCGGCGCGCGAAACCATCACGACCAGCGGCATGATGATGCTCTCCTGCGGAATGACGTAGAGAGCAACGACTAAGGCGAGCAACACGGCTTTGCCGCGCAGCGAGCCCCAGGCCAGCACGAAGCCGGCCATGGAATTGACGACGAGGCCGCCGCCGACGGTGACTGCAAGGATCAGCAGCGAATTCAGGAGGTAGCGGCCGAAGGCCAGTTCGCCCGAAAAGTGTGCGACTTCCTTGAAGTTGGCGAGAGTCGGATCGGAGACCCAAAAGGCGCGGAAGCTGCCCATATCCGCCAAAATCTGGAAGCGATCGTCCTTCAGGCTGGCAATCAACAGCATAAACAACGGCGAGATCACCACCAGCGCGATGATAAAGATGCAGATAGCCTGGACGAGGTGGAATGACGCCTTGCTGGAAGCCCAAGGCTTCACGACCGGCGTCGCTTGGCTCATGACGAGATCAGACATCGAAGCGCCTCAAGAGTTTGCGCTGGATGAGCGCGATTACGAGTACGATGACGAACAGGATGACGGAGACGGCCGAAGCATAGCCGAGCTTCTGCTCCTCGAATCCGGCTCGTACCATGTAGTGCACGACGGTTTCGGTGCTCCCCTTTGGTCCGCCCTGGGTGAGGATGGCGACCTGAGTATAGAGTTTGAACGCCTGAATGGTGGTAATGACCAGCACGAAGACATGGGTCGGCCGCAGGCCCGGCATCGTCACATGCCAGAACCGTCCCAGCGCGTTCGCGCCGTCGATCTTGGCGGCGTCATAGAGTTCGTCCGGTATTCCCTGGAGGCCTGCGAGATAGACGATCATCTGGAAGCCGTAGGCCTGCCAGGCGGAAAGCAGCACGATCGAGAACATCGCCCAATTTGGGTCACCCAACCAGTCGATCGGCTGGATCCGGCCTCCGGACAGGAAGCCTATGATCTGGTTGAACGGTCCACTTGGATACTGGAACAGCGTACCCCAGATGACGCAGACGACGACCATTGAGGTGATTGCTGGCAGGAAGAACATGCCACGCAACAGATTGCGGCCAGGTATCTTCTGGTGCAGCAGCAGGGCTGTTGCGAAAGCAAGGCCACACTGGACCGGCAGGACCCAGAACGTAAATCGCGACACATTCCACAACGAGGTCCAAAACAACGGATCTTTGAAGATACGCTGGAAGTTCAGCAATCCGACGAACCGAACCGGCGTTGGCCGCGGCACCAGCGGCTGGTTCGTCATGGACGTCCAGAACGACAACAGGAACGGCGCAATCAGGAAGAAGGCGAGAAGCAGGACAGCAGGTGCGATCATCAGCGCTTCCTGTGCCAGCCGACGCGGATCCCGCCGCCCGCCGGGGCGGAGCCGCCCGGCGACGGGCGATTGTTGCAAAGTCATGATCTCCTCCTCCTGAAAACTAAGGGCGTTGCCGCCAGGCCGCCTACAGGGACGACCTGGCGGCAAGGGGCTTACTGCTGTGTGTCGAAGGGCGGGTAGCCGGCGTTGTCCTCGATGTCCTCGTCGATCTTCTGCGCGGCTTCCGACAACGCTTCCTTGGCGTCACCGCCATTGAAGATCTTGTCGACGGCCTGCATGAAGGCAGATGTGATCGTCGGATAAGCGGGATGTGGAGGACGAGCGACAGCAGTCTTCGATGCCTGTTCGAAGGCAACCGCCATTGGTCCACCCGGAGCATAGACCGGCGAGTCGGCGGCAAAGCTCTTCAGCCCAGGGAAGCCCGAATTCTCCTTGGCAAACTCGCGGTAGGCTTTGTCCTTCAGAAGGAAGCTCAGGAACTTGCCGGCAACGTCGGGATGCTCTGATGACTTCGTGACGCCCCAGATCCAGGTGCCGTTCGGGCTGACCCCTTTGTCGCCGAGCTTGGGCAGCGGCATGACGACGATATCGTCCTTCATCGCTGCGGCCGCCTCCGCGTAGAACCAGTGACCGCCGAGCGCCAATGCGGCCGGTTTGCCATCGGCGTAGAACTGGTTTGTGCCTGAAGAACCCGGAACGACCCATCCGTTCTTGACCCACGTCTGCATCATCGTCAGCGCATTGACACAGGCCTCACTGTCGAGGGTACCCGTCGCCTTCCAGGATGTCCGGTCGATCAGATCGCAACCTGCCGAGTCGAGAAGCGGCCCATAGGCATAGGTGATCCACTCCGTCTTGATGCCATAGCCGCGGAACGTGTCGATCGGCCATTTGACACCGTCGAGCTTCGAGAGCTTTTCCAGGTACCCTTCGAATTCGGCCTTCGTCCAGGCGTCGTCGACGGACTTCGGAATACGTGCGCCAATCGCCTCGAGGTACTTCTTGTTGCCATAGAGCACCACCGAGGAGTCGGTCAGACCGACTGCATAGAGGTCCTTGTCGATCGGATAGGTACCCTGCGCGACGTTCGACGGCGTCATGTCGTCAAGAATATCCTTCTCGATCAACGGTTTGATCGGCTGCAGGTATCCCGACCACACATAGTTGGCAAGAAACGGCGCATCGAGTTCCATGATGTCTGGCAACTGCTTGGCCATCACAGCCGCGCTGAACTTCTCATTGTAGGCATCATGCGGGGCATAGATGAGCTCGACGTCGACATCCGGATTCGCTTCCTCGAACCGCTTCGCAACATCGCCGTAGGTCTTTACCCAACCCGGATCGCCCTGGTGCATCATGTGAATGACAGTCTTGGCTTCCGCCAGACCAGCTGTGACGGCAAGAGAAGCCGATGCCAGAAGCACTGAAAGTAAACGTTTACCCATTTTAGTTCTCCTCCTTGAGTGGGACGCTGTCTTGAATTTCAAATGGAAGATCGGCTGATGAGTTGGAACGGCAGGCGTCGGGTGTCCGGCGGCGCCGGCTCATCACTGAGCAGTATCTCCGCCGCTAGCCGACCCATCGCGCGATGCGGAAGGGCCATCGTCGTCAGCGGCGGATCGAGCCGCGTGGCGATCTCGACCTGGTTGTCGAAACTCCCCACCGCGACGTCGTCGGGAATGCGAGCACCCGCGCGCCGCAGAGCGGAATACACCTCCATGGCGACACGATCGTTACCACAGAGAATGGCGTCCGGGCGCACGCCCGCGCTCATGAGTGCAGCAACGTGTGTTGCGACCAGGCTGGGCGCGCGATCACTATAGACAGGGCGACGAACCGCCGGCAGCACGCTGATCGGGGCAAGGCCTGCCTCATCGAGTGCCCTGCGAAAGCCGCGCTCGCGCAATTCGCCGGCGAGAAGGCCCGGAAGATTGATAAACGCAATGCGGCGACGCCCGGCGGCGACGAGGTGACGCGTGATCTCCACAGCAGCCCCCTCTTCGTCAGGCACCAGCGAGGTCACGCGGCCGTTGGCTTCGCTGCAGTTGATCATGATGCCGACATTTCCGACCAGTTCTTCCGGCAGCGCCACCGTCTTGTGGTACATCGCCGCATAGGCGATGGCTCGAGGGCGAAAGCGACGAACTTCCTCCAGAACCGAACCAACGTCGCGGGTACCGTTGAGATTCATTGCAAAGACGGCCATTTCCGCCGTCCGAGCAGCACCATCTAGGCCGCGGATGATCTCGGTGGCAAAGGGTGACGTAATGAGCTCGTCGGCAACGACGCCGATCAACGGCAGCCAACCCTGCCGCATGCCTCTGGCAGCGAGATTGGTGACATAGCCGAGTTCGTCGGCGATCATCTTGATCCTCGAGCGCGTCTCTTCCGACATGCGGGCGGAACCGCCATGCAGGGCGCCGGAGACAGTCTTGATCGAGACTCCCGCCCGTTCCGCTATGTCTGAAAGCGATACCGTCACCCCATCCTCCATTGGGTTATCGTTTACCCAATAGGACTACCCCACCGCTTTGTCAAGTATGAAGGTGGCATTGGAATCGATCGCTGTGATCGCGAACCTGTGGCCCGCCGCGTAATATACCGTATACTACCGCACGCGACGCGTATCTTACTGCCTAAGCGCCCATACTCATTTTATCCTTTGGAAAACTTGGAGGACATGGCGATGACTGCAAGCGAGACCACCCCTCAACCAATGACCAGCGCTGAAGATCTGCGCAAGCGTGCTCTTGAGCTTCAGCTCGCGGAGATGGAACGCGACGAAAAGATCAAGGCGCGCGAAGCGAAGAAACACTCAGAGTTCCTCGAGGACTTCTTCCAGAAGCACGTTGGCGAAAATGAGCGTGCGATCATCAAGCGCCTGGTGACCAAGGCCGCCGCGGACGGAAAATACGAAGCAATGATTTACAGCTTCCCGTCCAGCCTCTGCTCGGACAGCGGTCGCGGCATCAACAACAACCTTCCGGGCTGGCAGAATACCCTGCAGGGCAAAGCCAAGGAACTCTACGATCTGTTCGAACAGGTCGCAAAGCCACAGGGTTACGGCCTGAAAGCGGCGATCATCAATTTCCCGGGAGGCATGCCCGGCGACGTCGGCTTCTTTCTGACATGGGAGCCGCCTGTCGAGTAACGGCGCGGGTGGGGTCCTGGGATACGGGATGGATAGCGCATCGACAGATTTCTCGAAAGTCCTGGCCCTCGGGACGGGCGTTTCGGTCGGACATGTTGTATTGTAAGCCCCGTTCGGGCAACGAGGGTCATCGTGGCACGTCACGAACGCATCTGCTTCCCGTATCGTTCGCCGCAGTACACCACCACTTCCGCCTCGATCTCACGACAGAGTCCCTCATACTCGAGGACCCGCCGTTCATCCGTCGGGCTTGCCGCACGGAAGCGTTCAAGGCAATCGGCTGCCAGATCGTACGATTCGAAGAGATCGCTCAGTGTCTCGCTTGCCGGGGAGGCGAGGAAATGGCGGATCTCGGGGATCCTCAGCATCAGTTTCTTGCGCCCGCGCTCACGGCTCATCGATTGCCTCCGGTCCCTATCGCATTCTAGAGTCTGCATACGTAATCATTGAGGGGTCGGATCGTTCCATTTGAGGAACCAGCAACCGGGAGGATCTGGCAAGTGGTGGAATTCGGCAGACCCCACATCACGGAGGTAATTGACCCGGGCGATGCTCTCGGCGAAGTCCTCTTCGGACTGATTATGGCCCTTACTTTTACCGTGGGCTCACGGCTCATTTTCAGCCAGGAGGGCCTTGATGTTCGGGAGCTGATCGTCGGGACAATCGGCTGCAACGTGGCATGGGGCATCATCGACGCCGTGCTGTTTGTCTTGGGCACGGTGTTCTACAAGAGCAGGCGCGGGCGCGTCCTTCGACAGATCAGGTCCGCCAGAAGCGAGCAGGATGCGATCTCCGCGCTCAGGAAGGAATTTCCGCTCCACGACGAACCGCTTGTTTCTGTGGCTGCGGATGAAGAGGCGCTCTACAAAGCCATGCTCGACCTCACACGACGCGGAAGCCCCGCCAAGCTTCGTCTGTCGAGGGACGACCTTCTCGCTGCTTTGATTGTCTTCCTCTTGGTGTCGGCGACCTCACTGCCCGCAGTTATTCCTTTCTTCATGATCGGCAGCGCCGACCTTGCCCTGAGAACCAGCAATTTTCTGCTGATTGCCCTGCTCTTCCTGACGGGCTACGCCTGGGCGCATTTTTCGGACGCGAGACCGCTCAACGCAGGCATAACGATGACGTGCCTCGGCCTCGGGCTGGTCGGCATCGCGATCGCTCTTGGGGGTTAGGAATGGAACACCGCGACAGGCCCGAGATGGAAGCGAGGACGCCATTGGGCTGGGCATTTCCCCTGCGCTTGCATCTCAGCGTCATCATTGTCGGGCTGCTGGCCTGTACGGCACTGCCGCTCGTTTGGATGGCCTATACGCAAGGCAAGGTGACCGCCCTGTCCGCGGGTGAAGCGCAAATGCGTCAGCTCGGCCTTCGTACCATCGAGGATTATCGCAATGTTTTCAGCAGCGGATATGCCGCCATCGAGACGGCCTCGGCAGTCCCGCAAATGCTTACGCCGCCTCCCCGGGACCTGCCAGCGAAGCGCAACCTCCTGCTGCAACTGCTGAAGTCGTCCTTCCGGATAGACGCGGTCCACATCGGATATCCGGACGGGACCTACATACAGGCCATCGATATTGGTGCAAATCCGGCCTGGCGCGACACGTTGAATGCGCCGGCCGGCGCCGCATTCACCATTCGCACCATCACCAAGGTCCTCGGCATCCCGGTGACAACATGGACCTTTTTCGACAAAGACTCCCGCCTTATCACTCGGCGCGCCGATCGTGACGACGTCTTCGACCCACGCTTTCGGCCCTGGTACACCGTCCCGCTTTCCGAGGGGCGAACAACCTCGGTCGGCCCCTACATTTCGGCCGCGACCAATTATTTGACCCTGACCTTGGCCAAACCTGTGGCGGGCAGGGATCGCATCGTGATCGGCGCCGATGTAATGCTTCTGACGCTCGGGGAAGTCGTCGATGTCGGTGCGGTCTCGGAACAGGCGCACGCCTATGTATTCGATGATACGGGCCGTCTGATCGTGCATTCCGACAGTGCGGTCATGACAAAGCTGCGCGATCAGCTTCGACGCGGCCGGACGCTGACGGCTACGGACGTGGCAACGATGGATCCCGCTATTCCAGCGGTCACGAACATGGCGCACGGCAGTGGCGTGGCGGACGGCGAAGTCGTGCGCTTGGGCGTGAACGGTCGTGAATATCTCGCCCAGAGTTTTCATGCCGAAGTAGCCGGCTTGCTGAAAGACTATACGGTCGTCATCGCCGCGCCACTCGACGATCTCGTCGGGCCGGTCGAGCGTACGCTGAGACGAAACCTGGCTGCCGCGGCCGCCTTCCTGGCGGCTGGCGCGATCGCCGCGATCATCATCTCCCGATTGATCAGCCGATCACTCTATGCATTGGCCGACGAGGCAAGGCAATTGGGCAATCTGGAATTTAGAAAGAGTCGCGTCGCACGCTCCTGGATCTCAGAGGTCAACGCCCTGGCAACGGCGCTGGGCTCCGCACGTGATGCCATTCGGACGTTTGCGCTCTATGTTCCGCGCGAGCTCGTTCGCAGGATCGTTATTGCCGGCCAATCAGCCATAGGCTCGGCCTCCAGGCAGGAGATCACCGTCCTCTTCACCGACATCCGCGAGTTCACGACGATCTCCGAGCGACATTCGCCTGAAGACGTCGTTGCCTTGCTTTCCAGCTATTTCGAAGCACTCAATGTGATCGTCGAGCACCACGGCGGCACGATCGTGCAATATATCGGCGACTCCATTTTCGCGATGTGGAATGCGCCCATCCGCGACGGCCGGCACGTCGAAAACGCCTGCCGCTGCGCCCTGGCGATGAAAGCGGCGATCGACACGATGAATGCGTCCAACCGTGCCGATGGTCGCCCCGAACTAGTCACCCGCTTCGGCCTGCACACCGGCCCGGCCGTCGTTGGCAGCGTCGGTGCCGAGAGCCGCCGGCAATATACCGCCATCGGCGATACTGTTAACATCGCCTCGCGCCTGGAGGGCCTGAACCGGGACTACGGAACCTCAATCCTGGTAAGCAACGCGATCCGCGACGCGGTCGAAGTAAGCTTCAGCTTCGCGTTTATCGGCACGGTCAGCGTCAGGGGCCGTAGAGGTCAAACTGAGCTTTACGAGCTTCGCGGGTGACGCGGCATGGACTATGAAAATCGGGTGTCGATATCATCTTGACCGGCGGATTTACGCCTATCAATACGCCAAGCAACCTATTCAGCCCCTGGCCAGGCGTACAAAGCGCTCATCGGTGACGGGCGGCGCGCTGTGATTTTCGCCATGGTGCTTTTGTGATTTTGGTCTGTTGCGTATAGTGATGTCACGATTATCCAAGACGGGTGGCGGCCTTTCTGTCATCAGCAAGCGTGTCCAAACTGGCCTTGTTATTTGGAGAACGAATTGAATGTGGCGATTGGTTCGTGTTCTGGTTGGCTTCGCGGTTCTTATCGGTCTTGGGACACTTCTATGGTTTGCGACAAGACCGCCACCGCTTATCGTTCAAGGCGAAGTTTCAGCCAACCGGGTCGACATCAGCCCGCGCGTTTCGGGCAGAATTGCCAAGCTTAATGCCGACGTCGGCGATACGGTTGAAGCCGGTGCGGTGATCGCTGAGTTGGAAAGTCCGCAGCTTGTCGCGGGGCTGCATCAGGCCGAAGCAGCACTTGCTGTCGCCGAAGCGGATCTCGTTCGGGTCAACAGCACCCGACCCGAGACAATCGCCGCGCGCAAGGCCGAATTGGCAGCCGCTGACGCCGACGTTACGCTTTATCAGGAGGACTCCACCCGCCAGGCAAAACTGATCACGACGGGCGCCTCGACGCAGTCCCGTGTTGACGAAACAACGCGCAACCTGGAGGCGGCCATCCGCAAGCGCGAGTCAGCCGAAGCCAATCTTGCACTGGCGGTCGCCGGCGCCAGCAAGGAAGAAAAGGCGCTCGCGGCGACCCAAGTCGAGCGCTCGAAGTCGGCGCTGAACCAGCAACAGGCTGACGTTGCGGAATTGGTTATTCACTCCCCGATCTCTGGGCAGGTGACGACACGCGTGGCTGAACTCGGCGAGAATTTCTCCGCCGGCGCTCCCTTGTTTTCGCTCATCGATCTGCAAAATCCATGGTTCACGTTTAACGTGCGCGAGGATCTGTTGAGAGGGCTGAAAATCGGAGACAGCCTCGATGTCACCGTACCGGCGATGAACAATGCCAGAATTCCGGTGAAGGTCACGACGATCAACGCGCAGGGGCAATATGCGACGTGGCGAGCCACGCGCGCGACCGGCGACTTCGATCTTCGGACATTCGAGGTACGGGCAAACCCCGTCGAACAGATCCAAGGCTTGCGCCCTGGCATGAGCGCCATCGCGTCATGGCCGCTGGCGGGGCATTGACATGATGGCGAAGGGGCGGCTCCGCCCCGGCCTCCTTGTCGTCTTCAGAAGGGAATTCGATCGCTTCTCTCGGCGACGCCTTCTGCTGTTTTTAACGACCGTTCTGCCGCTGCTGCTGATGGGATCTCTGGCAATCGTGTTCAGCGCGGGCCTGGCGACCCGGCTTCCGATTGCGGTGCTCGATCTCGACGGC
Organism: Rhizobium sp. BK661; assembly: GCF_024808825.1. NCBI lineage: Bacteria > Pseudomonadati > Pseudomonadota > Alphaproteobacteria > Hyphomicrobiales > Rhizobiaceae > Rhizobium > Rhizobium sp. BK661. Next base: position 2,626 of record NZ_JANTYT010000005.1, on the reverse strand, counting down.
ACCGACCTGTCAAGGACGATCATTCGCACCGTGGATGCGACACCGGATACAGCTGTCGCGCGCCGCGTCAGTGATCTCGCGGAAGGCAGGCAGCTGATCCTGTCGGGTCAGGTCCGCGGTCTTCTGATGTTGCCGCTCAATCTCGAACGCGACGTCTATGGGGGACGCCGGCCGGAAGTCGTCTTCTTCTACAACACACAGACGATGACATCGGGCAATCTCGCGCTGCGTGGCATCAATGCCGCCGTGCCTGCTGTTGCGGCCGGCATTCGGCTGTCGCTGCGAACGGCGGAAGGACAACCGCTCGAAGCGGCGCAAGCCTCGCTGGCGCCGATCCCGGTCCAGGTCAATCCGCTCTTCAACCCCACGCTGAACTATGCGCATTTTCTCCTCGCAGCTTTGCTTCCGAGCGTCCTTCAAGTCATCATTGTCACGACAATGGCCTATGCCGTCGGGCTTGATGTCGAAACGCCCCATCGTCTTCGCGTCCTGAGACGCCTGGGCGGCGGATTGTGGCCGGCGATGGCCGGGAAGATTCTGCCCTACACCCTGCTCTTTCTTGTCGTGCTTGGCATTTCCGATTGGGTGCTGTTCGGTGTGCTCGACATGCCTTTGCGCGGCAACCGCTATATGCTGATCCTTGCCGGCATTCTGTTCATCCTTGCCGACCAGTTCATCGGAGTACTTCTTGCACTGCTGCTGCGGCCGATGGCAAGCGCGATCAGCATCGGCACCCTGCTGATGGCGCCTGCCTTTGGTTTCATGGGCATCGGCTTCCCGCGGATCGGCATGAACGCGTTTGCCTATCACTGGGGGCAGATGATCCCGGGTACCTGGTACCTGATGGCGCGCATCGACCAGACCATAAGGGGGACGCCGGTCAACCTCTCCTGGAAGCCCATCACCGTCCTGCTTTTCATGGTGCTGCTCTTAGCAAGCCTGACCGCACTGCGGCTCGAGATCATCCGCGCCCGCGGCCGGCCGCTGCCGCTCCCGCAAACAACTGTCGAAGGAGCCCCGGAATGAAGGCCATCCTGACAGTCTGCCGGATCGAGTTGGTGCGTATCTTCTCGCTGAAACCGGCCTTCGCCGTCCTCATTCTTGCATCCGTCGTCTACGCCGCGTTCTACCCGCAGCCCTATCGCACGGAAGTGTTGCGGGATGTGCCGATTGCTGTCGTCGACCTAGACGGGACCGATAGCAGCCGCGCGTTGGCAAGGCGCGTCGATGCCTCCGCCGATGTCGCGGTCGGCGGGGTCTTTCCCGATCAAGCCAGCGCCCAGCGAGACATCTACGCGCGCAATCTCTTTGGAGTGCTTGTGATCCCTCAGTATTTCGAACGGGAATTGCTGCACCATCGCCAGTCGCCAATCGCGCTATATGCGGATTCCAGCTATTTTTTGGTTTATCAGCGCTTGTCCGGCGGCGTTGCCTCTGTCGCGCGAACGATGGGAGCTGAGGTAGAAACGGCAAGGCTGACTGCCGCCCACGTCGATCCTGCGCTTGCCGCCGCCGCCGCCGACCCGATGCCGCTGACGGCAGTCACGCTATTCAACCCCCAGGGCGGCTACGCGACCTACATCCTTCCCGCCGCCTTCGTTCTGATCCTGCAGCAGACGCTTCTGATTGGCGTCGGCTTGCTCGGCACTTACAAAAACGATGCACTCAGCGGCGAACTGGCCGCATCGGCAGGTCCCGCCGCAGCTGTCTGCGGGAAGCTGCTAGCTTACTTGATCCTCGAAACCGTCATCATGTCGTTCTACTTGATTGCGCTTCCCTATCTCTACAGTATCCCCCGCCTGGGAACGCCGCTCTCGATATTCACCTTCGCCCTGCCCTTCGTGCTTGCGGTCAGCGCCTTGGGAATGGTTCTGGCCGGCCTGTTTCGCGATCCGCTGACCGTGCAACTGGTGTCGGCCGCCTTGGGGATACCGTTCCTGTTTCTCGCCGGCTTTTCCTGGCCGACAGAAGCAATACCGCCCTTCCTGCACGCCGTGGCGACGCTGCTGCCCAGCACCTCTGCAATAAACGGTATGGTTGCCGTATCGCAGATGGGCGCTTCCATTCCGGATGTTCGCGAGCCCTTCCTGACGCTTTGGGTACTGGCGGCCGTCTATATCGCCATTGCCATCCTGCTCGAAAGCAGGAGCAGGCGAACTGTGTTCATGTCATGAGGAACCCTCTCCCGCAGCAAGGCAACAGATCGGCGTGTGCATACTACTGTCTTGCAACCGGCCCGAGACAACATGACAAAACATCAATGCGCTCCATTGCTCCCAGCTTGTAGGAACAGGAAAGAGCGGGCCGGTCGGTATTGATCTTTCGGATGCCCTCGGTCAAGCCATGGCCCGAAGCGGGCTCGCACCCCATCCATCCCATCGGCGACACCGCGTGCCCCGCGAACGGAAGTCGAAATTACCCAAGAGCGTCTTTCAGCGCGGCTTCGTGCCGTCGAGCTCGACACTTGGCAGAAACGCAAAAAGCTCCTCGACGCTTGAGCGGAGGAGCTTTGTATCAGGCGCCTTGAATGAGCAAATATTCAAGTTTGTTTGGTTGCGGGGGCAGGATTTGAACCTGCGGCCTTCAGGTTATGAGCCTGACGAGCTACCGGGCTGCTCCACCCCGC
>NZ_JANTYT010000004.1:0-375986 GCF_024808825.1 Rhizobium sp. BK661 | reverse complement strand
GGCAAGGACAAGATTCATCACTACATGGGCTGCTCGACCTTCGCCAATTACACGGTGCTGCCGGAGATTGCCGTTGCCAAGGTCAATCCCGACGCCCCCTTCGACAAGATCTGCTACATCGGCTGCGGCGTCACGACAGGCATCGGCGCCGTCATCAACACCGCCAAGGTGGAGATCGGCGCAACCGCCATCGTCTTCGGGCTCGGCGGCATCGGCCTCAACGTCATCCAGGGGCTGAGGCTCGCCGGCGCCGACATGATCATCGGCGTTGATCTGAACAACGACAAGAAGGCCTGGGGCGAGCGCTTCGGCATGACGCATTTCGTCAACCCGAAGGAAGTCGGCGACGACATCGTCCCCTACCTCGTCAACATGACGAAGCGTGGCGCCGACCAGATCGGTGGTGCCGACTATACCTTCGACTGCACCGGCAACACCAAGGTGATGCGCCAGGCGCTGGAAGCCAGTCATCGCGGCTGGGGCAAGTCGGTGGTCATCGGCGTTGCCGGCGCCGGCCAGGAAATCTCCACCCGGCCGTTCCAGCTGGTCACCGGCCGCTCCTGGATGGGCACCGCCTTCGGCGGCGCCCGCGGCCGCACCGACGTCCCGAAGATCGTCGACTGGTACATGCAGGGCAAGATCGAGATCGATCCGATGATCACCCACACCATGCCGCTGGAAGACATCAACAAGGGCTTCGAGCTCATGCATTCCGGCGAAAGCATCCGAAGCGTGGTACTGTATTGAGACGAGGACGAGGGAATGCGGCGTTGTTTTGAAATGGCCTGCGGCTTTTTCGCAAATTGACCCTGATTTGGGAGCTGTGGGCAGCCAAGGAGGAGGAGCTGAACATGCCAAGTCAAGTATCAATACACCCCGTCCTCGACGGCGGCGTGACGAAGGGCCAGGCGAATTTCAATGGCGGCACGCTGGTCTGCGCCTGCTCCGACCGCCCCGTGAAAGTCGCGATCAAGGGCAACGTCGCCCACAATCACGCCTGCGGCTGCACGAAATGCTGGAAGCCAAAGGGAGCCGTTTTTTCGGTCGTCGCCGTCACCCCGCATGAAAACGTCAGCGTGCTGGAAAATGGTGACAAGCTGCAGGTCGTCGATCCGGACGCGCTGATCCTGCGCCATGCCTGCAAGGCATGCGGGGTGCACATGTATGGACCGGTGGAGAGGGATCATGCGTTCAAGGGGCTCGATTTCATTCATCCGGAACGCTTTCAGGAAGGCGGCTGGGCGGAGCCGACATTCGCCGCCTTCGTCTCGTCGATCATCGAATCGGGCACACCGCCTTCGGCAATGGCGGGTGTCCGTGGCCGCCTGAACGAACTCGGCCTCACGCCCTACGATTGCCTGAACCCGACCCTGATGGATGTCATCGCAACCTGGGTGGCGAAGAAGGCAGGCACGCTCAGGGAAGCCTGACGTCTTGAACGAATGGCAGTCGTTGGCCTAAGAGACCTGAACGAACCGTCGCTACGCGCCCGTCGGGGCCGCGTAGCGTTTCCGTCAAAGCAGATTGAAGTACATGATTTATGTCGATGCAGACGCCTGCCCGGTGAAGCCGGAAATTCTGAAGGTAGCCGAACGCCACGGCATCGAAGTGACCTTCGTGGCCAATTCCGGTCTGCGCCCTTCCCGCGACCCGATGGTCCACAATGTCATCGTCTCGGCCTCCTTCGATGCCGCCGACAACTGGATTGCCGAACATGCCGGCGCAGGCGACGTGGTTATCACTGCCGATGTTCCGCTCGCGGTCCGTTGCGTGGCGACTGGCGCGCTTGTCACCGGCCCGACTGGTCGCGTCTTTGATGATACGAATATCGGGATGGCCAGTGCCATGCGCGATCTCGGTGCCCACTTGCGAGAGACCGGCGAAAGCAAGGGCTACAACGCCGCCTTTGGCCCCAAGGATCGCTCCCGCTTCCTCGAAACTTTCGATCGCCTGTGCCGCCGGGCCAAGGCGCTTACCCCAAGAACGGACGACAAAGAATGAACATCATTTCCCAGACGACCGCCTTCGGCGGCATGCAGGGTGTTTTCACGCACGAGTCCGAGGCCTGCAAGTGCGAGATGACCTTCGCCGTTTTTGTTCCGCCGAAGGCAATCAAGGAGCCCTGCCCGGTCCTCTGGTATCTCTCAGGCTTAACGTGCACACATGCGAACGTCATGGAAAAGGGCGAATATCGGCGCATGGCTGCAGAGCTCGGCCTGATCATTGTCTGCCCGGACACAAGCCCGCGTGGCAATGATGTTCCCGACGAGCTTACCAACTGGCAGATGGGCAAAGGCGCAGGTTTCTACCTGGATGCCACCGAGAAGCCGTGGTCGGAAAACTATCAGATGTATAGCTACATTACCGAAGAGCTTCCGGCCTATGTCAGCCAGCACTTCCGGATGGACATGAGCCGCCAAGGCATCTTCGGCCATTCGATGGGCGGCCATGGGGCCATGACGATCGCACTCAGGAACCCCGAACGCTTCAAGAGTTGCTCGGCGTTCGCGCCGATTGTGGAGCCGTCGACTGCGGACTGGTCGGCTCCGGCGTTCGAAAAGTACGTGGGCGCCGACCGTGCAGCGTGGCGCAAGTATGATGCCTGCGCTTTGGTAAGCGACGGAGCACGTTTTCCCGAGTTTTTGATTGACCAAGGCAAAGCGGATGGCTTCCTCGAAAATGGGCTGCGTCCCTGGCTGTTTGAAAACGTTGTCAAGGAAACCGACATCAGGCTTACCCTGCGCCTGCATGAGCGCTACGACCATTCCTACTACTTCATTTCGACCTTCATGGACGATCATCTGAAGTGGCATGCTGAGCGACTTGCCTAAGGCAAGCAAGAAACGGGTGGTATGGCCAAGGCATGCATTCCTACCTGAGTTGAACCGCTTCCGTTACGGAACGGATTCCATCTGGATCCCGACCGTGTAGGGCGTGGGCTCTGTTCTCAACAAGGAAGATATGATGGCTTGGCTTCTACTTTTTCTCGCCGGACTATTCGAGTGCGGCTGGGCGATCGGTCTGAAATATACCGATGGATTCACGCGTTTTGTGCCGACAACGCTGACGGCCATTTGCATGGTGGCAAGTGTCGTTCTTCTCGGTCTCGCGGTGAAGACGCTGCCAATCGGAACGGCTTATGCTGTTTGGACGGGCATCGGCAGCGTCGCGGCACTGTGTTGCTCGGGGTGTGGCTGCTGGGCGATCCCGCTACTGCACCGCGGTTACTGTGTATCGTGCTGATTGTCGCCGGGATCGGCGGCTTGAAGTTGACGGCATGACCGGGACTGTGGCCGGTTGCCCGGCCACAGTCCTCAAAAAATCACGCCGCGGCCTTGCGCTGGTCGACCGACAAAGCGCCGGGGCCGGCGAAGACAATGAACAGGAAGATGAAGCAAAACAGGATTGCTGCTTCCCCGCCATTCAGTGCCGGCCAGAATGCCTTTGATCCGTGTGCCATGAAATAAGCAACGGCCATCTGGCCCGACAGGATGAAGGCGACTGGTCGCGTGAACAGGCCAATCAGCACAAGCAGCCCACCGACCACTTCAAGCAGCGCAGCAGCCAAGAGCAAGGGCGGCAATGGTCCTTCCATCTGCGCGGCCGGGAACGCGAAAAGTTTCATCGTTCCGTGTTCAATAAACAGCAGCGCTGCAATGATGCGCAGGGCGGCAAGCGCGTAGGGCTGATATGCGCTCAGTCGTTCCATGTAGACTCTCCTTTTGAGTAAAGACAGCGGAGCGTTAGCTGCTTCACCAATAGGAAAGAAGACACGGATCGCTGACGGGCGATCACTTCCTGTTGATTTTCCTTAGCTTTCCCCACTTTAGACTCCTCAGAGCGGAATATTGTCGTGCTTCTTCCAGGGATTGCTCAGATCTTTGTTGCGGAGCATCTTGAGACCCCGCGCCAGCCGCCTGCGGGTTGAATGCGGCATGATCACCTCATCGACATAGCCGCGCTCGGCGGCAACGAACGGCGATAGGAACCGGTCTTCGTACATCTTGGTATGCGCTGCGATCTTTTCGGGATCTGCAATGTCCTTGCGGAAAATGATCTCGACGGCGCCCTTCGCTCCCATGACGGCGATCTGAGCTGTCGGCCAGGCATAGTTCAAGTCGCCCCTCAGATGCTTCGACGCCATGACGTCGTAGGCACCGCCGAACGCCTTGCGTGTGATCACCGTCAGCTTCGGCACCGTCGCCTCCGCATAGGCGAACAACAGCTTGGCGCCGTGCTTGATGAGACCGCCATATTCCTGTGCGGTTCCCGGTAGGAAGCCCGGCACGTCGACGAAGGTTACAACAGGTATGTTGAAGCAATCGCAGAAGCGGACGAACCGTGCCGCCTTTCGTGAGGCATCGCTGTCGAGCACGCCGGCCAGGACCATCGGCTGGTTTGCGACGAAGCCGACCGTCGATCCCTCAATGCGGCCGAAGCCGCAGACGATATTCTTGGCGAAGCTCGACTGGATCTCGAAGAAATCGCCCTCGTCCACCGTCTTCAGGATCAGCTCCTTGATGTCGTAGGGCTTGTTCGCATTCGCTGGCACCAGAGTGTCCAGGGATGCATCGACATCCGTCACCGATTGGTAACATTCGATTTCCGGCACCGGTGACGTGTTCGACTGCGGGAGAAGATCAATCAGCCGACGAACCTGGAGCAATGCCTCGACATCATTGTCGTAGGCGCCATCGGCAATCGAAGATTTGGTCGTATGCACGGAGGCGCCACCAAGCTCCTCCGCGGTAACAGTCTCGTTGGTCACCGTCTTCACCACGTCCGGACCGGTCACGAACATGTAGGACGTGTCGCGGACCATGAAGATGAAGTCGGTCATCGCGGGCGAATAGACATCGCCGCCGGCGCACGGTCCCATGATGACGGAAATCTGAGGAATGACACCGGATGCGAGCACATTGCGCTGGAATACCTCGGCATAGCCGCCCAGTGCGGCCACCCCCTCCTGGATGCGGGCACCACCGGCATCGTAGATGCCAATGATAGGCGCTCTGTTCTTGAGCGCCATGTCCTGCACCTTCATGATCTTCTCGGCGTGAGCCTCGGAGAGCGAGCCCCCGAATACCGTGAAATCCTTGGCGAAAACGAAGACCGTCCGCCCGTTGACCGTTCCCCAGCCCGTGACCACGCCGTCGCCTGCAATGCGCGACTTCTCCATTCCGAAGTCGCTCGATCGATGCTCGACGAACATGTCGAACTCCTCAAAGGAGTCCTCATCGAGGAACAGATCAATCCGCTCCCGCGCCGTCAGCTTGCCGCGCTGGTGCTGGGCATCGATACGTGCCTTGCCTCCGCCAAGCCGTGCGATGCCGCGGCGACGTTCGAGCTCTTCAAGAATTTCCTTCATGGATACTCCTCGCCGCGGATCGCGCGGCTGGTTCAGGCGCGTCCAGCGCGCAGCGAGAAAGCGGAACGAATGCGAGCGGCAATATCCTCGGCGAGGATCTCGTCGGCTGCTGCGGGGTTGCCGGAAAAGCTTGTCACCTCGAACGCGCTGACGGCAATGACCGATCCGTCGTCAACGGACGCGGCATCGATGCTGACCTTGGCGACATTTCGGCTCTTGTCGAAGCCTTGACCTTTTTCGACCGAGAGAATCCGGATGGTCAACACAACACGCGGATAGACCTCGGTCCGCACCGTGGCATTGATCGCGGCATTCACCCGATCGCCTACACCGGCAAGGATTGTCGGCGATATCTTCTGCGGGCTGACGACAACCGCGCTGCGGACGTCATAAATGGGCGCAGGTTGCTCTCTTGCAAAAATCGAGCACGAGGCCAGGGCGATACAGATAAGCGCAACCCGAAAAAAGCACGACCTGAGCCAGTTCATTCAAAAAATCCGCATCCGCCCCCGATAGACTCGCAGATTTTCGCGATAACCCGGCGCAACGCAACATGTTTCAGCCTTTCAGGGCTAAAAAAACGTCCGTCGCAGCCTTGAAGTCTTCGAAGCGCTTCTCGCGCCGTTCCTCGGCCTCTTCGTCGCTTCCCCAATGCTCGATCGTCCAGTCTTCGTCGAGATGCGCGAGCGACCAGACCTTCTTTGCCGACAGAATGCCTTCCGCAAAGGCAAGCGCCAGCAGCGCGGAACCGGTCAACGTCGTAACGGTATGCAAGGCTGCCAGTGCGGTCGGGCCGTCGTGCCGTCTCAATGCCGATGAAAATGCGGAAATCGCGTCTCCTGGTTGATCGTGATGCATGACGCCTTCGATCAGGATGAAGCGCGCACCGAGTGCGTTTGCGGCCCAATCAAGCACCGGATCCCAAAGCTCTTTCTGACGCTCGACGAGCGCTTCCGGCCCGTCCGCGCGATAGCAAAGAAGGTCACTCGAGGAGAAACGCAGGATATCTTCGAAGACGGCCTGGGTGTCGGTCGCAACCCCGTCGATAGCCGTGTTGACGAGCCGTGTCACAGGCATGGTCGACGGGTCGATGAGCTCGGTCTGTGCTTCCCACTCGCGCACGACGAGTTCTGCGAGCGGCTTCGTGGCCACAACCAGCAGTTTTCGGGCCGGCGTCCGGATTGCCTTGCCGTCCAACTCGATCGAAAAGCCTTCATCGAGTTCCCCGATCGTGACCGCCTTGTAGAAGCGCTTCGGCAATGGCTTCTTCATCTGGATCTGGGCGCGACGGATCGGGTCGGGATGGCTCAATCCTTCCGCTATGTCGTTTAACAGATCACGCATGCTTCACCTCGGAAAAGTGCTTCAAAATATCGCTCGGCTGCCGAACAATACTGTCCGCGCCGGCAGCCACCAGATCGTCCACGCTCGCATAGCCCCAACTTACGCCGACGGCCTTGGCGCCGGCGGCCTTCGCCATCTGCATGTCGTAGACGGCATCGCCGATGACGATGGCATCGGCGGGATTCATGCCGGTCTCGCTGCAGCACTCTACTACCATAGCTGGATGTGGCTTCGATGGGCAGTCGTCTGCGGTGCGCGACACGATAAAATGTGGTGCAAAACCGTGCGTTTCGAGAATATGGACAAGACCGCGACGCGATTTTCCGGTTACCGCGCCGATCAGGATGTCATCATTCTCTGCCAACCCATGAATCAGCGGCTTGATGCCATTGAAAAGCGGTACATCCATTCCGGGTTCGTCGCGAACGCCAGCATAGATTGCCTTGTAGTGCGCCGTCATCGCGATCGCCTCATCGTCAACGTGAGGCTTTCCCTGCATCCGTGCGATCGCGATATCCAACGTCAGCCCGATGATCGACTTCGTCAACGAAACATCAGGCCTTTCATGGCCGAAGTGCACAAACGTTCGCGCCATCACCTCATGGATCAGCGCCGCGCTGTCGACCAGCGTTCCATCACAATCGAAAAGTGCGAGTTTCATTCGTCATCATCCCTCTCCTGGGATGCGAGGTCGAGGCCAAGGAGGTTCCACGTCTGCACCATATGAGGTGGCAAGGGCGCGCTTATGCGAAGTCTCCCACCATTGGGGTGAGGAATGTCGATCTTGCGCGCATGCAGGTGCAACCGCTTTTGGATGCCGCCCGGGAAATCCCAGTTCGGGTCGTCGATGAAATATTTGGGGTCGCCAATGATCGGGTGGCCGATATGCAATGCATGGACGCGCAGTTGGTGCGTCCGTCCGGTGTAGGGCTCCATCTCCAGCCACGCGAGGTTCTGCGCGGCGGTTTCCAGGACGCGATAGTACGATACCGCGTGATCGGCACCCTCTTCGCCATGTTTGGCGATACGCATCCGGTCGCCGTCGGCGGTCGCCTCCTTGACCAGCCAGGTCGATATCTTGTCCTCGTGCTTGCGCGGAACGCCTCTCACCAGCGACCAATAGGTCTTCTTGGTATCGCGCTCGCGAAACGCTGCCGTCAGCTTTTGTGCAGCGCCTCGGGTACGGGCAATAACGAGGACGCCCGAAGTGTCGCGGTCAAGGCGATGCACGAGCCGCGGCTTCTCGCCTTTTGGATTGGTCCATGCTTCGAGCATCTTGTCGACATTCCGCGTCACACCGGACCCGCCCTGCACGGCAAGACCGGCTGGCTTGTTCAAGACGATCACCTTGTCGTCTTCATGGAGGACCATGCGCTGCAGAAGCTCGTAGTCACCCCCGTGTTTCAGGTCGTGGGCAGCGATCGGCGTGTTTTTCGACTTGGCATCGACATCGAGCGGGGGCACGCGTACCACCTGCCCTGGCTGCACCCGCGCATCCGTTTTCACGCGCCCGCCGTCGACACGTACCTGCCCGGAACGCATGAGTTTCTGAAGCGGGCCAAAACCGAGACCGGGGTAGTGAATCTTGAACCAGCGATCCAGCCGCATGCCGGCCTCATCGGGTTCCACCGTTATATGTTCAATCCCAGCCATTCGTGCTCTTTCGGAAAATGTCGCTCGCGCCAAACGCGGCCTTTCCGGCTGCCTTTAGAGCATTTTTGCCGAAAACGGAAACCGTAATCTCACAAGATTGCGCGCATGAGCGCCAGGCCGGCGATGACCGCTGCCATCGACAGACCGACACTGGCAACGATATAAACGGCGCCGGAGACCGCCGCACCACGTTCGAACAGCGAGATCGCATCCAGCGAGAATGCCGAGAAGGTCGTGAAGCCGCCAAGAAAGCCGGTGATCAGCAGCAAGCGCAATTCCGGCGATGCGTCGAAGCGCCGAGCGATCATTTCCGCGAATACGCCAATAACGAAGCAGCCGACGACGTTGACGGTTAGCGTTCCCCACGGAAAGGCCGGCCCGGCGAGCCTGAGAGCCCACTGGCCGACATAGTATCTAAGGAGGGAACCAATTGCGCCGCCGCCGGCGACAAGGAGGGCCTGAACCATGAGTCGTCTCTTTCTGCTCGCGCCGGACATTCCAACCATCTCCGGCGAAGATCAAGATGCATAAAATGCCAGCGAATAATTTAGCCAGTTAAGAATATCGGACGCCTATTTTGGAACGATGACAGTCTTGGTCGGTACCATATCCGCGAACACCGCTGCCGCAGCGTTTGAAACGCTGCGGATTCCTCAGCGCGTCTCCGCAAGCACGGCTGCCAAAGAAGCGCGCCGCGCCGCCGACCGTCAAACCAGGGCCGCCAGCGGCCAAGACGTCGAAGAGGCGGCCAATATCATCCAGTCGACGGAGGTCGCGCTGGACCTGATGACGATGGGCCAACGGCAGCCACAGGCAGGTTTGCAACAGGCCCTGGATCTTTACAGCGACAACTGAGTTTCGCCCGCCGCCTCTCCGACGTAGCCCCCGCACGCAAAAGCCACGCGACAAAAATTTGCTCGGCGGCGACATTCCCCCTTGCCAAGTACAGTCCTGGCCAGATAATTGCCTCGACCTTGTTGGGAGAAGCCGGTCATCTGCGACCGGTGCCGAAGGAGCAACCGCCCCGGAAACTCTCAGGCCAAAGGACCAGCAAGGGGCAGACGGAACTCTGGAGAGAAGCGTTCTCGAAACGCTCGCCGAAGGGATAACAATCTCAGGCATAGGGACAGAGGGGGCTCGAAGTGCAAGGCGCAACCGCGCCTGAAGATTTGAGCCCGCGCATGGAATTCCAGGCGCAAACCCCGGAGGCGTCGTTGGACGATACTGCTGCCCTCAAGAAAACCCCGCTGCATCAGCTGCATCTGTCGCTTGGCGCCCGTATGGTGCCCTTTGCTGGCTATGACATGCCGGTGCAGTACCCGGCCGGCGTCATGAAGGAGCACATCCAGACCCGCACCTCCGCCGGCGTCTTCGATGTCTCCCATATGGGCCAGGTCGTCATCAAGGCGAAATCGGGAAAGTACGAGGACGTCGCGCTAGCGCTAGAAAGCCTCGTTCCTGTTGATATTCTTGGCCTCGCGGAAGGTCGCCAGCGCTACGGTTTCTTCACCGATGACAATGGCTGCATTCTCGACGATCTGATGATCACGCATCTCGACGATCATCTCTTCGTCGTCGTCAACGCCGCTTGCAAGGATGCCGACCTTGCGCACCTCCAGAAGCATCTCGCCGCCACCTGCGACATCACGGTGCTCGACCGGGCGCTGATCGCGTTGCAGGGGCCCCGCGCCGTGGAAGTGCTGGCGGAACTCTGGGCCGATGTCGCCGCGATGAAGTTCATGGACGTCCGGCATTGCCGATTGCACGACGTTTCCTGTCTCGTTTCGCGCTCCGGCTACAGCGGCGAAGACGGCTTCGAAATCTCAATCCCCGCGGATAAGGCCGAGGATGTCACCAAGCGGTTGCTTGAGCACCCGGATGTGCAGCCGATCGGCCTGGGTGCCCGCGACAGCCTGCGTCTCGAGGCTGGCCTTTGCCTTTATGGCAACGATATCGACACGACCACCACGCCCGTCGAGGCCGCGTTGGAATGGGGCATGCAGAAGGCCCGCAAGTCGGGCGGCGCTCGTGCCGGCGGTTTTCCGGGCGCGATGCGCATCCTCGCCGAACTCGATAACGGCGCTACCCGCCGCCGCGTCGGCCTGAAGCCCGAGGGCAAGGCCCCGGTTCGTGGCCACGCCAAGCTCTTTGCCGATTCTGAGGGCAAGACTGAGATCGGGGAAGTGACCTCGGGTGGCTTCGGCCCTTCTGTCGACGGTCCTGTCGCGATGGGTTACGTCCCGGTCGCTCAGGCAGCCGTTGGAACGCAAGTCTATGCCGAAGTGCGCGGCAAGTACCTGCCCGTCACTGTCAGCGCCCTTCCCTTTATTACACCGACCTACAAACGCTAAACCATTTTCCGGAGAGAACAATCATGCTGAAGTTTACCGAAGAACACGAGTGGCTGAAGATTGAAGGCGGCGTCGCGACGGTTGGGATTACAACCTACGCAGTCGAGCAACTCGGCGACCTCGTTTTCGTGGAACTGCCGGAAGTCGGCACCACCTTCTCCAAGAACGACAATGCGGCCACCGTCGAGTCCGTAAAGGCTGCTTCTGACGTCTATTGTCCGCTTGACGGCGAAATCACCGAAGTGAACCCCGCCATCGTGGCCGATCCGTCGCTGGTCAATTCGGATCCTCAAGGGTCTGGCTGGTTCTTCAAGCTGAAGCTTGCCAATGCAGCCGATGCCGATGGCCTGCTCGATGAAGCGGCCTATAAGGAGCTCACCGCGTAATGACGACGCCGACCGAATTCCAGTTTACCGACTACCAGCCTTACGACTTCGCCAATCGTCGTCACATAGGCCCCTCGCCGGCCGAAATGACCGACATGCTGAAGGTCATCGGCTACAACAGCCTCGACGGGCTGATCGACGCGACCGTGCCGCCCTCCATCCGCCAGAAAGCGCCACTCGTCTGGGGCGCGCCGATGACGGAGCGCGAGGCGCTCGACAAGCTGCGCGAAACCGCCAACAAGAACAAGGTCCTGACCTCGCTGATCGGCCAGGGCTACTACGGCACGATTACGCCGCCGGTTATCCAGCGCACCATCCTGGAAAACCCGGCCTGGTACACTGCCTACACGCCCTACCAGCCCGAAATCAGCCAGGGTCGCCTCGAGGCACTCCTGAACTACCAGACGATGATCTGCGACCTGACCGGTCTTGACGTCGCCAACGCCTCGCTGCTCGACGAAGCGACTGCCGCTGCCGAAGGCATGGCCATGGCCGAGCGCGTTTCCAAGTCGAAGGCCAAAGCCTTCTTCGTCGATGCTGACTGCCATCCGCAGACGATCGAGCTGATCAAGACCCGTGCGGAACCGCTCGGCTGGAGCGTCATCGTCGGCAACCCCTTCACCGATCTGGACCCGGTCGACGTCTTCGGCGCCATCTTCCAGTATCCGGGCACGCATGGCCATGTGCATGATTTCACCGGCCTGATTTCGCGCCTGCACCAGACCGGCGCCATCGCCATCGTCGCGGCGGATATTCTGGCGCTGACGCTTCTGAAGTCGCCCGGCGAGATGGGCGCTGACATTGCCATCGGCAATTCGCAGCGCTTCGGCGTTCCGGTCGGCTATGGTGGTCCGCATGCTGCGTACATGTCGGTCAAGGACGCGCACAAGCGCGCCATGCCCGGCCGCCTTGTCGGCGTCTCCGTCGATGCCCGCGGCAACCGCGCCTACCGCCTGTCGCTGCAGACGCGTGAGCAGCACATTCGCCGCGAAAAGGCGACGTCGAACATCTGCACCGCGCAGGTGCTGCTCGCCGTTATGGCCTCGATGTACGCCGTCTTCCATGGCCCCAAGGGCATCAAGGCGATCGCCCAGCAGGTCCACCAGAAGGCCGTGCTGATGGCCAAGGGCCTGGAAAGGCTCGGCTACACCATCGAGCCGGAAACCTTCTTCGACACCATCACCGTCGATGTCGGCCACATGCAGGGCGTCATCCTGCGCGCCGCGGTCGCCGAAGGCGTCAACCTGCGCAAGGTCGGCGCCACCAAGATCGGCATGTCGCTCGACGAGCGCACTCGCCCGGCGACGCTGGAAGCCGTCTGGCGCGCTTTCGGCGGCAATTTCGCCGTGGCGGATTTCGAGCCCAGCTATCGCCTGCCCAAGGGCCTCGCCCGCACCAGCGAGTACCTGACGCATCCGATCTTCCACATGAACCGCGCCGAAAGCGAGATGACCCGCTATATCCGCCGTCTTTCGGACCGCGACCTGGCGCTCGACCGCTCGATGATCCCGCTCGGCTCCTGCACGATGAAACTAAATGCGACAGCCGAAATGCTGCCGATCACCTGGCCGGAATTCTCGGATATCCATCCCTTCGTGCCCGCTGACCAGGCGCTCGGCTATCGAGAGATGATCGACGACCTGACGGAAAAGCTCTGCGCCGTCACAGGCTACGACGCCTTTTCCATGCAGCCGAACTCCGGCGCGCAGGGCGAATATGCGGGCCTGCTTACGATCCGCAACTACCATATCGCCAATGGCAACGGTCACCGCGACGTCTGCCTGATCCCGACTTCGGCGCACGGCACCAACCCCGCCTCGGCGCAGATGGTCGGCATGAAGGTCGTGGTCGTCAAGGTTCGCGACAACGGCGATATCGACATGGATGATTTCCGCGCCAAGGCGGAGCAGTATTCGGAGAACCTCTCCTGCTGCATGATCACCTACCCCTCGACACACGGCGTCTTCGAAGAAACCGTCAAGGAAATCTGCGACCTCGTGCACAAGCATGGCGGCCAGGTCTATCTCGACGGTGCCAACATGAACGCCATGGTCGGCCTGTCCCGCCCAGGTGACATCGGCTCCGACGTGTCCCACCTCAACCTGCACAAGACGTTCTGCATCCCGCATGGCGGCGGTGGTCCGGGCATGGGTCCGATCGGCGTCAAGGCGCATCTGGCACCCTATCTTCCGGGCCATCCGGAGAGCGACGGACGCCCCGGTGCTGTCTCGGCGGCGGCCTTCGGTTCGGCTTCGATCCTGCCGATCTCCTGGAGCTACTGCCTGATGATGGGCGGCGAAGGGCTGACGCAGGCGACCAAGGTGGCGATCCTCAACGCCAACTACATCGCCGCCCGGCTGAAGGGCGCCTACGGCGTGCTCTACAAGTCAGAGGCCGGTCGCGTGGCGCATGAGTGCATCATCGACACCCGCCCGCTGGTCGATAGCGCCGGCGTCACCGTCGACGATGTCGCCAAGCGCCTGATCGACTGCGGCTTCCACGCGCCGACCATGAGCTGGCCGGTTGCCGGCACGCTGATGATCGAGCCGACGGAATCGGAAACCAAGGCCGAGCTCGACCGGTTCTGCGAAGCCATGCTGGCAATTCGCCAGGAAGCCCGCGACATAGAGGAAGGCCGTTCCGACAAGCAGAACAACCCGCTGAAGAACGCCCCGCACACGGTCGAAGATCTGGTCGGCGAGTGGGACCGTCCCTACAGCAGAGAACAGGCCTGCTTCCCGCCCGGCGCCTTCCGCGTCGACAAATACTGGTCTCCGGTCAACCGTGTCGACAACGTCTTCGGCGACCGCAACCTGATCTGCACCTGCCCGCCGCTCGAAAGCTACGCTGAAGCTGCGGAATAATATGCAAACGGCCCTTCCTTCCATAGGGAGGGCCTTTCCACGAACGCGACAAGATAAAGGTCCGAGCGGAATGCCAAAAGACGACGCCGATTCCGTGACGCAGGCGCCCTGGCCGAAGCCGGTGCTGCTCGCGCTCGAAGAGCCCGGCAACTATGTGACGATCGCGACAACGCAGGCAGCCTCCTGGGCCATGATCGAGGATTGGCCGACAGAAGACGGCACGGCACTCGACAAGGCGCTGCTTGTCTGCGCCGACGTCATCAAGGGCAAGCGCACCAACGACGACGCCCGCGAAGCGTTCATAGCCGCCGCCGTCGAGGCCGGTATCGACATCAAGAGCTGACCGCCAGCCCGTGCTTTCGTTGTGTCAGCGTCCAGAGCGAGCAACGGGGATTTTTGCTATGCCCTCTGTTGCCCCGCGGCATCCAGGATTAAGCCGGCAATGGCGTCCGGGTGCGAAATCAGTGACAAATGGCTCGATTCCAGCTCGATGGTCTTGGCGCCCATGCGCTTGGCCATGAAACGCTCGAGGTCGGGATTGATCGTTCGGTCTTCAGTGGAAACGGCATACCAGCTGGGCTTCGAACGCCATGCCGCCTGTGTCGTCTTACCCGTGAGGAGCGCCTTGTGGAATGGCTCCTGCACCGCATAGAGCACCTTAGCCTTCGCCTCGGGGAGATCTCCGGCAAAATCACGCAGGAACGCCGCTTCGGTCAGCCGCCCCTCGTCGCCATCGAAGACTATCCCTGCTGAAGCAGGCGGTGTCGGAAATGTCTTGGCAAGGGCCGTATAGTCTTCGCCGGCGTCAGGCGCACGCGCAGCGACAAAAACGAGCGCCGATACGCTCGGATGCACCCCCGTCTCGGTAACCAACATGCCGGAGAACGAATGACCGACCAGTACCGTTGGACCATCCTGCCGGTCGAGCACGCGCTGCACCGCGGCTGCGGCTTCGGGGAGCGTCGTTAGCGGGTTCTGCACGGCCGTCGCATTGAGCCCTGCAGCTTGCAGTCGAGCAATGACGTCGGTCCAGCAGGAACCGTCGGCGAACAGTCCGTGTGCCAATACGACGTTTCGGGCCCTCGTCGGGGAGGTAGGCGCTGCCATGCTGCGCGGAGATATGAGGGAAGCTGCAGCGCCTGCCACGAGTGCTGCTGAGAATGTTCGTCTGTTCATCATCATCATGATCGATGTCCCTAAACGTTGAACTGTCTGCAGAATGGGCGCGCAGCTGTGGCTGCGCACACAACCATGTGGGCCTGAAAAACTCGTTCGAAGTGGCTTTTCTTGTCGCTGTTAGACCGGCGCCGTTGGCGCTGGGTAACTCCCTTGGAACGACCTTTGCGAAGAGCTCTCAAGCGCTCTCGCACTGCACTCGTTCGCCAATGAAGCTATTCAGGAAGCGGCAACCGGTCAATCTATCCTGCGCTAGACATAGGTATAGGTCGCGACACAAACCTGCGCGACGACTCAGGATCAACTGCAATGACGCTCTAAAGAAGCGAATAGACCGCCGAGGCGAGTGCAAGAAGTCCGAAGAGGATCAAAAGATGGCTCGTTCCTCGCGCGACCTTCGTCGTGAAGTCCTTGGGCAGTTTTCCCCTTGCAAGGTTCACTGCGCCGCTTAGAGAAAGCCACCAGCCAAGCGATCCGCAGAATACGCCAGCGACGATGGCTGCCGAGCTGAAGCGCCGGGTCTCCTCCGTCAGCCCAAAGCCGGCAAAGAGAGCGCCGAACGAGAGAATGGTCGCCGGATTGGAAATCGTAAGCAGGAATGTCGCTAACGTCGTGCCAAGTAGCCCACCCGCCCTGACATCTGCAGCGCGAACTGGATCGTGGGTCAATCCGCGATAACCGAGCGCCAGCAACAGTAGTCCTCCGCCGAATGCCAATGGCAGGGTAGCGGCCGACATCAACTCCTCAAAAACGGCAATGCCCGTTACCGCCGCAAGAGCGTAGCTGGCGTCGCCCACCGCCGTCCCGAAGCCGCAAGAAAAGCCAGCCAGAAAGCCGCGCTCGAGTGTGCGGTTAATGCATAGCATCCCGATCGGCCCAAGTGGCGCGGTGATGATGACACCCAGCAAAGCGCCTTTCAGGAACAGTAGTAGCATTCTTCCGCGGATTCCTTTTCGCTGGCGCCTTTCACGAGCTCTCGACACCGGGCCATAAACGGCAGCCGCAGGGAGGTAAAACGAAAAAAGCTGCCGAGACGGCAGCCTTGTCGATGATTCGATCGATTGTGACAATCAGTGCGCCGGCACGACAGCATTGCCCTGGGCGGCTAGCGCTGCGAGGTCCGCGGGCTTTAGCTCGACGGATTCGCCACAGCCACAAGCCGATGTCTGGTTGGGGTTGGTAAAAATGAAGCCCGAGCGCAACGTCGTGCTTTCGAAGCCCATTTCTGTGCCGAGGAGGTAGAGCACAGCCGATGGTTCGACCCAGACCTTGGCGCCATCGCGTTCGATCAGGTCATCCTTCGCGTTCGGCTCGGTCACGAGGTCGATGGTATATTCCATCCCTGCGCAACCACCCTTCTTGATGCCGACGCGGACGCCCTTGGCTTCCGGTCCGGAGTTTTCGACGATCGCCTTCACGCGGTTCGCGGCAGCGTCCGTCATGCTCATTATTGCAAAGCCCATTGGCCTCTTCTCCTTCCGCGCTCGGATTAAAGGTCCGGCGTTTCATGATTCAAATGTAGTGCCAGCAGCTTAACCGATCAATACCAGCCGACAGCGACCTGCGCCTCTTCCGACATGCGGTCCGGCGTCCACGGCGGATCGAAGGTCATCTCGACCTCGACGCCTGACACGCCCTCGACCGCCCCAACGGCGTTCTCGACCCAGCCGGGCATCTCGCCGGCGACGGGGCAGCCAGGCGCCGTCAGCGTCATCATGATCTTCACCATGCGGTCGTCTTCGATGTCGATCTTGTAGATCAGCCCGAGCTCGAAGATGTCAGCGGGAATTTCCGGGTCATAGACCGTCTTGAGTGCTGAAATCACATCGTCGCTAAGCCGTGCCAGTTCATCGGCCGGAATGCTGGAATGCACGATGCCTTCGCGCACGTCGATCTTCTGTTCGCTTTCGTCCAGGCTCATATGGACACTCCTTAGGCAAAGAACTTGCGCGCATAATCAAGCGCATCGGCCAAGGCATCGACCTCGGCCCGTGTATTATACATCCCGAAGGACGCGCGGCATGTGGAGGTGACGCCGAAGCGTTTCAAGAGCGGCATGGCGCAATGTGTGCCTGCGCGAACCGCAACACCCTGGCGGTCGATCACCATCGACACGTCATGAGCATGCAGACCGGCAAGCTCGAAGGAGAAGATACCGCCCTTGCCCGGCGCCGTACCGAACACCCGCAATGCATTGACCGCCTGCAGTCGCTCTGCGGCGTAGGCGGCGAGATCAGCTTCATGGCGTGCAATCGCCTCCCGGCCGACTTTTTCCATGTAATCAAGCGCGTAGCCGAGCCCTATCGCCTGCACGATCGGCGGTGTTCCGGCTTCGAATCGATGCGGCGGATCGTTGTAGGTCACGGCATCCTCCGTCACCTCGAAGATCATCTCGCCGCCACCCTGGAAGGGCCGCATCTCGCGTAGCCGATCCTTCTTGCCGTAGAGCACGCCGATGCCCGACGGCCCATAGAGCTTGTGGCCGGTCATGACGTACCAGTCGCAATCGATGTCCTGCACGTCGACGGGCATATGGACGGCGCCCTGCGATCCATCGACCAGCACCGGAATACCGCGCTCATGTGCGATCCGGCAGATTTCCTTGACCGGAACGACCGTGCCGAGCGCGTTCGACATATGCGTGATGGCGACTAGCTTCGTCCGCTCCGTCAGGCTCTTCTCGAAATCCTCGATATGGAAAGCGCCCTCGTCGTCAACAGGTACCCAGACCAGCTTGGCGCCCTGCCGCTCGCGGATGAAATGCCACGGCACGATGTTGGAGTGATGCTCCATGATCGAGATGACGATCTCGTCCCCTTCGCCGATCTTGGGCATGCCCCAGCCATAGGCGACGGTGTTGATCGCCTCCGTCGAAGACTTCGTGAAGATGATGTCGTTGACATCGGGCGCATTGAGGAAGCGCCTCACCTTCTCGCGTGCGCCCTCATAGGCGTCCGTCGCCGCATTCGAGAGAAAATGCAGGCCGCGATGAACGTTCGCATACTCGTTCGAATAGGCATGCGAGATCGCATCAATGACGACCTGCGGTTTCTGTGCGGAGGCGCCGTTGTCGAGATAGACCAGCGGCTTGCCATAGACCTCCTTCGCAAGGATCGGAAAATCCTTGCGAATGGCTTCGACGTCGTATGCTGTGGCCGGAACTATCTTGTCCATGACGCTATCCGATCAGGCGTGCTTTTCGAGCCAGGCCGAGATGACGCCTTCCAGCGACTCGACCAGGGCTTCGTCTTCCAGTTCCTCGACGATCTCGGCAACGAAGGCGTTGACGAGCATGGCGCGCGCCTTGTTCTCCGGAATACCGCGAGCCATCAGGTAGTAGAGATGGTTGTGATCGATGTCGGCAACGGTCGCGCCGTGACCGCACTGAACGTCGTCAGCAAAGATCTCGAGTTCCGGCTTCACCGAGAATTCGGCGTCGTCGGACATCAGCAGCGTGTTGCATGCCATCTTCGCGTCAGTCTTCTGCGCATCAGGCGCAACCCGGATCATACCCTGGAAGACGCCGTTGGCGCGGTCGAAGACCACGTTGCGGATCACTTCGGTGGAACCCGTATGCGGAACGTTGTGGCCGAGAACCATGGTCACGTCGGTATGTGTTTCGGCGCCCAGCAGGTTGATGCCGCGCAGCGTCAGATCGGCACCCTCGCCCGTCACCTTGATGTGCAGTTCCTGACGAACCAGCTTGCCACCGGCGTTGATGATGAAGAGCTTCAGCTTGGCATCGGCCCCGAGGTCGACACGGATCTGGCCAAGATGTGTATCCTCGGCACCCTGCTGCTGGACGATGATCCAGGTAAGCTCGGTGCCCTCTCCGACCGTGATGTCACTGACATGCGACACGAATGCCGCATCCGACGTCACTGCAAGGTGACGCTCGATAACGGTCGCCTTGATGTTGGCACCGAAGCTGACCGGCAGGCGCGTATGCGCCTGACCACCAGCGTGAACGAACTGGATCTCCAGCGGTTCTTCGAGCAAAGTCTCGGCGGGAACGTCGAGGACATAGCCATCACGCACGAAGCTGCCGTTGATGCGACCGATCGCGTCGTCGCTGCCGAGCGCCCCAAGGCTGGTGGCAGCCGTGCCGTTTGAAAGCTGGGCCGCGTAGCCCGAAATTTCCAACCCGTCTACCGAACGCTTGAGGTCGGGAACGCCCTGAATGACCGAGAGAACCGAGGACTCTTCGACCAGCGGGTCGCGGGCTTCCGAACCGGCGTCGCCTGCCTGGTCCGGAATGGTCCGAAGCAGGGTCTTGAGGTCGGTATAGTGCCAGGCCTCGACGCGACGCGTCGGTAGGCCGGCCTTCTTCAGGTCGTCAAGCAGGCGGTCGCGGATGGCGATAACCGAACCGTCGCCCGGCAGTTCGCCGATCTGATCATTGAAAGCCTCGATGAGCGCCGCTTCCGCGGCGGTCTGGCGGCTCGTCGTCTGCATGTTCATGAGACTCGTCCTTTCCGCCGTAATCAGGCTGCCGCACCGATGATGTCGGCGTAGCCATTGGCTTCCAGATCATGCGCCAGCGTCTTGTCGCCCGACTTGATCACCTGGCCCTTGTAGAGAACGTGAACCGTATCCGGGACAATATAGTCGAGCAGGCGCTGGTAGTGCGTGATGACGATGACGGCGCGATCAGGCGAACGCAGCGCGTTGACGCCATCGGCGACGATCTTCAGCGCGTCGATGTCGAGACCGGAGTCGGTTTCGTCGAGGACGCAAAGCTGCGGCTGCAGCAATGCCATCTGCAGGATTTCGGCGCGCTTCTTCTCACCACCGGAGAAGCCGACATTCAGCGGGCGCTTCAGCATCTCAGTGTTGATCTGCAGCTTGCCAGCAGCGTCCTTCACGAGGCGCAAGAAGTCAGGCGTCTTCAGCTCTTCTTCGCCGCGAGCCTTGCGCTGCTCATTCATCGCGACCTTGAGGAACTGCATGGTGGCAACGCCCGGAATTTCGACCGGGTACTGGAAGGCGAGGAAAATGCCCTTGGCCGCGCGCTCGGCAGCGTCGAGTTCCAGGATGCTCTCGCCGTTGTAGAGGATGTCGCCTTCGGTCACTTCGTAGTCTTCACGGCCCGACAGGATGTAGGAGAGCGTCGACTTGCCGGAGCCGTTCGGGCCCATGATGGCGGCAACTTCGCCGGCCTTCACGGTGAGGTTCAGGCCGCGGATGATCTCTGTGCCGTCTTCGGCGATGCGGGCGTGCAGGTTCTTAATCTCAAGCATGGTCTTGTCCCATAAAAAGCAATCGGAGAAAGGCGCGATCCACGCGCCCTCGCGCATTCATTGTCGTGTTGCGTCAGCCGACGCTGCCTTCGAGCGAGATGCTGATGAGCTTCTGCGCCTCGACGGCAAATTCCATCGGCAGTTCCTGCAGGACTTCCTTGACGAAGCCGTTGACGATCAGGGCGATCGCCGCTTCGGTCGGGATGCCGCGCTGCAGGCAGTAGAACAGCTGGTCCTCGGAAATTTTCGAGGTCGTCGCTTCGTGCTCGAACTGCGCCGTCGAATTCTTCGCCTCGATGTACGGCACCGTATGCGCGCCACACTTGTCGCCGATCAGCAGCGAGTCGCACTGCGTGAAGTTACGCGCGTTCGACGCCTTGCGGTGGGCCGAGACCTGTCCGCGATAGGTGTTCTGCGACACGCCCGCGGCAATGCCCTTGGAAACGATGCGGCTCGACGTGTTCTTGCCGAGATGGATCATCTTCGTGCCCGAGTCGATCTGCTGGTGGCCGTTCGACACGGCGATCGAGTAGAATTCGCCTCTGGAGTCGTCGCCGCGCAGGATGCAGGACGGGTACTTCCAGGTGATAGCCGAACCCGTTTCGACCTGCGTCCACGAAATCTTCGACCGGTGACCACGGCAGTCGCCGCGCTTGGTGACGAAGTTGTAGATACCGCCCTTGCCCTGCGCATCACCAGGATACCAGTTCTGGACAGTCGAATACTTGATCTCGGCATCATCGAGAGCCACGAGCTCGACGACAGCCGCATGCAGCTGGTTTTCGTCGCGCTGCGGGGCGGTGCAGCCTTCGAGGTAGGAGACGTAGGCGCCCTCTTCCGCGATGATCAGCGTCCGCTCGAACTGGCCGGTGTTCTTCTCGTTGATGCGGAAGTAGGTGGACAGCTCCATCGGGCAGCGAACGCCCTTCGGAACGAACACGAACGACCCATCGGTGAAGACAGCCGAGTTCAGCGTCGCATAATAGTTGTCGGAGGTCGGAACGACGGAGCCGAGGTACTTCTGCACCAGTTCCGGATGCTCGCGGATCGCTTCCGAGATCGACATGAAGATCACGCCGGCCTTCTTCAGCTCTTCCTTGAAGGTCGTGACGACCGAAACGGAGTCAAAGACGGCATCGACTGCGATCTTCGGCCTTTCGACGCCGGCCAGGATTTCCTGCTCCTTGAGCGGAATACCGAGCTTCTCGTAGACCTTGAGGATTTCAGGGTCGACTTCGTCGAGCGACTTCGGGCCGGGCGTGCTTTTCGGCGCGGCGTAGTAGTAGATGTCGTTGAAATCGATTTTCGGATAGTCGACGCGCGCCCAGGTGGGCTCTTCCAGCGTCAGCCAGCGCTTGTAGGCTTCCAGACGCCATTCGAGCATCCATTCCGGTTCCTGCTTCTTGGCGGAGATGAAACGGATGATATCTTCGGACAGGCCCTTGGGTGCCTTGTCCATTTCGATGATGGTCTCGAAACCGTATTTATACTGATCGACGTCAATCTCGCGGACGCGATCAACCGTTTCCTGGACGGCGGGCATGTCATTCTCCAATCTCGCCGGAGAAAAGGTCCGGCAGCTTGTCGTTCGGGCAGTATAGGTTTGCCCCGTATGTAGGTGGCCAAAAGGGACTTTTCAGCCCGAATGGCAAGCGGAAAATTGCCTTTCCGCAAATTTATGAAGCGGTCACGCCGCCTCTCCGGCCGGCTTGCGCCGAGCGGCTATTTTCGCAAAGACGGAAATCGCTCGGTCGACCTCCTCTTCGGTCGTGGCAAAGCCCAACGAAATCCGCAGAGCACCGAGCTTGGGATCACGCCCCATGGCGACCAGAACATGACTCTCGCCCACCTTGCCGGACGAGCAGGCAGAGCCGGCGGAAAGCGCAACGCCTTCGAGATCGAAGGCGATCTGGCCCGTTTCAGCCTTCAGCCCCGGAAGGGTGAAGAAAGTCGTGTTGGAAACGCGTGCTCCCTCGGCGCCGTAGACGACAACATCGGGTGCAGCCCCACGCATACCGCTTTCCAGCCGGTCACGCAGCGCCGAAATTGCCGCGTTGCGGGCCTCGAATTCCGCGACAGCGGCTTCCGCGGCAGCGCCAAAGCCGACCACCGCCAATGAATTTTCCGTCCCCGAGCGGTGACCCTTCTCCTGGCCACCGCCGTGGATCAACGGCAGTGGCATCAACACTTCCCCGCGTGTAACGAGCGCGCCGGCGCCCTTGGGGCCGCCAATCTTGTGCGACGATACGATCAGGAAATCGGCGCCAAGCTCGTTGATATCGAGCTTCAGTCGGCCCGCGGCCTGTACAGCATCGACAACAAGCAGCCCGCCCTGCGCCTGCACGATCTTTGCAATATCGGAAATTGGCTGAACGATGCCGGTCTCGTTGTTGACAAGCATGACCGCGACCATCGGCAACCCTGCCGACTTGTCGTGAGCAGCAAGCAGAGCGCCAAGAGCGTCAAGATCGACGACACCGGCCTCTGTCACCGGAATTTCCGTCGTCTGCTCCTTCGAAAACCGACCACCCTCCCGCACGGCCGGATGCTCGACCGCCGAATAATAGAGCCGACCGATGGCTATTGGCGTCCGCCCCATCTTGAAATCAGGCGTCAGCACCATGTTGGCTGCTTCGGTAGCGCCACTGGTAAAGATCACATGCGCGGCATCGGCACCCGTAAGGACAGCGACCTGCCGCCGCGCGTGTTCGATCGCAGCTCGGACGCTGCGGCCTTCGCCATGCACCGAGTTCGGATTGCCGAACAGATCCAGCGCGCGCAGAACCGCGTCGCGCGCATGTGGATGCAGCGGCGAAGTCGCGTTCCAGTCGAGATAAAGGCGTGGCGGCGCCATGATCTTTGTCCTGCGCTTTAAGCTTGCACGACGCCTCGGCTCATTTTCCTTGAAATTTCGGCCGGGCTTGCCTTATGACACATCCCACAATGCGTGGATCGCCATGCAAGTTTCGAATTGTTCTAAACTGCGTTTTAGAAAAGCTGACAACGTTCGTCAAGTCTGCGCAGCGTGAACGCGAAGAAATAAACGCCGGAGTACCGATGCCCGAAGTCATTTTCAACGGCCCCGCAGGCCGCCTTGAAGGCCGCTACCAGCCCTCCAAGGAAAAGAGCGCGCCGATTGCCCTCATCCTGCACCCGCACCCTCAGTTCGGCGGCACGATGAACAACCAGATCGTCTACCAGCTCTTCTACATGTTCCAGAAGCGCGGTTTCACGACGCTGCGCTTCAACTTCCGGGGAATCGGTCGCAGCCAGGGCGAATTCGACCACGGCGCCGGCGAGCTTTCCGATGCGGCCTCGGCCCTCGACTGGGTGCAGAGCTTGCATCCCGATTCGAAGACATGCTGGGTTGCCGGCTATTCCTTCGGCTCCTGGATCGGCATGCAGCTCCTGATGCGTCGTCCTGAGATCGAAGGCTTCATGTCGATTGCGCCGCAGCCGAATACCTACGACTTCTCGTTCCTCGCACCCTGCCCGTCGTCCGGCCTGATCATCAACGGCGAAGCCGACAAGGTCGCGCCCGAAAAGGATGTGAACGGCCTCGTCGAGAAGCTGAAGACGCAGAAGGGTATCCTGATCACGCACCGCACGGTGCCGGGCGCCAACCACTTCTTCAACGGCCAGGTCGAGACGCTGATGGGCGAATGCGAGGATTACCTCGATCGCCGCCTGAATGGCGAACTGGTGCCTGAGCCGGCCGCCAAGCGCATCCGCTAGGCCGATCGCATCCCGGCGGTCATTTCGAACGTCGGACAGGACAATCCGTCAATGATCATAGGCATGCGGCTTCGCATGCCTATTTTCGTCAGGACATGCTGGGACGCGGCATTGTCAGGATGGGTGAATGCGATGAACTGTTGCGCAAAGTTCCGCCGGAAAAACCAGTCCATCAGGCGGCTGGCAATCTCCGTCGCATAGCCTTTGCCCCACTCCTGCTGCCTCAGCGAGTACCCGAGTTCGAAATCCTGCCTGTCGCCGCCGAACAGCGAAAAGCCCGCGCGACCGATGAAGCGGCCATCCTCACGACTCATAACCTTGTATTTCGTCGTTCCGTCCCGCGCCTGCTCGCCGAACCAGCTGCGCAGTCGCTCGTCGGCCTTCTCTCGCGACCATGGGGCTGCGCCGGAAAGATATCGCGTCGTCTCGATCGTCGAGTGAAGCTCCTGAATGAGACCGGCATCGTCGGGTTCCCACATGACGGCGACAAGCCGGGGCGTCTCCAGAATGACCTGCCTCACGGCTTCACCACCACACCGCCGCTGACAGGCGTACCAACTCCCGTCGTTCCCGGAAATGTTAAAGGCAGGCCGTCCAGCGACCGAACAGCGAGATAAGCCCAGGCTTCCGCCTCCATGGAATCACCGTTGAACCCCGCTTCTTCCGCTGCAATCACCTCGGCGCCCCGTCTTTGCGCCAGATCCTTCAGATCCTGCATCAGCACGCGATTGAGGCGCCCACCTCCGCAGATGATATACAGCGTCGGCATCACTGGCAGGTGACCCGCGGACTTGATGATCGACGCGGCGGCGACATGCGCAAGGGTGCGCGCACCATCCGCAAGCTCTGCGTCCGAGCCTGAAGGTGGTGGAAAGTCGTTGCGGTCAAGCGAGCGCCGCTTCTCCGCTGTAAAGAACGGGCTGCTCAAATAGCGATCCGCGAGATCGTCGATCACCCGTCCCTCCGAGGCAATCATGCCGCCTTGATCGAACGGCACCCCCGCATGGGTCTCAACCCACTGGTCGATCAACGTATTGCCCGGCCCGCTATCATATCCGACGATGATGCCATCAGCACCGACATAGGTCAGGTTGGAAATCCCGCCGATGTTGACGAAGCAGACCGGCAAGGTCGCATCAGCGACGTTAGCAGCAAGCGCCGCGTGGTAAACCGGGACCAGGGGTGCGCCCTGACCGCCGTGGACCATGTCATTGGCGCGGAGGTCATAGGCGACAGGTATCCCCGTCTCGCGGGCGAGCAGCGTCCCGTCACCGATCTGGACCGTCAGCGCCTCGTCCGGCCGATGCAGCACCGTCTGCCCATGAAAGCCGATGACGTCGATCGCGGATGCATCCAGCGCGTTCGCGTCCAGAAATTGCCTAACGGCAATTGCATGACGCAACGTCAGTTCTCGCTCGATTGATGCCAGTTCGCCCGGTCTCTGCTCACGCCGCGTGATAATTTTCGCCTGCTCCAGCGCAACCTTCAGCCGGTCGCGAAAGGCGGGCTCATACGGGACACCAAGGGAGGGCCCGCGTTCGACGACGGTACGGCCGTCGGTGCGCAGCAGCGCCACATCGATACCATCCATCGACGTTCCGCTCATCAAACCGATCGCGGTTCTGATCTTCTCCATGGAGCCTCGCTGGAAGATTCCTGCCAAATGGTGACTGTTCGGCAAAACAGTGCTAAACGCGCCGCGTCACTTCGACAATAGCCAATCCGAAAATCCGCATCCGAGAGCAAAAGGTCATGTCCGAGTTCAAATCCGATTTCCTCCGCACGCTGAAAGAGCGCGGCTTCATTCATCAAATTTCCGATGAATCCGGCCTCGACGAACTCTTCGCCAAGGAAACGGTAACAGCCTATATCGGCTTTGACCCGACCGCGCCTAGCCTGCATGCTGGCTCGCTGATCCAGATCATGATGCTGCACTGGATGCAGGCGACGGGCCATCGCGCCATTTCGCTGATGGGCGGCGGCACCGGCATGGTCGGCGACCCCTCCTTCAAGGAGGAGGCGCGGCAGCTGATGACCGTCGATACGATCGAGAGCAACATCGCTTCGATCAAGCGCGTCTTCTCGAATTACCTGACCTACGGCGAAGAGGCGAAGGACGCGTTGATGATCAACAATGCCGAATGGCTGAGATCTCTCAACTACCTTGAATTCCTGCGCGATGTTGGCCGGCACTTCTCGGTCAACCGCATGCTAGCTTTCGATAGCGTCAAGACGCGCCTCGATCGCGAACAGTCGCTGTCGTTCCTCGAATTCAACTACATGATCCTGCAGGCCTACGACTTCGTCGAATTGGCGAAGCGTTACGACTGCCGTCTGCAGATGGGTGGTTCGGACCAGTGGGGCAACATCGTCAATGGCATCGATCTCGGTCACCGCATGGGGACGCCGCAGCTCTACGCCCTCACCTCGCCGCTGCTGACGACCGCGTCAGGTGCGAAGATGGGCAAGTCTGCCACCGGCGCTGTCTGGCTCAACGCAGACATGCTGTCGGCCTATGACTTCTGGCAGTACTGGCGCAATACAGAGGATGCCGACGTTTCGCGCTTCCTAAAGCTCTACACAACCCTACCGATGGACGAAATCGCACGACTTTCGGCGCTCGCCGGCTCCGAGATCAACGAGGTCAAGAAGATCCTCGCCACGGAAGTCACCGCCATCCTGCACGGCCGTGCAGCCGCTGAACAAGCTGCCGAAACCGCCCGCAAGACGTTCGAGGAAGGCGGCCTTGCAGAAAACCTTCCGTCTGTCGACGTACCGGCTGCCGAACTCGACGGCGGCATCGGCCTTCTGTCGCTGATCGTCCGCGCTGGCCTTGCTGCTTCGAATGGTGAGGCGCGCCGCCATGTTCAGGGCGGTGCCGTACGTATCAACGACCAGGCCGTCAGTGATGAGCGCAAGGTGATCGGCAGTGGCGAAGTTACCGCCGATGGCGTCATCAAGCTTTCGCTTGGCAAGAAGAAGCACATTCTGATCCGCCGCGCCGCATAACACGGACGACATCGGAAACCGAAAGCCGGCCTCGAGCCGGCTTTTTTGTGCCTATTGGAATTCAAAGATGTTGCGGAAGACGCCAGGCGCAATGATCGACAGCGGATTGATGATGAGAGCCGGGGATTCCAGTTTGCCCGTCAGCTTGAAGGTAATGCCGATCAGGCCGCGATCCGTGCCATTGCCGAGGATGAATCCGATTAACGGCAACTCGGCGAACAGGCGATTGAGCCCGTACGCAGGCATGAAAGTGCCGGTCATGTCCATATTGCCGCGCTGGTCGCGTACCGTGCCTTGGAATACAGCGCCGACCTGATCTCCACGCACAACACCGTTCTCAATGCCGATCACGCCGTTCTGCGAAACAATTCTGGCAAAACCGCGCTGGAACCGCTGTGCGGAGGTATCGATGTTCCGCTTGACCGCCGAATTCAGGCTTCGTTGCTCCTGACCGACGGGCGTCGACACAATTGAATGCAGACGCTGCTCATTGACCAGGGAGAAGCGCCTGATGTCGATCGAGCCATCCCAGCGATCTCCAGCGCCAAGGCGGATCTGCATGTTGAGCAAGCCACCCATCATGTGCTGATAGAGGTCGGCGAAGCGCGAAACCGAGCCGGCATCCCCGCTGGTGACGTTGATAACGCCATTGCCCTTCGTCTGGGCTACGAACGCCTCGCCGCTGTCGGTGACGCCGGTGAAGTTCAACGATTGCAGCCGACCATCGGCGGAAACGTACAGCATGTCGGCATTCCGCATCTTCTCGTCATTGAAGCCGATGATGCGGCCGAGCTTGGCACGGACGGATACGCTGCCGCTGCGATCGGAGTCACCGCCCCCGCCGCCGGCGGACTTTACCCGGGCGATGATCGGGCGCGCATCGGCGCTGTCGCCGGATACGGAGACATCAAGCCCTCCCTTGTTCCTCTTCACCGACACCGCAAAATCATCGAGCGACGACAGTTTGACGCTGTCGAAATCCGCTTTCATGAGGTTGCCCTTGCCGATGACAAGGGAGCCGTTCGCCCCGAATCCATCCCCCTTGAGGACGAAGTTTTTCAACTCAGTATTGTCGGCGGGGCCAGATGCCTCGAATGTCGCCGTCGCGCCGATTCCGGCTCCTTTCGACCAGCCGATCCATGGAAGAGACAGCCGTGCCCTTCCAAGGTCGACCGACACCGCCTGCCGGTCCTGATCGATACGATTGAGCTCGACATCGATGCTGCCATCGATGATGTCGTTGAGGCCGGGTAGCACTTTTTCACGCTGGTCGTTGTTGAGCGTGGCTGTGATGGTTTGTTGCGGTTGGACGTCCGACGATTTGTCGGTCGGCTCAACGAGTTTGATGCCAGCGGGAATCCCGTCAATCAGCCCTTTGCCGTCAACGCTTACCTGTTTCGGGTCGGCGTTCAGAACCCCGTCGAGACCGGTGATCTTGCGGCCAGAAATTGGCTTGGCAATATCGAGATCCTGCAGCTGCAGCACAGCCTTCCACTCGGCCGGCGGAGGATTCTGGGACGAGATCAGCCCGATGCGTGCCTGCACCTTTGCCGACACCTTGCCTTTGAGGTCCTCAGGCACGAAACCAGCGCGTTGGAGTACTTGGATCGGCTTGTAGGTCAGCAGTTCGCCGACGGCGTCCGCCGCGCCGGAAACGGGAAGATTGATCTCGGCCATGAGGGGCTTGTCATAGGTCGACGGCATGACAAACGTACCCTCGCCGACGTTGACAGATCGTCCCGAAGGGAAGAATGCAGTCCCGCCCTTGATGGAGATTGTTGCGCGCGGACCGCTGAGATCAAAGTGAGCACTCGTATCGCGTATCGGCGGGATGTCACCGGCGACGTTCATCCGCGTATCGGCGATATCGAACGCAATGCGGATCTGGTCCTTATTGAGTTTCAGCCCCTTGCCGACCGCCTCATCAAGACGTCCGAACGGAATGAAGACAGAGATTGATGCGTCGGTAACTGTGCCCCCGAAGAGGTTGCGAAGGACCCATTCGCGACCCTTCGACGCCATCCAGAACGGCCATAGCTGTTTGACCGCCGTGGTCTGCAGCTGCTGTGACTGACCAGCAAAACTGATCTCCGGTGACACATCTGCGAGACGGACATGGAGCGAGCCAAAGAGACCGCCGGCCGGGCTTGAAACCCGCATGTTTGGAAATTGGAGCTCACGGCTGGCAACGAGGTAGCGACCCGTCGCCTGGATGTCGAAGGCGAGAGGTTGCTCGCCGGACCCTGACGGCGCCGCGGTGCCGCCGCTGACAAGGAGATCAATCCCGAAGCCCTTTCCTGCCGACGCATCGACTTTGTCCAGATCGATAAGGGCGCCGCTGAGCGGCACGGATGTGGCGCCGAACTGAACGCGCGACTTTGCAATCTCGAGCGTCTGCTTGGAGAAATCATAGGCGAGATTGATGCGACCGCCGTTCAGTTCTTGCTCGTCGCCGTCCATGTAGAACTGTCCCGGCTTCAGTTCGATTGCGGCAGCGAGCGCCGGCGGCTCTTGATCGCCGGCGCGAACGGCAGAGATCGTCAGATCACTGGCGGCATCGATGCCTTGTCGAATCTGACCCTGAACGTTCCGCTTCAGCGTGAACGGCCCCAGATCGACGCCCGCGACCTGGCCGGTCAGTTTCGAGGTGCGTCCATCAGTCCTTTCGGTGAGGATGCTAAGCGTTGCTGCTTTGCCGTTGATCGCGACCTCGCCATCAAGCGCCAGTGCCCCCTGGCGTGTTCGTGAGAAAGCCACGTTGTTGACCACGATCGAAAGCGGACCGTTTGCAGTATCGGCAAGCTTGATGTCGATGCCCGAGAGCTTTACCGACCGTGTTCCGCCCCGCTCGACAAAACCGTCGACCATATCGAGCTGAGCGAACGCGGCTTCCATCGCAGCGGGAATCTGGTCGACGCGAACATCGTCGAGCTTGAGCGGCTTTCCGGATGGCAGCAGCGCTGTGTCGAGCGCTATATCCTGCGCCTCGATCTGCGCAATCGCGATGCGGCCACGGAAGAGTTGCAGCGGGTCAAGCGCGATGCGCATCGCATGCGTTGTCGATAGGTGCTGTCCGCTCTTCTCGTCGATCATGCTGACGTCGCGCGCCTCGAGCGCAAGCCGCAGGTTTGATGTAAAGCGAATGACGGTCGAACCGACCTCCGCTCGATAGCGGGGTCCGATGGCGGAGTTCAATGCAACCTGCGCCTGTCGCGAAAGCAGTGCGTCGAACATGCCGCTTTCCACCGCGAAGGCGATCGCCGCGAGCACGAAAAGGATAACGGCAACGCAACCACCAGTGACGCCCGCGGTTCGGCGCATGCGCGAACGCGACGGCGGGCAGCTGACAATGATGGGATCCTCGGCCTGCGCGGAGGGAAGCTCATGCAGTGCGACGATATCTTTCTTGCGGAATCTAATTTTTTCGCCGCGGATCGCCGACATGCGCCTCGCCTAACTCCTTATTTTGTGGTCTGGACCAGACTGGCTGGACGATTGTTCGTCCAATATATATCTGGCAAATCACCTGTTATCCACAAACTCGGCAAAAGAAAGGTTTCTCCATGGCGGATATAAGCATCGGCACCGCAGCGCCGGACTTTGATCTTCCGCGAGACGGCGGAGGCCGTGTTTCGCTCGGTGAATTCCGTGGTAAGCCGCTGGTGCTTTTCTTTTATCCCAAGGACGACACGACGGGATGTACGGCGGAATCGCTCGCCTTCACGGCACTGGCCGACGACTTTGAAAAAGCCGGCGCCGCAGTCATCGGCATGTCTCCCGATTCGGTCAAATGTCATGATCGCTTCATCAAGAAACACAATCTTTCGGTTGTCTTGGCGTCCGACGAAGAGAAGACGACGCTTAAGGCCTATGGCGTGTGGAAGCAGAAGACCATGTACGGCCGCAATTTCATGGGTGTAGAACGCACCACGTTTCTCGTTCGCGACGACGGGACGATCGGCACGATCTGGCAGAAGGTGAAGGTGTCCGGTCACGCTGAAATCGTGCTTGCAGCAGTGCAAAACCTCTCACGATGACGCATCGCTCCATCACATCGTTGCGCGGCGGAGCGATTGACGCCATCCGAGCGACCGATCTCGACGAGAAGACTGCCCTTGCCCAAGAGACTGCCACGCGATGGTTTGGCCGGACCTTGTCGCTGCGTTCGCCGCTCGACGCGTCGCTGCCCGATAGGCCAGGCCGCCCCGATAAGCCGGAGTTAATACCGCCGACGCAGGTCGAACGGCGCTCCCTGCACACAGTGAAGGGACGCATTGCGCTGCTCCATGCAATCGCCCATATCGAGCTTAACGCTGTCGACCTCGCACTTGATATCGTGGCGCGATTCGCGACCGAACCGGTGCCGAACTCATTCTTCGACGGCTGGATGCAGGTTGCCTTTGAGGAAGCGAAGCATTTCCGCATGGTGCGCGCCCGCCTGAACGACCTCGGCGCGGATTATGGCGATCTGCCCGCCCACGATGGCCTGTGGCAGGCCGCGCATTCGACCCGGAATGACCTGACGGCGCGGCTTGCCGTTGTTCCGCTGATCCTGGAGGCGCGGGGCCTGGACGTGACGCCTTCGTTGCAGGCCAAGATGCGCGAGACTGGGGACATGGAGAGTGCGGCCGTGCTCGATGTCATCTACAATGACGAGAAGGGTCATGTTGCCATTGGCGCCAAATGGTTCCGCTTCCTCTGCGCGCGCGAAAGGCGGGATCCGGCTCGCACGTTCCACGAATTGGTGCGCGCGAATTTTCGCGGTCCGTTGAAGCCGCCCTTCAACGACATTGCGCGGGCCGAGGCGGGCCTGACGCCGTCCTTCTACCGCTCGCTGACATCGACTAGCAACGCCTGATCTGCAGCGACAGCAATGCTGACCTAAGTAAATATTAACCATAGTCATGCGTAATTAAGGCAATTGAGGCATTGGCCGTCAATTGGGAGATTCTCCGTGACGCATGCACAGCAGAGCCGCGTATTCGGCCAAAGAAAACAAGAGCATATCCTGATCCTGGCGAGCGGCGATCGGGTCCGTCACCTGACGGTCCGGCCGTGGATGGCAGCACTCGCCTTCTGTTTTGTTGGCGTCTTCTCGATCGGCTATCTGCTGGCCACCTCCTACCTCGTCCTGCGTGACGACCTGATCGGCGCGACGATGGCCAGGCAGGCGCGTATGCAACATGATTACGAAGACCGGATCGCCGCTCTGCGTGCTCAAGTGGATCGTGTCACGTCGCGTCAATTGCTTGATCAGCAAGTTGTCGAAGACAAGGTAGACAAGCTGATGGAGCAGCAACTGGCCCTGACGTCACGCCACGGCAAGTTGGGCTCCCTCTTGGATCGCGCTGAAAATTCCGGGCTGGGCGGCAAAGAAACGACACCGCTGCAGTCGTATGCTCCCGAGGTGAAGAACAAGCGTGCGTCGCTTTCGGGTGCCGTTCAGGCGATCGAAAACGAACTTGCTGGCGCTGACGAACCGGCCGACGTGACGACCGACAATGCCTCGCCCACAGATGTCCCGGCGCACGAGACTGTCGGCGATCGCGCCGATCGCGTTTTCTCCAAAGTGACGCTGTCGCTGAAGGACATTGAACAGAAGCAGCGCAATCGCATCGCCCAACTGACGAGCGATGCCGGCGGTACAGCCGATGCCATATCCAAGGTCTTGACGCGCTTCCGCATTTCGGTGCCGGCAGAACGCGCAAAACAAGACGACAGCGCCGTCGGCGGCCCCTATGTTGAACCCGAAAGCGCCGATGATTTCGACAGTTCGCTTACGCAACTCGATGATGCCCTCACCCGCCTGGAGACGGTACGAAGCACCGCCGAATCGCTGCCGTTCCAGAACCCTGCAGTTGGCAAGGAGATTACGAGTTCGTTCGGTAACAGGCGTGATCCGTTCCTTGGGCGCCTGGCGCTGCACTCGGGCATCGACTTCCGCTTTACGCCCGGCGAGAAAGTGCGCCCGACAGCGCCCGGCAAGGTGATCGCGGCTGGCTGGACGGGTGGTTATGGCAACATGGTCGAAGTGGACCATGGCAATGGCATTTCCACGCGCTACGGCCATATGTCTGAAATTCTTGCGAAAATTGGCGACAGGGTTGACCGCGACGACGTGATCGGCCTGGCCGGCAGCACCGGCAGGTCCACTGGCACGCATTTGCACTACGAAGTCCGCCAGAATGGTCGTGCCATCGACCCCATTTACTTCATGAATGCCGGCTTGAAGCTTGCCAGTTACATGAAGTAACTACGCGCGCTAACCACGTCTTTACCTCTGCACTGGTTGCAAGGCCTGTATTCCTTGACTTAAGGACAGTTTCGGCTTATGTCGCGCTGCATTGCGGCATGCAATCACGCCGACTCAATCAGAGTGCGGCCGAACCGGAACGGAAACAGTTTTCCCTTTGACGACATTTGCTGATCTTGGCTTGAGCCAAAAAGTGCTTTCCGCTGTGACCGACGCGGGCTATACGACGCCAACCCCCATCCAGGCTGGCGCGATCCCGTTTGCGCTCGAACGTCGCGATATTTGCGGAATTGCGCAGACCGGAACCGGCAAGACCGCGTCGTTCGTTCTGCCGATGCTGTCGCTGCTGGAAAAGGGCCGTGCCCGTGCACGTATGCCGCGTACGCTCATCTTGGAGCCGACCCGCGAGCTAGCTGCGCAGGTTGCCGAAAACTTCGAAAAGTATGGCAAGAATCATCGTCTGAACGTCGCCCTCTTGATCGGCGGTGTTTCCTTCGAAGATCAGGACCGCAAGCTTGAGCGCGGTGCCGACGTTCTAATCTGCACCCCCGGCCGCCTGCTCGACCACTTTGAGCGTGGCAAGCTCTTGATGAGCGGCGTTGAAATTCTCGTCATCGACGAAGCTGACCGCATGCTCGACATGGGCTTCATCCCCGATATCGAGCGCATTGCCAAACTCATTCCGTTTACCCGCCAGACGCTGTTTTTCTCGGCCACCATGCCGCCTGAAATCCAGAAGCTCGCCGATCGCTTCCTGCAAAATCCGGAGCGCATCGAGGTCGCCAAGCCGGCGTCGACGGCGAAGACCGTGACGCAGCGCTTCGTCGCCTCGCATGGCAAGGACTACGAAAAGCGTGCTGTCCTTCGCGATCTCGTCAAGGCACAGAGCGATCTCAAGAACGCAATCATCTTCTGCAACCGCAAGAAGGATGTTTCCGAGCTCTTCCGTTCGCTGGACCGCCACGGCTTTTCCGCCGGCGCCCTACACGGCGACATGGACCAGCGCTCGCGCATGGCCATGCTGCAGAACTTCAAGGATGGCAACCTCCAGCTTCTCGTGGCTTCCGATGTCGCCGCCCGCGGTCTCGACATTCCTGACGTCAGCCACGTTTTCAACTTCGATGTTCCGATCCATTCCGAGGATTATGTGCATCGCATCGGCCGCACTGGCCGCGCAGGCCGTTCCGGCGCTGCATTCACCATCGTCACCCGCCATGACCAGAAACATGCCGACTCGATCGAAAAACTTATCGGCGAGAAGGTCGAGTGGTTGAACGGTGACCTCACCGCCTTGCCCCCTCCCGAGCCGAGCCGTGACGACGATCGTTCGCGCCGCAAGGGCCGGGACAAGGACCGCGGTCGCGGCAAGGGCCGTGGAGGTCATAAATCTGATATCGCCGTCGCAGATAATGACGTCGAGACGATGGAAACAGCAGCACCAGCAAAGGTCGAAAGCGTGAAGCAAGAGCGCAAAGCAGAACAAAACAAGCCGCACCACAACACGCGCGCCGCTCGTCCTTATCCGGCAAACGATGACAATCGCGACCGCCGGCGCTACCGTGACCACGATGACGGCCCGACACCTGTCGGCTTCGGCGATGAGATTCCCGCCTTCATGCTGATCACGGCAAACGCCAAGATCTGACGAGCCCATGGGTACGCCGGGCATCGATTTTCCGGGCGTCGGCGTTGGCCTGGTGATCTTGCGGGATCGCAAGATCCTACTTTACAAGCGTATTCGGGCCCCTGAGGCCGGCCACTGGAGTATCGTGGGCGGCAAGGTGGATCATATGGAACCGGCCGAGCAAGCGGCGCGCCGGGAAGCGGAAGAAGAAACGGGACTTTCGATCGGCCGTATCAATCTCCTCGGCCCTGCCGAAGTTATCAGTACGACAGACGAGCAGCATTGGGTTTCTCTGCTCTACATCGCGTCCGAATTTGACGGCGAACCGCAGCTTACTGAGCCGGAAAAGCTCTCGGACTTCGGGTGGTTCGGTCGTGCCGACCTCCCGCGGCCGCTTTCCGCCTTTGCAACCGCTGCCATGGAGCGGCTGAACGCGGACGAATTTCTCTAAGACTTATTCCGCACGGAGCGCCGCTTCATAGGCAAGCCGTACCCATCGCGCCATGAGATCAGGGTCATCATAGGCATCGTCCGGGATCGACCAATATGGCATTTTCACAGGGCTTCCCTTCTTCCCTTCATAGGCCCATTGCGTGGCTCCCGCTGCCGCGAACTCGGAAGCACTCCGCTCGTCGGCCTTGAGCAGCATTTCTCCGCGCACCTCGACCGCAACGATCCGGCCCATATGATAGATGCCCTTGCCACCGAACATCCGCTTGATGGTAACGGGGCCAAGCCCTTGAAACATCTCTTCGATCGCCGCCGAATCCATTCCTCAACCCTTCAAAATTCCGCCGGCGGAGATCACGGCCTCTGGCGTATCCACGTCCAGATGCGCCGCGTCCCCTATGTCGACATCGACCACAGGCACTCCCGAGGTTTCGATGATGTGCCGGGCCCCAACGTCACCTTCCAGCCTCAGGACGGCATCGAACAGCGATTTGGGCAGAACCACCGGATTGCCGCGCTTGCCGCCCGACACGGCCCGGATAATCGATTGGCCGCTCGATTGCCGGAATGCTCCGATTAGCGCATCGAGATCACCAGTGGAAACACCCGGCATATCAGCGAGCATGACCAAGATACCATCCGCGCTCCGCGCTTGTTCGACGGAAAATCCGGTCGCGAGCGACGAGGCCATACCGGAGGCGTAGTCCGGATTGTGAACAGTCGTGATGTTCAATCCGGATACAGCCGCTTCCAGAGCGTCCTTCCGGTGGCCGGTCACTACGACGACAGACGATGCCTGACTGCCGATCGCCGTCATGACGGATCTCCGAATGAGCGGCACCCCATCAAACTCAGCGAGCAACTTGTGCGGCCCGCCCTCGCCCATCCGGCTGGCCTTGCCAGCAGCGAGAACCACGATCACGACCTCGCCGGCCGGGGCCGTTTGCGCTTCCGCTTCACGCAGGCGTGGCCGTGCTTGGATTTCCATCAGGAGACCTCCTACGCCCATGCCGCTGATATCGAGCGCACTCGGCTTCTCACCCGCGAGGATCCGATCGAGCACCCAGTCAAAGCCATTCTCTTTGGGGCTGCGTGCACAACCTGGCGCGCCGATCACCGGCACATCGCCTATACGTCCGAGCACGAGCAAGTTGCCTGGATCGACAGGCATGCCAACCTGCACCACCTCACCTCCCGCCCGTCGAATCGCTTCGGGAATCACGTCTTCATCATCAATGACCGCAGACGCACCGAAAAGAATGATTAGTTTCGCCGCGGCGTCGGGCAAGCGTGATGCTGTCCGAAGTGCCTCGGCGACCGGCTCCACATCGTGCGCAACCCGTGCCTCTCTGACAAGCTGACTTCCGGATGCGGTAAGCCGGCGAGAAAGCACGCGCGCAGTCTTGTCCATCACCGTGGGCTTGAGCGAAGGCAGTACCGTTGCGATCAATGACACCGATCGGCTGGCAAAGGGCTTGACCTCGAAAGCGGATGTGGCCCGCAGCACTTCGCAGGCCATGTCAAGCTTAGCGCCCGAAACAGCGAGCGGAATGATCTTGAACGTTGCGACCATGTCCCCGTTGCGGACGGGTACGTGGTCATTCAGGCAGGCAAGCGTGATGGCGGGATCGATCCTGTTCAGCCGATCAACGGTGCTTCGGTTCGCGACGAACAGGCCGTCCACGGTCGAGTACACATTCACGCGCCCGGTGGACGCTTCCGAGAAGCGCAGGTGATCAGGAGCGACGGCTCCCGCAAGTCGCCCTGCCGCCTCATCCTCACCGATGTCGCCGGGCTCGATGCGTGCCGCGATCACATGCTCGATACCCTCGCCGATCAGCCGCTCAATGTCGGCAGATTCGATCTTGTGCCCCTTGGGCAGGTTGCCGCCTGCAAGCTTCACCGCATGGGCGAGAATCACGCCTTCGGCAACGTCGATGGAAAACGATCCGAATTTCATTTGTTATCACCGGTAGGTGATATTTCGCGGGTCCGCAGCGTATGGACGATCTCAGCGAGAATGGCGACCGCAATTTCCGCCGGGCTCGCTGCACCGATATTGAGCCCAATGGGTCCGCTGATCCTGGCAAGTGCAGCCTCGTCCACGCCCTCGGCACGCAGTCTTCCCAGGCGAGCCGCGTGCGTCTTGCGACTGCCGAGCGCACCGACGTAGAAACAGCCAATTCGCAACGCCTCGGTGATCGGAAA
This sequence comes from Rhizobium sp. BK661, assembly GCF_024808825.1. Taxonomy (NCBI): domain Bacteria; kingdom Pseudomonadati; phylum Pseudomonadota; class Alphaproteobacteria; order Hyphomicrobiales; family Rhizobiaceae; genus Rhizobium; species Rhizobium sp. BK661. Next base: position 338,325 of record NZ_JANTYT010000004.1, on the reverse strand, counting down.
ATCATCGATCTTCGGGTCATGCGTGACGGCAACAAGCGCCGTATAGGCATCCAGCGGACGCTCCTTGAGCGCGTCCACCGGCCAATCAGCGGTCAAATCGATGCCGAGGAACCGTTCGGGCGTGGCGAAAGCCGTTCGTGGATCGATAATCCGGACATCGAAGCCGGCGAGAGATGCCATCTGTGCCAGAATCTGGCTGATGTGTACCGCGCCGATAACGACGATATGCGCCGGTGGCAGATGCACGTTTAGAAAGTAGCGGCGGCCATCGGCCTCGATCGACGTCGACCTTCCCGAACGAAAAGCAGCCTCGATGGCCAGTCCAAAGGAAGGGGAGACGGAATCCCCCTCGAGGACGACGCTATCGTCGCCGGTCTCGAGGTCGGTGAGCAGGATGGCGGCCCGGCGCGCCCGGCGCGCATCGTTGAGCTGTCCAAGATTTGTGGCATCCATCAATCGAGCCTTTCGACGTAGACCCGGATCCGGCCGCCACAGGAAAGGCCGACGCGCCACGCGGTCTCGTCAGCGACGCCGAACTCGAGCATCTTCGCCTTGCCCTCGGCAATAACGTCCAGGGCCTCAGCGATGACAGCGCCTTCGACACATCCTCCTGAAACAGACCCTTCGAAATTGCCGTCGCGGTCGACCACCAAATGGCTGCCGGCGGGCCGCGGGGCCGATCCCCACGTCTCGATTACCGTCGCTACCGCGACATCTCGCCCCGCTTTCCTCCAAGCTTCCGCCATCATCAACGGATCAAGGTCAAATGATGTCCCCGTCATGCGATGCCTTTCAATGTTCCGAGGTACCGGCGCGGATCGTATGTTGTCGACCTGGTTGCACCGAGTGCTGCTGCGAGATCGTTCAATGATGATAGATTGTGGACCGGTCGGAATTCGTCAACATGCGGCAGCATTGCGCGCACGCCGCGCGCCCTTGGCTCGAAGCCGTCGAAACGCAACAGAGGATTGAGCCAGATCAATCGCCGGCAGGAACGGTGCAGGCGATCCATCTCAGCCGAGAGCAAATCGGTTCCTTCGCGTTCCAGGCCGTCCGTGATCAAAAGAACGACAGCGCCCTGCCCGAGCACGCGCCGAGCCCACAGCCGATTGAATTCCTGCAGCGTTTCGCCGATCCGCGTTCCTCCGGACCAATCCTTGACGGCGGCGGCGCATTCGTCCATCGCCTCGTCAGGATCCTTGTGTCGCATCTGGCGGGTGACGTTCGTGAGCCGCGTGCCGAATAGAAAGGTATGAACCCGCCTGCGCTTCTCCGTCAGCACGTGCAGAAAGTGCAAAAAAATGCGGGTGTACTGGCTCATGGAGCCGGAAATATCGGCGAGAACCACCAACGGTGGCTGCACCTCCCGAATCTCTCGATAGCGCGGCAAAATCAGCCCTGCTCCGCTGCGCAGGGCAGCCCGCATCGTCCCGCGGGGATCGACGCGCGAATGAACATGCGACGGTCGGAAGCGCCTAGTCCGTACCGTGTCCAGGGGTAACTGCAGTTTCCCGAGCGCCTTCTTGGCAGCGGCAATCTCCATCGCGGACATCTGGGCAAAGTCCATACGTCGGAAGACCTCGTTGCCCGACATGGTGAAGCGCGCATCGATCTCGATGTCAGGTTCATCGCGTGGCGGCTTCTCATTCTCTCGGTTCCCAAGGAGCGCGTCCGCAGCGCGGCTCGCGCCGGGTTTCGCCTTTTCACGGTCACGGGTATCCGGCGCACGGGGCGACATCATCGCGATCATCTTTGCGACGAGATCGCGCGAGTGCCAGAAGAGGCGGAACGCCTCGTCGAAGACCGGTTTGTCTTCGTGGCGCTTGACGAAAACGGCAGAAAGTGCGGCGTGAAATTCCTCCCGCGATCCCATGCCGATCACCTCGACAGCCTCGATCGCATCGACGATCGCCGCCGGTCCGATCTTCAGGCCGGCCTTGCGGAGCGCTCTAGCAAAGAAAACGATGTTGTCGGCGAATCGACCGCCTACCGGAGGAGGCGGAGCGACGATCTCATCCTGCCCGCTTCTCGGATCCATTTGTTACCCAGCCGCCTGCAGTTCGCTTTTGATGTCTTCGAGCACCCGCGCACCGTCGCTGCCTTGGATTCGAGCGATATCATCCTGATACTTCAATAGCGTCCCGATGGTGTCGGAGATCGTTTCCGGATCGAGCGCCAGGCGATCGAGTTCGGTTAGCGCTGTCGCCCAATCGATCGTCTCGGCAACCCCCGGATTCTTGAAGAGATCCAGCGTCCGAAGCCGCTGCACATAGGCGACGATCTGGGCGGACAGGGCGGCATTGCAGCCCGGCACCTTCCGGCGAATGATCTCGAGTTCCTGCGGAGCATCGGGATAATCAACCCAATGATACAGGCAGCGCCTCTTCAGGGCGTCGTGGACCTCGCGCGTCCGGTTCGTGGTGATGATGACAATCGGCGGTTCGGTCGCCCGGATCGTGCCAAGCTCAGGGATCGTAACCTGAAAGTCGGAAAGAACCTCTAGCAGAAAGGCCTCGAAGGCCTCATCGGTCCGGTCGAGTTCATCGATGAGGAATACCGGTGCCCGACCATTCGCGCTGGATAGAGCCTGCAGCACGGGCCGGCGGATCAGGTAACGCTCGGAAAAGATATCCGATTCGATCCTGTTTCTGTCGGTAAGCCCGGACGCTTCAGCGAGACGGATTTCCAGCATCTGCGCCGGATAGTTCCACTCATAGACGGCTGAGGCGATATCCAGCCCCTCGTAGCACTGCAGGCGGATCAGCGGTCGTCCCAAGGCCTTCGACAGGACCTTGGCGATCTCCGTCTTTCCAACGCCCGCCTCGCCCTCCAGGAACAGGGGGCGCTTCATTTTCAGGGCCAGGAAAAGGACCGTACCGAGGGCCCGCCCCGCCAGATAATTCTGATTGCCCAGCATCGCGATCGTTTCGTCGATCGACGACGGCAGCGGCGGATGAGCTTGATCCGACATGTTTCCTCCCATTTCGGGAAGTTATAGCGTGTGATAGTCGCGGTTCATATAGACAAGCGCAGGCTTCGCCTCGTTGTAGCGGACGGCTACGACCTCACCGAAAATGATGTGGTGCGTCGACATTTCCTTGATCTCGCTTACACGGCAATCGAAGGAGGCAAGCGCATCGCGAAGAACGGGCGCCCCGGTCACGAGCCTGTCGAAGGCGCCCGTCTGGAACCGTTGGTCGTTTGTCAGTTGGGCGCGGCCGGAAAAGGCATCAGCAAGCGCCTGATGGTGCGCCGCCAGCGTATTCAACGCAAAGATGCCGCTCCGGAAGAAAATGTCATTCTTCGGATTGCTGTTGTTCAAGCATACCAGAACGGTCGCAGGGTCATCCGATACGGAGCAAGCGGCGGTGATCGTCACGCCGCGGCGCTCCTCGCCGATTGCCGTCGTCACGAGTTGCACATGGCCCCCAAAGCGGCTCATCGCATCCCGGTAGAGGCGCGGATCGATCGGTTGTTTGTTCAACAAATGCATTCTCCATCCGGCATTGCCGGGTTGTCGTTTCCTTTAATATGAAGGTGATCTCTTACGTTTTCTACAAAAGCCGGGCGAAAAGCTTCCTCATTGTGCGTTTTTCTTTGACGATCGATGCCGGACGGATAAAAGAGCAGACAAACGACAGGAACCGGCATCTTTAATGAATACTTTGCGTGGCCTAGCACTTCTGCCGATGCTGCTCCTTGCGGCCGGAGAATGCCATGCTGCCGGCCTAATCGTTGGTATCGTAGCGCCGCAGAATGGCAATCTCGCGCCAATTGGTGCTCAGATCATCGCCGGTGCGAGTGCCAAGGTCCAGCAGGACGGCGACACGATCGTCACGATCGATGAGACGTGCGCGGAAAACAGCGGTGCAGCGATCGCCGATGCCCTGATCAATGCCAAGGTTCAGGTTGCCGTGGGCTTTCTCTGCAGCGAGACTCTTGAAGGCGCGCTGCCGAAGCTGAAGGACGCAAATATCCCGGCGATCACCGTCTCTGTGCGTTCGCGCATCCTTATGGAAGATGCGCTGAAGAACGGCTGGCCACTCTACCGGCTTGCGCCTGCCGATGGAGCCGAGGCAGAAAAGATCATCGACGTAATCCTGCGCGAGTGGGCCGCCGCGCCGATCGCGCTGATCGAGGATGGAACTATCCATGGTCGCGAACTGACGGAAGCGATCCGCAATGCGCTCGAGGAAAAGGGTCTCAAGCCGGTCTTTACCGACACATATCGACCCGGCCAGGAGCAACAGGTCGCGCTCGTGCGACGGCTTCGGAAGGCCGGGGCGACTAAGGTCTTCGTCGGTGGAGACCGTAGCGACGTTGCGGTCATCGCACGGGATGCTGCGGCCGAGAAAATCCACCTCGATATTCTGGGTGGTGACGCAATGCAGGCTGCCGACCAGCCGCTCGCGCTGGCGGATGGCGTTCTCGCCGTCGCCCTGCCCGACTACGCGGCGCGCCCGGAGGCAAAGGCTGTGGTCGACTCGTTCCGAGCGCGCGGTGTCGAGCCTGAAGGCTATGTGCTGCCTGCCTATGCGGCCGTGGAAATCGCGACGAAGGCGGCCAGCGATGCTGGCGCGGATGACAGGCCGATCGCCCAGCACATTGGCGGAACAGCCTTCGAAACTGTCATCGGGAAAATTGCTTTCAATGCCGGCCACGAACTGGCCGACAACCCATACCGCCTGCTGCAGTGGCAGGCCGGTTCGTTCGTCCCGGCAAGTACACCGATCGAGTAGCGTCGTGCGCTTCGGCATGAGTTTTAGGGAGAGATTACAATGACCACGCCCATTCGGATCGCGCCATCGGTCCTTGCTGCCGACTTCGCCAAGCTCGGCCAGGAAGTACGCGATGTAACCGCGGCTGGAGCCGACTGGATCCACCTCGACGTTATGGACGGTCACTTTGTCCCGAACATCTCTTTCGGCCCCGACGTGATCAAGTCGTTGCGCTCCTACACGGATGCCGTATTCGATTGCCATTTGATGATCGCGCCGGTCGATCCGTATCTCGAGGCATTCGCAAAGGCTGGCTGCGACCGCATCACCGTCCACGCCGAAGCCGGTCCACATCTCCACCGCTCGCTTCAGACTATCCGAGGGCTCGGCAAGAAAGTCGGCGTGACGATCAATCCAGCGACGCCACTTTCGGCGATCGAGAACGTACTCGATGACGTTGACCTGATCCTCATCATGTCCGTCAACCCCGGTTTCGGTGGGCAGAAATTCATTCCTGCCATGGCCGACAAGATTGCCGCCGCACGGTCACTGATCGGTGATAGGCCGATCGATCTTGAGGTGGATGGTGGCGTGACGGTAGAAACCGCGCCGGTCATCGGCAAGGCCGGCGGCAACGTTCTCGTGGCAGGGTCGGCGATTTTCAAGGGAGGCTCGGTGGAGTCCTACAAGGCAGCGATCAGTGCGCTGCGGGCTGCCGCGGAAGGCAAATCGAAGTCGTGACGAAAGCAGGCCGTCTTTGATCTCCGAGCGGCTGAAGGCGGCTCGCCCATCTTTCCCCGAGCTCTTTGTCGGCGCTCCCCTCTGGGGCACGCAGATGCTGATATCGGCAATGGCCGCCCTCTATCTCAGGAACGGGATGGAGACGGCGCATGTCCGCGACCTCGCAATACTCTACTTTGCGGGCGGTTTGCTGGCATGGCCATTCGTGTTGCCTCTGGCGCGCTTCTTTGCGCATCGACGATCCCTGGAGACACGCTTTGCCGCATTCTTCGTAGCACTGGCCGCCGGCACCATTCTGATGACAGCCTTTCTCTTTGCCATGGACTACCGTGTCTTCTACTCCGCATGGCATGCGCCATTCGGATCTCTGACATGGGTATTTCAATTCGCCTTTACCGGCGCCAGCGCCGTCTATCAGTTCGCGGTGCTGGGGCTGCGGCTGTTTCTTCCGCTCGGCCTTGTCTGCCTTTTCGGCACCAGCTTTGCGCTTGCAAAACGGATGCGTTGAGATTGCCGCCTGTCTTTGCTACAGGGGCGCCAGCATTCCCTTTATGAACGAAAGCAGGAAGCCATGATCCCGCGCTACTCCCGACCTGAGATGGTCGCCATCTGGTCGCCTGAGACCAAATTTCGCATCTGGTTCGAGATCGAGGCTCACGCCTGCGATGCGCTCGCCGAACTGGGCGTCATTCCGAAATCCGCCGCCAAGACGATATGGGAACGCGGTGGTGCCGCCACGTTCGATGTTGCGCGCATCGATGAAATCGAAGCCGTCACCAAGCACGACGTCATCGCCTTCCTGACGCACCTTTCTGAAATCGTCGGCCCTGATGCCCGCTTCGTCCATCAGGGGATGACCTCTTCGGATGTTCTCGACACCACGCTGAATATCCAGCTCGTGCGCGCGGCTGACATCCTGCTCGCCGACATGGACCGGGTGCTTGCGGCATTGAAGGCACGTGCGTTTGAACACAAGGACACCATCCGCATCGGGCGCAGCCACGGCATTCATGCCGAGCCAACGACCATGGGGCTGACCCTGGCGCGCTTCTACGCCGAGATGAGCCGCAACCGCGCGCGTCTCGTGGCCGCGCGTGCCGAAATCGCCACCGGCGCGGTTTCTGGCGCAGTCGGCACCTTCGCCAATATCGACCCGCGGGTCGAGGAACACGTTTGCGCCAAGCTCGGCCTGCTTCCAGAACCCGTTTCGACACAGGTCATTCCGCGCGATCGGCACGCGATGTTCTTCGCTACGCTCGGCGTGATCGCGTCCTCCATAGAAAACGTCGCGATCGAGATCCGTCACATGCAGCGCACGGAAGTTCTGGAGGCTGAGGAATACTTCTCGCCTGGCCAGAAAGGCTCTTCCGCGATGCCGCACAAGCGTAATCCGGTATTGACCGAAAACCTCACAGGTCTGGCGCGGCTGGTCCGGATGTCGGTTGTTCCGGCCATGGAAAACGTTGCCCTCTGGCACGAGCGCGATATCAGCCATTCCAGCGTCGAGCGCGCCATTGGGCCCGACACGACGATCACGCTCGACTTCGCCCTGAACCGGCTGGCGGGTGTCATCGAGAAGCTCGTCGTCTATCCTGACAACATGATGAAGAATCTCGACAAGTTCCGCGGCCTCGTGCATTCCCAGCGCGTGCTTCTGGCGCTGACGCAGGCGGGCGTGTCGCGTGAAGATGCCTACCGACTCGTTCAGCGCAACGCGATGAAGGTTTGGGAGGAAGGCAAGGACTTCCTCGAGGAGCTACTGGCCGATGCAGAGGTCCGGGCTGCGTTGTCCGAGGAAGAAATCCGAGAAAAGTTCGACCTCGGCTACCACACAAAACATGTGGATACGATCTTCCGGCGCGTCTTCGGCGCCGCCTGAGTTGGATCAATGAGTCGGCGCCTTCGCAGGCGCCGTTTTTCGTTTCGCTCTTGTAGACTTTGTCGATGCGCTGTCGTCGCTCGCCTCGTCAGTGTCAGTCTCGGTATTCGACGATCTTGCTGACCGTTCGTTGCGAGCGCCTTTCGCCGCCTTGGCGACGAGGCGATCGAGATGTTGCAGGTCCTCTTCGTCAAGATGCTCGATGCCGATGAAGCGGTTTTCCGCGTGACTGGTGAGAATGATTTCGTCGAGTTTGGCCTGTACAGCCCGAGCGTCCCGTGTCTGGGCATTCTGCAGTACAAAGACCATCAGGAACGTGATGATGGTCGTGCCGGTATTGATGACAAGCTGCCAAGTCTCGGAGAACCCGAAAACTGGGCCGGTCCCTGCCCAGGCTGCGACCAGCACGACGGCAAGCACGAACGTTGCCGGCCGGCCTGCCCATTCGGACGTCTTGCTGGCAAAGCGGGTAAACAGATGTTGCGGTGTAGCCATATCTAACCTCCCTCGGTATCCGCCTCAGCGAAACTCCAAGGGAGGCTAGCAGTTCCCGGTCTTTTGGTTTTCAGACCACCGGTGGCGCGACAAGCTTCCTGTAAAGATGCCAGCTGGCGTGACCGAGGATTGGCATCGCCAGCGCCAGCCCAACGAACAACGGGATCGTACCGACAATGAGCGAAACAGCGATGATCAGGCCCCAGCTCAACACAGGGATCGGATTGGCGACAGTCGCCCTGACGGAAGTTTCCATCGCGCAGACGAGCCCGACGTCTCGATCCAGCAACAAGGGGAAGGTCACGACGGTCGTGGCGAGAACGACGATGGCAAAGCCGAGACCGAGAACATGTCCCCACATGATTAGCTGCAATCCCTCAGGGGTGTCGAAGATCTCCGAGAAGAACAACGAGACCGAGCGAGGGAAGACGTCGCCGAAGACGTTGGCATAAAGTGTCTGCGCGGCGACCAGCCAGACAATGAAGAAGCCGAACAGCAGCAATCCGCCGGCAATGATCGATGGGAACGCCGGCGATCTCGTTACTTCGATCGCATGCGTCCAGGAGGTGTCCATACCGGCTTCACGCCTGCGGCTGATCTCATAGAGGCCAATCGCGGCAATCGGACCGATCAGCGCGAAACCCGAGATAAGCGGAAAAATCATCGGCAGGAGGTTGGCACTCGAGGTTGCGAGCGCAAGAAAAATCCCGGCGATAGGATACATCAGGCATAGAAAGACATAGTGGGATGGTTTTTCTCGAAAATCATCGAGCCCGCGCCGTAGCGCATCGAAGACATCTGCAACGCTGATCTTGTTGACGACCGGGCGTGTGTAGACATCGCTCGCACCCGACATAACATGGAATGCCGTCATGGCTTTCTCCTCCTCAGCCAAGATGGCCGGCAGCGAAAGGATCGGCGACGACGCCGATACGAGACGCAACCGGCACTGCCGAAAAACATAACAAATTTCGGCGGCCTTGTCCCACCCTCCCTTGACATCGCAGCCAAGCTTTCTCAAATCCGGCGATCATGAAAGCTTCAGACGCCGAAATTCTCATCATCCCCGGTTACACGAACTCCGGTCCCGACCACTGGCAAAGCCGCTGGGAGGCCAAGCTCAGTACGGCTCGCCGCGTCGAACAGGCGGAATGGTCGAAGCCGGTCCGCGACGATTGGGTTCGCCGCATCGCCGAAGAAGTCAATGCCGCGACGCAGCCGGTGGTTCTCGTGGCGCATTCGCTCGGCATCCCGTCGGCTATCCATGCCATTCCGCATTTTCGCAACAAGGTTGCCGGGGCATTTTTCGTCGCACCGCCCGACGTCGCGAATCCGGCCATACGGCCAAAGCATCTGATGACGTTCGGCCCGTACCCGCGCGATCCCCTTCCGTTTCCCACTCTTACGATCGCCAGTCGCAACGATCCCTTCGGCAGTTACGAGCATGCTGATGATATCGCTGCAAGCTGGGGATCACTCCTCATCGACGCCGGGGAAGCCGGCCACATCAACAGCGAGTCCGGCCACGGCCCTTGGCCGGAAGGCACCATGGTGTTTGCGCAGTTTCTCAGCCGCTTGAAGCCATAGCCTAGCCGCCCTGCCGGGGTAGCATCAATGAGATCGGCAGCGGCGCGAGGAGACGCGTCGCGGAAACAAGCACCATGGCGGCTGATTGTCGGCTAATCGCCCTCGCCGCGAATGAAGAGAACGCCCGCCAGGCCCACGAGAACGATGCATTGCAGTATGAACATCGGCCATTCTGGAGACATGTCACTTCCTCCCCCCCCGATCCGGGCGATATAGGGTGCCGCCGTGCAAGTGTAGGCAGACTTTGGAAAAATTAGCCGCGTCCCAGTAGTCGCGCGATGAAGGTGCGGCTAAGCCTTTGTTTTCACATTATTATTATTTTGGCGACATTAAGGGCTGTTTAATTCAATAAATGCAAAATATATACACGCTAAAAGAGCGAGTATGCAGTTTGAAGCAAGCAACTCCCGATAAACGGGCCAAATCTAAAGCCAAGGTCAAAGCTGCAGCGTTTGACGGCAGCATGGCGCCGCAGAATGGTGCTGAACTCTCGGAGCGCGAGAGCCGCTGGAACTACGCTCTTGTGGGATCGGGCCTCGGCGTCTGGGATCACAATCTTCGTCTTGGCAAGCGCTATTATTCCGACACGTGGAAAGTCATGCGCGGCATGGCGCCCGATGAGGAAGCCGACGGCGACTATGATGCGTGGATCGAGCTCATCCACCCGGACGATCGGGAATTCGTCGTAAAGGCTATCGATCGTCAGAATGCCGGCGACCCGGATTATCAGATTTTCGAGTATCGCGAGAGGCATAGAGACGGCCATTGGATCTGGATTGAATGCCGTGGCGCCTGTGTCGAATGGGACGAAACCGGTGCCCCTGCCCGGCTCGTCGGCACCGATACGGACATCACCGAGCGCAAGGAGGCGGAAGAGCGGCTCGCGCACGTGTCGCGGCGCCTCGATCTCGCCCTCGATATCTCCAACATCGGCGTCTTCGAGGCGGACATCGAAAACGGCACAGTCGATTGGGACGACCGCCTTCTGGCGATCTACGGCATTGCAGACACGTCACCGGCGAACACCGGCAACGCCTGGGAGGCTTCGCTGCATCCCGACGACAGTGAGCGCGTGCTGGCAACGATCAATGACAGCGTCGCCAACAACACGGATTTCGAGCACGAGTTCCGCATCATCAGGCAGGACGGTATCGAGCGCGTCATTCGCGCAAAGGCTGCTTTCTTTCTTGACAGCGACGGACGTCGCAAGCTGATCGGTGCGAATTGGGATGTCACTGCCGAAGTTCGGCTCAATAACGAGTTGCAGCGCGCCAAGGATCTCGCGGAAGCCCGCAACAAGGAACTCGAAAGCGCCAAGGAGAACATCGAGCATCTGGCTCTGCATGACTATCTCACCGAGCTACCCAATCGCCGATATCTGGACCGGATGCTGGACGAACGTTCGACCGAATGTCGCCGCACGGGGCTGACGCTCGCAATCCTCCACATCGATCTCGATCGCTTCAAGCAGATCAACGATACGCTTGGCCACCGCGCCGGCGATGCGATGTTGAAGCATGCCGCGCAGGTATTGAAGAGAAATGTCCGTTCCACCGATTTCGTCGCTCGTATTGGCGGCGACGAATTCGTCGTCCTATGCACGCTGGACGTCACCCCAAAGAAAATCTCCAATCTCGCTGAGCGCATCATTCGCGAACTCTGCAAGCCTATACGTTACGAGGGTCACGATTGCCGTTTCGGCGCAAGCATCGGCATTGCGACGGATAGCGGCCCGACACTCGACGCCAAGCAGCTTCTGCTGAATGCAGATATTGCCCTCTACCGCGCCAAGAGTGGCGGCCGCAACCGGCACGAATTCTTCTCGACCGATGAGCGGCGGCGCATCATCGCCAGCAAGCGCTTGGCTGATGAAATCCTGTTGGGCCTCGAACGCGGCGAGTTTGTTCCGTTTTACCAGTTGCAGTTCCATGCCCGAACGCTAGAAGTTGCTGGCGTCGAGACCCTGGCGCGCTGGCAGCATCGGGAACATGGTTTGCTGGCGCCCGATCGCTTCCTCGCGATCGCCGAGGATCTGGATGTTGTCTCGACGATCGACGGCCTTATCCTCGAGCAGGCGCTGGCTGATCGCAAGCGATGGACGGATGAAGGCCTCCGCATCCCCAAGATCGCAGTCAACGTCTCGTCACGTCGTCTCGCAGATCCGAACCTCGCGAAGAAGCTTCGTGGCCTGAAGATCGAACCTCGGACGATTTCATTTGAACTGCTGGAATCGATCTCGCTGGACGACTGCGACGATGCTGTGATCGCCAACCTCCGGCACCTGCGCCGGCTCGGCATCGATATCGAGATCGATGACTTCGGCACGGGCCACGCGTCGATCGTCAGCCTTTTGAAGCTGAGCCCCAAGACCTTGAAGATCGACCGCGAACTGATCCGCATGCTGCCGCATTCGGCAGAGCAGCGAAAACTGGTCCGTTCGATCATCGATATCGGCCGCTCGCTGAACATTCTGGTCACGGCCGAGGGCGTCGAGACGATGGATCACGTCCGCATTCTCTACGACCTCGGCTGCGATATGCTTCAGGGCTATGCGCTGGCCCGTCCCATGCCCGCGATGCAGATAGCTCCTTTCGTACGAGCAGCGTCCTGGCGGGGCGTGGAAGGCCCTGCCAGGGGCCTCCAGCAGGATCTGCGCAAGTCGGTCAACGGCTCCGGCCAAAGATAAAGGTCTGCATGACTGCCTCGATGGGGGCGGCTCACATTCCGTTGATCGCAAAAAACCTGTAAACTCCTTCGCAGAAAGTCTTCGATTCTCTTAGCGGCACTCCGGCAATCCGGATTCCGGGGAAGGAGTGACAGGCGGATTGTGAAACCCTCGCTTTTCCTTTAAGGGGACGCCACGAGATCGATCCACTCGCGCTATCCCAAGAGCGCCAACGATAGAGAACAATTGCAATGAACCGTCGCCGCCGTATTTACGAGGGCAAGGCAAAGATTCTGTATGAGGGCCCGGAGCCGGGCACGCTGATCCAGTTCTTCAAAGACGATGCCACCGCCTTCAACAAGAAAAAGCACGAAGTCATCGATGGCAAGGGCGTCCTGAACAACCGCATTTCGGAATACATCTTCAGCCATCTGAACAAGATCGGGATTCCGACGCACTTTATTCGCCGTCTCAACATGCGCGAGCAGTTGATCCGCGAAGTGGAAATGATCCCGCTTGAGATCGTCGTCCGCAACGTTGCCGCGGGCTCGCTGTCGAAGCGCCTCGGCATCGAAGAAGGCGTAGTGCTGCCGCGCTCGATCATCGAGTTTTACTACAAGTCCGACGCGCTCGACGATCCAATGGTCTCCGAAGAGCACATTACGGCATTTGGCTGGGCCAACCCCGCCGAGCTCGATGACATTATGGCGCTCGCCATCCGCGTCAACGACTTCATGACCGGTCTCTTTCTCGGCGTCGGCATCCAGCTTGTCGATTTCAAGATCGAATGCGGCCGCCTGTATGAAGGCGACATGATGCGCATTATCCTGGCCGACGAGATCTCGCCGGATTCCTGCCGTCTTTGGGATATCGATACCCGCGAAAAGATGGACAAGGACCGCTTCCGCCGCGACATGGGTGGACTTCTCGAAGCCTATTCGGAAGTTGCGCGCCGCCTCGGCATCATCAACGAGAACGAACCTGTGCGCGGCACCGGTCCGGTGCTCGTGAAGTAAGACTTTCAGGCTAAGCAAAGACAGGGACGATAAAGTGATCAAGGCTCGTGTAACCGTCACGCTGAAGAACGGCGTTCTCGATCCGCAGGGCAAGGCAATCGAGGGCGCCCTTGGCGCACTCGGCTTCGATGGTGTGGGCCATGTTCGTCAGGGCAAGGTTTTTGACGTCGAACTCGAAGGCGCTGACAAGGCGAAAGCGGAGAGTGACCTCAAGGCAATGTGTGAAAAACTCCTCGCAAATACGGTGATCGAGAACTATAATATTTCCGTCGACTAACCTAGTCGTGGAGCGCACTCGATGGCTGAATTGACGCAAGAGCTCGTGCTTGAGTTGTTGACGAAAATGCACGAGCACATCGATACGCTGGATGCATCACTCGACGAAATCCGGAGCGAAATGCACTGCATGCGCGACACGATGACCTCGATGCAGCAGGAAATACATAGTATTTACGGCGTCCTCGGCCGGCATGAAGGCCGGCTGGAGCGAATTGAAAAGCGTCTCGTCCTTCGAGAACTTGCAGAAGCACAAACAAGGTTTTAGTCGCACTCATGAAATCAGCCGTCGTTCAACTTCCGGGTCTCAATCGCGATCGCGACATGATCGCTGCACTGACGAAAATCTCCGGTCACGCGCCGGTGACCATCTGGCAAACGGAGACGGACATTCCAGACGTCGACCTCATCGTCATCCCCGGCGGCTTTTCCTATGGCGACTACCTCCGTTGCGGTGCCATCGCTGCGCGCATGCCGGTCATGCAGGCAATCATCGAAAAGGCAAACAAGGGCGTCAAGGTTCTCGGAGTCTGCAACGGCTTCCAGATCCTTCTCGAGGCCGGTCTGCTTCCCGGCGCGCTGATGCGTAATGCCTCCCTCAAGTTCGTCTGCCGTGAGATCAAGCTCGAAGTTGTCAACGCAGACACCGATTTCACCCGCGCCTATTCCAAGGGCCAGATCATTCGTAGCCCAGTCGCCCATCACGACGGCAACTACTTCGCCGATGCCGAGACCCTGGCAACGATCGAAGGCAGCGGCCAGGTCGTTTTCCGCTATGCGGAAGGCACCAATCCGAACGGCTCCCTCAACGATATTGCCGCTGTTATGAACGACAAAGGCAACATCCTCGGCATGATGCCGCACCCGGAAAACCTCATCGAAGCAGCACATGGCGGTTCCGACGGCCGTGGCCTGTTCGCTTCTGCTCTCGAGGTAATCGCTGCTTAACCTTCGGCACGTAAGAGGCCATTCATCCGATCCATTGGAGCAAGTTGATGCGCCCTCGCCTTACGACGACACGTGTTTTCGCGATTGCCGCAACCGCGGCGCTGGTTGCGTCCTGCCAATCGAATACGCCGGCGAAGGGTCCTGACCGCAGCGCGCTGTCTACCATGGAGCGCGTTGCTCTTGGGGCGAACTCCTGCTGGTTCAAATCCGGCGACGCGGCCTTCGCCGCATACAGGCTGGCGCCGGAATTGAATTCCTTTTCCGGTCGCCCTCGCATTCTCGTCGTGCACAAGGGAAGCCCCGAGAGCCGCCCGTTGCTCGTCGTTCAAGCGGAAGGCAATCCCTCAAAGCTCGACGCCTTTGGTCCGATGATGCAAAGCGCCACCGGACCGCGCATTGTCAACGATGTCACCCGCTGGGCCTCGGGCAACAAGGCCTGCGGCTGATCAGTCCCAAAAGAACGACTTGCCGGCTTCCTTACGCGCGTCCGCACGCGTGACGCCAATATCTAACAGCGCGTCATCCGTCAGATCGAGCAGAGCCCTACGGCTTTGCCGTTTCTCATGTCGATATAAGAGCCATCGCCATGTGGATTGAAGCACTGCCCGGCCAAAAGGCAACTCTCGCGAAACACGGTATTGAATCGATTGCACCCCGGAAGGTAGAGATGCAATCCGGGTCTCGCTTTCTGGAACGACAGACATATCATTCTCCAAAAGAATTGTATCTGTCGTGGAGATAATGTTGACGTATGGAGGGTGACAATATAGATAATTGTCATGATGACAAATTGGCTCCCAGATGTTTCGCGCGGCTCAGGCCCGGTTTACCTCCGGATCGCGGACAGCATTGAATCAGCCATAGCCAGTGGCACCTTGGCAGCTGGCAGCAAATTGCCGCCGCAACGAAACCTCGCCTATGATATCGGCGTAACAATTGGGACAATCGGCCGAGCCTATGCGCTCGTGCACGAGCGCGGCCTCGTCGCCGGAGAAGTCGGCCGCGGCACTTACGTGCTCGATCGCGCCGAGACAGCACCCGGGAATCAACCGGACCCGCTGACGGTTGCGCTCGGCGGAACACGCCCGATCGATGCGCCCGCCGGTAAGATACGGTTCGACACCACGGCTGCGCCGGATCTTGGCCAGGGCAAGATTATCGGCAGTGTTCTTGCCGCGATCGGCGAGGAGCAGCTCTCCGAGATTTCGTCCTATTCGCGTGTGTTTCCCAAGAACTGGTACGCGGCCGGCCGGCGTTGGCTCGCCAGAAACGATTGGATGCCGGAAACGGAAAACATCGTCCCTACCCTTGGAGCCCACGCGGCTGCTGTCGCCGTCATCTCAGCGGTGTCGTCGCCCGGTGACAAGATCGTCTTCGAAGAGTTGAGCTATACGCAGGTGAGCCGCAGCGCACGTATTCTCGGCCGCCGTACGATCACCGTCGAGTCCGACGAAAATGGCGTGATTCCTGATGACTTCGAGCGCCTGTGCCTTCAGCAGCACCCAAAGCTCGCATTCCTCATGCCGACCGCGCACAATCCCACCCTGGCGACGATGCCGCACGAGCGCCGGGCACGCGTCGCCGAGATAGCGCGCCGCCACGGTGTCTGGCTAATCGAAGACGATCTCTACGGTGGTATGACTGGCGACGAAAACCCCTTGCTTGCGTCGCTCGCACCCGATCGCACGTTCCTGATCAGTGGCCTTTCGAAATCGGTGGCTGCCGGCGTGCGGGGCGGCTGGGTCGCCTGCCCGCCGCATTTTGCTCAGCGGATCAAGGTGACACACAAGATGATCACCGGCGGACTACCATTCATTCTGGCCGAGGCTTGCGCGCGTCTCGTCGAGAGCGGTCAGGCGCACGAAATCCGTAAGGCCAGCACGGTGGAACTCGCCGTCCGTGAGCGTCTCGCACGGGAGCAGTTGCAAGGATACGACTTCGTATCGCATCCGCATGTCCCCTTCCTGTGGCTGAAGCTGCCGGATCCCTGGCTGTCGGGAACGTTCAAGAACGCTGCTTACGGAGAGGGAGTGCTGATCGACGACGAGGACGAATTCAAGGCTGCGCGAGCCGAGAAAGTCTATCATCGCGTTCGAGTAGGCTTCTCCTCGCCCCGAAACCGCGACGATTTGGTTGCGGGCCTCACGACATTGCGACGCCTGCTAGAAAGCGGCGGCGCGGGTTATGACGGTGAGATCTGAGACTGCGCTAGATTAGCCGCACATCCGAAGTAAAAGGCCCAAGCCCCTCTCAAACTCGCTTTATCAAGCCCCGATCGATGCTACGAATTCAGACGGACCCTGACGCGAGTCGGATGAGGGAATCTGAATGGCGATCGAATTTCCAACGGCATGACGCGCGCCGGTATTCAGGTCGGCTACAAGTTCTAAGCTACCATGGTAGTTACCATTCGGTGCCCGCTGTCTGTTAACAGCGGGCATTTTCCTGTCGCGCGTTCCATCCAGTTAGGCTAAAGACACCGCAATCGCGCAACGGCAGGGACTTCCGAGAGCTCATGACCATTTCCAATACCCGCCCGATCACCTCCGAACTGATTGCCGCCCATGGCCTGAAGCCAGACGAGTATCAGCGGATATTGGACCTGATCGGCCGCGAACCGACCTTCACGGAGCTCGGCATCTTTTCGGCGATGTGGAACGAGCACTGCTCTTATAAATCCTCCAAGAAGTGGTTGCGTACCCTGCCGACCAAAGGCCCGCGCGTCATCCAGGGGCCCGGCGAGAATGCCGGTGTGGTCGATATCGATGATGGCGACTGCGTTGTCTTCAAGATGGAGAGCCACAACCACCCCTCCTACATTGAGCCGTATCAGGGCGCGGCAACCGGCGTCGGCGGCATTCTGCGCGACGTCTTCACCATGGGTGCACGCCCGATCGCTGCAATGAATGCGCTGCGCTTCGGCGAGCCGGACCATCCGAAGACTCGTCACCTCGTCTCCGGTGTCGTCTCGGGTGTCGGCGGTTATGGTAATTCCTTCGGTGTGCCCACGGTCGGCGGCGAAGTCGAATTCGACGCCCGCTACAATGGCAACATCCTGGTCAACGCCTTCGCGGCTGGCCTCGCAAAGTCGAACGCGATCTTCTTGTCAGAAGCCAAGGGCGTCGGCCTGCCGGTCGTCTATCTCGGCGCAAAGACGGGCCGCGATGGCGTCGGCGGGGCGACAATGGCTTCGGCCGAATTCGACGAGTCGATCGACGAAAAGCGCCCGACCGTCCAGGTCGGTGACCCCTTTACCGAAAAGTGCCTGCTGGAAGCCTGCCTCGAACTGATGCAGACCGGCGCCGTTATTGCCATCCAGGACATGGGTGCTGCGGGCCTCACCTGCTCGGCCGTCGAAATGGGCGCCAAGGGCGATCTGGGTATTCTCCTTGATCTCGATACCGTGCCGGTGCGTGAAGAGCAGATGACGGCCTATGAAATGATGCTGTCGGAAAGCCAGGAGCGCATGCTCATGGTTCTGGAACCGGAAAAGGAAGCCGTCGCGAAGGCGATCTTCGTCAAGTGGGGCCTCGATTTCGCGATCGTCGGCAAGACGACCGACGACCTTCGTTTCCGCGTGGTTCATCAGGGCGAGGAAGTTGCAAACCTGCCGATCAAGGATCTCGGCGACCAGGCGCCTGAATATGATCGTCCGTGGCGCGAGTCGGATAAACGCGCGCCCCTGCCCGCAAATCTCGTGGCCGAACCGGCAGACTACGGTCAGGCGCTGTTGCAGCTTGTCGGTTCTCCGAATCAATCAAGCCGCCGCTGGGTCTACGAACAGTACGACACCCTGATCCAGGGCAATTCGCTCCAACTTCCGGGTGGCGATGCCGGCGTCGTTCGCGTCGAGAACCATCCGACCAAAGCCCTCGCGTTCTCCTCTGACGTCACACCGCGCTATGTCGAGGCCGATCCTTTTGAAGGCGGCAAACAGGCAGTCGCAGAGTGCTGGCGTAATATCACCGCCACAGGGGCAGAGCCGTTGGCGGCCACCGACAACCTGAACTTCGGCAATCCTGAAAAGCCGGAAATCATGGGGCAGTTCGTCCTGGCAGTAAAAGGCATCGGCGAAGCCTGCCGCGTCCTCGATTTCCCGATCGTGTCGGGTAACGTCTCGCTCTATAACGAAACCAATGGCGTTGCGATCCTGCCGACCCCGACGATCGCCGGCGTCGGTCTTCTGCCTGACTGGAAGAAGATGGCGCGTATCGGCAGCGCCTCCAATGGCGACAAGGTCATCATGATCGGTACGGACGGCAGCCATCTCGGCTCGTCGGCCTATCTGCGGGATATCGTTGGCACCATTGAAGGCCCGGCCCCTGAGGTCGATCTCTTTGCGGAGCGCCGCAATGGCGACTTCGTACGCTCGGTCATCCGTAATGGCCAGGCAACCGCCTGCCACGACATCTCTTCCGGCGGCCTCGTCCTTGCTCTCGCCGAAATGGCGATGGCGTCAGGCAAGGGCCTCAAGATTAGCCTCAATGAATGCAGGGGTGCACCACACGCGTTGCTGTTCGGCGAGGATCAGGCCCGCTATGTCCTGACGGTGCCGGCGGACGTTGCGAGCTTCGTCTGCGCAAATGCCGAAGGTGCGGGTGTCCCGTTCCGCCGCCTCGGCACGGTTGAAGGCGACAAGCTCGTGGTCGACGATCTGCTGACGCTGCCGATTCAGCAATTGCGCGACGCCCATGAATCATGGTTCCCTGATTACATGGAAGGCCATGGCACACTCGCTGCCACGGAATAATGCGCAAGGAGTAACGATCATGCCTATGAAACCCGGTGATATCGAAGACATGATCAAAGCCGGCATCCCCGGCGCCAGGGTGACCATCCGAGATCTCGCTGGTGACGGCGACCATTATGCTGCCGAGGTCGTCGCCGAAGCATTTCGCGGAAAGAGCCGCGTGCAGCAGCACCAGATGGTCTACGAGGCTCTTAAGGGTAACATGGGCGGCATATTGCACGCCCTGGCCCTGCAGACATCGGCACCCGATTGATATCGAACGCAAAATGCCCGGTTAGAAGCCGGGCATTTTGCTGTAGCCGGCCTCGGCAAGCACGAGTGCCGAGCGTGGGCCGGCCGTCAGCAGCGTGAAATCAAACGGCGCCCGCAGATCCGACCCCAGGACATACTGTCGGTGCACGCGCAGAAAGTCCTTTTTGATCTTGCGGTAATGTTCGACCGTCAGCATTTGCTTGACGCGGATGAACACCATCTTGGCAGGGCGTAGATCGCCATGTCCGCAAACGGCCACGACCGGCACCTTGTAGAAGTGAATTGCATCCGTCAGGCACTGGACGTCGAGCCAATGGATGTTCTCGCAGCGGGCGATCAAGCCCACTCGTGACCGCAACAATTTCGCCGGGCGCAATAGCGCGCATTGCAGAAGCGCCGACCCGAGCGTTGCGAACACTACTCTCTTATCGCGGAAGACATCTGGTTGTTCCTCGAGAAGGCGCCCGATCACATGCGCGGCAACGCTCGAACCCATGCTGTGAGACGAGATCACGTATTCATCCGCCGATTCCGACAAAGCGGCACGCGCTGCCACAGCACAGCGATCGAGCCATTCATTGAATTCCGCATGGCTCATGCGAGCGAGCGCTACCGCCATGCGCCAGTCCGCGAAGAGATGCAATGTGTAGAAGCGCTCGGCAACGGGCAGGAACGCGAAGATGAAGAAGCACGACGCCAACCCCACGCTCCAGAAGAGATGAGGGGCCGGCAATTCCATTCCAACCGGGATGACAGCGATCGTTGCGCTGAGCGAGAAGCCGAGGATCATCATCAGAAACGGGAAGATGAAGAACAGTCCAAATCGCCATGCATACTTGAAATAGCCGGCCATCCCGCCGTAACCGATTACCTGCAGAGCGGCCCAAAAGCCCGCGAGAATTTGCCACGCCCGGCTGCCGGCTCCAAGCCACTCCACGAGAGCATTGTGATCAAAGACATGAATAAGGCTGTTGGTTTCCCAACCATCCGCAATCGACGTCACCTTGAAACTTGTCGAATCCGGCATGCATTTGGGCTCGCCGATGGTAACTCCACAGTCCCAAACCGCGGCACTTTGCTTTGCGGATCGTTCGTACCGTGCCTTGTGTGCACGCCCATCAAGTGGCTCGAACCCCGGAAAATGGAGAACCACCCTCTTCGAAATCAATGTCATTATTTTCTTTCGTTGCCGCGCACGCGGCCGATAAATTGCTGCGACGCATTCCGCGACAATTGTGGCGAAATCCGGGTAAGTTACCCCGAGACCGGTTGCGCCGAATGCCTTCCCGGGCCGGTTCAGCAACCGGCGTAACGCAAGCGCAACAATCCGCCTCCCGCAAACCGATAGGGTGCTCTTTTTTTGCCGGCGCCTGCTGGAATTCCGGCGATCACATGCTATCTAAGCTTAACGATTGAAACGGCGGGCCTTTAACTCGCCTGTGGAAAGGATTAGGTCCCTATGAGCGGTATCAACGAATTCATCGACAACGAGATCAAGAGCAACGACGTCGTCCTCTTCATGAAGGGCACGCCGCAGTTTCCGCAGTGTGGTTTCTCCGGCCAGGTCGTGCAGATTCTCGATTACATCGGCGTCGATTACAAGGGCATCAACGTGCTCGCTGACTCCGAAATCCGCCAGGGCATCAAGGATTATTCCAACTGGCCGACGATCCCACAGCTTTACGTAAAGGGCGAGTTCGTCGGCGGCTGCGACATCGTCCGGGAAATGTTCCAGGCCGGTGAGTTGCAGCAGCACCTGCAGGAACACGGCGTCACCGTTCGCGGCGCCGCCTGACCTGCCCGGTCACCGGACGCTTCGCCCGGTTTCCAAATCTGTATTTTGAGTCCGAGGCGCTGTGCTGAACAGCGCCTTGGCCTGTTTATGGGAATTTCATTGTGACAGATTCATCACAAGCCGTGCACGCGGGCCGATTGCCCATGGGCAAAGGGGAGTTCATTGCGCTCGCAGCCTTCCTTATGGCGATCAATTCGCTCGCGATCGACATCATGCTTCCGGCGCTGCAGCAGATCGGTGCAAGCCTCGGCGTTGAGAGTGAAAATCATCGTCAGTTTGTCGTTTCTGCGTATCTCCTCGGCTTCGGTTCGGCGCAACTGTTCTACGGGCCCCTCTCCGACCGCTTTGGCCGCCGCCTGCCGCTTTTGATCGGTCTTGCGATTTATATCTGTTCCGCCCTTGGGATCGCACTGGTGCCGACTTTCACCGGCCTCCTCGTGCTTCGCTTCATCCAGGGTATTGGTTCCGCAGCTACACGCGTCATCACCATCTCCATCGTGCGAGACGTCTACGGCGGTCGCCAGATGGCAGAGGTCATGTCGCTGATCATGATGGTCTTCATGATCGTCCCCGTCATCGCGCCGGGGAGCGGTCAGATCATCATGTTTTTCGGCAGTTGGCACCTGATCTTCGTGTTTATCGCGGTGATGGCGGCGTTGATTTCGGGTTGGGCCTACATGCGCCTTCCCGAGACATTGCATCCTTCGAACGTGCGGCCGTTCACGGCGCGCTCCGTCATCGGCGGCTTCAAGCTTGTTCTCACGAACCGCATCGCGCTCTGCTACACGATCGCTACCACCTTCATCTTCGGATCGCTGTTCGGGTTTATCAATTCCGCCCAGCAGATCTACGTGGGGATCTATGATCTCGGCGCCTACTTTCCGCTCGCTTTCGCCGGTGTCGCCGTCTTCATGTCGCTGTCGTCGTTCCTCAACTCGCGGCTCGTCGGCAAGTTCGGGATGCGGCGCCTGTCGCATGGTGCACTGACCGGCTTCATCGCCGTCAACACCATTTGGCTCGCAGCGCTCCTCCTCGGGCCGCACCCGATGCCATTCTTCCTCTTTATCAGTTTCTTCGGCCTGGCGATGTTCCAGTTCGGCTGGATCGGCTCGAACTTCAATTCGCTTGCCATGGAACCGCTTGGTCATGTTGCGGGAACGGCCTCGTCCGTGCTGGGCTTCATGAGCACCGTCGGCGGCGCTCTGATCGGCGCCGGCATCGGACAGGCTTTCAACGGCACCGCACTGCCGATGGTCGCAGGCTATTTCACCGTCTCGATCATCGGTCTGATCTTCGTTTTGATCGCAGAAAAAGGGCGCCTCTTTCAACCGCATAATCCCGCGGTCTGAATGGGTCGCCCGTCCCGTATTTCAGGATTTCCATTATGACGCCACCACATAAACCTCATGTTGAGAATCAAGGCTCCCGCCGAATAGGCATGGGCTTCGTCGAATTTGTCATCACCATCGCCATCATGACCGCCAGTGTCGCGATGGCGATCGACAGCATGTTGCCGGCCCTGCCCGCAATCGGCCATTCGCTCGGCGTCGCCAACGCCAACGATGCGCAGCTGGTCATCGGCGTCTTCTTCCTGGGCTTCGGCGTCTCGCAGATCATTTTCGGCAGCCTGTCCGACACGTTCGGCCGCCGCAACATCTTGCTCGGCGGTTTGGCGGTTTACATGCTCGCCATGTTCGGCGCGGCAGCCACGGGCAGTTTTGAAATGCTGCTTGTCATGCGCTTTATACAAGGCCTCGGCGGCGCAGCGGTTCGCATCACCACCATGGCCATCGTTCGTGACTGCTTTGGTGGTCGCGAGATGGCCCGTGTCATGTCCTATGTAATGATCGTCTTCATGATCGTTCCGATCGTGGCACCTTCGGTCGGTCAGCTGATCATCACCTATGCCAACTGGCACTGGATCTTCATCCTGCTTGGTCTCGTTGGTGGGATCCTGTTTGTCTGGGCATCACTGCGCTTGAAGGAATCGCTTCCGAAGGAAGAGCGCATTCCGCTATCGGTCGGCTCCGTCCTCGATGGCTTCAAGACCGTTCTGACGAATAAGATCACGTGCGGCTATATGATCGGCCTGACAATGTTCACAGCTGTCATCAGCGCCTACGTCATTTCGGTCCAGCAGGTTTTCGGTGAAGTCTACGGCCTTGGCGATTGGCTGCCGATTGCCTTTGCGGCAACGGCAGGCGGCATCGCGGTCGCAAACTTCGCCAACGGCTTCTTCGTGCGTAAGTTCGGCATGCGGCGTATCTCGCATGTCGCCATGATCGTCTTCACCATTGTTTCGGCAATCGGCTACGTCAAAGCGCTGGGCGGACGGCCCGATTTCGCCTTCGCCTATGCGCTGTTTACGATCCTGCTGATGATGTTCGCAGTCATCGCGACCAACTTCACAGCGATCAGCCTGGAGCCGATGGGTAACCTCGCTGGCACAGCAACCGCCATCACCGGCTTCGTGTCCACGACCTTCGGCGCGATCCTCGGCGGCACTGTTGGCCAGCTCTTCAACGGCACTGTCCAGCCGCTCTTCGGTGGCTTTGCCGTGTTCGGTGCGATCAGTATCGCGGCGACGCTCTGGGCGGAAGGCGGCAAGCTCTTCACGCATCCGGGCGACAGCCCGCAACTCATTTCTAACGCGTAGAGCGTTCCTTATCGCCCGCGACACGTTGTTGCGGGCGCAATTCTTTCAGGAGTTAGCGCCACACAAGAGCAACCGACAGAGCCAGCGCAAACGCCATGGCGATATTGAAGAACCTCGCCGCGCGTGAGGTCCGCAGAACCTGGGCCACGAGAGCACCTAGGACGAGCCAAAGGAACCCAGCCGGAAACGCGGCTGCTGCAAACAGCACACCCATCCACAAAGCGCCGCTAGTCTGAGCCTGCTGCGAGGATACAAGGAAGGTGCTACCTGCGCTCAGCGCGACCAGCCAGCCTTTCGGGTTCAGCCATTGGAATAGAAAAGCCTGCCGAAATCCGACCGTCCGCCTCTGTCCATTCGCTTCAACCGTGCCGGCATTGGCGATCTTCCAAGCCAGCCACAGCAGAAACAGAGATCCCGCCATCTTCAGCGCTATTACGATGGCCGGTGCGGCTGCGACAATTTCTCCGACGCCAAAAGCACTTAGAACGATCATCACGCCCATGCCCAGCGATGCGCCGAGCGGACAGCCGATGCCTCTCAAGGTACCGACAGCGGCACCGGTGGACAGGATCATGGTGTTGCTGGGTCCCGGCGTAACGGCCGCGATAAACGCAAACAGCAAGAAAGCCAGCGCCTGCGCGATATCCATCATTCCCTCCTCGTCATTTCAAAAGCGAGAGGATATCTACGATAGGCGTGCCTATCCGTATTGTACGTCTGTGCGCACGGCGTTCTGTTGGGAGCGCCAATATCGCACCCACGAAGCGCAAGTTAGTGGTGGCAGTCCGCGTGTGGCGGCCGCCTCGATATCAGATGGTGAAGACTTCACGCCGCAGAATGTCCCAGCTGTCGTGGTCAGGCGCAATCAGCAAGCCGCCGCGGGTGTGATGCGGGAGGTAGGGCGAACCGTCGAAACGGGCCGCATGGGCGCCAGCCTCGATGCTGATAAGTGTGCCCGCAAGATGATCCCAGGGCATCAGCTTGTTATACATCAGGTAGTGCACGTGGCCGCCAGCAAAGGCGCGGTATTCGTGAGCGGCGCAGCGATAGTTGGCAAGGAACCGAACCTTGGCCAAATTCGCAAGGATTTCACTGCGCTTCGGCTTCGGCAGAAAGCCGGTGGACGCCATGCCGACCATGTCCTCCAACGCGACGGGCGCCGCAACAGAGAGCCGTTCTGCCTCCCCGTCAGGACGTCGAAGCCATGCGCCGCCGCCTGTCTCCGCAATCACCCAATCGTCACCCATCGGGTCGTAGATGATGCCGGCAACGGTTTCACCCTTGAACACCACGGAGGCCATGACACCGAAAGCCGGAATCCCGGACGCGAAATTGAACGTACCATCCACCGGATCAACGACGATGGCAAGGTCCGCTCCCTCGAGCCTCCCAAGCAGGCCAGGATCCGCAGCGACCGACTCTTCCCCGATGAACACGGCATCTGGCCAAAGCGCGCCGGCTTCCGCCTTTATCATCCGCTCCGCCTGCAGGTCGGCTTCCGTCACCAGGTCGGTCGCCTCGCTCTTGGCGCGCACGTCATCGCTTCCAAGTCGACGGAAACGCGGCAATATCTCTGCCTTCGCCGCCCGCCTCAGGAGATCGGCTAGCGTCGTTACATCTATCGTGGAACTCATGGACTTTCCTTCTTTGGCGTGAGCGCCGACTATTCGCTCTTCGGCGCGGTCTCTCCGGCCATCAGGCCGGCGAAATCGAAAAGCTTTGGATCGAGCAGATGTGAAGGATTCACATGTGCGAGTGCTCTCAGCATCGTGTCCTTGCGGCCCGGCATGCGCCGTTCGATATCGGCGAGCATGTCCTTCATCGCATTGCGCTGCAGCCCGTCCTGGGAGCCGCAGAGATCGCAGGGAATGATTGGAAACTGCATGGCAGCCGCAAACTTCGCCATGTCGTCTTCCGCGCAGTAGGCGAGCGGGCGCAGTACCATCAGGTTGCCCTCGTCATTGAGCAGCTTCGCCGGCATCGAGGCGAGCCGCCCGCCATGGAAGAAGTTCATGAAGAAGGTCTCGAGGATATCCTCGCGGTGGTGGCCAAGCACCAGTGCGTCACAGCCCTCCTCCCTGGCAACCCGGTAAAGATTGCCGCGGCGCAGCCGTGAACAGAGCGAGCAATACGTCGCGCCCTCCGGAACCTTCTCCTTCACGATCGAATAGGTATCTCGATATTCGATCCGATGCTTGACCCCGACCTTGGTAAGATACTCAGGCAGGATATGCTTGGGGAAGTTCGGCTGGCCCTGGTCGAGATTGCAGGCGATCAGTTCCACCGGCAGAAGACCGCGCCACTGCAGGTCGAGGAGAAGGGCGAGCAACCCGTAGGAATCCTTGCCGCCGGAGACACCGATCAGCCAACGCTTCTGCCCCTTCAGCATCGCAAAATCGTCGAATGCCTGCCTGACGTTTCGCAGCAGCCGCTTGCGCAGCTTGTTGAACGATACCGAGTTCGGAGCTTCGGCAAAGAGCGCGTGCGCGATCGCGCCGTCCGCGTTCGGCGTTTCAAGCTCATCGGCAATGTTGGCTGCGATGTTCATTCTCTCTTCCAATCAGTCACTGCCTCCGCCTTAGCAGAAAGCGCCAAGACAACCCAGCATCAATCCCCGAAAACCGACCAGCCCGTGCGCGCGGCCAGCATCTCGAGCGCGACAGCACCGAGCTGTGAGTTGCCGACCTTGTTCAGGCCCGGTGACCACGCAGCGATGGACGCGATGCCGGGGGCCACAGCAAAGATACCGCCGCCGACGCCGCTCTTTCCGGGAAGGCCGACGTGGTAGGCGAAGTCGCCGGAACCATCGTAGTGGCCGCATGTCAGCATCAGCGCATTGATGCGCCGGGCCCGCTTCGGCGATACGACCGAATGGCCGGTCATCGGGTTGCTGCCACGTGCGGCAAGGAAGAGCCCTGCCTTCGCCAGTTGCTCGCAAGTCATCGATAGAGCGCACTGGTGGAAATAGACGCCAAGCACGTAATCGACGGGATGATCGAGGTTGCGATAGGAACGCATGAAATTGGCGAGCGCCGCATTGCGGTAGCCCGTCTGCGTCTCTGACTTTGCAACGCGATCATCGATGCTGATCGACTCATCATCCGCCAGATAGCGGACGAACCGCAGCAACTCGCCGATCGCCTCGCGCGGCGCATGGCCGGCCATGACGACATCTGTCACGGCAATCGCACCGGCGTTGATGAAGGGATTGCGCGGAATGCCCTGCTCGTGCTCGAGCTGGACGATCGAATTGAACGCCGAGCCCGAAGGCTCACGGCCGACGCGCTTCCACAAGCCCTCGCCGACTTTGCCGAGCGCAAGCGTCAGCATGAAAACCTTTGAAATGCTCTGGATGGAGAACGGCACGTCTGCATTGCCGACGTTATAGACCTTGCCGTCTACGGTCACCACGCTCAAGCCGAACTGGTTCGGGTCCACCTTGGCAAGCTCTGGAATATAGTCCGCAACTTTGCCTTCGCCGATACGGGGCGCCAGTTCCTTATGGATGCTGTCGAGAACTGCCTGCAAGTCCGTCATCGTACCTCTCCAGATAACAAAAAAGCCGCCCCAAGAGGCGGCTTTTCCGTAAGCGAAAACGCCTCGCGATTAACGCGAATAGAATTCGACCACCAGATGCGGCTCCATGACGACCGGATAAGGTACGTCGCCGAGCGCCGGAACACGAGCAAAGGTCGCAACCATCTTGTTATGGTCGACTTCGATGTAGTCCGGAACATCGCGTTCAGCCAGGGAAATCGATTCCAGAACGGAAACGAGCTGCTTCGACTTCTGACGAACTTCGATGACATCGCCAGCCTTGCAACGGTAGGAACCGATGTTGACGCGGACGCCGTTCACGGTCACGTGGCCGTGGTTCACGAACTGGCGGGCAGCGAAAACGGTCGGAACGAACTTGGCGCGATAGACGATCGCGTCCAGACGGCACTCCAGAAGACCGATCAGGTTTTCAGAGGTGTCGCCCTTGCGGCGGGAGGCTTCAGCGAAGATTGCACGGAACTGCTTCTCGCGCAGGTCACCGTAGTAACCCTTGAGCTTCTGCTTGGCGCGCAGCTGCACACCGAAGTCCGAAAGCTTGCCCTTGCGGCGCTGACCATGCTGGCCCGGGCCGTATTCGCGGCGGTTCACCGGGGACTTCGGACGGCCCCAGATGTTTTCGCCCATACGGCGGTCAATCTTGTACTTGGACGATTCGCGCTTGCTCATCGTATTTCCTTTCAGAGTGTTACGGCGGCTTGTTTCCAAACCGCTCGAAGGAAACACGCCCTCCTTTGATCTTCTTTCGAGGATCCGACAGGATCATCCTATTACGCGAACAGGACAAATCCACGGGACATGTCAAATGAAACACCGGACATCTCTGCCCGGTGCTGCGCGGTCTTTAGGGCGAAGTCGCTGGAATGTCAATCACAATTCCACGCCCTCGCCCCTCAATAACCCCGATGTGCCAGGCTTGGGAGCTTACTTGGCGCTCGCCGTTTCGGTCTTCAGGCCGAGTGCGTCGCTGATCGTATAGAACAGATCCGTCTGGTCCGTCAGGCCGGTGACATTGGCGGCACGCGGTCCAAAGGCAGCGATACGCAGCTGCGAGCCGGTGTGACCCTGATCGTCAGCGTCGTCGGAGTTGCCGTAGCTCACGGCCATGACAGCGCCGTCCTTCGTCATCAGCGCTTCCGTCAGGCCCGGAGCCTTCGTATCGGCATCGACGATCTGGCTGGCGTGCGCATGGTCGGCGGTGACGATAACGAGCGTGTCGCCGGCTTCCTGAGCGAACTTCAGCGCTTCCTGAACGGCTTCGTCGAGATCAACCGTCTCGCCAATCTGCCCGCACGGATTGGCGGCATGATCCTGCTTGTCGATCGAGGCGCCTTCGACCTGCAGGAAGAAGCCCTTCTCATTTGTCCGGAGCAACTCGATCGCCTTCGACGTCATCTGTGCCAGCGTCGGGGTTGCTGCCGTGCGCTTCTCGTTCGGCTTGCAGACGACAGGTTCCTTCTCGACATTGCCGTAGTGGCTGGCCTTCGGGCCTTCCCAGCGAACAGGCATGTTGCCCTCGGCAAACAGGCCGAGCACCGGCGCGCTGTCGTTCGCCTGCTTGACAGCCTGGAGCTCGTCGAGATTCGAGACGATCTTGTAACCACGCTCCTCGGCCTGCTGACGAAGCGTCTTGTCCTTCCATTCGCCTGCCTTCGCGGCTTCGGCGAAGCTCTTGGCGCCGCCGCCGAGCGTCACGTCGGCGCGTGCATTGAGCAACTGCTCGCTGATCGATCCCTTGCCGCCGTTTTCAAGCGCGTTCGTCGGGCACTTCTCGGTCGTGGACAACGGGCTGTAGCACTTGCGCTGGGTCACGTGTGCGATCTGGACTGCGGGCGTCGCATCCTGCAATTCGGCCGTCGAGACGTTGCCCGTGCCGATGCCGGCGGCCTTTGCCTTTTCGAGGAGGGTTTCGTGCGCCTTCTCGTGAATGTCGACGCCGATTGCGCCGTTATAGGACTTAACACCGGTCGCCCAGGCGGTGCCCGAGGCAGCGGAGTCGGTGACGTAGGTCGGCTTGCCCGTCTTCTTGTCGAGCGAATAATGCGTGTACTGGCCGGTGACCGGCAGCGCATCAATGCCCTTGAAATACTGGCCGGCGCCAACCGCGTAGTTGCGCGCGATGGTGATTTCGGAATCGCCCATGCCGTCGCCGATCAGCAGGATGACGTTCTTCGGGCGTGTGTCGCTCAGCGCCGCGCGATAGGCTTCGGTGATATCGCCGGAAAGGCGGCGTGCGCCACCAGGAGCACTCAGATCGGCGCTTGCCGCGCGCTGCAGAAGCTTGTTCGCTGCATCGTCGGCATAGCCTGGCTGAATGGCGACGGTTGCAAGCAGGCCGCCGACGACAAGGCGCAGCAGCGGGTGACGAACATTGTTTCTCATGACCGAGATCTCCTTTTGATAATCCGCATCGACCGCATGGGTCGCGCGCCTTATCCACCACCCGAATGAAGCTCTTGTGACAAAAGCAACTTCTTCGTGTGACATTTGAGATCGACTATAGACCGAGCCGATTACCCGCGCTCGATCCAGTCTTCATTCCGCTGCGGAGCGCATTTCATCCGCATCGGGCGCGTTGGCATCGCCGGGGGCTGTCTGGCAATTCATATCGGGGAACGCGACGATGCGCTTGCCGGCGAAATCCGTGTGGACCACGACCGTCCCCTGCTCCTCGAAATAGCCGAGCAGACGTCGCGCCCGCCGGGCCGAATGAGTGCCGTAAGCCCGGGCAATCCGCGCATCGGATGGGCACGGCTCGCCGCAGACCGCAGCCTTTGCCAGCATCAGGAAAACACCCTGCAGATCGTCGGTGACACCCGAAGAGAGCGACAATGCCGTTGCCCAGGCCTCGGTCTCTGCCGTGGCGGCATCCACGCCGGAGCGAGAAATCGCCACGCGGCGCCGAAACTCCGGCAGGGACATCGGAGGGCCCGGGACCCGGCGCATGCGAAGGCGCACAAGGAAGTCCTGATAAAGCACCGAATCCGTTCGGAATCCCGAGCTTGGATCGTCGAGTATCTCGTGCAGCACCGCCGTCAGCCTTTCCTCGCGCTCCTCGGCGGACAATTCGGGCTGAGAGGAACGCGCCTCCGAGACGGGCGCCGAGGCAGCAGGCGCGGACCGCGACAGTTCGGCAAGAATGTCGGTGGTCGGACGTGGCGCCGGCGGAGCACGGCGCACGATTGGCCTCTGGAACTCCTCTGGATCCGGCGTGAAGATTAGGTCCTCGACGTCCTGCGGGGCATCCGGCAGCGGCATGAGCTTCGGACTCGAGGAACGCGCGGAGGTCTCGACATTGCCGATCTGGATTGGCAGTGGGCGACGTGACAGAGCTGGCCCGAGCGCAACGAAATTGCCCCGCTTCAGATCGCGGAACATTTCCGCCTGCCGCCGATCCATCCCGAGCAGATCGGCCGCACGCGCCATGTCGATGTCAAGGAAGGTGCGGCCCATCAGGAAGTTCGAGGCTTCGGCGGCCACGTTCTTGGCAAGCTTTGCCAAGCGCTGCGTCGCGATCACCCCTGCAAGACCGCGCTTACGACCGCGACACATCAGGTTCGTCATGGCGCCGAGCGACATCTTTCGCGCGTCGTCGGAAACTTCGCCAGCGACCGACGGCGCGAACATCTGCGCTTCATCGACCACCACGAGGACCGGATACCAGAACTCGCGATCGGCATCGAACATGCCATTGAGGAAGGCTGCGGCGGCGCGCATCTGCTGCTCGATCTCAAGCCCTTCCAGCGTGAGAACGCAGGAAACGCGGTGCTGCCGGATGCGGTTGGCGATGCCGGCAAGCTCCGCTTCCGTACGCTCACCATCGACGACGACATGACCGAATTTGTCCGACAAGGTGACGAAGTCACCCTCGGGATCGATGATGACCTGCTGCACCCACTGCGCGGACTGCTCGAGCAGACGACGGAGCAGATGCGACTTGCCGGAGCCGGAATTGCCCTGCACCAGAAGACGGGTAGCCAGAAGCTCCTCGATATCGAGCGTGGCCGGATTGCCTCCCGACGCCGATCCCATATCGATACCAACCTGCAATGTCACATTCCTCTTTCAATCAAACACGGCGTCGTAGCAGATCAGACCGTGTCTTTGGCAACACGGCAACACAAACCCACAGGAGAAAACGTCAGAACCTGGGCTTCAGCATCCGTGTGAAAACCAAGCTGATCAGCAGCGGAACCAGCAAAATGGCAAGCCCGACGCGCAACCCCAAGACCTCGGCGATGAAGCCGATCAACGGAGGTCCGATCAGGAAACCTGTGAGAGCCATGAAGGACAGGATCGCGACGTTGGCTGCCGCCGGTCGGTCCTTGAGGCTCGCCGCGGCAGTGACAGCCAGGGGAAAACCGACCGACACGCCGATCCCGACCAAGGCAAACCCCGCCAGAGTCACCAGGCTATGCCAAGCAAAGACGACAATCAGCATTCCTGTAAGAGCCGCCACCCCACAACCACGGGCCAGCGCGATTGCCCCGAAACGCTGCTTCAGGTGGTCGCCGCTGAAGCGTCCGGTCGCCACCATCATCGCGAAAATCGTGTATCCGATACCCGTCATCATGCCGTCTGTCTGGAAAACGTCCTTGAGATAGACGGCGGACCAGTCGGCAATCGCGCCCTCGGTCATGGTGATCCCGAAGACGAAGGCGCAGATGCCGAGAAGCGCGCTGCTCGGCAGCTTGAACGGCATGTGCGGCGGAACCGAGCCCGCCTCGCGATCGGGCGGCAGACGAAGGCTCGCGACGATGGCAAACGGCAGAACGACGAAGGCGGCTGCCATGATCGCCCATTCGGCAGGGGCAGCAATCGCGACCATTCCCGAACCAAGCAGGCTGCCGGCCATGATACCAAGGCTCCAGAAGCCATGGCAGCGGTTCATGATGATGGAGCCAGTATCCTTTTCGGCGCGGTCCGCTTCGACATTAAGCCCCAGCTCCAACGTCGACATTGCAACGCCAAGCAACGCCAACGCGATGAACAGCTCGATCGACGTTCGAGAGAAAGCGGGAAGGCAGACGATCACCGAGAAGACGACAAACCCGGCTAGAACGGTGGTCTTACCCCCTATCCGCGCCACCACTCGCCCGGCAAAGGGCAGCGTCACGAGAATCCCGACCGGCATGCCGAGCAGCGCCAACGCAAGATCGGCTGGACCAAGCTCCAGCCGGGCCTGAATTTCGGGGATGCGCGGCAGCCAACTGCCGAATGCTATCGGCTGCAGGAAAAAGATAGCCATTACAAGCTTTTGAAAGGACATGCGGAGCTCGGCGGGATCGATGCGAATCACAACCCCAGTTTGCGCAGTCGCATGGCCTTGCGATAGCCCCTATTGCATCAAGATCGATCCCGCGTCGCGCGACAGCGCCGTACGTCAAGCCTTCAGCCCAAATCCCTGCATCAGCCGCCGCGTTGCAAAATCAGGATTGCCTGAGGTGAAGACCGCAAAGTCGAAGTTATCGGGATGCACGGCATCGGCGACATGCGGAACGAGGCTTCGGGCACGTCTGGCAATTGCCTCCGCCGGATCGAGCCAATCGACGGGCCAGGGTGCGAGCCGACGGAACACGTTGGCCATGAAGGGATAATGCGTGCAGGCGAGAACCACGATATCGGTCTTCGAACCGTCCTTCTCCACGAAGCACTGGTTTATCTCGGAAAGCACAGCCTCGTCAGACACAGCATCGCCGCGGATATAGGCCTCTGCCATCCGCGCCAGGTTTTCGGACCCGACCAGGCGCACGTGGCACTGTTGCGCGAAGGATTGGATCAGGTCGCGCGTATAGGCGCGCTTGACGGTCCCCGGTGTCGCCAGCACAGAGACCAGCCCTGAGCGCGTCCGCTCGGCGGCCGGTTTGATCGCCGGCACAGTGCCGACAAAGGTCATCCGGGGAAACGCCGCACGCAAGTCCGCCCCGACAAGCGTGAAGGCAGTGTTGCAGGCGATGATGCAGACCTCGGGATCGTAGTCGACAAGCAGCTTGGCGAAAAGGCCGATGACCCGTTCCTTCAGCGCCTGTTCTTCCCAGCCCCCATAGGGAAAGCCGGCATCGTCAGCAATATAGACAAACCCGCGCTCCGGCATCAGCACGCGCGCCTCGCGGAGCACAGTCAGCCCCCCGATACCGGAATCGAAGACCAGAACCGGTTTCAGTTCATTCCGCGCTGCTGTCATCTTTCGATTGTTCCTTGGCGTCTACGGGCGGCCGGCTACCGCGCGGATATTTCCGCGAGAAGCGGTCGAGGGAGGAAATCACGCCGCGCAATACACTGATTTCCTGTTCCGTGAACGCGCGGCGGGAAAGGACTGCGCGCAGGTTGTCCACCATTTTTGGCTTTTTCGCGGGCGGATGGAAATAATTGCGTGCGTCCAGCGCTTCTTCCAACTGATCGTAGAGACCGAAAAGTTGCTCTTTCGTGGATTGCGTCTGCGACATCGCCTGGAAGGGAACGGCCGCGACATCCTCCATGCCCGACTTCATCCACTCGTACGACATCAAGAGCACCGCTTGGGCGACGTTGAGTGAGGCAAAGGCGGGATTGACAGGGAAGGTCACAATCTCGTCGGCGAGCGCTACCTCTTCGTTGTTGAGCCCCCAACGTTCGCGGCCGAAGAGGATACCGGTGCCCTCACCTGCGCGGAACTTCGCTCGCAGCGTTTCTGCCGCCGCCACGGGTGAGCGTACGGGCTTGAAGCCATCCCGCTGCCGGGCTGTCGTCGCATAGACGAAATTCAGGTCGGCAACCGCCTGTTCCAGCGTCTCGTAAACCTTCGTGCCCTCGATCACATGATCTGCCTTCGAAGCGGCAGCCTGTGCCTTCTCGTTCGGCCAACCGTCGCGCGGATTGACGAGCCTCAGCTCCGCCAGGCCGAAGTTCGCCATGGCACGCGCGACCATGCCGATGTTCTCGCCCATCTGGGGTTCGACAAGGATGATCACCGGACCTTCCCTGAGAAGTTGCCGCTCGCTGTTCGTGCCTGCCATAACGCTGGATCCTTTTGCTAAGCAAGCGCGGGAATAGCCAAGCCGGACCGAAACGGCAAGGGTCAAGCACCAGCGTAGAGTCTCTCCAAGGTAGAACCGATCATCTCCAGCCCAAGGCGAGAGCCGGGACGCGAGAGCGGCAAATGCCGTCCGGGCGTGCCGCCGGTCTTTCTATCGACGAAGAAGCACTCCGACTGACGCTTTGCCAGAAGCGTTACGCGCTGAAGCTCTGCGTCAATCAACTTCGGGCTCTCCACATCGCTGGCGGCTGCTTCCTGGTCTCTGGCCATAACCCGTGCCCAATAGGTCGCGGCGAGAAAGATTGCCAGCGTTTGCCGAATATGTCCCGGCTTGGTGACAATCGACCAGGAGGTACCGAGAGGACGTGCCGCGGTGGCCACATCCCGGTATGCGGCGTCGAGCTTCTGCGAAAAGGCGATCAACGAGTCGGTCGCGTTCTTCGCACCAGCGGCAGAAAGAAGTTCTTCCAAAGCCGAGAACCACTTGCCAACTGCCATATCCAACGCTCCCCGCGTCCGCGACGGAAGGACGACAAACGCGACGAACGTGCCGGCAGCTGCGCCCAGCATGGTTTCCTCGATGCGCAACAACAGGAGATCGACTGTCAGCGATCCCATCATTCCATAGACGAGGCAGAGTGCGATCGACACGAAGAAGGTCATCGTCGCGTAGGATGTCTGCAAGAAGTAGAAGGCGAGGAAAATGGTGATCGTCGTGACGGCAAGCGCAGCCACCATATGCGCCGTGAGAACGGTTGCCAAAACCAGCCCCATGGCGATCCCGAGAAGCGTCCCAAGTGAACGCTGCAGCGCCTTCATAGCGGTATCACCACGGGAATTGGTATTCGTGAACACCAGGAACGAGGCAAGCACCGCCCAGAACCAACGCTCTCGCGAAATCATAAGTCCGAATGTCATCGCGATCGCCGATGCCAAGGTTATCTGCAGCGCGGAGCGGATCAGCGGATTATTGAGCGAAAAGTCGATCTTCGCAGGAGCGGCAATTTCATCTGTCACGGCAGCGACCTCGGCAAATCCTGTCGCATAGCCCCTTTCGATCGTCTCTGCGAGCAGCGCTCTTGCCTCTCCCAGGCGGATCAAAGCCTGGCTTGTTTCTGCCTCTAATTCGTCCAGTGTTTCCAGCATTGCCGGCGGCGGAGAGCCGTCTATGATCGCGTGAACGAGAGGAAATGGCGGCAGGCTTTGCGAACTGAGCACGATGGCACTCTCGGCGGCAAGATGGGCGTCGAACAGGCGGATCGCCAACACCGCCGCCGGCTCAGTGCCCTCGAAGACGCCCGCCGGCGGTCGTGGTATGAAACCCTCGGCCATCAACACGACTTCCTTCAGCCGCTCCTCCAGCTGCCTCAATTCCTGTGCATCCTTGTCCGCCATTCGCCCCACGGACGCGAGGGCAGCAATCTTGAACAAAATCTGGTTGATCCGGCCGCGCACGCTTTCCAGCGAGCGCAAGAGATCCCGACGCCAATCGTCGGGAAGCACCAGAGAACGTACGGCATGCCCGATCAAAGCCGGAGCGACCGGCCCGATCGCAATCAGCGGAAGGTCTGCGATGTGCGGGCGGAAGTAGGCTCCGAGAAAATAGGAGGTGAAGGCAAACATGCCGATCGCATGCCCACGCGGCCCGAACACACGTCCGGCCGAGGCAAGAAAGATGATGAGCAGGAACGCTGCATCCGACACATAGCGGTTTGTTTCGAGGACCGCGGCGAGGCCGACGACACAGACGCTTGCCACGCAGCCCAATAAACGCGTGACGAGCTGGGAGGCACCGCCTTTGTCCTTTACCGCAACCCCGCCTTCGATCGAGAGGACAATGCCGAGACCGTAGGCCGCCGCCGGGAGCGGAACCAGCAGATGGTGGATTGCCAATAGCGCTCCAAACGAGAGAACCATCGCTAGCGTTACCCGCGACGCGATGCGCAGACGCGACAGCGCCGGGTCGTGCGCGAGCAACCAGTCACGGAAGTCAAAACCGGAAAGCACGCATCCCCGCCCCTTGTTCGTGACGTCGAGCAGTCATTGATTGAGGGAAGCCTCGTATTCCTTCGCGGGACGGCCCGCCATCCCTCGCACAACCGCCATTCGGCAGGTGGAAACTAGCGCATTCGTCAGCCCGGGAAAGTGCCGTCCGGAGCCATCCAAGTCATCATTGTCCCTTAGCGATCTGCACCATGGTGTTTTTGAGCGAGTTCGGTGGTTGGCCCGGATCGCCTTCGGTGACGATGTCGTCGATGACCGGCTTGCCGGCCTCCTCGAGCATCTCAAAGCGGACGGTCGTGATCGCCTGCTTGTCCGATCCGTCATCCATGCAGGTCGCCTTCTTGAAGGTGACGACAACTTCCGTTGCACTGTCGGCGGACGGCTTGGGCGTGTAGGTCAGATCCTCAAGCGGACATGCATCCTCGCCATTGACGATCACATCGTAGTCGAACGGCGAGACACCGTCCTCGTCGGCAGCCGGGTTCTGAATGGCCGCCTGGTATTTCGTCACGAAGTCTTTGCTGTAGAGCCGCGAAAGCCTGCTTGGATCGAAGATGTCGATCCAGTCGCTGTCTGCGCCAGACCAGTTCTTGATGGTCGCGTCCATGATCTCTTTCACAGGCGCCGTAACGTCGGCGGCGAACATCGGCGAGGCTGAACCGAGCAGGACCGCTAAGGCAAGGGAAGTCTTCTTCATGACGAGCATCCGGGCAATGGTTTTGCGCCGGAGACTAGCCATTTTCCTCCGCTTGGCAATGGCCGCAAAAACACCGTCCCCTTCTGCTTCCGGCTTTGCACTCCCGGCCCACAATGCTATAGCGCTCGGGATTTGAAATCACCCACCCGGGACGCCTGTCCCTCAAAAAGCTCGAACGAGGCAGATACATGAAGAAGATCAAGGTCGCCAATCCCGTCGCCGATCTCGACGGCGATGAAATGACTCGCATCATTTGGCAGCTCATCAAGGATAAGCTGATCCATCCGTATCTCGACCTCGATATCGACTATTTCGACCTTTCCGTCGAAAACCGCGACGCCACCAATGACCAGGTGACGATTGACGCTGCCAACGCCATCAAGAAGCACGGCGTCGGCATCAAGTGCGCGACGATCACGCCGGACGAAGATCGCGTCAAGGAATTCAACCTCAAGCAGATGTGGAAGAGCCCGAACGGCACGATCCGCAACATCCTCGGCGGCGTTATCTTCCGCGAGCCGATCATCTGCCAGAACGTTCCGCGCCTCGTTCCCGGCTGGACCAAGCCGATCGTCGTCGGCCGCCACGCTTTCGGCGACCAGTACCGCGCCACCGATTTCAAGTTCCCGGGCAAGGGCAAGCTGACCATCAAGTTCGTCGGTGAGGACGGCCAGGTCATCGAAAAGGAAGTCTTCGACGCTCCCGGCGCCGGCGTGGCCATGGCCATGTACAACCTCGACGAGTCGATCCGCGAATTCGCGCGCGCCTCGATGATGTACGGCCTGATGCGCAAATGGCCGGTCTACTTGTCGACCAAGAACACCATTCTCAAGGCCTATGACGGCCGCTTCAAGGACATCTTCGAAGAAGTCTACCAGACCGAATTCAAGGCGAAGTTCGACGAAATCGGCATCACCTACGAGCACCGCCTGATCGACGACATGGTTGCTTCCGCTCTGAAGTGGTCTGGTGGCTACGTCTGGGCCTGCAAGAACTACGACGGCGACGTCCAGTCCGACACGGTTGCCCAGGGCTTCGGCTCGCTCGGCCTGATGACCTCCGTTCTCCTGACGCCGGATGGCAAGACGGTCGAAGCTGAAGCTGCGCACGGCACGGTGACGCGTCACTACCGCCAGCACCAGAAGGGCCAGGAAACCTCGACGAACTCGATCGCCTCGATCTTCGCCTGGACCCGCGGCCTCGCGCATCGCGCCAAGCTCGACGACAACGCCGAACTGGCGAAGTTCGCGGCCACGCTCGAAAAGGTCTGCGTAGACACCGTCGAAGCCGGCTTCATGACCAAGGACCTGGCGCTGCTCATCGGTCCCGATCAGCCGTGGCTCTCCACCACCGCCTTCCTCGACAAGATCGACGAAAACCTGCAGAAGGCGATGGCATAAGCCAGACGCAAATATCAGAATGGACGGCGGGGATTTCCCCGCCGTTTTCGTTTCAGGACAAGATAACAAGGGAACAACTGGAATGACCGCGACTATCAGACCACTTCAGCCTTCCGAGCGCGCGGCATGGGAACCGCTGTGGCTTGCCTACCAGCGCTTCTATGAAGTCGTCATTCCCGACGAGACGACCGACCTGACATGGAGCCGGTTCCACGACCCCGCCGAGGGCATGCATGCGCTCGGCGCATTCGATCCCGAGGGAAAACTTGTCGGCATCGTCCATGCCATCTTCCATCGCTCGACCTGGTTGCCGAAATGGACGTGCTATCTTCAGGACCTCTACGTGGAAGGCGATCAGCGCTGCCTCGGCACCGGTGCTGCCTTGATCGATGCGGTCGCCGATCTTGCGCGGGAGAATGGCGCCGGACGGCTCTACTGGATGACCCACGAAACAAACGCCACCGCCCGAAAGCTGTACGACCGGATCGCTGCGCGCTCAGGCTTCATCCAGTATCGCAAGGCGCTTTGATCGAACACGCGGACTTTGCTTCAACCAGCACTGTCCTATTTCCCGGCAGTGGATAGCTGGGTCGAGGGGGACCGACGAAAACCGAACAGGAGGAGGAATT
Source organism: Rhizobium sp. BK661 (assembly GCF_024808825.1). Lineage (NCBI taxonomy): Bacteria > Pseudomonadati > Pseudomonadota > Alphaproteobacteria > Hyphomicrobiales > Rhizobiaceae > Rhizobium > Rhizobium sp. BK661. Next base: position 299,247 of record NZ_JANTYT010000004.1, on the reverse strand, counting down.
GAATGGCTGAGGAACTGATACTCTACACGAACCCCATGTCACGCGGCCGCATCGCCCGCTGGATGCTGGAGGAGACCGGCGCTCCCTATGAAACCAAGATCATCGGTTTCGACGGCGGAATGAAGTCGCAGGAATATCTCGCCGTCAACCCGATGGGAAAAGTGCCCGCGATCCGCCACGGCAAGACCGTTGTCACCGAATGCGCCGCGATCTGCGCCTATCTCGCCGACACCTTCCCGGAAGCGGAGCTTGCCCCGAAACCGGATGAGCGCGGCAACTACTATCGCTGGATGTTCTTTGCAGCCGGGCCGCTCGAAGCCGCAGCGACCAACAAGGCGCTGGGCTTCGATACACCCGCCGACAAGAGCCGCATGGCGGGTTACGGCAGCTTCTCGGATGTCATGAACACGTTGGAGAAGGCCGTCGGTGCCTCGACCTACATAGCAGGCAATCGCTTCACTGCGGCCGACGTCTATGTCGGCTCGCATATCGGCTGGGGCATGAGCTTCGGCACGCTCGAGAAGCGCCAGGCTTTCGTCGATTACTTCGGCCGCCTGATGGAACGTCCCGGCTTCAAGCGGGCGTCGGAAATAGACGACGCTTCCATGAAGGCAGCCGAATAGGCTAGCCAAGCGGCATGTAGATGTCGGTCAGAAGCTCGGTCGGCGGTACATCGCGAGGGTTGTTCAGGTATTCCTCGAACATGAGACTGTCGCGCAACTGCCGGCCGGAAACAGGCAACCACTCCGCGTAGAGCCACTGGTAGGCCTTGTGCATGTCGGCGTAAGGCCCCTTGTGGCGCAGGACGGCATACTCGCCGCCATCAAGCATCTGGGCCTGCAGTGGCGGCGCAATGGCAACATCACCGTCAGTGCTCGCACACGCGATGGAGCGCAGCTTGTCGGCGGGCACGATGTCGGGATCGTCGAAGTACACACCGATCATCCGCATCGTTGGCTTGGCAAATCCGCGGACATGCAGGGTGCCGAACAGTGTCTCGAAGGCCTGGCCGATCTGCATGTAGGAGCCGAGGTGCGGTACGCCAATCAATTGAATTGGGTCAATCTTGCGTATGGTAACATCAAACATCGCTATGATCTTTCCGTTAGGTGAAGGTTCAAACGCTGTGTGACTACCCTTCTTCCGGTATTGCGCCGGCGGCATGCCGTAGACCGACTTGAAAATGCGGTTGAATGACTGGAGGTTGGGATAGCCTGATCGCTTTGCAATTTCCCCAACTGAAAGATGCGTACCGACGATATCGCCCGCAGCACGATGCAGCCGCAACCGCTTTACGGTCGCGGCAAGTGTCTCACCATGAATGGCTCGGTAGACCCGATGCCAGTGATAGCTCGACATGCAGGCGATCTCTGCAAGCTTGTCCATATCCAGATCCTCGTCGAGGTGATTGTGGATATGGGCGGATACCCGGCGAAGCCGAGCTTCATAGAGCGTCCATGCCGTTGCGCCATTCATGTCAGAACCTCTTGCAAACCGATCGGCCAACAGAACCATAGCGTGATTTGACAAATCCTGCGGACTTCGACGACTACGCAAAGAAAAAGGCGGGATCACCCCGCCTTTCTAAAAATCGATGTAGTTCAGTACGCTCAGCTTGCCAGCGCGAGCGCCACGGCTTCGATCGCCTCATCGGCCTTCGCACCGTCGGGACCACCGGCCTGGGCCATGTCGGGACGACCGCCGCCGCCCTTTCCGCCCAATGCCGCCGACGCGACGCGGACGAGATCGACAGCGCTGAAACGGCCAGTCAGGTCAGGAGTGACGGCGACAACGGCGCTTGCCTTGCCATCGTCGGATACGCCGATCAGAGCAACGACGCCGGAGCCGAGACTTGCCTTGCCGTCGTCGGCGAGACCCTTGAGATCCTTCGGATCCACGCCCGAGATCGCCTTGCCGAGGAATTTCACGCCGCCGACTTCGCGCACAGCATCATCGGCGCCGCCCTGCCCGCCGCCCATAGCGAGCTTGCGCTTGGCGTCCGCCAATTCCTTTTCGAGCTTGCGGCGCTCGTCCATCAGCGCCTCGACGCGCGACAGCACCTCGCCCGGCTGGACCTTGAGCGCGCCGGCAAGCGCCTTCACGCGCTCGTCCTGCTCGGCAAGATAGGCACGCGCCGGCTCGCCGGTCACCGCTTCGAGGCGGCGCACGCCGGAGCTCACCGCGCTGTCGCCGAGAATGCGCACGAGGCCGATGTCACCGGTCGCCGACACATGCGTACCGCCGCAGAGCTCGACCGAGTAGGCCTTGCCCGCCTTGGCGCCATGCAGCCCGCGGCCCATCGAGACCACGCGCACTTCCTCGCCGTACTTCTCGCCGAACAGCGCCATCGCACCTTCAGCGATCGCGTCGTCGACGCTCATCAGGCGCGTCGTGACAGGCGAATTCTGCAGGATGATCTCGTTGGCCATATCCTCGACGCGCTTCAGCTCTTCCGCCGTCATCGGCTTCGGATGCGAGACGTCGAAACGCAGGCGCTCCGGCGCAACCAGCGAGCCCTTCTGCGCCACGTGCGTGCCGAGAACCTCGCGCAGCGCTTCATGCAGCAGGTGGGTCGCCGAGTGGTTGGCGCGGATGCGCGAACGACGGGCGTGATCGACGGTCATGGCAACCGCGTCGCCGGCCTTGACGCTGCCCTCGACCACGGTACCGGTGTGGACGAAAAGCCCCTCGCCGCGCTTCTGCGTGTCAGAGATTTCGATCTTCGCGGTGTCGGAGGAGATGATCCCAGTATCGCCAATCTGGCCACCGGATTCACCGTAGAACGGCGTCTGGTTGACGACGATCTGCACCTTGTCGCCCTTGGCGGCCGCGTCGACGGTAACACCGTCCTTGACGATCGCCTGTACCACGCCTTCGGCCGTCTCGGTGTCATAGCCGAGGAATTCGGTTGCGCCGTGCTTGTCGCGCAGCTCGAACCAGATGGTTTCCGTGGCCTTGTCGCCGGAGCCGGCCCAGTGCGAACGGGCCTCCGCCTTCTGCCGCTCCATCGCATCGGTGAAGCCGGCGAGATCGACGCTGATTTCGCGGGCGCGCAGCGCGTCCTGCGTCAGGTCGAGCGGGAAGCCATATGTGTCGTAGAGCTTGAAGGCGGTATCGCCGTCCAACATGTCGCCCTTGCCGAGCGTTGTCGTCGCGTCGGAGAGCAGCGACAGGCCGCGCTTCAGCGTCGTGCGGAACTTGGTTTCCTCAAGCTTCAGCGTCTCGGTGATCAGCGCTTCGGCGCGCACCAGCTCCGGATAGGCACGGCCCATCTGCTGGATCAGCGCTGGCAGGAGTTTCCACATCAGCGGCTCGCGGGCGCCGAGCAGTTCGGCATGACGCATGGCGCGGCGCATGATGCGACGCAGAACGTAACCGCGGCCTTCGGCCGACGGCAGAACGCCGTCCGCGATCAGGAAGGCCGACGAGCGCAGATGGTCGGCTATGACCCGGTGGCTGGCGCGCTGCTCACCTTCGGCCTTGACGCCGGTTGCCTCTTCCGAGGCCTCGATCAGGGCGCGGAAAAGATCGATATCGTAGTTGTCGTGCTTGCCCTGCAGGACAGCCGCAACGCGCTCGAGACCCATCCCGGTGTCGATCGACGGACGCGGCAGGTCGACGCGCTCTTCCTTGGTGACCTGCTCGTACTGCATGAAAACGAGGTTCCAGATCTCGATGAAGCGGTCACCATCTTCCTCCGGCGAGCCGGGAGGACCGCCCCAGATATGATCGCCGTGGTCATAGAAGATTTCTGAGCATGGCCCGCACGGGCCGGTATCGCCCATCGCCCAGAAATTGTCGCTGGTCGGGATGCGGATGATCTTGTCGTCGGACAGGCCGGCGATCTTCTTCCAGAGATTAAAGGCTTCGTCGTCGGTGTGATAGACGGTCACCAGCAGGCGCTTGGCGTCGATGGCGAATTCCTTGGTGATCAGGTTCCAGGCAAGTTCGATTGCCCGCTCCTTGAAGTAATCGCCGAAGGAGAAGTTCCCAAGCATCTCGAAGAAGGTGTGATGGCGTGCAGTGTAGCCGACGTTATCAAGGTCGTTATGCTTGCCGCCGGCGCGGACGCACTTTTGCGCAGTCGAGGCGGTTTTGTACGGCCGCTGCTCCAAGCCGGTAAAAACGTTCTTGAACTGCACCATGCCGGCATTGGTGAACATCAGCGTCGGATCGTTTCGCGGCACCAATGGGCTCGACGGAACGATTTCGTGGCCGTTCTTCTTGAAGTAGTCGAGGAAGGTCGACCGGATATCATTCACACCGCTCATGCTATGCCCTTCAATGCTGCCGGGAGGCAGGTCAAAACTTAAATCCAGTGGCTTTTATCGCTCGCCTTAACCACTGTCCAGCAGACAAACAAAACCGGCCGCATTCTCATCGAGGAATGCGGCCGGTTTTGAACTTCTGGCAACCGTCAAGCAGAATTAGCCGTCTGCAGCCTCGTCACCGTCATTTGCATCAGGCCCACCATTCTGCAGGAAGCGGTCGGCAATCAAACCGGCATTCTGACGAAGCGCGGTCTCGATCTCGCGCAGGAGATCCGGATTGTCGCGCAGGAAGAGCTTCGCATTTTCGCGGCCCTGGCCGAGACGCTGACTATTGTAGGAGAACCAGGCGCCCGACTTCTCGACGATACCCGCCTTGACACCGAGGTCTACGAGCTCGCCGGTCTTCGAAACACCCTCACCATACATGATGTCGAATTCGACCTGCTTGAAGGGAGGCGCCATCTTGTTCTTGACGACCTTGACGCGGGTCTGGTTGCCAATCACCTCTTCGCGCTCCTTGACCGCGCCAATGCGGCGGATGTCGAGGCGAACGGACGCATAGAACTTCAGCGCGTTACCGCCAGTCGTCGTTTCCGGCGAGCCGAACATGACGCCGATCTTCATGCGGATCTGGTTGATAAAGATAACCATGGTGTTCGACTTCGAGATCGAAGCCGTCAGCTTGCGCAGTGCCTGGCTCATCAGACGAGCCTGGAGGCCCGGCAGATTATCGCCCATCTCGCCTTCGATTTCCGCCCGCGGCGTCAGCGCGGCGACGGAGTCGACGACGAGAACGTCGACGGCACCAGAGCGGACCAGAGTGTCGGTGATCTCGAGCGCCTGTTCGCCCGTATCCGGCTGCGAAATAAGGAGGTTCTGCAGATCGACGCCGAGCTTGCGGGCGTAGACCGGATCAAGAGCGTGCTCTGCATCGACAAAGGCGCAGATGCCGCCCTTCTTCTGCGATTCCGCAATCGTCTGCAGCGCCAGCGTCGTCTTACCCGAACTCTCGGGTCCGTAAATTTCAATGATACGACCCTTCGGAAGGCCGCCGATGCCGAGCGCGATATCCAACCCGAGAGAACCCGTCGAAACCGTTTCGATCTCGACGACATTCTCGTTCGAGCCGAGCTTCATGATTGAGCCCTTGCCGAACGACCGCTCGATCTGTGAGAGTGCCGCTTCAAGTGCCTTGCTTTTGTCCACCGATTTGTCCTCTACAAGCCGCAATGTATTCTGTGACATTCGATCCACCTTTAGGTTATTGAAGCCGCTCAAGCAATGTCGCCGCCAATGCGGATTTTGTACCGCATTTGTTCTCATTGTGCAAGCCGCCTTCAAATGACTGAAAGAAAAAGGTAAAACGGCCTGTGTTCTGCATTTGTTTTAGTGATGGAAAGCAACAGCTTAGAGATAGGGCGCTGCCGGCCAGCCGGGTAGCGGCAGCGGGACGATTCGCATCTTCCGACCTTGCGGGACGATGAGATGAAACAGAAGATTCTGGTCCTTGGCGGAGCTCATATCGACAGGCGCGGACGCATTTCCGGCGACACCGTGGCCGGTGCCAGCAATCCGGGCTCATGGTTCGAGGAGCCGGGCGGCGGCGGCTTCAATGCCGCACGCAATCTGGCGCGATTGGGGTTCGAGGTGACCATGATTTCGCCCCGCGGCGGCGATCCGATCGGTGAGATGGTGAGCGAGGCAGCCGATTTTGCGGGCGTTCACGACCGCCCCTTTGTTTTTCTCGACCGGAAGACGCCGAGCTACACTGCAATCATCGAGAACGACGGAAACCTGGTGATTGCGCTTGCCGATATGGATCTCTATCGCATGTTCGTGCCGCGCCGGTTGTCGATCCGCGCTGTCCGCGAGACCTTTGCCGCGACTGATTTCATCCTCTTTGATGCCAACCTGCCGGCAGAAACGCTGGCATCGATCGTCGAGCGCGCCAAGGCTCTTAGCAAGCCGGTTGGCGCGATCGCGATCTCGCCGGCGAAGGCCGTTAAGCTGAAACCATGCATCCACGGAATCGACTATCTATTCCTCAATGAAGCCGAGGCCGCCGCGCTCACCGGCGAACGGCCAAACGACCCGGCCCACTGGCCGTCACTGCTGAGTGACATCGGTCTGCGCGGCGGCGTCGTCACGCGCGGCCAACGCGAGCTGATCGCGTTTGCAGGCCGCCGCGTTGTTGCCCTGCAGCCCGTAAATCTCGAGGGCGTCGCCGATGTCACCGGCGCCGGCGACTCGCTTGCAGCAGGCGTCATATCAGGGCTTATGCGCGGAATGCCCTTGGCCGATGCCGTGCGCGAGGGTGCGGCCGCGGCAGCCCTGACGGTGCAATCCCCACATGCGGTCAATGAAAATCTTTCTCCGGATTTGGTGAGGGAGACACTTGCCCTTGTTCCGTCGGCGAGAATTTTGCATTGAAGCCAATACAGACGAAATGGAAGAGACAATGACGAAACCGATCTCCCCCCTCCTGCCGATCGCCTACTCCAAGGAAGTCGCAAGCGCCAAGCAGCGCGGCGCGCCGATCGTGGCTCTCGAATCGACCATCATCACCCATGGCATGCCCTACCCTGGCAATATCGAGATGGCCCGCAGCGTCGAGGCGCTCATACGCGAACAGGGTGCGGTTCCGGCTACCATCGCAGTCATCCACGGCACGCTGCATATCGGCCTTGAGTCCGATCAGTTGGAGCAACTGGCGCAGGCGAAGGACGTCCTCAAGGTTTCGCGCGCCGATCTTGCCTTCGCGATTGCCGAGCGCCGTCACGGTGCGACGACTGTTGCAGCCACGATGATCGCCGCGGAACGCGCTGGCATCAAGGTTTTCGCCACAGGAGGGATTGGCGGCGTCCACCGCGGGGCGGAAGAAAGCTTCGACATCTCCGCTGACCTCGAAGAACTCGGCCGCACCGGCGTCATCGTCGTTTGCGCCGGCGCCAAGGCAATCCTCGACATTCCGAAAACTCTGGAAGTGCTCGAAACCGCTGGCGTGCCTGTCGTCACCTATGAAAGCGAGGAATTCCCGGCCTTCTGGTCGCGTGCTTCTGGATTGCGCAGTCCGCTGACGCTCAACAGCCCGGCAGCCATCGCCAATTTCCAGGCGGTGCGCGAGCAGCTCGGAATTGACGGTGGCATGCTGATTGCCAACCCGGTGCCGGAGGCAGACGAGATCCCGCGGGAGGAAATGGAAATCTACATCGAGCGCGCGCTCGACAGCGCCGAGCGCGACGAAATCAGCGGCAAGGAAGTGACGCCTTACCTGCTCAGCACGATCTTCGATCTGACCGATGGCCAGAGTCTGAAGACCAACATCGCGCTGGTGGAAAACAATGCGCGACTGGCGGCAGAAATTGCCGTCGCACTAGCCGGCTGATTGGTTGAAGGAGGGGCGCTTTGGCGCCCCTTTAGCTGTCAAGCGTCTCCTTGACGACGACGGCAAGCTGCTTGAGGGAGAAAGGCTTCGGCAGGAAGCCGAACTTCGAATCCGGCGGCAGGTTGCGCGCAAACGCATCCTCGGCATAACCCGAAACGAAAATGAACTTCAGGTCCGGATAATTCTTGCGCAGTTCGCGCAGTAGCGATGGACCATCCATCTCTGGCATCACGACATCCGAAACGACGATGTCAACCTTACCTTCGAGTTCGTCCATGATATCCAGCGCCTCGACGCCGGATCCCGCCTCGTAAACCGTATAGCCGCGGGTCTCGAGCATGCGCTTGCCACCCCGACGTACCGCTTCCTCATCCTCGACCAACAAGATGACAGCGGATCCGGTCAAATCCTCAGGTTGCTCCACAGCTGCCGGCACGGCTTCGATCGGTGTACCAGCCGCTGGCGTCACGGCGTCCACCTCTGCTGCAACCGCCGGCTCTACGATATGGCGCGGCAGGAACACCCGGAACGTGGTCCCCTTGCCAACTTCGGACTCGGGCTGGATGAACCCGCCCGATTGCTTGACGATGCCATAAACCATCGCGAGGCCAAGCCCCGTTCCCTTGCCCACTTCCTTCGTCGTGAAGAAGGGCTCGAAAATCTTGTCCATGATCTCAGGCGCGATGCCCGTCCCGTTGTCCGAGACCTCGACAAGGACCATGTCCTCATGCGGCATGTAGGAATAGTTGAACGCGGCCACCTCTTCCGCCGTCACGTTCTTCGTGCGAAGCGTCAGCTTGCCGCCTTGCGGCATGGCATCGCGCGCGTTGACGCAGAGGTTGATCAGCACCTGCTCGAATTGCGAAAGGTCCGTCTTCACTGGCCAGAGATCACGACCATACTCAACGTCGAGCTTCACATTCGTACCCGACAGCAGGCGATCGACAAGCATCCTGAGGTCGCCCACCACATCGGTCAGATTGAGCACGGTCGGTCGCATCGTCTGCTTGCGCGAGAACGCCAGCAGTTGCCGCACGAGCACGGCGGCACGATTGGCGTTGCGCTTGATTTCCATCAGGTCCGCAAAGCCTGGATCGGCAGGCCGTGCCTGCAGCAGCAGATGGTCTGAGGACAGCAGGATCGCCGTCAGAACGTTGTTGAAGTCGTGCGCGATCCCACCTGCCAGCGTGCCAACCGCATTCATCTTCTGCGTCTGGGCCATCTGCGCCTCGAGCGCCTTCTGCTCGGTCACCTCGACGGCATAGACGATCGCGGCCTCCTCCGGCGCCTCGTCGCTCTGGTCGATCACCGCATTGACGTAGAAGCGGAAGTGGCGGGCTTCATCCGTCGGCGTGCGCGAATCGATCGGCGGGATATCGCCCTGCCGGTCCTTGGCCGCCGCAAGCGCGTCTTGCAGCCTTGCCTTGTCGCTGTCCTGCACAATGACCTCAAGCAAGGCACCGTTCTCAACGTCATTGCGCGAGACGATTCCGGAAAACAGCTTCAGGAAGGGCGCGTTGGTGCGCAGGATGCGGCCTTCGCCGTCCACCGAGGCGATCGCCATCGGCGTGTTGTTGAAGAAACGCGTAAACCGCATCGCCGCGGCCGAGGCGGATTGGTCGCTTTCTCCGCTCTTCTGGCGGGTCAGCACAATCGTCCGGCTTTCTCCGGGCGCGCCGTCACGCATCGACGTGACGCTGTGAACGATCTGTGCAGGCAGGCTCTGACCGTTCATCTTCTTTAGGTCGAGATCGAGCGTCACCGTCTTCTTCAGGCCGGGATCCGCCTGCACCGACTGGATCAGCGCAAGCCCCTCGCCCGCAACAAAGTCGCCAATCGTTACCGAACCGGGCACGAATTTCGTGAGATCGATGCCGAGCCACTCGGCAAGCGTCGCGTTGAGGTAGAAAATCTCGCCCTTGCGCCCTGCCGAAAAGAACCCAGCCGGCGCATGGTCGAGATAGTCGATGGCATTCTGCAATTCCTTGAAGAACCGCTCCTGATCGTCGCGCTCTGATGTAATGTCGCTGATCTGCCAGATATGAAGCGGTTTGCGTCCTATCTCCTCGCTCCGCAGGCTCCGCGCTTTCAGACGGTACCAATGCGCTCCCGCGCCACTTGTGGCAGGGCCGAGCGACCGCAAAAGGCGGAATTCCTCGCTGCCCTCGCGGCCCTCACGCAGTCCGTTGGAGAGGCGATAAAGCGCCTCGTTCGATTCCCGATGTCGCGACAGCAGCGCTTCAAGCGTCTGAACCTCCGTCGACTTGCGCGCGCCGGTCAATTGACCATAGGCCGCGTTCGCATAGACGATGCGGCCCTTCTCGTCGGTAATCAGCGACCCGTCGGGGTGGCTGTTCAAAAAGGCCCGCGCCAGGCTGTCCGACTGCCGCTGCGGCATGACCTCGATGAAACCGATCACCGAGGACACGAGGAAGAAGATCCCGACCATGGCCAGCACGCCGAGAACACCGAGCACCATCTCGTTGTCTAGTGAGCGTTTGAAGACAACGAACCCGGCGGCTGCGCCAATCAAGACAAGCGCAAGCAGAATGATCCGCAAAGCCGTGCCCGTGCGCCCCCCGCGGTCCAAGAGCGGTTCGTTAAAGTCTTCGGCCTGACGCGGTTTCGTCATCTATTCCCTCGCATGGCCTGCCGGGCTTCGGTCGTAACAGGGAGACAAAGCAGGAATCAGGCGCCTTTTCTTCTTACCAATTTGCGGTCTCCGCAAAAACACTGGTCTCCATGAAGACTGATTGAATTCACAGCGAAGAGCGCCAATTTCGCCATTAAAATGCGTTGTTAAGAAAACATGTTCGAATTCCACTTCGGGTTGGGATGACTGGACAAGGCCGTCGCGACTTGTCTACGAAGTGGTAATATCGCGATGTGGTGCAAAACCGCGAAGGGAGTAAACCAAGATGTTCGATGATCTCATGGGAGCTTACGGAAGCCGCTTCCTTCTTGCCGCTGGCGGCGTCGGCCTAGCTCTGTTGCTGCTGATTGTCGTACTCTTGATCGTCCGTAGCCGCGCGCCTTCGCCCTTCGTCCGTGGTGGTCGCAATCGCCAACCACGGCTGCAGGTTCTCGATGCCGCCGCCGTCGATGCGCGGAGGCGCCTCGTCCTCGTTCGCCGTGACGACGTCGAGCATTTGATCATGATCGGCGGTCCGACCGATATCGTGATCGAGAGCCGCATTGGCGAGGCTGCAGACAAGGCGCTATCGGCCGAGATAGCGAATCAATCTGCACTCGTTCCTGCTCCAGCACCGCCAGCGCCCCCGCAGATCGAGATGGCACCGGAACCGCTAGCGCCCGCTCGTATTGCGCCTGCCGAAGTCCAGAATGCACGGCCGGTCCTTAGCCACACGCCGACCGAACCTCCCGCCGTCGAGCGTGCGCCGATTGAAGCGCGCCCTGAACCGATGAGCGCCCCCTCGTCCGCGTCGCCGCCGCCAGTTGCTGCCGAACGTGAGCGCGCCCCGCGTCCAGCACCGTCGTTCGAACCACGTCAGGCACCCTCGTTCGAACCACGCCCGGAACCACGACCGGCGCCTGCCCCGATCGAAGCTTCAGCCGCCGCTGATATCCTTGATTCGGCCCGCCAGCGTGTGCTGCCGCAACAGCGCATCGAGCCGCAGATCACCCCATCGCCCATCCGAAGCGCTCCTGCGCCCGTGCAGCCCTCGTCGGCGTTCGTTGAAGTGGGAACACTGGCGCCAGCAGTACAGCCGAGCGACTTTCAGCGCATTCTCGAGGAGGAAATGACCAGCACGCTTGCCGCCGAGCGCATCGTACCGGCACCGCAGGCACCTGCACCGCGGCCAAGTCCAGCACCCGGCAACCAACCTCGCCGCGATCCTGAAATGGCCCCGATTACCGGTGCGGATGCTGCTCTTCAAAACGAAGTCGCACGCATCTTCGGTGAAATGAGCGTCAATCGCGACAAATAGTCGATCGACGCACAAGTAAAAAAGGGCACCGCGGAAACCGTGGTGCCCTTTTTCTTGTCGGCATTTCGGGATTATTCGTCCCGGTAGACCTTTTCCCGGCGCTCGTGCCGTTCCTGGGCTTCGATCGAGAGCGTTGCAATCGGTCGAGCGTCAAGCCGCTTGAGGCCGATTGGTTCGCCGGTTTCCTCGCAATAGCCGTAGGTGCCGTCTTCGATACGTTGCAGTGCTGCGTCGATCTTGGAAATCAGCTTTCTCTGGCGGTCGCGGGCTCGAAGTTCGATGGCCCGGTCGGTTTCAGACGATGCCCTGTCAGCAAGGTCCGGATGGTTTGCGCTTTCCTCTGCCAGGTGGTCGAGGGTTTCGCGCGCCTCTCTGAGAATATCATTCTTCCAGGCCACCAGCTTGGCTCTGAAATAAGCCCGCTGATTACCGTTCATGAACTCTTCCTCTTCCGAGGGTACGTAGTTGCTAAGATCGATCTTCTCACTCAACGCGATTCTCCTGAAGAACATCTCATCTGGCGGGTGTATATCGCGAGCACTGCGGTTGATTCAAGCCAAATACGCTAGGTAAACAGTTTTTTAAATCTGTCATATTTTTACGCTAACAGACTATTTTCTCACCACTATTCCGACGAGCACGTGTTTCGCTCCCGGTAACCCCACACTTTCCTACCCTGGATTTAGCGGCGACTCCTGCCGGCACGGTTGACGCGCGGGCCGCTCACCCGCTACTGAAAAAGTCCCTTCGACGTGGATTTTCCTATGGCTGCAATCACGCCTCCGCCCTCCCGGATTTATCTGCTGCGGCACGCCGAAGCTGCCTGGGCCGCACCTGGACAACGTGATTTCGACCGCCCGCTGAACGACAAGGGCTATGCGGACGCTGAGATCGTCGCCGACAAGGCTGCCGACAAAGGCTACAGGCCGGATCTGCTTCTGAGCTCCACAGCTGCGCGTTGCCGGGACACTGCTGATGCCGTGCATCGGGCCATGGGCTCTACGCTTGACCTCCGGTTTGTCGACGCCCTCTACAATGCCTCGCCGGAGGTCTACCTTGAGATCATCGACGCACAAGAAACCATCAATTCAGTAATGCTTGTCGGCCATAACCCAACGATGGAACAGACGCTCGAAGCGTTGATTGGGCACGAGGCGCTCTGTCAGGCGCTGCCGACCGGCTTTCCGACGGCCGGCCTTGCGGTTCTGGACTATGACGGCGGGTTGCCAGGCTGGCGTCTCGTTGATTTTGTGATCGACTAAGGTCTTTTCGCGGAACGTCTTTTCGCGTCGACCTGCGGTCCCTATATGGCTTGTCACGATCCACCGGAATTCCGCCTTGCCGCCCAGCCTGACCTCCTTTTCCGACGACGCGCGCATTGCCCTGGACAATTTTGCCGACCGGGCGTCGGGCCTGATCAATCCCACCGTGCGCCTCGGCGTGACCGGCTTGTCGCGTTCCGGCAAGACGGTCTTCATCTCATCTCTGGTCCACAACCTTCTGCACGGCGGTCGTCTGCCACTCTTCGAACCCGTCCAGTCCGGTCGTGTTTCGGCGGTGCGGCTTGAGCAGCAACCGGACGATGCAGTGCCGCGCTTCCAGTACGAGGATCACATTCGCTCCCTCGTCAAGGATCGCGTATGGCCGGACTCGACGCGGGCGATCTCCGAACTGCGCATCACGTTGGACTATCAGAGCGCAAGCGGCTGGAACCGGCTGTTCTCGCCAGGCAGACTATCAATCGATATCGTCGACTATCCCGGCGAATGGCTCCTCGATCTGCCGCTGCTCGCAAAGGACTACCGGACATTCAGCGAAGAGACGATCGGCTTGGCGGAAGCCGGCATTCGCGCAGAGCTTTCGCAAGCTTGGTTGGCGCTCACTCACGCCACCGACGTCACTGCTTCGGCCGACGAGATGCGCGCGCGCGACCTCGCCACCGCCTTTTCTGATTATCTCAAGGCCTGCAAAGCCGACGAACGCTCGCTCTCGACGCTTCCGCCGGGCCGCTTCCTGCTGCCGGGAGATCTCGATGGCTCGCCGGCCCTAACCTTTGCACCGCTCGCACTTCCGCCGGAAGCTAAGCCCCAAAAGGGGTCCATTTGGGCAATGATGGAGCGACGCTATGAGGCCTATAAGTCCGTCGTCGTGAAGCCCTTTTTTCGCGAGCACTTCGCCCGCCTCGATAGACAGATCGTGCTCGTCGATGCCTTGCAGGCCATCAACCGTGGCCCGGAGGCGGTACAGGACCTCGAACGAGCCCTGACGGACGTTCTGGCTTGCTTCCGCCCAGGCACGAATTCCTGGTTATCCTCATTGCTCGGCCGCCGGATCGACCGCGTTCTCGTCGCGGCGACGAAGGCCGACCATCTGCACCACGAAAGCCATGATCGGCTTGACGCCCTCACCCGCCGCCTGGTCGATCGCGCGGTGCATCGGATTGGCATGGCCGGCGCGGGCATTGATGTCATGGCGCTCGCATCGGTCCGCGCCACTCGCGAAGCCACTGTGAAACGCGACGGCCATGACCTCCCGGTCATCGTTGGAACACCAATCGAGGGCGAAACCATCGGCGGAGAGCGCTTTGACGGTCAAAAGAAGACGGCGATCTTTCCCGGCGACCTGCCCGCGGATCCCGAGAGCCTGTTCGAGCGGATCGAATCGGGAGACAGCGATGTTTCCCTGCCCGATGTGAGCGTAGTGCGTTTCCGTCCGCCCCACCTTGAGGAAACGGGTGGCGGCATAACGCTCTCGGTTCCGCATATCCGCCTGGACCGTGCCATGCAATTTCTGTTCGGAGATCGCCTCGCATGATCAAGCCACCGTCCGAACGCCCCACACCTCGCGCGCCGGCCGCCTTTTCTTATGAAGAGGATACACCGGCTCGACCAGCGATCGAGACCAAACACCGCCCGCGGCGGCCCGGCAGCTTCACCGACGATGTCGTGCTGACCGCCGACGAGGATGACCCATTCCTTAGTCCCGAAAAGGATGTCGCGCCAATTCCGGTCGCAATCACGCGCAGGCGCGGCGCGTCGTTTGGGAAAATCGCGGCTGCCGCGTTCGGCATTCTTTTCTCGCTCGCTTTCGGCCTCTGGACCGATAGCCTTATCCGCAATCTCTTCAGTCGCGCCGACTGGCTGGGCTATGCGGCGCTTGCTGCGCTCGGAATTGGCCTCTTGGCGGTGATCGCCATCGTTATCCGTGAAACAGCCGGCCTGATGCGGTTAGCAGCCGTGCAGGAAATCAAGACGGAGGCCGAGGCCGCCATTGTTGAGCCGAAGCCGGCGAAGGCACGCGCACTGGTCAAGCGCCTCGAGACCCTGCTTTCCAGCAAACCTGAAACTGCCAAGGGCAGAGCGACACTGACGGCGGCAGAGGGCGATATTATCGACGCACCGCAGCTGATCGCTCTCGCCGAACGGGAGCTTCTGGCGCCGCTCGATCGGCAGGCACGCGCGTTGATCGTCAACGCATCGAAGCGCGTCTCTATCGTCACCGCCGTCAGCCCGCGCGCGATCGTCGACCTGCTGTACGTGCTTTATGAGGCCGCTCGGCTGGTCCGAGCTATGGCGGAGCTCTATGGTGGACGACCGGGGACGCTGGGGATGATCCGACTGATGCGGGACGTGCTGGCGCATCTTGCCGTGACCGGCTCGATCGCCGTCGGCGATAGTCTGGTGCAGCAGGTGCTTGGGCACGGACTGGCATCGAAACTGTCCGCGCGACTCGGCGAAGGCGTCATCAACGGGCTTATGACCGCCCGCATCGGGATCGCCGCGATGGATCTCTGCCGTCCGCTTTCCTTCCACGCGCTGAAGCGTCCGGGAATCGGCGACTTCATCGGCGATCTAACGCCGTCCATGACGTCGCGCGACAAGAGTTCTTGAGAATTGACAGTTTTCTAACGCTTGCCAGGCGCTGAACGGCGTGGGAAAATACTTGCTACGAATTCAACAGGGTAGCGTCCCGATCAGGACGATCGGCACCTGCGAGACGCCCTGAAATTCAGCGCTTTTCGGCCCGCAAGAAACCAACCATTAACCATTCTGCGGCAAAACTTGGAACCAGTTAAGCGATGGTGTCGCTAGGGAAAATCCATGTATTCGCGCAAGTTTCTTCTTCTTTTCGGGCTCGCTGCCGTGGCGTTGTCACCGGTCGCCGACATGGCTCCGTCCGCAACGGCGGCAACACGGGATAAGGCCTTCTTCGAGTCAATCGCCGGCACCTGGCGAGGTCCCGGCGAGATCGTCGCTGGCAAGTACAAGGGTACGAAATTCACCTGCAACCTCGTTGGCGAACCGGTAAGCGCCGGCGGCACGGGGATCAAGCTCGACGGGAGCTGCAGGGTCGGTGTCTTCAAGCAACCCATGACGGCGCTGATCACCCAGTCCGGCAATTCCTACAAGGGCAAGTTCCTTGATGGCGCCGAGGGCAAGGGGCTTGACGTCGTCTCGGGTGCGGTGACGCCGGATACTGTGGTTGTCGGTCTCAACCGCTCCAAGCTCAACGGCGCGATGATCGCCCGCGTCCGCGACGACAAGACAATGAACGTTACCGTATCGGTGAAGGTCGAAAGCCAAATGGTCCCGGTGATCGGCCTTACGTTGACGCGTCAGGTCGACGAAATCACCGTCGGCTCTGTCGAATAGAGCGTCAGGATAAGTCTTTGCAAAGCGACGGATTTTCCGCCGCTTTGTTGTTTCAGGCCGTATGCCACCACTCGCCGGTCTGGTCAGCTATTTCGATCCCCTGCACATCTGCCTTTGCCAGCCATTGACGAACGGTCGCGCCGCTGACCCGCAGATCCGGGGCAATATCAGCGAGCGGCATAAGCACGAATCCACGATCCGTCATGCGTGGATGCGGAAGCTCCAGCCGCGGCGCCGATTGTGCCACATCGCCGTAGGTCAGAATATCAATGTCCAGCGTCCGCGGCCCCCAGCGCTCGATGCGCTCGCGCTTCATGCCCCGCTCGATATCAAGGCAGACATCGAGAAGCGCCTCGGGACCAAGCGTCGTCTTGACCGCGGCACAAGCATTGAAAAAATAGGACTGGTCGGTCTTTCCCCACGGCGGGGTGCGATAAAGCCGCGAGACAGCGACAACGTGACAGTCGCGCCTCTGGTCAAGTGCCCTCAGCGCGAGGGCCATGGCGTGGACGGGATCGCCGAGATTGCCGCCAAGTCCGAGCGTGGCGGTATCGAAAGTAGCCTCAGGCAAAGTGTTCGACGCTCACCTGAACGAAATCAAGAACGCCCGGCACCGGCGCGTTGGGCTTGCGGACCGTGATTTTTGCACGCTTGATCTGCGGAAATGTCGAACACAGCCCCTTGGCGATATCAAGCGCAAGCGCCTCGATCAGATACCGACGCTTGCCGGTGACAATCTCCTCGATCACCGTGAATGCGATCCCATAGTTGACGGTATCGTTGATCGAATCGCTCTGCAGTGCATCGCCGGCGACAACGTCGAGTTCGGCATCCACGAAGAAACGCTGACCGAGAAATTCCTCTTCGTCGTGAACGCCATGCCGGGCAAAGAAGGCACAGTTCTGAAGCGTGATGGTGTAGGTGGTGCTCATGCCAAGGTTCCCTGCTCGAAGCTACAGCGCGCCGCAAGCATAGCATCGGCGATGGCCAGAGCGTCCCTGTTGATTGCGACATCGTGTACGCGAAAAATGCTGGCTCCCGCCAGACGCAGCAGCGCGCTCGTCGCCGCCGTCCCAACGTCTCGATCGGCGGCTTCCCTGCCGGTGACGGCGCCGACAAACCGTTTGCGCGAGGTTCCGGCAAGCAGCGGAAATCCCAAGCGGTGCAGTTCGCCGAAACGGGCCATCAGCTCGATGTTTTCCTGCGTGTCCTTCGCAAAGCCGAAGCCGGGATCCAGCACGACGTGATCCTTACGTACCCCAGCTGCGGTAGCGATTTCGAGCGAGCGCTCCAGGAAAGCAAACTGGTCGGCAATCACGTCCGGAAGCTTGTCCCGGTCGCGACCGGTGTGCATCAGGCACAGCCCCGCACCGGTATCGGCAGCAATATTCCCGATTTCCGGCTCCTTCTGGAGCCCGAATACGTCGTTGATGATGTGCGCGCCGGCGCCGACGGCAAGCCGCGCGGTCTCGGCCCGATACGTATCGATCGAAATCAGCGCGTCAGTCTTACCACGCAGCGCCTCGATGACCGGCAGCACCCGCGCCTGCTCTTCAGAGGGAGTAACGGCGGCAGCGCCCGGGCGTGTCGACTCCCCGCCGATATCGATGATGTGAGCTCCCTGGTTCGCAGCTTCGAGCGCATGTGCGACAGCCCCTTCGACGCTCTCATATCGCCCGCCGTCGGAAAAGGAATCCGGTGTCACATTGACGATCGCCATGAGCACGGAACGCGCGCCCAGTTCGACCTCACGACCATGCCCGACGCGCCAGAAACTGCTCCTAAGCTGTGTCAACGGCATTCATCCTATCGATCGAAAAAAGCGCCAGCGATATTGCGCTGGTCGTGGCTATGCCCCAAGCTCCGGCAAACTTCAACATGAGTATCTGCAGAATGCTTTTCGTACCGCGTTATATGCCGCTCCTCCTCGGGTTTTCCATGGCCATAGCCGCCTGCGGTCCAGCTGCCGCTGCCGTCATCGCGACGCGAAGCTACTCATACTTCACCATCAAGGGCAAAACCGCCGACCAACTGGATCAGCAACTGAGCAGCAACGGACCGACCGCGAGCGGTTCGTCAGCTCGTCACCCGGGAGCCACCAAGATTCGCTTTGGCGGCGACGCCACCTATGTCCAGGCGGGAGGGCGATGCCGGGTAGGCAGCGCCAAGGTCACGGTCCACACACAGATTATCCTTCCCCGCTGGACCAACCGCAGAGGTGCGAGCAAGCAGTTGTCGATGATATGGGACGCTCTGTCGAGCGACATCAGGCGGCACGAGGAGCGGCATGCCGAGATTGCTCGAAACCAGGCGCGCATCATGGAAAGGCAGATCCTCGCCCTTCCACCACAGTCCACTTGCGAACGCATGCAGGAACTGGTCACCGATGTCTCGACACGCGGAATCGACGAACACGACAGGCTGCAGGCCCGATTCGACCGAATCGAGGCCGTCAATTTTCAGAACCGGATGATAAGACTTCTGAACAATCGGATGAAAACATCCGGCGGCGAAAGATAGCCGATTCTCAAGCTTAAGGCGATCACAGAAGTTTAGCCGCGTAACGAAACTTGTGTGAAACTGCAGTCGCCCCAGTGATTTACTGGTTATTTCTCGGTCTAGCTAAATCAACTACAACGCGCTAATATTCAGACATTCGAAAGTTCAGGTTCGTAAGCCCGAACTTTCACTCCTGGGTTCTCCTGGCGCGTTGCGAAGCCGCGGACGATCCTCCCTCGTCCGTAGGTAATGCGCCTACCTCGCCTCGCTCGTCTAACGGCCAGCGAGGCTTTTTTTGTGCGGAGTGGCGATCAGGCCTGACGCTCGGGCACGTGGACGATGAGTCCGTCCAGGACGGCCTTCATTCTGATCTGACAGGAGAGGCGCGACGTCGGACGCACGTCAAACGCGAAATCGAGCATGTCTTCTTCCATCGCCTCAGGTGGACCGACGCGCTCCGTCCACTCGTCGTCGACGTAGACGTGACAGGTCGCGCACGCACAGGCGCCGCCACACTCGGCCTCGATGCCCGGCACCGAATTGCGCACGGCATTTTCCATAACGGTCGATCCCTGGTCGACATCAAGATCAAAGCGCGTGCCGTCGAAGGCGACAATAGTCAGTTTGGGCATAGTGATTTCCGGTAGTCGTCAATGGGAGGGTCTGGATTTTTTCTTCCAACAAATCGTCGAGGCAGTCAACATCGACCGCTGATACCCTTCATCACAGATTGGGAAGCGACGCGCTTGTCAAAATGCGTCACGCTGACGGTCACAAAAAGACCCGCTGCTCCGAAATGGATCAGCGGGCCGATTTCTGCGGCCGACTTGCGTCGCTTAACGGCAAAGCTTGAGAATGAAATTCTCGGCCTCAATCACCGCAATGCCAACCGCCGCCATCGTTGCAGCGTCGCCGCAATTGCCCTCGAGCGCCTCAGCGGCCGCATGAACGCGGAACGCGCCGACCGCGCTGGCAGCGCCCTTCAGGCGATGCGCCGCAGCTTCAATCGTCTTGATGTCGCCGGAAGATATTTCGTGCAGGCAAGCGCGCGCCTGCCGCGCAAACATCTGCAGAACTTCGATTTCCAGGCTCTTGTCGCCCATTGTCTGGTTTGCCAAATGCACAAGATCCACGGGACGCTCCTGCGATGGGCGTGGACCCTTGCAATTGTCGGGTGCCGCAAACGCAATACTGACTGCTGCCATGTGCCAATTCTCCGGTCGTCTAGCCCCGCTGTTAGATGATCGTGCGGGCGCCATGTGGGCATCGCGTTAAATTCCGGCACATTCGGGGCGGATTTCTCAGGATATGGTTAACATCGACTAAACCTCGTTAACCCTTTGGTTTTTAAGTGCGCACGTTTGTTAAATGGTGTTAACAAGACCTTAATATCGGGGGATTTGACTGGTTGCGTTAATTGTCTAGCAGTCCCGGATGTGTCACTACGATACTACTGGGCGAGCTCTCCGGTCCCTGCCTTTGCTCGCCAAGTGGATAATGGTAATGTTTTGATACCGTCTGTATGAAAAAGCAGCTATCCACTCTGAAATGATATGCTTATCCGTCCTCGGCAGCGTGGACGGGCGGGCTCAGAGGCTAAGGTTTTGTTCGGGCTCGGCGGGAAGCCCGGATGCGTTGTTGAACCGGCTGGGATGTAACGAGGCGTAACGTAAATGGCGAACAACAAGTACAACGAGTCGATCGAGGACAAGGCGTTCAAGGCATTGGACGAAGCGCTCCAGATCGACTTCGGAGAAGACGATACGCTGTCTCGCAACGGCAAGACCGACGCCCCGGAGGCCAAATTGTCCGAAACACCAAGTGCCCGCAATCAGCAGAACCAGACCGATGCCAAGCGCGCCCGCGCTGCTAGCACGCCTCGCCAGCCCGAACAGCCGTCACGCGCTCCATCCTTCGCCGCCAACGACGCCAACCGCATATCGCCGGCTTCGCTTCTGAAGTCCCTCGAGAACGGCTCCAGCCGATCGGCTATGCGCAATGCAACCCTCGTGTCGCTTTTGTGGATCGTCGGCGGACTCGGCCTGATGGCCCTGCTCTATTCGCCGCAGATCTGGCAGATCCGATCGATCGCCGATCTTTTGGGACTGCCCGGCGTCATCGCCGGCTTTATCGGCATTATCGTGCCGGTGCTGTTGTTTTATGCCTTCGCGGTCATGATGGCCCGCGCCCAGGACATGCGCAATGCCGCACGCTCCATGGCCGAAGTTGCGCTCCGCCTCTCGGAGCCTGAGACCGTTGCCTCCGAACGCATCATGACGGTCGGCCAGGCGGTTCGCCGCGAAGTCTCGGCAATGAACGAGGGCATCGAGCGCACCATTGCCCGTGCGTCCGAACTGGAAACCCTCGTCCACTCCGAGGTCAACGCGCTCGAGCGCAGCTACGCCGACAACGAGTTGCGCGTGCGCGGCCTCGTACACGAGCTTGGCTCGGAGCGCGAAGCGATCGTCAACCACGCCGAGCGCATTCGTACGTCGATCTCAGGCGTCCACGATCAGCTCAAGGAAGACCTGTCGCTTGCGACAGAGGAAATCGCGGTACGCCTCGCAACCTCCGGCGAAGCCTTCGCGTCGATGATCGACACCCGCGCCGCGGCGATCACTGAAAAATCGGAGTCGGCGATCCAGTCGCTGGGCACGCTGCTCGCGGCTAAGACGGATTCGCTGCTGCAAACGCTGACCTCCTCCGGCTTCGCGCTCACCAACGAATTCGACACACGGTTGGACTCTCTCACGTCGAGCCTGAGCGAACACGGAGATCAGATCCTTCGTCAGTTCGAAACGCGTGCGTCCACGATGGACAGCAACGCCGAAAAGCTGAACGCGGCGTTGAACGACCGTGCCCGTCAGCTGAACGAGATCCTGATTGCCCGCACCCGCGAGATCAATGAGAGCCTGACGGGCGGCGAACGCACGATCAGCACCACGCTTGATGACGTCCTCTCCAAGCTGAACAGTGCTCTCGACGAGAAGGGTTCGAGCTTCCGCCAAAGCCTGCAATCCAGTGTCGACGACACTATCATGGATCTCGACCTGCGCTCCGGCTTCTTCGACGAGAGACTGCAGGCGACGGTCGCGCAGCTGTCGACCTCGTTCGATGAACGCGTTGCTGAATTCGCCAACGCCTTCGACAAGCGGGCCGGCTCGCTCGATACGAAGCTCATGGAGAGCCTGAATCGCATCAACGAGACTATGACCGGTGGCTCGGAGTCCCTGAACGGCATTCTGAGCTCGAGCATCGACCGGCTTGGCGCATCGCTGACCGACCAGTCCTTCGCACTGGCAACGGCCCTCGCGACCAGCCAGGAAGTCATGGAAAGCTCGCTGGCAGGCAAGGTTTCCGAGGTTACCGAAGCGATCCATACCCACACGACGGGTATGACGTCGGCGTTAAGCCACGCAACCTCCGAAATCTCGCTGGCGCTGGCATCCGGCACGTCGGAACTTCACAACAACCTCTCGGCGCGGGCGACGGAGTTCCGCGACACGCTGCTGTCCACGACCTCCGACCTGAGTTCCGCGGTATCCGCCGGTACCGAGCAGATCACTTCGGCGTTTGGCCGTGCCGACGATCTGAACACGATGATCTCGAGGCGCGCCGCTGATATTACGCAGGCGCTCGACTCGGCGCACGAACGGATCGACGGCGTCATGGCCAATCGCGGTGGCGCGCTGACGACAGCCCTCGCCGACAGCCAGGAACGATTCGAGAGCACCCTTGCAAGCCGTTCCGAAGCAATCATCAACGCCGTCGCCGGCAGCCATGAGCGCCTTGCCGAAACGCTCGACGACAAGGCGATGACACTCGCGATCTCGCTCGACGAAAGCCAGAACCGCTTCGAGGATACGATCGCCAAGCGTGCCGACTCGATCGCGGCTTCGATGGCCAGCGGCCACGAACGGTTCGCCGACACTCTTGATGAAAAGGCGATGACGCTCGCCATTTCGCTCAATGAGGGCCAATCCCGCCTCGCCGATACACTTAGTCACCATATTGAGACCGTCGCAAACCAGCTCGCAGGCGGCCATGACAAACTCAGCGAAGTCCTTGACGACAAGGCGATGTCGCTCGCCATCTCGTTGAACGAGGGGCAGTCCCGCCTCGCCGACACGCTCAGCCACCATGTCGAGAAGGTCGCAAACCAGCTCACCGGCAGCCACGAGAAGCTCAGCGACGTTCTGGATGACAAGGCGATGGCGCTCGCCATCTCCCTCAACGAGGGACAATCCCGCCTTGCCGACGCGCTCGGTCACCATGTCGAAACGATCTCCAACCAGATCGCCGGCGGCCACGAGAAGCTCACGGAAGCTCTCGACGATAGGGCAATGGCGCTCGCCATTTCCCTGAACGAGAGCCAGACCCGTCTCGAAGACACGCTCGGTCATCATGCTGACGCGATCAGCCATTCACTCACCGGCGGTCATGACCGGATCACCGAAGCGCTCGATGATCGCGTCATGGCGCTCGCCGTATCATTGAACGAGGGTCACAGCCGCATCGAGGACGCGCTTGGGCGGCGCGTCGATACCATCGCCAATTCGATTGCCACGGTTCAGGACCGTCTTTCCGATACGCTCGACGAGAAGGCCATGGCGCTCGCGATCTCCTTCAGCGAAAGCCAGAGCCGCTTTGACGACGCGCTGGAAGCGCGCACCAATGCGTTGCTCGACACAGTGGCTGGCGCAGAATCTCGCGTTGCCGGCGCCCTCGTGGACAAGTCCGACGCAATTCGGAGCGCTTACACCGAGAGCCAGGAACGCCTCGAGCGTTCGCTGAGCGATCACGCAGCGACGCTGGCCGGCACGCTTTCGACCGGCGGAGACCGTATCGAGCAACTCACCGGCAGCGCCGCCAGCCGCATCGAATACAGCTTGAGCGATGCGCATCAGCGACTAGAGACACTGCACGGCAGCGCCGCATCCCGGATCGAAGGAGGCCTTGCCGCCGCCCACGATCGCTTCGAGGCTCTGACCGGCAATGCCGCGACGCGCATTGAAGGGGGCTTGGAATCGGCCCATGAGCGCATTCGTTCGACGCTCGCTGATCGCGAGCAGGCGATCAATCTGGCGCTCAGCGATGCGCACAGCCGCATCAGTGACACGCTCTCCGATCAGGCGACGACGATTGGCGCATCGATCGCGACCAGTGTCGGCATGCTGGAAATGTCGCTGGAAGACCATGAGGTCTCGCTTCGCCAGACGATCGACAACAGCGCCCGGGCGCTCGAAGATCGGCTGCGCGACAGCACGGGCCACATTGCCGGTCGGTTCCAGGAGTCCGCTAGCGAGATCTCGCGGTCGGCGGAAACCTTCTCTTCGCAGCTCGACCAGTCCATCGAGGGCATGACCGGCCGCTTTGCGGAAACGGGCTCTCGTGTCGAAGCCGGCCTTGCCGCTCTCGAGAATCGCATTCGTGACGGCGTCGGCGGTGTCGCCGAGCAGGTCGATGCTGCTGGCGGTCGCCTGTCCGACACATTGTCCGACGGTATCTCCCGCCTCGGAACGCTTGGCGAAGAAGCAACCGACCGGATTGCGGCGGCGCTCAACGACAGCGCCGCAAAGTTTGCCGAAACGCTTGATGGCCGCACCGCCAACCTCACGACGGAAATCGACAGCCGCACGGCCAATCTGACCTCCGGCATAGACAGCCGCGCGGCAAGCATCGGCGAGGCAATGGAACGTGGCAGTGCGCGCATCGAAGAACGCCTGTCGACCATGGACCGAGCCCTGACGGTCGGCCTGGATGCGGTCAACCGCACAATTGAAGGCAAGGCCGCCGGCCTTGCTGCGTCGCTGCGCAGCGCGGTCGCTGAAACGACACAGGGAATGGATGACGAAGCCGCCCGCGCCGCCGAAAACCTCGGCCGCACGGGGCAGCAGTTTGCCGAAAGCCTTGAAGGCAAAAGCAACGAGTTCAGCCGCGCAATCGAGGAACGCTCCGAACAGATCGTCGGTCGGGTCTCGGAAGCCCAGAACCGCCTCGCCGGCCAGGCAGCGGCCGTCGCTCAAACCTTCTCGGAAGCTGGCAACGCAATCATCAAGAAAGTCGCGGAAGCCGAGACCTTGGTCAGTGGCCAGGTTGGTGCCATTTCCCGCGCTCTCGGCGACGCACAAGCGACCTTCGAAAACCATGGCGCCGGGATCCGTACGACGATTTCCGACGCAAGCGAGGGAATCGCCTCGACTATGGCTGAAGTGGAACGCGCCCTGGAAGCGCGTGGGAACGCGATCCGCTCAAGCCTGGAAGATCGCACACGCGAAATCGACTCGACGTTGACGGACGTCGAAAAGGCGCTCGATGCACGCGGCAGCGCCATCCGCACGACACTGGACGACCGCACGCGCGAACTCAACTCGATGCTTGCCGGCCGCTCCACCGAGCTGTCGCGCATCCTCGACGAGACCGCACGCCCACTGATCGACCGTTACGCTGAGGCTGGCAAGGACGCCGCCGCTCGCATCACTGCGGCAACCGAACGGAGCACCGAGCGCCTTCGCAGCGAAAACGAAGCCTTGATCAACGCGATTGCCGCACGCACCGAGAGTGCGTCTTCCGCCGTCGATGCGATGGAAAGCAGCCTGCTTACCAACGTCAACCAGCTGATCGAGCGCCTGTCGGACAACAGTTCCGCCATGGGCCAGATGATGAGCCGTGCGACCGAGAATCTGGCCGCGGTCGATGGCCGCCTCGGCGATACGACCTCGCGCTTCACCGAGTCCGCATCGAAGGCCGCTGAGATGGTGTCCGCATCGACGCGTCTGCTCGAGGGCAAGGTCGATCGTCTCTCCGATATCTCCGGCCAGACGCTTGCCCAGGTCGGTGGGATCATCGGTCGCTTCGACGAGCATTCGAAGGTCCTCAGCCAGGCATCCGGGCTGCTTGCGGCGGCTCAATCGAATCTCGTCTCGACCCTCGAGGATCGCGAAACCGCGCTGCAGAACCTTTCTGTTGGTCTCGTCCAGCGCTCGGAGGAAATCGAAAAGACGATGCGCTCTCTGGGTGGCATGGTCGAATCCGCCTTTGACCGCGCCGAGCAGCGCTCCAACCAGGTCAGCGGGACGCTGCGTGAAAGCGTGCAGTCTTCGTTCTCCGACATAGGCCGCGTTCTCTCTGAAACCGAAAAGCGTGCGGAGGAAGCAGCCGCGACCATGCGCGCAGCCCTCGAAAAGGCCGGAGAGGAAGCCAACGCAACGATCGATGGCGCATTCGGCAACGCCGAGCGCCGCTCCGGCGAGCTTTCCAACCGCCTGCGCGGTGGCCTGACGGCATCGCTCTCGGAAGTCGAGCGGATGCTTGGCGAAGCCGGTCGCCAGTCCGACGGTGCGGCCCAGCAGATGCGCGAATCGCTTCGCGAAGCAGTCGACGAGGCTGTGGCCCGCTTCTCCGGTGCTACCGAGGAAATTCGCCGCTCCGCCGGCGATATCCGCAAGGAACTCGATATGACCCGCAGCGAGTTGAAGCGCGGTGCATTCGACCTTCCCGAGGAAGCCAAGGAGAGCGCCGCCGCAATGCGCCGAGCCGTGGCCGAGCAGATCAAGGCGCTGCAGGATATCTCCCACATCGTTGGTCGTTCGACCCAGCAACTGGAGATTTCCGAGCCTGCGCCGCGTGCCATTCCGCAGCCGCAACCTCAGCCTGCCCCGCGTCCGGCCCAGCCCGCTGTTGCCCAGCAGGCACCCCAACCGGCTCCTCCGGCGGTCCCGGCTCCGACTCCTGCCGTGACACCCTCGCCGATCGAAAACTTCGGTCTACGCGGCTCGCTGACACCGCCGGCGCCTGCCACTACAACACCGCAGCGGGCACCTGTGGCCGCACCGGCTCCGGCCTCCCCGGCAACCGGCGGCTGGATCAGCGACCTCCTGCGCGGAGCCTCGCGTGAAGAGGCCGCCGAGGAGGCTCCAGCGCGGCAACCGGCACCGCGCGCAGAGACACCCGCTCCGGCGCCGGCCCGCACGTCCGACAGCCGCAACCCACGCCACGTCGTCGAATCCTTGAATTCGCTTTCCGTGGATATCGCCCGCGCGATCGATCATGACGCATCGGTCGATCTGTGGCGTCGCTATCAGCGTGGCGAGCGTGATGTATTCACCCGCCGGCTTTATACGCTCAAGGGCCAGCAGACCTTCGACGAGATCAAGCGCAAGTACGATCGCGAGCCGGAATTCCGCACCGCCGTCGATCGCTATATCGCTGACTTCGAGAAGCTGCTTGCCGATGTCTCCCGTGGCGATCGCGACAAGACGATCACGCAGTCCTATCTGACCTCGGACACCGGCAAGGTCTATACGATGCTCGCCCACGCAGCCGGACGGCTGAAGTAAGCGCTCGGAAATCAAAAATGGCCGCCTTTCGGCGGCCATTTGCATTTCCGGAAGTTGCCCTTGCAAAGATTCGGCTAAGACCTTCTTTAGACTTCAGGCCAAGCCGCACACGTCCGTCTATTTGTCGCGGCTACGCCTCCATGGGCCTGCGGCGCTTGCCGTCCGCGCCCACGCAAGAATCAGATCGACTGCAGCGTCCACGCGACGATCTCAGCGGCTACGGCCGAGAATGCACCATCAAGGCCCTTCACCAGGCCATCGTTGGAGCCACCGGCAGGCACGACCTGTCTGAACACCTTCTGAGTGCGTACGGTACCGTTGCGATCATTCAATATCTTCGCTGAGATCTCGACAACCGCGCGGCTGCCACTGGTGGTGTCGATCTCAAAGGACCGGATATCCGTCACGAGCTGGTAGTCGATAGCCAGCCCCTGGCCCGGTACACCGACGCCACCGACCTTGCCCGAGTTCTCATAGGCCTCGACCAGCTTCGCTTGAACAATGCGCGGCAGCTTGTCGCCCCATTGCGCCTTGGAAAGATACTGTATTTGCGAGGGAGCGACCCGAACGACGATCTGCTCGCTGTCGATCGCCTTCAGTGCAGTCGGCTGCTGCACCAGGATTTGCCGGCCTTTCGCCGCTGGTCCACTGCCGGTCACCGAACCGGATAGATCGTAGGTGTCGTTCTTTGCAGAGGTTCCGCAGCCGGCAAGGCCTGCCAATAGCGGCAGCGCGATCGCGGTTGTCGATAGCCACGAACGACGCTGAACCAGATCCGATACGGCCATATGCGCTCCCCTAATGTCCCTTTTAACGCCGCGTCCGGCCGTCATATTGCTTTACAGTATCGCCGCCGAAGATCAGCCGCTGCGGATTGCGGTCGAAGTCACTGATCGCATTGCTAAGGTTTTGTACGGTGGAGCGTGTGTCGTTGATCAGCGACTGCATATCTCGCAGTCCACCGCTGGAAAATTTCTGCAGATTGTCGGCGATCGGGCCAATGCGAGAATTGAGGTTGTCGGCCACCTTCTTGAAGGAGGTAAGCGTGTCACGCGCTTGCGCAAAAAGCGACTGCGTGTTGTCGGTCCCGAGCAGCGCATCCAGCTTGACTAGAATGCCGTCGACGCGCGTGGACGCCGAGTTCAGCTTGTTCGCCATTTGCGACACGTTCTGGATTGTCTGATCGATGTCCTTCTGTCGCGCAGCAACCGTGTTCGCGACGTCCTTGATCGAGGCGACAGCGGTGCGCGCATCCTTGGTCGCCTGCGAGATGTCGTCGACGGACCCTTTGACCTTGGCCGGATCGATCTGTGCTACAAGCGTATCCACCCGGTCGAGTGTCGCCTGTGCCTTCTTGCCGAGGTCGTTGTAGGTCGTTGCTGTCTCCTGGAACTTCTGGATCGCTCCCTTGAAGTTGCCAGATGCATCCGCGACGTCGCGGCTAACTTTCTCGGCATTGCTGAGAATGGTATCGATCTTCTTCGCGTCGACGGCCTTCACAAGTGCCTCGATTGCCTCAAGCGTCGAGTCGACGCGACCAGAAACCTTGCGAATGGTATCGGAGAGCTGCCCGACACTTTGCAGGAACGAGTCGATGTTGCCGGAGTTCTTGGCCAAGGCGTCGGAGAACGTCTCGGCGTTCTGCAGCGTTTTGGTCAGTGGTCCGCGCGCGTCTTTCACAAACCCCTGAACCTGCCCGATGGCATCGTTGGCGCGGTCCAGAATCTTATCCGCTGTCGCCAGCAGATTCGTGACACTCGATTGATCCGCCACGATCACCGCTCGCTTGCCGCTATCGATCGATTGCTGAAGGATGTTTTTTTCGCCGATCTTGCCGCCCGAGAGTTCGATATAGGCCGCACCCGTCAAGCCCTGGATTTCCAGGATGGCTTTTGTCGATGGATAGATCGGCGCGTCGACTCGCACCTCGGTGAAGGCGAGTGAGAAGCTCGGATCATCGGCGTCGATCGATAGCGACTTGACCGAGCCGACCTGAATGCCGTTGAACCGCACCGGCGAGCCGACGCTCAAACCGTTCGCGGAGCCCGGAATGCGGACGATCAGCTCCGCCGTCGGACCGCCACGCCCGTATTCGGCCATCCAATACACGAAACCGAACGCCGCTGCGATAACGAGCACCGTGAAGAAGCCGACAATCGTGTAGTTCGCTTTTGTTTCCATCGTATCCGCTCACTTCCCGCGGCTATCTTGCGCCAGGCTGTTCTCGCCGGCGTGGCCACTCTGCGGCACGATCGAACGCGCCCGCTTGCCCTTGAAATAGGCCTGAACCCACGGATCGTCGTAGGCCAGCATGTCGTCGATCGTTCCCTCGACCAGTACCCGCTTCTTGCCAAGCACAGCAATGCGATCACAGACCGAGAAGAGACTGTCGAGATCGTGGGTGACCATGTAGACGGTCAGCCCGAGCGTGTCCCTAAGTCTCGCTATAAGCTCGTCGAATTCCGCGGCACCGATCGGGTCGAGCCCTGACGTGGGCTCGTCGAGGAACACCAGTTCGGGGTCGAGCGCCAAGGCGCGCGCAAGCGCCGCACGTTTAATCATGCCGCCCGAAAGCTCCGACGGGTATTTGTCGGCAGCATCCGCCGCGAGCCCAACCAGTCGAATCTTCAATTTTGCCAGTTCGTCCATCAGCGACTGCGGCAGGTCCAGATACTCGCGCATCGGCACCTGGATGTTCTCCTTCACGGTCAACGACGAAAACAATGCTCCCTGCTGAAAGAGCACGCCGAGCCGCATATCGAGTGCATTGCGCTGCGGCTCGTCGAGCTCGTCGAAATCCTGGCCGAGAATCTTGATGTTTCCCGAGCGGCGCGGCAGCAGCCGAAGCACGGTCCGCATCAGCACCGACTTGCCCGTCCCCGAGGCGCCGACAAAGCCAAGAATTTCGCCGCGATAGATATCGAGGTTCAGATTGTCGAGAACGACCTTGGACCCGAAAGCGACCGTCACGCCGCGCGCCGACAGCACGACATCCCGTCCTTCATTGTTCCCGGTCTGTGTAGGCTGTCCGTCCACGTACAATCCTTAGAAATTGATGGCCGCATAGAACATGGCAAAAAGCCCGTCCATGAGGATAACGACGAAAATCGCCTTCACGACCGCAGCGGTCACGTGCTGTCCAAGCGACTCGGCGCTGCCGCCTACTTTTAAGCCTTCAACCGCCGCGACGATACCGATAACCAGCGCCATGAACGGCGCCTTGATCATCCCGGACAGGACCGTCGACAGCGTAATCGCTTCATGCAGGCGCGAGATGAAGTTCGCGAAGGTGATGCCGGAGTACGCCCAGGCGACGACGGCTGCACCGGCGAGCGAAGCAAAGTTCGCAATCACGGTCAGCAGCGGCAACGCCACAGTCAGGGCAACCAGTCGCGGAAAAATGAGAACGCCGACGGGATTGAGCCCCATCACCTTCAGCGCATCAACCTCCTCGCGCATCTTCATCGAGCCGATTTCGGCGGTAATGGCGCTACCGGAACGGCCGGCGATCATGATTGCCGTCAGAAGCACGCCGATTTCGCGAAGCTGCAGAATGCCAACCAGATCGACGACGAAGACTTCGGCGCCGAAGTAGCGGAGCTGAAAGGCGCCCTGCTGTGCGATGATCGCGCCGATCAGGAACGACATCAGCAATATGATCGGCACCGCGCGTACGCCCATATGGTCGATCTGGTTGACGATCGACGCTGGCGAAACGCCGCTACCCCGCCCGAATTTCATTTGGGCGCCGCGGACAGCGGAGCCGAGAATGTACATCGCGGCCGCGAGATTGTTCCAGATATCGAAGGTGATCTTGCCGATCGGCGCGAAGATTCGTTCCGCCAAGCCTGGACGTCGTTGCGGCTCCTGGTCGAGCTGCGGCGGCTCTTCGGAAAACTCCGCGATCATTTCGTCGATATGTTCGTTGCTGCCTTCGAAGCGCACGGTACCGCCCGCACCCTCAACTTGCTTCTTCAGCCGGCAGAGCAGCCAGACACCCGCCGTGTCGATATCGGTCACGCCCGACAGATCGAGGGTCACTTCGCCAGATCGAGCGGCGGTAAGCTTCTCGAAGTCACGCAACACGAGATGCAGGTTCGCGCTCCGCCAGTTCCCCTCGATATGAACGAGCTGGCCCGATCCATGGGTTTGGTCGTCCACATGCAGTGACGCGGCGTTACGGGTTTCGGACTTCAAAACGCTTGTGTCTTTCAAGGCTTACGGCGACATTGCCGACTCGCGAACTAACGGTTCGCCGCTTCGGATCAATATACCCAAGCCACACCAAATTTCCATGCGCGCAGGATTGCAAATATGCCACGGTCACTTGAAATTCAGACGGAATCCTTCCCCATTTCAGGCACGTTTACGATCTCGCGCGGCGCCAAGACGTCAGCAGACGTGATCCTCTGCACAATCCGGGAGCACCCGATCGCCGGCCGGGGCGAATGCGTTCCCTATCGCCGTTACGGCGAGACGATGGAGAGTGTTGCCGCACAGATCGAAGCGGCAAGGCCGTTGATCGAGGGTGGCCTGACGCGCCTGGAGCTACAGCGCGCCATGCCGCCAGGAGCCGCACGCAATGCAGTGGACTGCGCCCTCTGGGACCTTGAGGCCAAGAGTTCGGGCAACACGGTCGCCAAGAGCCTCGGCCTGATCAAGCCCCAATCGCTGACGACCGCCTTCACGATCTCCCTCGGCGAGCCCGACGTGATGGCGGACCAGGCGCGCGCAAATGCCGGGCGCGCGCTCTTGAAAGTCAAGGTCGGCACTGGTGACGACGAAAGCCGAATCCGCGCTGTTCGCGCCGCTGCGCCGGATGCGGCTATTATCCTCGACGCCAATGAAGGCTGGCCGGAAGACACGCTGGAGCACCATTTACGCATTGCTGCCGAAGCGGGTATCGCTTTGGTCGAACAACCGCTGCCGGCAGGCAAGGACGAACTTCTTGCAGAGATTCGCCGGCCGGTCCTCGTCTGCGCGGATGAGAGCGTCCACCACACCGGCGATCTTGCGAGCCTTCGCGACCGCTACGACGCGATCAATATCAAGCTCGACAAAACCGGCGGACTGACAGAGGCGCTGGCCATGAAAAAGGAGGCGCAACGCCTTGATTTCCAAATCATGGTCGGCTGCATGGTCGGCACGTCACTGGCAATGGCGCCTGCCGTGCTGCTGGCGCAGGATGCTGAGTTCGTTGACCTTGACGGGCCGCTGCTTCTCGCTCGAGACCGCGACCCGGGTTTGCGCTACACGGCCTCGCTCGTCTGGCCGCCGGAGATCACCCTCTGGGGCTGAAGATAATAAGCCGCGATAACAAGACCGAGGCCCGTTAGGGCGACCACTGCCATGACGTAATAGCTGGCGAGGCCGAGCCAGGCGTAGAGGTAGCCGGAGGCAATTGTCATCAGCCCCAGGAACATGCCGTTGTAGAAGAAATAGGCGCCCTGGGCCGACGATTCCTGGGTCTCCTGGACGGTGGCAACGATCCGGCGTTGCACGCCGGTATGCACGAACGCATAAGTGCAGGAATGCATGCACTGGAGCAGAAAGAAGCCCCAGAAGCCCCAGTGCATCGGGAACAGTATCCAGCGGCAGACACTGACGGCCGCACCGAAGCGAATCAAGGTCCAGGCGCTGAACCGACGGTTCAGCCGGCGCGAGAGAAAGAACACAGTCACCTCGGCCGCGACGCCGGCGCTCCACAGCACAGCGATCTGCGTGCCGGAAAAACCGAGTTCACGCCAGTAGAGCGACGCAAAAGCCTGCAGAACCGCGTGGCTCGATTGCTGGATGGCGACTCCGATCAGCAAGGCCAGCAGATGCGGTTGACGCAACGAACTCCCGGTCGCCGCCGAAATATCGACAGGCGTGCCACGTCTGCGTGTCGGACCAATCCGCGGACAATAGATCGCCATGACCACTGTCGTGACGAAACCAAAGGTCATCACGGGCAGCACCATCTCTCCGCCCCAATGCCCGATCAACTGCCCGCCAATCAGGGTGGACACAATAAACGCGATCGAGCCCCAAACCCGCATCGACCCGTAGTCCAGCCCCCAGCGCCTTACACCCGAGATCACGATCGATTCCACGACCGGGACGTAACAGGCAAAAGTCGCGCCCTGGATGGTATAGACGATCAGCACTGGCCAGAACGTATTTGTCCAGTAAAGCGCAATCGCCGTCAGCAGCGACAGGCTTCCGGAAAACAGCAATACATCCGCCCGCTCCTTCATGCGGTCGGCATACATGGCGACAATAGGTGCAACGAGCACGCGTACGACCATCGGCACTGCCAGGATGACGCCGATCTGATGATCGTTGAACTCGTGCAGCGCGAGCCACATCGGGAAGAACGGCAAGGCAACGCCATTAACAAGCAAAGGCGCACAGTAAGACAAGGCACTGAGAAGCCGAAAGCGCGGTGGCGCGCCCTCACTTGCCGGAGGATTTTGAGCGGGAATCATGATGGACCTGCAGGAAACTGAACGCTGCCTAGCACGTCAACCTAAGGGCGACTATGGCAAGAACTTGCCCATCGAAAACGTTTTAGAAAATAAATAGGGCCTGTCGCAAAGACACAACGGGCTAAATTCATACTGTGAATTGCGGGAGCAAAGGCCGCGACTAGGCAGCCTGCGGCGCGACTTCCTTTTCGCGGTGACCGATAGCCATCGGGATTGGCTGTATTCCGCTCATTGAACGCCACTCGATCAATTCGAAGGTGCCATCCTGATGTTCGGCAATCGCCGTGCAGCTTTCGACCCAGTCGCCAGTATTGATATAGCGGATGCCATCCATGTCCTCCATCACGGCATGATGGATGTGACCGCAGATCACCCCGTCTGCGCCATGCTTGCGGGCTTCGTCGGCGACGACGCGCTGGAACTCGCCTATGAAATTGACAGCGTGCTTGACCTGCAGCTTGGCCCACGCCGAAAACGACCAGTAGGGCATACCCATCTTGCGGCGGATCGCTGCCAGGCCGATGTTGATCATGATCGCCATGTCGTAAGCCCAGTCGCCGAGATAGGCGAGAAGGCGCGCATTGCGGACGACGACGTCGAACTCGTCGCCATGCAGGACCAGGTATTTCTTGCCGTCGGCCGTTTCGTGCATCATCCGCTCGGCAACCTCGATGCCGCCGAAATGGGTGCCTGGAAAGTCACGGAGGAATTCGTCGTGATTGCCCGGGATATAGATAACCCGCGTGCCTTTGCGCGCTTTGCGCAGCAGCTTCTGCACAACGTCGTTGCAATCCTGCGGCCAGTACCAGCTTCGCTTCAGCCGCCAACCATCGACGATATCGCCGACAAGAAAGATCGTGTCCGCGTCGTGATGCTTGAGAAAATCCAACAGGAAGTCCACCTTCGCGGCCTTGGAGCCGAGATGCACATCGGAAATGAAAAGCGTACGGAAGTGCCGCGTATCCATGTTGTCCCTCACAAGCATCCTGCTCGTGTCCCATCGTTCACCTGCCTCTCCAAAACCAGAGTCGTGTTTCAGGAAGATGACACGCCGCTTTCCCGGTTGATTTTCCCGGCTCCTGTCGACCTGCGCGGATGCCAGGAGAGATTCGCGTTGTTTTCGCATTTAGATGGAAATTCCGACTGTTCCGCCATGCCGATTGATGTATTGAAAACACTTCAAGACAGCATGCGGCAGCCCGGAGGCGATGATGGATCATCACGAAAAGTCCAAGACGGAAAAGAATTTGGTAGGTGGAAGCCTCGATGAGCAGGCGCTCTATTTCCATCGCTATCCGCGTCCGGGCAAGCTCGAGATTCAAGCGATCAAGCCGCTCGGCAACCAGCGCGACCTGGCATTGGCTTATTCCCCCGGTGTTGCAGCACCCTGTCTCGCAATCCGCGACAATCCGGAGACGGCCGCCGACTACACGTCGCGCGCCAATCTCGTAGCGGTCATATCCAACGGCACCGCCGTTCTCGGGCTCGGCAATATCGGCCCACTCGCCTCAAAGCCTGTCATGGAAGGCAAGGCCGTCCTCTTTAAGAAATTCGCCAACATTGACGTCTTCGACATCGAAGTCGAGGCATCGAGCGTTGATCATATGGTCTCGACCGTCGCTTCGCTCGAGCCGACCTTCGGCGGCATTAATCTCGAGGATATCAAGGCGCCGGAATGTTTCGAGATCGAGCGCCGCCTTCGCGAGACCATGAAGATCCCGGTTTTCCACGATGACCAGCACGGCACTGCCATCATCGTCGCCGCGGCGATCCTCAATGGCCTCGAACTGGCGAACAAGAAAATCGACGAGGTCAAGATCGTCGCCTCCGGCGCAGGTGCTGCCGCCCTTGCCTGCCTTAATCTGCTCGTCACGCTGGGCGCCAGGCGCGAAAATATCTGGGTCCACGACATCGAAGGTCTGGTCTACGAGGGCCGCACCGAACTGATGGACGAATGGAAGAGCGTTTACGCCCAGAAAAGCGACACCCGCACGCTTGCCGAGAACATCGGTGGGGCCGATGTTTTCCTTGGCCTTTCCGCAGCCGGCGTGCTGAAGCCGGAACTGCTGGCGCAAATGGCCGAAAACCCACTGATCATGGCGCTCGCCAATCCGACCCCGGAGATCATGCCCGATCTCGCCCGGGCAGCGCGTCCCGATGCGATGATCTGCACTGGTCGTTCCGATTTCCCGAACCAGGTGAACAACGTTCTCTGCTTCCCCTATATCTTCCGCGGTGCGTTGGATTGCGGCGCAGTCACGATCAACGAAGAAATGAAGATGGCCGCCGTGCGCGCCATCGCGGCCCTTGCGCGCGAGGAACCATCCGACGTCGCCGCCCGGGCGTATTCGGGCGAAACTCCTGTCTTTGGCCCCAACTACCTGATCCCCTCGCCCTTCGACCCGCGCCTGATCCTGCGCATCGCCCCGGCGGTCGCAAAGGCCGCGGCCGAAAGCGGCGTCGCGTTGCGTCCGATCGCAGATTTCGACGCCTACCTCGACCAGCTTAACCGCTTCGTCTTCCGTTCGGGCTTCATCATGAAGCCGATCTTTGCCGCCGCGAAGAATGCCGAGCGCAAGCGGGTAATCTTCTCCGAAGGCGAAGACGAGCGCGTCCTGCGCGCCGCGCAGGTTCTGCTTGAGGAAGGCATTGCCGAGCCAATCCTGATCGGCCGCCCATCGGTCATCGAAACACGCCTGCAGCGCTACGGCCTGCGCATCCGGCCGCTTTCGGATTTCGCCGTCATCAACCCGGAAGACGACCCGCGCTTCCGCGAGTATGTCGATCTCTACTTCTCGCTGGTCGGACGCCGTGGGGTCATTCCGGAGGCCGCGCGCACGATCGTTCGTACGAACACAACTGTGATCGGTGCACTGGCGCTGAAGCGGGGCGAAGCGGATGCACTGATCTGCGGCCTCGAAGGCCGCTATGAAAAGCATCTCCGCGATGTCCGTCAGATCATCGGCAAGAGGCACGACGTCTGCGATTTCTCCGCCCTCAGCCTCCTGATTTCCCAGCGCGGCGCCACTTTCTTCACCGACACCTACGTCACCTTCAATCCGAGTGCCGAAGAAATTGCCGAGTCGACAGTTCTTGCCGCCGAGGAAATCAAGCGCTTCGGCATCACGCCGCGCGCTGCTTTGGTATCCCATTCGAATTTCGGTTCGCGTGAGTCCGAGAGTGCGACGAAGATGCGCGCTGCGCTTCAGCTTGTGCGCGAGGCTGCGCCTGAGCTCGAAGTGGACGGCGAGATGCACGGCGAAAGCGCCATCTCCGACGCCCTGCGCAAGCGGGTCATGCCTGACACAACCCTGCACGACGAAGCGAACCTGCTGGTCTTCCCGAACCTCGATGCGGCAAACATCACGCTCGGCGTCGTGAAATCGATGATCGACGGATTGCATGTGGGACCGATCCTGCTTGGCGCTGCACTCCCGGCACATATCCTCGCGCCGTCCGTGACCTCGCGCGGCGTCGTCAACATGGCCGCCCTCGCCGTCGTTGAGGCTTCACAGCCAGCGTGATTTGCGGCCGATGGTGAAAATGCGCTAAGATTTCAACCGCAGCCTGCTACAAGCAGGCTCGCGGCAGAGGTGAGGCACAACGCCGCGCCTATGACCGCTCGTATTTGCTTACCGATGGGACCGTGCCTTGAACCGCTGGATTCTGTCACTCGCAACAGTGCTTGCCTTCACCGGCCTGGCCCATGCGCAGGTGCCGGCAATCTGTGGCGACCTGCGGGCGCGGCTCGCCGACCTGCCTGAGATCATTGGCACCACGCCAGAGGTGCGCAAATTCGCCAGTGCCATTGCAGAACAGAACCTTGAACTGCGCAAGCTCCGCAGCGATCTGCGCCAGAACGGTTGCACGAGCGGCAGCATGGTCGTGATCGGCGATGACGACGGCTATTGCGGCGAGCTCGAGCGCGCAGAGAGCAAGATGGTCGACAACATCCGTTATCTGCAGCAGCGGCGCGATGAATTGCGTGGCCAGAGCCAGGATGTGCGCACGAGAAACGAGCTGCTGGCGGCACTCGACGACAACGGCTGCAATGACGAGCAGTGGCCCGAGGACCGCGCAGAGGGATACGCGGCGCCGCCGAGCATCGAAGACCAGGCTATGCGCAACGACACCTTCATACCTTTAGGTGACGATCCTAACCAGCGCCGATACGGTTTCGGCATGTCGACTCTCTCTCATCTGAACACCGTTTGTGTCCGAACCTGCGACGGCGGCTTCTTCCCATTGAGCTCGAATGCGACCTCCCAGGACTTCCCCCGTGACGCCGATACCTGCTCGAAGATGTGTCCAGGGATCGACACCGAGCTTTTCTATCATGACGTCTCCAGCACCGAGACATCACAGATGATTTCGGCCGCGACGGGCGCTCCCTACAGCGCCATGCCGAATGCCTTCGCCTACAAGAACCGCAAGCCTGGCGAAAAATCGTCCTGCAGTTGCGATCTCAACGGCTACTACGAGCGGATGCGAAAAAGCCAATCGATCAGCGAACCTCCACAGCAGGGATCAATTACGACGATCGAAACCAAAAAGCCCGAGGCCAAGGTCCAGTCCGTTACCCCCGCGGCTTCGCAGCCACAGGCACCTGACAGGCCTTACGATCCGGCAACCAGCAAGGTCCGCCAGATCGGCCCACAGTTCCTGGCCGGCGACCAAGGCACGATCGACCTGAAG
The DNA here is from genome assembly GCF_024808825.1 of Rhizobium sp. BK661. Taxonomy (NCBI): domain Bacteria; kingdom Pseudomonadati; phylum Pseudomonadota; class Alphaproteobacteria; order Hyphomicrobiales; family Rhizobiaceae; genus Rhizobium; species Rhizobium sp. BK661. The sequence goes on along the minus strand of NZ_JANTYT010000004.1, from coordinate 260,986 downwards.
AACCCGGCAAAGCCGGGCCCTCAGCCGCAGCAACAATAGCCACCCTCAGTCCAGCGAATTGTCCCAACGGTCAGTGAACACGAGTTCCTCCAGCGGCAGCCGCTGACGCCAACCTTTGGCCGCCAGCTCCGGCTGGTCATAGAGCTGATCGACATAGCCGACGCAGAGCCAGGCAACGATCTCGACGCGATCCGGCACACCGAGGATTTGCTTGATATCGGACTCGTGAAAAATGCTCACCCAACCAACCCCGATACCTTCGGCTCGGGCAGCCAGCCACAGATTCTGCACGGCGCACACCGTCGAATAGGAATCCATCCGCCGATTGTGCGTTCGGCCAAGAACGACGTCGCCGCAGCGATCCGGATCGCAGGTCACGCAGATGCTGAGCGGTGCGGCGCGGATGCCTTCAAGCTTCAGCGACCGGTAGAGCTGCTGCCGCTCGCCCGCAAACATCTCGCTGGCCTCGCGATTGGCGCGATCGAAGGCTTGCCATACTGCCTCTTTCACCTGCTGATCGCGCACCAGGACGAAATTCCAAGGCTGCATGAACCCAACCGACGGCGCGTGGTGCGCGGCGGTCAAGAGCCTGCGGACAACGTCGTCCGGTATCGGATCCGGGAGAAACTCCGAACGGACATCGCGACGCGTCGAGATCGCACGATAAACGGCGTCACGTTCCTCGGTCGAAAAGGCTGCGGCTCCCGACAGGGAGCCTGAATGGTCTGGTCGCATCGTCAATCCCCAACAACACAACCGCCCGCCGTCCACGCAGGTCAGTCTACGATGTCGGGCCGGTCTTCTGACTTGGCGTCATCCGACTGCCGCGCCTTCCCGGTGCTGGACCAGTGGCTTGATGCGGCAGACGTCAGCCTTACAGCGCTGGGCACGTTCCGGTCTCTCACCGAATTCCCGATTCTCCCGCCTGAGACGGGCACCCGACGGAGGGTCTATGCCGGTAAAAATCGCTCGATGCAATCCTTTACGCAGAGACCGGGTAATAACGTACATAGGCGAACTCATCGCCTAGAGGCGACCAGTTGGGCACGTTGATCGTTCCCTGTCCGCCGAAGAGATCGAAGAGCGTCCTCAGATTTCCGCCGTCCATGTCCATCAGCCGCAGGCGAACGTGGAGATCGCGCGGATGATCGAAGACGTCAGGGTCGTAAGAGAGGATCAGAACCTTGTCATTGTTGGGCGACGGATGAGCGAACCAGTTCCCGTAGTTGTCGCCGGTGATCTGCTCGAGCCCGGTCCCGTCGGGATGGATCCGCCAGATCTGCATGAGGCCGGTACGGCTGGAATTGAAATAGATCCATTGGCCGTCCGCGGAATAGTCCGGCCCGTCATTGCGTCCTTCGCCATGCGTTAGACGCTTTTCTTCGCCGCCTGCCACAGAGATCGTGTAGATATCGAACAGGTCGTTGCGGATGCCGCAATAGGCGAGCTCTTTTCCGTCGGGCGACCAGCCGTGCCAATAGGACGGCTGATTTTGCGTCACAAGTCGCGGCGTCCCGCCTTCGGCGGGAAGCACATAGATCGTCGACTTCCCGAATTCCGTCTTATCGGAGATGACGATCTCACGGCCGTTAGGCGAGATGCCATGATCATTGTTGCAGGTCCTGGCAAAGCCAGTATCCACCTTCGCGACCTTGCCCGAACCGTCTAGCGCCAGCCGGTAAAGAAGCCCGTCGCCATTCAGCAGAAGATAGCTTCCGTCCGGCGAAAAGTTCGGCGCTTCCACCAATTGCGCGGTCTGCCAGACGACGCGCGCCTCGCCCGTTCTGACATTGTAGATCTCGACGGAACTTCTCAATCTAAATCCTCCTGACATCGATTCCCCTGACCTACGATGCCTCGCCACCGAGCACAAGTCGACGCGGGGTAGCGATGGGTGTCGGGCACACGGCCCTCGGCCCTTATCCACCAATCACAAATGCTGGAAACCTAACGGTTCATCTAGCGTTCATGACGAAGGTGTGACAGTTCAGTGAAGCTTTTATGACGTTGGAGTTTTTCAGTTGATCGCGTTGGTAATGAGGTCCGCAGCGGCAACGCGGGTTGCGTCGCTTTCCACCGGTGTCCGGGGAAGCGCACGGTCGCCGGCTATACGGACGGCCCTGGCCATCAGCCTTTCCGCTCTCATTGCCGTTTTCGCCACCGTAGCGGTTGAAATTATTGCGCGCGATGGGCTGGCCGACGTTGGGGAATTCCTGACGTCGCCGGCACGTCCCGGTATCACCACCGTCGCGATGCTGACCGTTCTGATGCTCTCTCTGGATGCAGCCCTGGGAAGGCGATTCATTTCGGCATTGATCGTTCTGCCGGTGGTTATCGTCCCGGCTATCGTCTCCAACCAAAAGCAGCACTACCTTTCGGATCCTCTTTATCCGTCAGACGTCCTCTTCGGACGGCAGATCATGGAATTGCTGCCGGTGATGGTGCGCGACCGACCGTGGACCGCCGTCGCCATGCTGGTTGGCATCATTCTTTCCGTTGCCGCGATTGCCGCGCTCTGGCATTTCGCCTGGCGCCACTTTCCGCGGCTTTCGAAGACCACTCGCCTGCGTCACCTCTGCATCGGCCTGCCTGTCGTCGCCGCCTTCGGCACGCTGATGGACTATTCCAAATACTCCTACATACGCGACCGTCTTCAGGTCGTTCCGATGATGTGGGACCAGAAGGAAAACTACCGCAGCAACGGCTTCATCCTGGCCTTCATCTTCAATATTCCGATGGCCGACGTGGCAGCGCCAGCCGGCTTCGGTGCACAAGCGCTCGATGCCATTCCCGGCCGTAACTACGGTTACCTCAGCGGCCCGCGCGAAAAGCCCGACGTGATCATGCTGATGAGCGAATCCTTCTGGGATCCGACCAGGTTGAGGAACATCAGCATGTCGCCCGATCCCATGCCGAACATCCGCGCGGCGCAGTCGGGCTACGTCTTCTCGCCCGAGTTCGGGGGCATGACGGCCAACGTCGAATTCGAAGCGCTGACGGGATTCTCGAATGCCTTCCTGCCCTACGGCAGCATCCCGTATCAGCAGTATATTAGAGGCAACCTTCCTTCGCTTGCGACGTTCTTCCGTGGCGAAGGCTATGCTGCCCGTTCGCTGCACCCCTTCAGCGGCTGGTTCTGGAACCGCAACGAAGTCTACAAGGATTTCGGCTTCGAGCAGTTCCGCTCGGAAGAAACCCTGCCGCCGATGGAGAAAAGGGGCATCTTCGCTTCGGACGAGTCCCTCATGAAGGAGATCATCAACGAAGCCGACGGCCTTGATCGCCCGTTCTTTTTCTTCGGGGTCACTCTTCAGGGACACGGCCCTTACGAGCCTAACCGCTATGCGCACAACAGCATCGACATACAGGGCAACCTGAACGACGCGGACCGGGCGACGCTCGCCACCTACACACAGGGGATCAAGGAAGCCGACGATAGCCTCAAGATGCTGATGGATTGGGCTAAGAAGCGCGACCGTGAAACAATCATCGTGCTCTGGGGAGACCACTTGCCTCCGCTCGGCAACGTCTACATGGCGACAGGCTACATGCCGGATCAGGTTGCGACCCGCAAGGCATCGGTCAGCGTCATGAAACAGGAGCACGAGACCCCGCTCGTGATCTGGTCGAACAAGAAGGGCAGCAAAAAGGATGTCGGCACTATCAGCCCGTCACTGCTTCCCTATCATCTTCTGAAGTTCGCCGGCTTCGAGCATCCCTACTATACGGGCTTCCTCGGTCGCGTGCAGAAAAAGTACAGCGTCATCGACCGCTATCAGCTCATTGCGCGCGACAACACGCCGTCGCCCGATTGGGTGTTGAAACCAAAAAACCTCGATCCTCTCGTGCGGGACTATCGATACCTCCAGCACGACATCATGTTCGGCAAGGCCGAGACCCTTGATCGCTTCTTCCCACAGCATGCCTGGCTCTATGCGCAAGGCACGTAAAAGAGCGACAGAAGTCCACATTGCAATTTGAAAACATTGGGGAATACTGGCGCCCGAGCGATCTAGCATTCGGAGTCAGCCATGCATAATCTATCGGACTTCATCCACCATCACTTCGACAAGTCGGCCGACGAACTCGGCGAGATCGAGAAGCGCGTCCTCGCAAAGGCCCATGAGCGCAAGATAATCTCGACCGATATCAATGCGGCTCTGCGGGCCGAATCATCTGTCGGCGAACGCCTGGCGGATTCGATCGCCCGCGTTGGCGGCTCCTGGTACTTCATCGTCACGTTCCTGCTTTTTCTGGTCTTCTGGTGCGTCGTGAACACCATCGTGCTGCTCACACGCGCTTTCGATCCCTATCCTTTCATCTTCCTCAATCTTGTGCTGTCGATGCTTGCCGCCATCCAGGCTCCGATCATCATGATGTCGCAGAACCGTCAGGCTGAGCGCGATCGTTTCGAGGCCGCCAAAGACTACGAGGTCAATCTCAAAGCAGAACTCGAAGTCCTGTCGCTGCATCAGAAGATAGACATGCGCGTGCTCACGGAAATTGCAGCATTGCGAGAAGATATCGAACGGCTACACCAGCGACTACCAAGTTGATGCCGCCGTCCGGAACCGCTTGAATTTAACTATACCGACTGATTAACGATCCGCTAATCACGTCCCGCATTGAAACATCGACGCAAATGTTGGAGGAGCAACGGAAACCAATCCGATCCGACCGTACAAGACAATGCTCACTGGCAGGCCACATACTCGCGATGAAATCCTTCATCACCCTCTATTTCTGTCCATAGAACGCCAGATCGCACTCCATCTTATCGGCATCCACAAGCGCGCTCCTCGCCTTGCCCGCCTTGCTGCGTCGCACCAGAAGTGGCTGCTGACACAGACGCTGTTCGCCATGCATACTGGACGCGATAAAAGCAATCCGGTCTCGGGCCTTACGGCCGGTCGCATGATGCAGGTCGCCAAGGAATTCGATCTCGCCAGCAAGAATACGGCCGCCTCGTTTCTTGCCGAACTGATCGCCTACAAGTTTTTGCGGGATGCTCCCGATGAAACACCCGATCGGCGCCTCCGCCGCCTCGAGACGACGGAACTCAGCGAGGAGGCCATGGCCTCCTGGTTCCAGGGACATATGGCCTGCCTCGATCAACTCGACGGTGCCAACCGCGGCAGCCTGACCGCAGATGACCCTCGGCTCTTTTATCTGGCACAGCCGCGCGCCGCGCGTGCCCTGATCCAGGACCCGGTGTGGAAGGAGCCGCGGGCGAGCATCGGCCACTTCCTCTGGTCCGATGTCGGTGGCCTCGTGCTGCATGATCTGATAAGCCGCCTCCCGGACGACGCGCGTGAACAGCATCGCATCCTGCTGAAAGGCGTGAGCATCAGCGAAATCGCTAATGAATTCGGTATCTCCCTGACAAACCTCAAGCGGATGTTCAAGAAAGCCGAAAGGGATGACATGCTTGGCTGGGAGAGCCCACGCAGCCGCGGTGCGCTTTGGCTCTCGCGCACGTTCATCGAGGACTATTTCTACTGGCAATCCGCAAAGTTCGCCGAGCTGGACAGGGCGATCCACTGGGCCGCCGGCCAGATCCGCTAGCCGGTTGCCAACCCGCGTGTCGGTGCGAAACGGTGTGCGACAGGTCCGCATCGCACCGATTGGCGAACCGCAAACACGCCGCTGCCGCTTGACCTCAGGATCGGCACAACATGCGATGCCCCCGCTGCCAGCGGTCGGTCCGTTCCCAAATGAAAAAGCCCGGCATGGCCGGGCTCTTTCTTTCACATTCGCCTTGATCAGCCGTTGGCGGCCATCCGCTTTTCGTCGCGGCCGCCCTTCATGCGCTCTGCCAGCAGGAAGGCAAGTTCCAGGGCCTGGTCGGCGTTGAGACGCGGGTCGCAATGCGTGTGGTAGCGATCGTGCAGATCTTCGGCCGTTACGGCACGAGCGCCGCCAGTGCATTCCGTGACATCCTTGCCGGTCATCTCGATATGAATGCCGCCCGGATGCGAGCCCTCGGCGCGATGGATCTGGAAGAAGCTCTCGACTTCCGACAGGATCCGCTCGAACGGACGGGTCTTGTAGTTGTTCAGCGTGATCGTGTTACCGTGCATCGGATCGCAGGACCAGACGACCTTGCGGCCTTCGCGCTCAACCGCGCGAATAAGCCGCGGCAGATGGTCGGCGACCTTGTCGTGTCCGAAGCGGCAAATCAGCGTCAACCGACCCGCCTCGTTCTGCGGGTTGAGGATGTCGATGAGGTTCAGAAGGTCGTCCGCCTGCAGCGACGGGCCGCACTTGAGACCGATCGGGTTCTTGATGCCACGGCAGTATTCGACGTGCGCATGGTCGGCCTGACGGGTGCGGTCGCCAATCCAGATCATGTGGCCTGACGTTGCGTACCAGTCGCCGGACGTCGAGTCGACACGAGTCAAGGCTTCTTCGTAGCCCAGCAGCAGCGCTTCGTGGCTGGTGAAGAAGTCCGTCTCGCGCAGGCTCGGATTGTTTTCCGCGCTGATACCGATCGCCTTCATGAAATCCATGGTTTCGCTGATGCGCCCGGCAAGCTTGCGGTAGCGCTCGCCCTGCGGGCTGTCCTTGACGAAACCGAGCATCCACTGGTGGACGTTCTCGAGGTTGGCATAACCACCCATCGCGAAGGCGCGCAGCAGGTTCAGCGTCGCGGCCGACTGACGATAGGCCATCGCCTGCCGCTCCGGGTTCGGAACGCGGGCTTCCTCGGTGAACTCGATGCCATTGACGATATCGCCACGGTAGCTCGGCAGCGAAACGCCGTTCTGCGTCTCGATCCCGGAGGAACGCGGCTTGGCAAACTGGCCGGCGATACGTCCGACCTTGACCACCGGCAACTGCGCGCCGAACGTCAGCACAACGGCCATCTGCAGGAATGCACGGAAGAAGTCCCGGATGTTATCCGCGCCGTGCTCGGCGAAGCTTTCTGCACAATCTCCGCCCTGTAGCAGGAAACCATTGCCTTCAGCGACGTTTGCAAGATGCTTTTTCAGGCGACGAGCTTCCCCCGCAAAGACGAGCGGCGGATAGGACGCGAGCGTGGCTTCCGTTGCTGCCAATGCCGCCTGGTCCGGATAGTCCGGAACCTGCTGAATCGGTTTTTGCCGCCAACTGCTCGGTGTCCAATTCTCTGCCATGTCACTCACCTGCTCCAGCATCCGGTCCGTCCGGATGTTCCGTCCTAAAAATGTTGGGCGGCTTATAAACCGTTAGCGTCATCTTGCATAGCGGCGTTCCGCTCTTTGGCGTTACTGATTCAATCGACCAACAACAGCCGATATAAAGGAATTCCGCGCCGCGTTTTCAAACATAGGCGCGCAATTTAACGGTCAATAAACCAAGACAGTTTGTATCTAATTCAAGCTTGTACCGTAGAAACACCGTCAATTCTAATAGCGCGTCATGACGACCCCGCTTGATCACCGATGGCATGGTGGAATCATGGGTTTGATTTCGTGCGCAGCTTGTATCATTTCTGCACTGACCGTTCTGGCAATTTCGGGATGCTGACAGCCATCCTCATGGTACCCCTGATCGGCTCGGCGGGCGTGGCCGTCGACTTCGCCCACGCGCTCAGTCTGCGCACGCAACTCTATGCGGCAGCAGACGCCGCGGCCGTCGGAGCAATCTCCGCGAATTCGGCCGCAGCTGCGGCCGCCATGAAGATGACCAGTGACGGACCGATATCCACCGGACAGGACGACGCCCGAAACATTTTCGTCGGCCAAATGCAGGGCGAACTTACCGGAAGTCAGGTGGCCGTGGATGTGCAGGTGAGCCGCGCATCTAACAAACTGAACTCTTCCGTCAGTTTCACTGCCTCGGTTCCGACCACCTTCATGCAAATCCTCGGTCGCAACAGCGTCGATATCTCGGGCACCGCTACGGCAACCTTCCAGACGGCGGCGTTCATGGATTTCTACATCCTTATCGACAACACACCTTCCATGGGTGTCGGAGCGACCCCGGCCGACGTCGCCCTCATGGAGCAGAAGACACCCGATACCTGTGCCTTTGCTTGCCATATCGTGTCGGAAGCTGGTGTCGTGGACAAGAACAGCTACTACAACATCGCGCGCAACAACGGCGTGACCCTTCGCGTCGACGTGGTTCGCCAGGCTACGCAGAAGCTCACCGAGACAGCAAAGACCGAGCGGGCTTCTGATAACCAGTTCAAAATGGGCGTCTATACTTTCGGCAAGAAGGCCGAAGACGCAAACCTGACGACGATCTCAGCGCCGATCACCGATCTCGACAAGGTCGCAACCTATACGAATGCGGTCACCCTGATGTCGATCCCGAGGCAGGGGTACAATAACGACCAGCAAACGAGCTTCGACAACTCGCTCACGCAGATGAACAAGATTATCTCCACGCCGGGCAACGGGAGCACCGAAGCGCAGCCTCAGAAGATTCTGTTCTTCGTATCCGATGGCGTCGGCGACAGCCAGAAGTCGAACTGCACGAAACCAAAGACAGGCGAGCGCTGCCAGGAGCCGATCGACATTTCCTTCTGCAAGCCGCTGAAGGACCGGGGCGTCAAGATCGCCGTGCTCTACACGACGTACCTGCCGCTGCCGAAGAACAGCTGGTATAATAGCTGGATCAAGCCCTTCCAAAACGAAATCCCGACGAAGATGCAGAACTGCGCTTCACCAGGTCTCTATTTCGAGGTGACGCCGACCCAGGGTATAACCGATGCGATGCAGGCGCTCTTCCTCAAGGTCATCCGCATGCCCCGCATCACCAGTTGATCGGCTAGGCTCGAATGCCGTCCCGAATCCGATAGCTCGGCGCATACATTGTGACGAGTTCTTCGGCCGCCGTCGGATGCACGGCCATAGTACGGTCGAAATCGTCCTTCGTGCAGCCTGCCTTTAGCGTAATACCAAGGATTTGCGCCATCTCTCCGGCATCGTGGCCGAGGATATGCGCGCCGACGACCTTCCTGCTCGAAGCATCAACAATCAGCTTCATGATCATTTTCTCGCCCCTCCCCGACAGCGTCGCCTTCAGCGGCCGGAACTGGGCGCGATAGACCTCAAGCTCCTTGTAGCGCTTGCTCGCCTCTTCCTCCGTCAGCCCTACGGTACCGATTTCCGGCTGCGAGAAAACAGCCGTTGCGATCGTCTCGTGATCCGGCTTGGTCGGGTTGTCCTTGTACTCGGTTTCGATGAAGCACATCGCCTCGTGGATTGCCACCGGCGTTAATTGGACCCGGTCGGTGACGTCGCCGAGCGCATATATATTCGGCACGCTGGTACGCGAATATTCGTCGACGACGACTGCACCGCGTTCATCAGTCTTCACGCCGGCGGTTTCCAGGCCGAGGCCTTCCGTGTTGGGGATGCGTCCAAGCGCCAGCATGACCACATCGGCCGTCAGCGTACCATTCTTCAACGTCTCTATGGAAAGTCGCCCCTCCTGCTTCGAGACGCTCTCCAGAGTGTCATGGCAGAGAATGCGAATACCCTTCGCGGCCATCGCCTCATGCAACCCCTGGCGAAGATCCTGATCGAAGCGCGAAAGGATTTCGGCGCCACGGTAAATCAGCGTCGTTTCGACGCCGAGGCCGTGGAAGATATTGGCAAACTCCACCGCGATGTAGCCACCGCCGGCAATGACGATCGCCTTCGGAAGCTCTTCCAGATGAAAAGCCTCGTTGGATGAAATACAGAACTCATGTCCCGGCAAGGCAGCGTGCGGGTTAGGCCGACCGCCCGTCGCGATCACGATGGTCTTGGCGGTCACCGTCTTGCCGGTATTGACCAGTCGAACAGTATGCGCGTCAACCAGCTCAGCGCGCGTTTCCAGTATCTCGGCGTTAGCGCCAGCGAGGCCCTTCTTGTAGAGCCCTTCCAGACGCGCGATTTCGTTGTCCTTCGCGGCGATCAGTTTCTTCCAATCGAACGAACTCGCACCCACCGTCCAGCCGAAACCGGCGGCGTCCTCGAAATGCTCGTGGAACTGGGCCGCATAGACAAAGAGCTTTTTGGGCACGCAGCCACGGATCACACAGGTTCCGCCGTAGCGGTACTCCTCGGCAATCGCGACCTTGTTACCGAGCGATGCTGCAACGCGGGCGCTTCGTACACCTCCCGATCCGCCGCCAATGACAAAAAGATCGTAATCGTAGGACGTCATGAGAAGCTCCGGATGAAATCGGCTGGAAAGGTGAAATTGATATAGTATCGACCACCGTAAAAACAAAAGCCCGGACGATGCCGGGCTTTCGATCTCTTACAGGTACAGCTTACGGCTTCGGCTTTGGGGCCGGCGCGGCGGGCTTCGGTGCCGTCGTTGCGGCCGGGTTGGCCGGATCGGCGGCCGGCGGCGGAGCCTTGATGACCTTGGCAAGCTCGGTGCTGGTCTGCTTCTGCAAATCACGGGAGATACCCTGTGCCCAGATATCAGCCGCCTTCACGGTTTCGCGAGATGCGATCGGGCCATCCTTCAGCAGCTTCTTGCCGACTTCCGAGTTGTAGAACTCGGCGATTGCGTTGAGTTCTTCGACCGAGAATGCCTTGGCATAGGTCAGAGCGGCTTCCTTTTCGAGATCGGCGCGACGCGGTGCAAGTGCCAGCGCCTGCTTATCGACCTCAGCCGTGATGGCATCCTGGTAGTTCGGAGAATCCTGGATCAGGTCGGCCTTCAGGCGCTCGGCGAGGCCCGGCAGGATGTTGTCGAACTGCGCGGTTGCACCGATCGCGTCGATAGCGGCGCGGGCTGCCTTCAGCTGCTCCGGAGATGCTTCCTGCGCGTGTGCGACAGAGCCGAATGCAACGCCCGAAAGAATAACGGTCGCAGCAGCAAAACGGCCAAGACCTGCAAATTTAATCATGAGTTTCAATGCTCCTGTTACCTGTTCGCCCGCAGCGTGCGTGCACCTGCTGGACCAGCAATGATCGCAAGCGCCGCCATATTGAGAAAGAGCCCGTGTTCAACGACTCCGGGTATTGAATTCAGCTCGTTTGAAAGCGCCTCTGCATCAGGAATGCGGCCAAAAGATGCATCGATGATGTAGTGGCCGCCGTCCGTCATGAAGTCTCCGCCTCCGGATTGGCGCAGCGCCAAGCCGCCGCTCAATCCCAGTTTCGAAGCCTTCTTTTCAATTGCCATACGCGTCGACACGAGTCCGAACGGATTGACCTCGATCGGCAACGGAAATGCGCCGAGCGTCTCGACCAGTTTGCTTTCGTCGGCAATAACGATCATGCGCTGAGATGCCGCGGCCACAATCTTCTCGCGCAACAACGCACCGCCGCCGCCCTTGATGAGTGTCAGGTCGGAATCGACCTCGTCCGCGCCATCGATCGTCAGATCGAGTTCCGGCAACTCATCGAGCGACTTCAGCGGAACGCCGAGCTCGACGCAAAGCCTAGCCGTGCGTTCCGAAGTTGGTACACCTTCGACCTTGAAGCCGGTCGCAACCTTTTCCGCGAGCAGCCGAACAAACTCCTCGGCAGTGCTTCCCGTTCCGATTCCAAGCCGCATGCCGTATTCGACATGAGCAAGTGCGGCCTCAGCGGCCTTGATCTTCATTTCGCGGGCATCCATGCGCCGCTGACTCCGATTATTGCGTTGGATGTGCTGTTTACACGGCTCGCTTGCCAAACGAAAGCCAAAATAGCGCAATGATTTTCGAAAAGCCGTGGGGAATACAACTCGTCGGCTTTGCCGCGAAACGTTGCTTTTCCCGCCCTCATCACCTACTGCCTGATGACATCATTTCCGAAAGGCGAAATCCTTGACCCCTTCCCTAGTTGTATTCGATCTCGATGGGACACTACTCGACACTCATGCCGATCTTGTCGAGAGCCTGAACCATACGATCGCCGCGATCGGTGTGGCGCCAGTCGGCTACGACGACTTGACTCATCTCGTCGGACACGGCGCCAAGGTCATGATCGAGCGGGCGTGCAGTTTACGGGGACATCCGTTGTCACAGGAGCAACTTCCCGGCCTCCTTGACCGCTTCATCGCGCACTACACCGACAACATGCCGGGACATACAGCTCCTTATCCCGGTCTTGTCGAGGCGATGGATCAATTGAAGAGCGCCGGCTGCAAGCTTGCCGTTTGCACCAACAAGCTCGAAGGGCTGGCACGCAGCCTGATCGAGAAACTTGAGCTTACCCACTACTTCGACGCAATTACCGGCGGAGATACCTTCACGGTCAGAAAGCCGGACGCCCAGCATCTCCTCGGTACGATCGAGCGCGCCGGCGGTGATGCCCGCAATTCCGTCATGATCGGCGATAGCATCAACGACATTCTTGTCGCGCGAAATGCTGGTGTTCCCTCGATCGCCGTACCGTTCGGCTATTCCGACGCGCCCGTCGAGACCCTTGGACCAACCCGCGTGATCACGCACTTCAAGGAACTTACGCCAGCGCTCGTCGACGAGCTGATCACGGATTTCACTGCTGCAAGGCCGACGGCTGCGGCAGGCTGACACGAACGAAAAAGGCGGCTCAACGGCCGCCTTTTTCTTATCATGCGCTTAGCGCGATCATATCTGCGCGCCACGTGCCTTCGTCGTGGCGTCGAATGCCTTCTGAACGTAAGCGTCGCGACCGTAGACATCGTCGAAATACTGTACGACGCCATCCTTATTCGGCCAGGCAGTGAAGTAAGCGACGTATACCGGTATCTTCTGCGGAACCTGCAGAGCGTGGTTCTTGCCGATAGCAATTTCCTTGCCGATCTGATCCACCGACGTGTTCAGTACCGCCGCCGCCATCGCACGCGGTTCGGCGAGACGGACGCAACCGTGGCTGAGTGCGCGCATGTCCCGCTTGAAGAAGCTCTTCGAGGGTGTGTCATGCATGTAGATCGCATGCGCATTCGGGAAAAGGATCTTGAGTTCGCCAAGCGCATTGTCGTCGCTCGGCGGCTGGCGCACGGAGACGTTGGTCGTCGAGCCGTACCAATCGACGCTGGACGACGCTACAGCGCGGCCACCAACAGTTACCTCGTAGCCCATCCGGTCCAAATAACTCGGGTCCGAGCGCAGACGCGGCAGCATTTCGTTGATGATGATAGACTGCGGCACGCCCCAGAACGGGTTGAACTCGACCGTCTCGATCTGATCCTGGAAGAAGAACGTCTGGTGCGACGGCTGACCGATCACCACGCGCATCGACAACTGCTCCTTGTTGTCGTTGTGGTAGTAAACCATGTAGGCCGGCTGGTTGATAAAGACGTAGCGCGAGCCGAGATCGTTAGGCAGCCAACGCGCCTGCTCCATGGCGACGATCAACTTCTCGATCTTCGAAGCGTTACTGTCGCCACCGGTCATGATACGGACCGTGGCTTGGCCAACGACTCCGTCGGGCTTAAGCCCATGCTCCTTTTGGAAACCTTCGACGAGCGCGACGATCTCCGCTGAATATTCGGTGCTGCCGGTATATGCGGCAAGTGTTGCCGCATGCTCGGCCTTCAGCGCTGCCGAACCGTGCTTGTCAATCGCCTTCACGATATTCGGGATTTCGGAAGAGTTGTCGCCTGGGCGAAGCAATCCGTTCAGAGCAATGTCGATGCGGTCGCCGCCTGCGCCCTCCGCCTGCAGCTTCGCCAATTCGCTTTCGAGCGCGACAAACTGCGGACCATCCGGCGTCCGGCTTTTGAGATAAGCAGCCGCATCCGGGCTCATGCGGGCAAGCTTGAGGACCGGGGCAAGGTTCACATCCTTGCGCTTGAAGTCATGGTAGCCGGAGAGCTTGTTCGGATCGACGCGACCGCGAAGGGTATCCTGCACATAGGCAAGAACTTTGGCCGAAAGCTCCAACTCGAATTGGGTCAGTGCACGATCGCGGTTGGCAGGGTCAGGATTGGCGGGGTCTTCGGTCGGCATCTGGACGGCATAGTCGGCCGGATCGAGACCAACCGACGCAGCATTCGACAACACGTCCATCGCTGCCTTGGCGCGATCGTTGACGTCCGTCCCGGTGAGCCAGACCAGCGGATTCTTGATGTCGCCATAGTAGGCCTCAAGCGCTTTGGCGACCTCGACGGGAGCGCGCACCTTTGCCTCGATGAGGAAGCGGCGCTGCACCGACGGCATGGTCTCAGTCGCAGCCGAAGCGTCGGCAACTGCACCCGTGACGACAGGATCGGTAAACTTGCCGGTATCGACGAAGCGCATCGCGTCGGGCTGGTAGGTGTAATAGCGCGGGCTGGAAACTTTCGGCAGCGGCGTATCTGGAGCGGACTGAAGATACGAAGGAACGGACGCTCTCGGATTGACAATCGTGCCCTGGTTCCGGGCGCGATCGCCGCGGATCATATCCATCAGCGTATAGGCGTTCGCGGGCGCGACGCCCATCACGGCCATACCGCAGGAAAGCGCGAGTGCGGAAACCGCACTTTTCAAAAGGAATGTCATGCTTTTATCCAGTCCCAGTGTCATGCTGTCTTCAAAATAACGGGCGCGGCCCGCCTCAGAACTCGTTTTATCCGGCGCGAGCGTCACATGGCAGAAAGCGGTCGAAGCCGCCAGCCTGCGCCTACTCAACTCAAAGTAACGCGAATAACGCTAACGTCAGCCTTCAGTTCACACAAAATTCTGAAATTATTGGTTAATTTTTTACTTTATTTTCGCCTTTAGACACAGTGGCCAAAAAGACGCTGAATGATAAAAATTCAGACGTGTCTAAAAGATCACTGACCCCCATGAATAACCTGAATCGCCAATTCATGTTTCTTTCCAGAACGGTTTTCTTCGGCCCGTTTCGGACCTATAAGACCGCATCTCTGAGAGGCACCGCGACAGAAAGGCATGGCCATGACCTCCACCCGTACCGAGACAGATACGTTCGGCCCGATCGAAGTCCAGAATGACAGATATTGGGGCGCGCAAGCGCAGCGTTCCCTTGGCAATTTCAAGATCGGCTGGGAGAAGCAACCACTTTCGATCGTCCGCGCGCTCGGTATCGTCAAGCAGGCCGCTGCACGCGCGAATATGGCACTCGGACAACTCAATCCTGAGGTCGGCAACGCCATTGTCGATGCGGCACAGGAAGTCATCGACGGCAAGCTCGACGACCACTTCCCCCTCGTCGTCTGGCAGACTGGCTCCGGCACGCAGTCGAACATGAATGCCAACGAAGTAATCTCCAATCGAGCCATCGAAATGCTCGGCGGTGTCATGGGTTCGAAGAAGCCGGTGCATCCAAACGATCACGTGAATATGAGCCAGTCGTCGAACGATACCTATCCGACGGCAATGCACATCGCCTGCGCGGAACAGATCGTGCGTCAGCTTCTGCCGAGCCTGAAGCATCTTCACGCCGCGCTCGACATGAAGGTCACCGAATTCAGCCACATCATCAAGATCGGCCGCACCCATACGCAGGATGCAACGCCATTGACCCTTGGTCAGGAATTCTCCGGTTACGCGGCCCAGGTTGGCTCCGCAATCAAGCGCATTGAACTGACCCTGCCCGGCCTCTGCGAACTCGCTCAGGGTGGCACCGCCGTCGGCACCGGCCTCAACGCGCCAATCGGCTTTGCCGAGAAAGTCGCCGACGAAATTGCCGAAATTACCGGCCTTCCCTTTGTGACGGCCCCGAATAAGTTCGAAGCGCTGGCGGCACATGACTCCATGGTGTTCAGCCACGGCGCCATCAATGCGGCCGCGGCGGCGCTCTTCAAGATCGCCAACGACATCCGCCTACTGGGTTCCGGCCCGCGCGCCGGCCTCGGTGAACTCGCCCTGCCGGAAAACGAGCCCGGCTCCTCCATCATGCCGGGCAAGGTCAACCCGACGCAGTGCGAAGCGCTGACCCAAGTCTGCGTGCACATCTTCGGCAACAACGCGGCGCTCACCTTCGCCGACAGCCAGGGCCACTTCGAACTCAACGTCTACAACCCGATGATGGCCTACAATTTCCTCCAGTCGGTGCAGTTACTCGGTGACGCCGCCGTTTCCTTCACGGACAACTGCGTCGTCGGCATCGAGGCCCGCGAGGACAACATCAAGGCGGGACTCGAACGCTCGCTGATGTTGGTTACGGCACTCGCTCCGAAAATTGGCTATGACAACGCCGCCAAGATCGCCAAGACGGCACACAAGAACGGCACGACTCTGAAGGAGGAAGCCTTGGCGAGCGGTCTCGTCACCGTAGAGGAATACGACACGATCGTGCGCCCCGAGACAATGATCGGCCCTAAATAAATCCGCCTAGCGGCCTGATCGACCAGTTGACACCGCCGCCCGCGCGGCGGTGTCTTTGCGAATTTTCATGAGTAAAGCAGACAAGTTTTAGAATTATTGCAATTGCGAAGACGCCCGAATAGACCATCTGCGATTTCGGTCCGCATGAAAGGTCCTTCAATGGCTGACGATCTTTTCCCCCTCCACAAAGACTCCACCCAATACCGCAAGATCAGCAGCGACTACGTCTCTGTGGACAGCTTCAAGGGACAGGACATCCTCACCGTCGAGCCGGAAGGCATCCGCCTGCTCGCCGAAACGGCCTTCGCCGACATCAATCATCTCCTCCGGCCCGGTCATCTAAAGCAGCTCGCGTCAATTCTCGAAGACCCCGAGGCGACTGATAACGACCGCTTCGTCGCCTATGACCTGCTCAAGAACGCCAACATTGCCGCCGGCGGCGTGTTGCCGATGTGCCAGGATACCGGCACCGCGATCATCATGGGCAAGAAGGGCCGCCGTGTCTGGACCGAAGGCGAGGATTACTCCGCCCTCGCGAAGGGCGTCATGGACGCCTACGAGAAGAAGAACCTCCGCTATTCGCAGCTCGCGCCGATCAAGATGTTCGAGGAAAGGAACACCAAGAACAATCTGCCGGCGCAGATCGATATCTATGAGGAAGGAACCGACTCCTACGACTTCCTGTTTGTCGCCAAGGGCGGCGGCTCGGCCAACAAGACCTTCCTCTACCAGGGCACCCCGTCGCTGTTGACGCATGATCGAATGATCGACTTCCTCAAGGAAAAGATCCTGACGCTAGGTACGGCGGCCTGCCCTCCCTATCATCTGGCGATCGTCATCGGCGGCACCTCGGCCGAGATGAACCTGAAGACGGTCAAACTTGCCTCGACGCGTTATCTCGACGAGCTGCCTATCGAGGGTTCGGAAAGCGGCCATGCGTTTCGCGACGTCGAGATGGAAAGGGAAATCCACAAGCTGACCCAGCAGATGGGCGTCGGCGCGCAGTTCGGTGGCAAGTACTTCTGTCATGATGTGCGCGTCATCCGCCTGCCCCGTCACGGCGCATCTCTGCCGATCGGTCTTGGCGTTTCCTGCTCCGCCGACCGACAGGCAAAGGGCAAGATCACTCGGGAAGGCATCTTCATCGAGCAGTTGGAGACGGATCCCTCGAAGTACATGCCTGACATCGACGAGTCGAAGCTGTCGGACTCGATGGTCCGCATTGACCTCAACCAGCCGATGTCCGGAATCCTTGCCGAACTCAGCAAGCACCCGGTCAAGACACGCCTGTCACTGACGGGCACCATCATCGTCGCACGCGACCTCGCCCACGCCAAGATCCGGGAACGGCTGGAAAGCGGTCAAGGCATGCCTGACTACATGAAGAACC
Organism: Rhizobium sp. BK661; assembly: GCF_024808825.1. Taxonomy (NCBI): domain Bacteria; kingdom Pseudomonadati; phylum Pseudomonadota; class Alphaproteobacteria; order Hyphomicrobiales; family Rhizobiaceae; genus Rhizobium; species Rhizobium sp. BK661. Next base: position 243,419 of record NZ_JANTYT010000004.1, on the reverse strand, counting down.
ATCCGGTCTACTACGCCGGGCCGGCCAAGACTCCGGCAGGCTACGCCTCCGGCTCCTTCGGCCCGACCACTGCCGGTCGCATGGACAGCTACGTCGACCAATTCCAGTCTTTCGGAGGCTCGATGGTGATGCTGGCCAAGGGCAACCGTTCGCGCGCGGTGCGCGAGGCCTGCAAGACGCACGGCGGCTTTTACCTGGGCTCGATCGGCGGGCCGGCCGCCCGGCTGGCACAGGACTGCATCAAGAAGGTCGAGGTGCTGGAATATCCCGAACTCGGCATGGAAGCAGTGTGGAAGATCGAGGTCGAAGACTTCCCGGCCTTCATCGTCACCGATGACAAGGGCAACGACTTCTTCCAGGAATTCAACCTCGGCTGATCGACCTCAATGGACCGCCGCGGTCGTCGTATGGTCGGCCGCGGTGGCTTTGGCAGCACCGACGGTCTCCTCCACCCTCACGCTGGCGAGAATCTCGTTGTGGAATATGCCCTCGAAGAAACCGTTCTGCTCGATCAAGGCGAGTGAGCCGGCAATGACTGCGGTGACGAGGATGATAGGCGAAGTGTGGCGAGACGTTTCCATGATCTCATGCTTTCCGTTGGAGCTGTATCGCTCGTTGGAAGCAACGTGCACCCTCTTGCCGATGCGCGATAGAGCGACCAATCGCGACCGACTGTCAACGAATTGGAAACGGTAAGAAACTCAACCAAAACGGTTGGTTGGATTTTTTATTTTTGTAACTCGCCTTTAAGGCGAGGCAATTGTCACGCTCTTCTAAATTCTCGAATAAAAATCAACGCGATAAACATAGAAACGTTAAGGATGGCCAGATTTCGCATGTAATCATTGGTATATCCACCCTTAATCATTTCCCAATATTTGTAGTCTAAGCAATTAAAGACTGCATTAAACATTCAATTGAGGAGTAGTCGTATGACGACGGCCGCGGCGCCAACTAGGGCGCAGGTTCCCGATGTGGCAGGTCAGATCACATTCGCGATGCGCTCCATGGGCGTTGCGCCGATCCCACGCAATTACGAGCTCTTCTACGAGGCTTATATCGGCTCCAACCCGGCGCTAACGCGGGATCTTGCCGCACTCGGCAGCCAGGCCTCGCAGGAGGAACTGGACGCGCTCGGCGCACAATATTTTGCGCACAGCCCATCTCGTGTGTTCGACGACGTTCATGGCCGCATCGCCGCCGAGTTGGAGACGTTGCTCCGCGTCCTGCGCCAGGAGCAGACATCTCTCGAGAGCTACAACAAGCTGCTTGGCGAAACCTACAAGCGGATCAGCTCGAAAAACCATACGAGTGTAGAGCTCATCGAAAACGCCCTTACCTTGCTGACTGAAGCAACCGGCGACACGATGGCCCACGGTGAACGCACGGTCGAGAACGTCGTCCAGCGCTCACAGGAAATGGACCAGGTTCGCAAGGAACTCGACGAGTACAAGCGTATCGCCAATACCGACTCCTTGACGCGCCTGTCGAACCGCCGCGCCTTCGATGACCGCCTTGCCGGGGTCTTCAACAATCCCGCCATGCGCCCTGTCACCGCGCTGGTGCTCGCTGACATCGACAATTTCAAGAAGATCAACGACACCTATGGTCACCCTGTCGGTGACAAGATCCTCGCGACCGTCGCTTCGGTCATCCGTGCCAATGTCCGCCGCGATGTTTTTGTCGCCCGCACCGGCGGTGAGGAATTCGCGCTCATCATCGAGGGCAACACCGCCGAGGAAGTCATGAGCGCGGCCGAGCGCATCCGTCGCACACTGGAAACGACGCCCTTCACGAACTCGCGTACGAGGATCAACTACGGGCCAGTGACGGTATCGGTCGGCGTCTGCATGGCCTCCCATGCTGAAGACGCCGGCGAGCTCTACCACAAGGCCGACGTGGCGCTTTACGGCGCCAAGAATTCCGGCCGCAACTGCAGCGTCCTTTTCGAAGACGGTATGCAGAAAGACTTCACAAAGAGCTGGCTGATCTACAAGGGCTAACCTCGGGACCTGGCAGCCTGGGCTGCCTTCATCCGCAACGTTCGTGAGACTGCCGCAAGCGCGAAAGCTCTGACGCTACCACATTGTCTTGGCTGCGCGCTCCGGCCACTCGCGATCATAGGTTTCGTAGTCGAAATCCCCGGTTGCCGCTTTCAGCATCATCCCGGGTGTCGGCAGGCTCTTCGGGTCAACGAATGTTTCCGGGTTCCATATCTCGGAACGGATCAGCGCCCGGGCGCATTGGAAATAGACCTCATTAATCGTGATGACGATCACCGTCCGCGGATGCTTTCCGTCCATCTCGAAGCTGGTCAGAACCGCTTCGTCATTCGTCACGACGCCCCGCCCGTTGATGCGCATCGTGGTGTTCGAGCCAGGAACGAGGAACATCAGCGCCAGGCGCGGGTCGCGCACGATATTGGAGAGCGAGTCGACGCGGTTGTTGCCACGCCAGTCCGGCATATGCAGCGTCCTATCGTCCACAATGCGCACGACGCCGCCGATGTCACCGCGCGGCGAACAGTCTAGTCCTTCGGGTCCCACCGTCGCCAGCGCCACGAAGGGTGATGCTTCGATCATCTCTCGGTAGAGAGGTGTCAGATAGTCCGTCACCTTGGCCACGGATGCCTGCGTCAGACCGCCAGCGTAGATCGCTGCGAGGTCCTCTACCGTTTCAATGATTTTCATGATTGTCCTGCCATGTTGTCGGAGGCGGCCTTTAGCTGCCTCACGTGACGTTACAATGACATGCGCCGTGCCGGAAGCTCGAAAAGAGGAATGATCTCAGCATCTTTGCTGACGGCTCCCTCGCCAAGGAAACCAGTGATCGCGTCGAATACCGGCCGCGCCGCGACGATCCGACGATGCCCGAAGCCATTCGCCCAATAGAGCTGCACAGCGTCGCCTGCCGCCGCATAGCGCCGAGCATGGATGTGGCTTACTTCCTTGTCATCCTCGGCATGCACGATCAGTACCGGACGTCGGATCGCGCCTGCCGCCTTGCTTGCATCGAATTCCTCCAGCCTCCGGCCGGTGACACGCCGTACCTCATTCTCCAGCACATCCTGCGCTTTCCGCCGGAGCCCGATCATCTTGCCGAAGTCCTTGAACAGCCAGTGCATCTCGCTCGGCGAGCCGATCAACGTCAGCTTCTCCGGCACGACGGCAGGCACGCCCGGCAGCATGCCGGACGCGGCCACCATCAGAGCGGCTCCACCGAAGGAATGGCCGATCGCCGCGTCGAAGGCGCCGAACCGTCGCTCTGCAGCCTCTATGGCCTTCACCGCCATTCCCATGTGCAGAACCCGCCCGGCCGCGCGTCCATGACCTGGAAAATCGACCGCAATCACCTCTGCACCCGAGGCAGCCAGCGTCTCCAAAAGATCAGCCATGTAGGCGCTGCTCGATCCCCAGCCGTGCGTCACGAGATAGCGAGGGCGGCGTCCCAGAGCGCCACCATTCAACCGATAGGCATGGGCTTTTCCGCCGCCGGCAAGGCGGAGCGTGAACCGCTCAGCTCCGGCAAGCTTCCAGGCGCCGGCGGCATGTGCCGCTTTTGCCTTGTCACCCTTCGGCTTTGCCGAGGGCGTCATGCAGAAGAGGCTGAACGCCGCCTTCCCGGCAATGCGCGGCGAAACCGACTGCAACAGAGAGAATCCGAGGCGGGTGACCTTCAGCGCAAAGCTTGTCATAGTGGGAATCCAACAATGTTCAACACTGAACAATAAAGTACAACGATGAACAAAAATCAATCCCTGCCCTGGGATCATCCGCGTTTTCGCAGCTGGATCGCCGTCGCCCGCGCCTGCCAGCTGATGCAGCAGTCGCTCGGTCGCTCGCTCGCCGAACTGGATATCAAGACTCCGCATCTCGACATTCTGATCAATCTCTACCGCTTTGAAGGCATTTCGCAGCAGGAGCTTGCCCGCAAGCTGTTGGTCGGTCGCTCGAACATGAGCATGCTGCTTCCGCAGATGGAAAAGCGCGGATTAATCGAACGGCGCGGCGATGAGAAGGACAAGCGCGTGCTGCGTCTCTTCCTGACGCCGGAAGGCCGGGACGTCACCGAGAAGGCCATGGTCATCCAGACCGATCTCATCGAGCGTGTGCTTTCACCCGAGCCGATCGAGCAATGCATGGCGATGGCAGGCTCGATGGAGCGGATCATCCGCCTGTTGCAGCGCGACCTTGTCGACGAAGACTGACCTCGAGCCTTTCAGGGTTAAATTGAAGCGTTCTTTTGGCTGAAACGGGCCGAATGGTCGACCGGCCATGCGACTCGTTTGAGCCAACGGAACGCTTCAAAGGCTCTAGTGAACCGTGTGACCGACGGTCTGCCCGGCAAGCGATCGATACTCCCACGCAGCCACGATGATCAGCACCAGGGTCGCGAGAATGCCGGCGAGATAAACCTCGATGAACGGTGCGATGAACGCAAGCAGGATCAGCAGCACCAAGCCTGCCAGATGCGAGAGTGGCATGCGTCCGCTGGTCGCTCCCTTGAACCACAGATTGCCGGCCAGAAACAGCCCTGAGCCGCCGAGCACCGATGCCATGACGCCAAGGTTGCCGGACTCGTGCGGATGCGAGAACATGAACTCGACCGCAACGGCGTGGACAATAATGCCCGCCAAGATCGGAATGTGGGCGTAGGTAAAGGCCTGGCGCGCCAAGCTTCCCGGCGTTTCTTCGTGCTCGATCCGATGCGCCGCCCGCTCGTGGCCAAAACGGAAATAGAGCCACCACATCGCCACCGTGCCTATGAAGCCGGTGACGAAGACAACCGCCGTCAGTGTTGAGAACGGCATTTCCGAGAATGTCCGCCCCGAAACCAGCACCGCCTCACCGAGGCAGATGATGACAAATAGCGCGCAACGCTCGGCCATATGTGCGCCGGACACGTCCCACTCAGTCGCATTCGACTTGCCAAGCCCCGGCACTGCGAAGCCGCTCGCCGGCCCGGCATACTCGATGGCAAGCGCAATCACCCACGCGATCAACCGCGCCTCATGTTCCAGGAAGCCGCCGACGATCCAGAAGACACCGGAAACGATGAACCAGGTGCTGATACGCAAGAAGTTGCGGCAGTTGGCAGCGCTCTGATCCTTAAAGGCATATGTCGTGAACAGCGATCGGCCGACCTGCATAAAAACGTAAGCGCCTGCGAACAGCAGTCCCTTGTCAGTGAAGGCTTCCGGAATGGACGCGGACAGAACGAGGCCGAGCAGCATCAAAACCCCAAGCATAATCCGCACGGGCATCTTGTCGGGATCGAGCCAGTTCGTAGCCCAGGCGGTGAATATCCAAACCCACCAGACTGCGAAGGTCATCAACCCGGCTTCGGCGGCGCCGAGTGGCGTATAATGTGCTGCAAGCGCATGCGAGAGCTGCGAGATCGAGAAAACGAAGACCAGATCAAAAAACAGTTCGAGGAAGGTGACCCTGCTGCTGCCCTTGTTCCGCAGCCAGTTTCGTTTGCTCGTTCCCGTCATGCAGTCCCCCTTCTAGCTGTTGTCGTTCAGCGCGGCTTCTCGGACGTGTCGCGATCCATGCCCTTCTCCCGCAACTCGTCTTCATAGGCGGCGAATAGCTCTGCGCCATGCTCGCCGAGTTCGCGCAGATAGGTCCACGTATAAATGCCCGTATCATGCATGTCGTCGAAGCCGATGCGCACGGCGTAGTTGCCGGTCGGTGTCAGCGAGATGATCGCGACATTGCGCTTGCCGGGAACCGTCACCTTCTGTCCCGGCCCGTGGCCCTGCACTTCCGCCGACGGCGAAAGCACGCGCAGCATCTCCGCGGAAAGATCGAAGCTTCTCTCATCGTTGAACGTGACGACGAGGTGCTGCCGGTCTTTTGAAACTCTGAGTTCGGTCGGCCAGATATCGCTCATGATCCCACTCCCCTTCAAAAATGACGAGTAGGCAATGGCGCTTGGCGAGGCAAGCGTAATTTGCCGCTCCCGACAGCGTTTCCCTTGACGTGGCAATAGCCTATACGCACATTAGTAGCATTGCGGAGGCATTCGTGAACAGCAACGTCGGAACGACAGGCAGCGCATCGCCACTGGTTGCAGAGGCGAAACCAATGATCGACCCCTTCCAGCGGGCCGTGACCTATCTGCGCGTATCCGTCACCGACCGCTGCGATTTCCGCTGCACCTACTGCATGGCCGAACACATGACCTTCCTGCCGAAGCAGGAGCTATTGACGCTCGAAGAGTTGCACCGGCTCTGTTCGGCCTTCATCGCAAAGGGCGTGCGCAAGTTGAGGCTCACTGGCGGCGAGCCACTGGTGCGCAAGAACATCATGTATCTGGTGCGCGAGCTCGGCAAGCAAATCGGCTCTGGTCTCGACGAGCTGACGCTGACCACCAACGGTTCGCAGCTTTCCCGCTTCGCCGATGAACTCTACGCGTCGGGCGTTCGCCGCATCAATGTCTCGCTCGATACGCTCGACCCCGACAAGTTCCGTCAGATCACGCGCTGGGGCGATTTCCACAAGGTGATGGAGGGCGTCGAGGCGGCCCAGAAGGCCGGTCTCAAGGTCAAGCTGAATGCGGTGGCGCTGAAGGATTTCAACGACAGCGAAATGCCCGAGATGATCCGCTTCGCGCATGGCCGCGGCATGGATCTGACCGTCATCGAGACCATGCCGATGGGCGAGATTGAGGAAGACCGGACGGACCGCTACCTGCCGCTGTCGAAGCTCAGGGCCGATCTCGAACAACAGTTCACGCTCTCCGACATTGGCTACCGGACCGGCGGCCCTGCCCGCTATGTCGAAGTGAAGGAAACTGGCGGCCGACTCGGCTTCATAACGCCGATGACCCATAATTTCTGCGAGAGCTGTAACCGCGTGCGGCTGACCTGCACCGGGACGCTCTACATGTGCCTCGGCCAGAACGACGCCGCCGACCTGCGCGCCGCCGTCCGCGCCACCCCGGACGATGGGCTGCTCTATGCGGCGATCGACGAGGCGATCTCGCGCAAGCCGAAGGGTCACGACTTCATCATCGACCGCACCCATAACCGCCCGGCCGTCGCCCGCCACATGAGCGTCACCGGCGGGTGACGCCCACTGAATTCAAGCAGATCAGGTCCGGTTGATCGAGACCCCGCCATCTGCCAGCATCGACGTGCCGGTCACGAAGCTTGACATATCCGATCCCAGGAAAAGTGCTGCCTTGGCGATTTCCTCCGGCTGCGCCAGGCGCTTCAACGCGTGCAGGCCATGGATGAAGGCGACCAGCTGCATATCCGGGTTTTCGAAGTTCGCCGGGTTCAGCGCGGTGTCGGTGCCACCTGGCAACAGCGCATTGACGCGAATGTTTTTTGGACCGAGTTCGGCGGCAAGCACCTGCACCAGCCCGGTCAGTCCGGCCTTGCTCGCCGCATAGGCGCCCATCCCTGGCATCCCCGCCGTATGGCCGACGAAGGTCGAGGTGTAGACAATCGATCCACCGCCGCGGTCAATCATCGCCGGCACCTGGTATTTCGCTGCGAGAAACGCACTCGTCAGGTTGAGCGCCAGCATTTCGTTCCAGCCAGCCAGCGAAAGGTCTGCCACCGGCGCTGATTCGCCGGTGCCGCCGGCATTGTTGAAGGCGACGTCGAGACCGCCGAAGCGCTCGACCGCCACCTCGACCAGCCGCCGGTTCAAAGCTTCCTCGCGCACGTCACCGGCAACGGCTACGGCCTCGCCACCCGCGCGCTCGATCTCTTCGACCAGCATGCCGAGTTCGGCCTCGCGTCGGGCCGCAACGACGAGCCGTGCGCCTTCGGCTGCAAAGAGTTTGGCTGCTGCCCGGCCGATGCCTGAGCTCGCCCCGGTTATGATCGCAACCTTGCCATCCAGATATCTCATCTCGGAACCTCCGCTTGTTGTTTGCGGTATTCCAAATCTCAGACATCGGGGCGCGCAGCCACCCGTTTCCTGCCCTCGCCTGCCCGCACCGCCTGGGTCATTGTGCACTGCGCAATCGAATTATCGCGACTGTGGCTTTCGATCGATTCCCTTGGCGACAGGCACCTTCTAAAAGGACGTGTACGAGAATCGGAATATCGACATGCCGCGGTCCCGCAATACCCAGGGCGCCATCTACATGAGTTCGGCCATGGCCGGATTTTCCTGCAGCGACGCACTTTCCAAGTCAGTTATCGCCTCGATGAATGCCGGCCAGATCATGTGTCTGCGCGGCCTGTTCACGAGCATTTTCGTCTACCTTATTGCCCGTCACATGGGGGCGCTGCGTCCGTGGCGCATCATCCTCAAACCGATGATCATCATCCGCGTCATCTGCGAGATACTGGCAGCGGTGACTTACATTACCGCTCTTGGAATGATGCCGATCGCAAACGCGTCCGCCATCCTGCAATCGCTTCCGCTGGTTGTTACTTTCGGTGCGGCGCTGTTCTTCCGCGAGCCTGTCGGTTGGCGTCGCTGGTCGGCCATCCTCGTCGGCCTGATTGGCGTGCTGATCATCATCCGGCCCGGACCGGAAGGCTTTACGGCCGCCGCCCTCCTCTGCGTCGGCAGCGTCCTCACCACAGCCGGCCGCGACCTCGCCACCCGCGGTATTGGGCGCGAGATCCCTTCGCTGATGATCACAGTGGTAACGGCCGTCTCCGTGACGGTCGTCGGCGCCTTGCTGACGCCGCTGCTTGGCGGTTGGGAGCCAGTCAGCATGACATCGCTGTCCCATCTGCTGCTCGCCGCCATTCTGGTGCTGATTGGCTATCAGTCGGTGATCATGGCGATGCGAACGGGGGAAATCTCCTTCGTGGCGCCATTCCGCTACACCAGCCTAATCTTCTCGACATTGCTGGGCTTCGTCTTCTTCGCGGAGTTTCCCGATCTCTGGACGCTGATGGGTGCTGCAGTGGTCATAGCGTCCGGCCTCTACACGTTCTATCGTGAAGCCAAGCGCCATGTGCCGCCAGTCGCCCAGGAATCCGAGCCGAGAACACCCGTCTGAGGCAATCATGAACGATTTTGCACTAGATAGATCCAATATACCGGGTGTGGTCCTGGCGGGGGGGCGCTCTTCCCGCATGGGCCGAGACAAAGCCTCCGTGCGCCTCAGCGGCCGCAGCCTGCTCGAGCGCGTCATCGAACAGCTTGAGCCCCAAGTGAGCACCCTTGCGGTCAATGCCGATGCGACGCCGGAAAACTGCCGGCATTTGTTCATTCCTGATATAATTCCCGGCAAAGCGGGACCGATGGCTGGCATTCACGCGGCGATGGCCTACGGCGCAACGCTGAGGGGGGTGACGCACGTGATGACGGTTTCTGTCGACAGCCCGTTTTTTCCCAACGACCTCGTCGATTGGCTTGCAGGCGCCATCGACGCGCCCTTGAAGATTGGTATTGCCGCCTCTGAAGGCCGCAGTCATCCGGTGTTCGGCCTATGGCCCGTTAAACTTGCCGATGATCTCGAAACCTGGATTGCCACCGATGAAAAACGCCGTGTTCGGGACTTCCTCTTACGGCATGACGTAAGGGAAGTTGACTTCCCGCTGCGTCCGACACGGGCGAGCCTCCTCGATCCGTTCTTCAACGTCAACACGCCTGACGACCTCAAAGAGGCGGAACGCTGGCTCAAGGTGCTGGTCTGATGGACAAGCCGAAGGTTTTTGGCATCGCCGGCTGGAAGAACTCGGGCAAGACGGGCTTGGCTGTCCGCCTCGTCGAGGAATTCACCAGCCGTGGTTACAGCATTTCCACAATCAAGCACGCCCATCATGACTTTGACATCGACAAGGTCGGCGCCGACAGCTACCGCCATCGGCAGGCCGGCGCGCACGAAGTCACCATCGTTTCCGGGACGCGCTATGCCATCATGCACGAGTTGCGCGGCGCCCCGGAGCCGACATTCGAAGAAATCCTTGGCCGCATCGCGCCCTGTGACCTCGTCTTGATCGAGGGCTATAAGCGCGAGCCGATTCCAAAGATCGAAGCCCGCCGTTTTGACTCCGCGAACCAGGAACCTCTCGCGCCGACGGATCCTTTCATCGTCGCCATTGCGACCGATCACCCGATCGCCGAAGGCTTTCTGCCGGTCTTCAATCTGGACGACACCAGGGCGATCGCGGACTTCATTTCGGGAATAGTGGAACTACCTGCAAAGTAGAAAACCCTGTTGCGAGGGAGCAATGACCTACTACGGCACGGAAAAGCAGCAGCGCTTGCAGCGTCAGTCCGACGAGGCGCAGCCTAAAATCGCTGCCACGCCGGGCCTTGTGCAAGCCGGGCGGTTCTTCTCGGTCGACAACTTCGACCTCATCGACTGGGCATTTGTCGACGAGCGCCTCGCCCAGGACGGCGTCTTCGGCTTCCGCATGATGTCGGCAACACGCATCGAGGACATCCGCCTGAAGCTGGGGCCGTCCTATCGCGTTGACGTGTGGAGTGTCTGCAGGGCCGATCGCACGGCGGCGACACGAGCCTGCACTGCGATCCTGAAGGATGACATTCCCGGTGGCCTGACGCGTGTCAATCTGACGGCCGATCCCGGCGACGACGCTGTCGGAGCTATTCAGACATGCATGGCGGAAAATGGCATAGCGCCGTTTTCAGGCGCCATGCTGGCTGGCAACATAGTCCCCGCGGTCACCATCGCCCTCGCTGACGCTCAAGGTCATGTCGTCGCAACCGCTCACGCGAATATGCCTTTCAACACCCACAGCAAACACTCAGGCACCGCCTGGGTCGGTTTGATCGCCGTCGCGGCGCAACAGCGTGGAAAGGGGCTTGGTCGGCTTATCAATGCCCTAGCGGTCAGAGCGGCCTTCGAAACGCTGGGAGCCGACGAAGTGGTTGAGTTCGTCCACGCTGACAACATCATTTCACGCCGGATGATTGAGGCCTGCGGCCTCCGCCTCGATCCCAGTATTCTTTGCGGGCTTGCAACGCCAATCGTCGACGCCCGCTTTACGACCTGAGGCTCGGCAACCGCCACCAACATTGCAGCGCGAGCAAAAGAAAAAGCCGCCGGTCTCCCGGCGGCTTTCCCGTCAACTCTGGCCGTCAGCTCAGTTGCGCGAAGCGACCGGGCGAACGAGCGCCGTCACGCGGCGGATGGTGACACGGCGGTTTTCCTGGTTCGGTCCTTGCGTATTGACCTTGAGGTAACGCTCGCCGTAGCCCTGCGTTGCTAGGTTTTCGGGCGGGATGCCGTAAACGTCGGTCATGACGTTCGCGACGGATTCAGCGCGCTGATCCGACAGGACGAGGTTGCTCTGGTCAGACCCCACAGCGTCCGTGTGACCTTCGATCAGGAAGGTTTCCGACGGATCCTTGCGCAGGACCTCATTGATGGCATCTGCAACCTTGCGCAAGCTGCGCGCCTGACTCATCGGGATTTCGGCACTGCCCGTCGCAAAGGTGATCGTATCGAGGTCAATACGGCGAACCTTGTCGCGGATACGTGCCGAGTACTTCACTTCGTTCAGCGAATAGACACGCTCTACCGGTTCCACCGGCGGCTCGCGGAGGAAGTCGTAGTAGTCGCGGCCGTCGTCGCTGCTCGTGTCCATGATGTAGTCATCAAGCGGAATGCGCAGGCGCATCGGCGGCAGGTCGCGACCCGGATCCTCGAAGTAACCGCGGTCCGGATCTTCGTAGAGATCAGGCGAATAGTAGAGAACCGACTCACGGCCTCGGTTGTCGAGGCGCGACCGCTGGATGATATCGCCATAGCGATTGCGGATCGTCACGATCTGATAGCCGTCACGGTCGATGGTCTCGCGATAGCGATCCCGTGGCAGCTGCTCGTAAATCGGACGTTCGCCATCCCGCAGGAAGCGCCTGTCGTCATCGCCGCGAACGATCGTCTGGTTGTTGATCTGAATGATCACGCGATTGTCGTCGCCGCGCTCACCGAAACGTGCACCTTCCGGCCTGTCAAACTGCGGACGCCTGTCGAGGCGCCGGCCCTCTTCGCTGGTGACGGCTTCGATCTTGATCGGAGCGGCCTTGGCGCCTTCGGTTATGATCTGGGCGTCGGCATCCGACTTCGGGACGCGGAAGTTCTGCTCCTGTCCACGCTGCCTGTCGCGGTCACGGCGCGACTGGACCCCACCGGAGCGATCGGCGTCCTTGTCGCTATCGAGAACGGCAGCACCGTTTTCAACCGGAAGAACGACGGTTTCCGTGCTCTTGCTCGGATCAGCGGCAATCTCCTTACGACGCTCAAGCTCCTTGGGCGTGACCTTCTCCGGAGCAGGGATAGCCTGTTCTGCCTGACCGGCTGCCGGCTGGTCAGTCGGCTGCGCCGGGACTTGTTCCCCCTGCTGAACAGCCGGCTCGCCTGGCTGAGGCGCGGGAGCCTGCTCACCCTGCTGCTGAGCTGGCTGCATGCCGCCGGGTTGGGCTTCGATCGCCGGCTCCTGCGCGGGAACCGCCGGCTTTTCGGCCGTAGGCGCCGCCTCCGGCTTTGGAGCCTTTTCAGGCGCGGGCGACTCCTGCGGAACAGGCGTATTTTCGGCTGCCGGTGCCTCCTGCTGCTGAGCAGCCTTCTTGCGCGGCTTTACCGGCTGTTCCGAGCCATCCGTGGCCTGCTTGCTTCCCTTGCCCTTTTGCTGTGGCTCTTCGGTCTGCGGTTGAGCCTGCTCCTGCTGCGGGGCGCCCTGTTCGGGCTGCGGTTGCGGCGCGGCCTCTTCCTGCGATGGCTGCTTGTCACGCTTACGACGTGGCTTTTCCTGGCTTTCCACAGGCTGCTGTTCCTGGGCCGCCGGCGCTATCCGCTCCTGCGGAGCCGCGGCCTCAGCCGGCTCGGAGGCCGACTGCCGCTTCTTGCGCGGCTTTTCGACAGGGGCTGCTTCCTGCAACTGCTGTTCCTGGGCCGGGGCTATCTGCTCCTGCGGAGCCGCGGGCTCTGCCTGCTCGGCGGCCGGCTGCCGCTTCTTGCGCGGTTTTTCGACGGGGGCTGCCTCCTGCAATTGCTGTTCCACGACAGGCTCTTGCTGTGGCGCGGGCTGTGCCTCTGCTGCCGGCTCACGCTGCTTGCGTGGCTTTTCGGCAGGCGCTTCCTGCGATTGCTGTGGCTGCTCCTGCTGGGCGGCCGGCGCCTGTTCTTCACCGCCGCCGCCGTGCTGCTTGTGGTGCTTCTTCAGAAGCTCTTCGTCGGATGGCGCATCCTGTGCAACTTCGAAGCTGCCCGCGACTGCTTGCGGCAATGTGCGAACCTGTTCAACGCTGGCAGCTGCTGCGAAGGAATGTACTGGAGGGATTACGAGCGACAGCGACAACAGCGGAAAGGCGGCACTGGCAAACAATCTGGATTTCATTCCCATAGGGGCTCCTCGTTGTACTTTATGTTCTTGAGACGCAGTCGTGGCCGCGTCCGATTTTGGGGCGTTCACCCACGGCGAAAACCGCGCGGGGACTGCATTTGTTCCACGAGTCTTAGGAACTGGACTATTAACCCGGTATGAATGTGGCAGTGCGGCATTGTTCATCTTCGCCATAGTTGACCGTTCGCCGCGCCCCTGCGATTCCAGTTGCAATTCCTCAAAAAAAGGTTTGAGTATCGCGCCAAGGCAGCGCCCAGCGCCGCCCTGCTCAGCCGCCGTCCAAAAGAAGAACACGAGCGGCAGCACCAACAGAGAGGACTAACATGCGTATCTCCACCCGTATTCTCGCCGCCGCTTCTGTCGCCGCGATGTCTCTTTTCGCAGGCGCCGCCATGGCTGATGGTGAGAAGTATGTCATCGGCACGGACTCGACCTATCCGCCCTTCGAATATGTTGACGCCAGTGGGCAGTTCCTGGGCTTCGACATGGACATCGCCCGCGCACTCTGCGCCGAGATGAAGGCCGACTGCACCATCGTCAGCAGCGACTGGGACGGCATCATTCCAGCACTCCAGGCCAAGAAGTTCGACATGATCATCTCGTCCATGTCGATCACGCCTGAGCGCTCGAAGCTCGTCGACTTCACCAACAAGTACTACAACACCCCGCCGGCAATCGCCGTGCCGAAGGATTCGACCATCACCGACGTTGCCGGCCTGAAGGGCAAGACGATCGGCGCGCAGACCTCGACCACCCACTCGAACTACGCTGAAAAGCACCTGCCCGACACCGAGCTGAAGCTCTACCCGACGGCAGACGAATACAAGCTCGACATCGCGAACGGCCGTGTTGACGCCGTCATCGACGACATCGTCGTGCTGTCGCAGTGGGTCAAGTCGGATGCCGGCGCATGCTGCAAGATCCTGACGCCGCTCCCGGTCGACAAGGAAATCAACGGCGTTGGTGCAGGCATTGCCGTCCGTAAGGGCGACGACGCGCTGCGCGAAAAGCTGAACACCGCGATCGCTGCGATCCGCACCAGCGGTGAGTACAAGAAGATCCAGGACAAGTACTTCGACTTCAACGTTTACGGCGAATAAGAAAAGCTGTAGGTCGCTCATAAAGCTGATGGCGGAAGGCTTGCTCTTCCGCCATTTTTGTTTGACAAGGATGGAAAGATCAAAGCGGTACAAACCGCGAGGGGAAAACTGGCATGGGCGGATTATTTTCCGCGCTGGGCTCATTGTGGGCCTGGATTGGGCATATCTTCGATCCGCTTTGCGGACCTGCAGGACTCTTCACCTGGTTCGGCTCTTCGACGATCCTGGCCTGCGGCGACACTGGTTGGGGCGATGAGATCGCCGCCGGCCTGAAGGTCACCGTTGCAGTCGCTCTGGTAACGCTGCCGATCGGATTGATCATCGGCTTTCTCGTGGCACTCGGCCAGCAGTCGGAAGAGAAATCGGTCCGCCTGGCCGCCGGCATCTACACCACGATCTTCCGCGGCCTGCCGGAACTGCTGACGCTGTTCATCATCTATTACGGGATGCAGATCCTGATCCAGTCGGTCCTCGCCTCCTTCGGATACGAAGGCCGCATCGAGATCAATGCCTTCTTCGCGGGCATGATTGCCCTTTCGGTCGTATTCTCCGCCTATTGCTCCGAAGTGCTGCTCTCGGCTTTCCGCGCCATTCCCAAGGGCCAATACGAGGCCGGCGACGCCTTGGGCTTCCATCGCGGCCGCACCCTGTTCCTGATCGTGCTGCCACAGCTGGTGCGGATCGCCCTGCCCGGCCTGGTGAACCTCTGGATGATCCTGCTCAAGGACACGTCCTACGTCTCGATCATCGGCCTTGCGGATATCCTGCGCCAAACAGGCGTCGCCGTTAAGGTCACCAAGCAGGCGTTCCTCTTCTATACCGTTGCCTGCGCTCTCTATCTCGGTCTCGCCGTTATTTCCTCCTTCGGGCTCAGCTACATCGAGCGGTGGGCCAAGCGATCGGAGATCAGCCGATGAGCCACGCCCAGACCCTCATTCCGGCGCAGCCGGCGCCGAAGCAAGCGCACAAGCCGATCACCGTTGCACGCATCACCGGTTACGTGGTCGTCGCTCTCTGGATTCTTCTTGCCGCCGCGCTGATTGCAATGGTGGTCAGCGGTTGGGATTCGGAAAAATTTACCCGCTACGGTCCCCGCTATCTGCATGGCCTGTACACGACGATCATGCTCGTGGTGATCTCGGTTTTCTTTGGCGCCATCCTCTCCTTGCCGCTGGCCTTTGCCCGCATGTCGAAGAACAAGGTCATCAACGGCATCGCCTATTGCTACGTCTACGTGTTCCGCGGCACCCCGCTGCTCGCCCAGCTCTTCCTCATTTATTACGGCCTCGGCGGCTTCCGGCCGCAGTTGGAAGCCGTCGGACTTTGGTGGTTCTTCCGCGACGCATGGTTTTGCGGCCTGTTTTCAATGACCATCAACACGGCCGCCTATCAGGCGGAAATTCTGCGCGGCGCCATCCAGAGTGTTCCGCGCGGCCAGCACGAGGCCGCGGCTTCGCTCGGAATCCACAAGGTCATCGCCTTCCGCAAGATCATCCTGCCGCAGGCGCTGATTGTCGCCCTGCGCCCCTACGGCAACGAGATCATCTTGTTGATCAAGGGCTCAGCGGTCGTCGCGATCATCACCGTTCTCGACCTGATGGGTGAAACGCGCTACGCCTTCTCGCGCACCTTCGATTACCAGACATACCTTTGGGCGGCGATCTTCTACCTCAGCATGGTCGAGGCGCTGCGCCATCTCTGGGCTTGGATCGAGCGCCGCCTCACCCGCCACCTGAAGCGCTGAAGAGGTTGGCAGCACTCACTGCCGACAGCTGCCAACGACTTGAAATTAAAAGATAAATCCATGAGACACTAGCAATTCGTCAAGCTTGGGTTAAGCTTATCGTGGTTCCATTTTATGGATCGCTAATACGCGATCATTGGAACCAGAAGCGAGACGACGATGCACAAGGACATGGAAAGGCAGCTGCAAGGCTACGGCCTGACGACGGCCCAAATTATCTACCGGATGCCGGATCACCGAACGATCCTCCAGACCTATATCTGGCAGGACTACGACCTTGCTCCGGACTTTCCAGAAATGCGCAGTTTCCTGAAGTTCTGGCAGGAGAAGCTCGACGGGCCGTTGCATTCGGTGCGCTACATTCACCGCAAACTGATCTCGGCCACCGAATGGCGCGCGCTGAGAGGTGAATTCATAATCAACTGATCGGGCCGCACGGCCGGTCAGACATGAGCCTCCCCTTTGACGAACTCGTCTTCGTCCATCTCTCGGTGCAGTGTGCCATAGAGGATGCCGGCATAGGCCAATACAACGACGCAGAGCACTGCCCAGCCGGGAATTGGCCCAAGTGCCGCGTTCTCGACCACATAGGTCCAGGAATGTGTCTGCGTCAGCGGATTGCCTTCGGTCTGGAGCTTGGGTGTCGTGATTTTCAAGCACCATGCGAGCAGCAGGATCAGGTACATCCAGCAATAGTTTCGCCGCAGTCGACGCTTTACCGCCCCGTGGTAGCTCAGCAGAAATTGCGGATTGCGCAAGCTCTTGGCAATCGCGCCGGCCCAATCGGCTTTGAAATCACCATTCGGCGCCAGGATCTGTGCGAAATAGCCTCGCTCAAGCTTCCGTACGCGGGCACGATAAATGTCGAAGAAACGATAGCGACGGGCCTCGATGAGCAGCAGCAACGTAATCAGCATCATCCCGAAAAGCAGCACGCCGTGATGCGAACTCGGTGTCGAAAGTGAAACCGAAAGCAGCGCCGCCGCCACGGTGATCGCCCAATTCGATGTGCGGTCGATGCGATCCCGCCAGCTGATCATCCGGCCGAGCTCACCGCGGTAATAGTGGCTGAGCGTATTCGTGATCTCGCCTGGAGTTGCCGGGAGCGCCGGGCGCAGACTATCCAACTCCTTCTCGAAATTTGCCTTGCTGACTTCGGCGACCATGGCATTTCCTCCATTTTGTTCTTGTTCATTAGAGGACACTTACTTTGCTCCTCGAACGTCGCCATTGCAAAAGACATTCAGTCGCCGTAGACGCAGCTTTGGAATAAAATGATGGTGAATTGCTATGGCCAAGAAGATCGACGAAGACGCACTCGCGGAAGCCTATGACCGGGCACTTGCACTCGAGAAGGCGGGCGACGTTGACGCCGC
The DNA here is from genome assembly GCF_024808825.1 of Rhizobium sp. BK661. Lineage (NCBI taxonomy): Bacteria > Pseudomonadati > Pseudomonadota > Alphaproteobacteria > Hyphomicrobiales > Rhizobiaceae > Rhizobium > Rhizobium sp. BK661. The sequence goes on along the minus strand of NZ_JANTYT010000004.1, from coordinate 225,902 downwards.
CGTGAAGGCCTATGAAGAGGTCCTCGCCATCGATCCGGAAGATCATGGCGGTGCCGCCGTGCGGATCGCTTCCATGGGCCGTGGCGAGACGCCGACCAAGGCGCCCGACGCCTATGTCGAGACCCTGTTCGACCAGCATGCCGAAGTCTTCGAGGATGTCCTCGTGGAACAGCTCGGCTACCATGTGCCGATGATGGTCCGCCAACGGCTGCAGGAATTAAAACTCGGCCCCTTCAAGCGCATGCTCGATCTTGGCTGCGGTACTGGCCTCACCGGCAGCGCGCTCGGTGATCTCTGCGAAGATATGACCGGGATCGACATCTCCGAAAACATGGTCGAGATCGCCCATGAAAAGGAGCTCTACGAAACGCTCTTCGTCGCGGAGGTAGAAGATTTCCTCGACGACAATGACGAGGACCCGTTCGACCTCATCACCGCAACGGACGTCCTGCCCTATCTCGGCGCGCTCGAACCGCTGTTCTTCGGCGCGGCGGAAAATCTGAACCCGGATGGTTTCTTCATCTTCTCATCGGAGGAACTTTCCGAGGCTTCGGGAAACGGCCAGCCGTATATGGTCGGACCTCATCAGCGCTTCCTCCATTCGGCGACCTATATTCGCGAAAGGCTGGCGGCAACCGGCTTCACGCTCGTCGAAATGAGGGAGATCAACGTTCGCATGCAAGAAGGCCTTCCGAGTCCAGGCCATCTGGTGATTGCGCGACGTGGCTGATGGCAGTCGCGAAATATCCGCGCGACACAGGGTTTTACGGCAAAATACAACCACCAATTGCGTCTCGTTGGTAGACGAGTGACCATTTGAGGCTGAACCTCTCAGAGCAACCCTGGGGAGAGGTCGCATGGGAGAGTCGCAACCATTCAACATCGCTAACTTACTGCGCTGGCTCCATTCGGAATTGCACGACTTGGACATCCAGTGGCCGGTTTTGCTTTTGGCAGTCTTTATCCCCCTGCTGCTCATCTACGCGCGCAATGACATACGCGTGCGACGCCTGCGTATCATTTCGGACTTCATAGCCTCCTATCCGACAACGAGGGACCAGGACCCAGCGAGGGCCGGCGTTCCATCGGACAGGCCGGGTAGCAATCCGGCCCTCGAGTTTGTGACATCGAAATATCTATCCGATCTGCGCGAACCGGACGACCAACCGATCCGGCTCGGTTCCGAGGGCCTGATCAAGGAGATCGAAAGGCGGATGCGGTCGTCGCGCATCATCGGCAACGCGGGCGACCTCCGGCTGTTTCTTTCCGCGCTCGGCTTCATGGTCATTTGCTATTTTGGGTTTGGCAGCTTGCTCAAGGCGCTTGAAACCGGGCTGCAGGTTGCAGGTGTCGAGGGCGCCCCAATATGTGGCGCAACAACCACGTGCTGCCCACCGAACGCCTTCCTGGGTCAGATCCGGATCATAGGCACGCTGGCATTCGCAGGCGCCTTTATTGCAGCGATCCGCCAGTTCATTCGCAGCCTCGCAGTCTTTGATCTCTCCGCCTACACAATTATCTGGCAGACAGCGGAGATATTTGCCTCCGTAGCGATCGTAATCTTCCTCTACGTCGCCTTCACCGATCCGACACGCCTGCTGGGAACGCTGGGCGCGGGCGGCGACGGAGCACGCGATTGTACCCATATTTCATGGGTGTGGCTTGCGCTTGCTCCCTTGCTGGGTCTAGCGCCGCAGAGCGCGACCAAGTTCCTGCTCATCAAGATGCAGTCGTTCATCTCGTGGATAAAGATGGACGACGACCGCTTCTATCCAGTGACCCGTGTCACCCCTCTGGATGTGCTCGACGGGATCGACTACGCCACCCGCTTCAGGCTCGAGGAGTGCGGCATCTACGACGTCCAGAACCTTGCCACCTACAATCCGATCCAGCTTCACATCGAGTCGCCTTACGGCATCTATCAGACGATTGACTGGGTCGGACAGGCGCAGCTCTGCAATATGCTGGGCCTCCCTAAGTATCTGATGCTGAAGCAACTGAACATCCGCACTGTCTTCGATCTGGAGCGCGCCATCGACTACGGAGGACGGGAGGCTGCGCCCACCGAAAAAGCAGGGCCCGACGAATTCGATAAGATCTATGCGGGCGTTCTTTTTGCCGTTACCGCAGACGCGCGCAGGATCGGCGAACTTGGCGGCCTCAACGCGTTTATCATACGCAATGAACCCACAAATTCGCTGCCACCAGGAGACAGTCCTTCGGCATCTGCTCTTCCGCCCATCCAAGCAGCAACTGTCGATGAATATTTTACCTGGGCTTGCCGAACCATCACCGAGAATCCAGCGAAAACGAAGGCTTGCGTGGAGCACTTGATCGGATGGATCGCTGACGACCTCCACGTTCGGCGGCTACGGCGGATCTGGCAAGAGATGTCGGATGATCTAGGCAATCGCTCGAAGCGACTGGACAACGGGCCGGCACCTCCTCAACCCGTCAATAGTTAGCTAATCACGCAACTTTTTCGTTGAATATGGGGTCACGACCTGATACTTAGCCAATCACGCAAGTTTCAAACAGCGTGAAAGGCTGGCCTCATGTCGCTCTTCCTCCACAGTCACCCGCTTGCATCCTTTTGCCACAAGGTCCTGATCGCCCTCTACGAAAACGCCACGCCGTTTGAGGCCGTGCACGTCGATCTCGGGAGCGAGGCGTCCAGATCTGCCTTCTTCAGTGTCTGGCCGCTCGGAAAAATGCCGGTACTGCGCGACGAAACCCGGGGCCGCACCGTGCCGGAAACGACGATCATCATAGAGTATCTTGATCGCTATTATCCGGGCGCAAGACCGCTTATCCCGAACGATTTTGATGAAGCGCTCCAGGTCAGGCTGTGGGATCGGCTCTTCGACCTGCACGTGCAGGAACCGATGCAGCAGATCGTCGCGGAGCGGCTGCGTGGCGGCGGCGATCCGAGCCGCGTGGCGGACGCCCAGGCGGCGCTACGCAAAGCCTACGGAATGATCGAGCGGCAGCTTGACGATTGCCTGTGGATCGCCGGAGACAGCTTCACCATGGCCGATTGTGCGGCCGCTCCCGCCCTCTTCTACGCCGAGACACTGGTTCCTTTCGTGGACCAGCCGAGGCTGCAGGGCTACTACGACAGACTTCTTGCGCGCGCCTCCTTCGCCCGGGTCCTTGAGGAGGCGCGTCCGTACTTCAAGTTCTATCCCTATCGTGAACGGCTGCCTGCCCGCTTCCGGCCAGATGAAGCCGCAAAATGATGCACGAACCCGCCGCTCTCGATCAGATGTTCCACGCGCTGTCGGACCGCAGTCGGCGCGGCATGGTCGACCGTCTCGGCCACGGCCCTGCCTCGGTGTCCGAACTGGCCGAACCGTTGTCGATGGCGCTCCCGACGGTCATGAAGCACCTGGCGGTCCTGGAGCGAAGCGGCCTTGTCCGATCGGAAAAGAGCGGCCGTGTTCGGACCTATCGCCTGCAAAGGGACGCATTGGCAGAGATGGAACGCTGGCTTGCAGCGCATAAGGCGGGTTGGAACAAGACTTTCGATCGCCTGGAGCAGTTCCTGGCAGATGAGCAAAAACCGGAGTGATGAAGCGATGACGACGTATTCCTCCATGCACGAGACGTTCGCGATCGAGCGAAAGATGCGGGCTCCCGTTTCACGCGTTTTTGCCGCCTGGGCAGATCCGGACGCCAAGCACCAGTGGTTCGCCTGCCACGATGAATGGGTGTCCCTCGAATACAGCCTCGACTTCCGCGTCGGCGGCCAGGAGCGAAACCGCGTCGCCGACAGCGATGGAGTCCCACACGTTTATGAGGCGCGCTATATCGATATCGTGCAGCAGGCGCGCATCATCTATGCCTATGACATGAAGCTCGGCGAAACACGCATTTCGGCATCGCTCGCAACAATCACCTTCGAGGCGACGCCATCAGGGACAACCATGCTCTTCACGGAACAGGTGGTCTTCCTTGACGGTTACACCGACGGCGGTTCCCGCCGGCAAGGAACCGAGATTCTGGTCGACCGCATCCAGGCCTATGTCGAACGCGAGAGCAGCACAACACACTGAGCCGGTTTCATGCTAGATTGCTGTCCGAACAATCCCACTGCGAGTAAGACGGCATGAGCGCAGGAAAGAGGCCTTCCCAAACCGGAACCGCCCAGAAAAGGCGGCACAAGTTTAATCCCAAGCGCGAACCTAGACCCGAAGTCCTGGCAAGGGCCAACCACACGGTCGCATGGGCAGCGGCCTGGGTCGTCGTAGGCTTTCTGGTGATTGCTACCGCCGCTAGATTTTTGTTCTAGTCGCCCTTGAGGCCGCCGTGGTCAAAAATTCACTGAGCGGTCTCCGTTCCCAGGATCGCCGCCAACAGCCGCCCTTCAAGCTCTGCCAGTGCGGGATTGCCGTGTCTGCGCGGATGCGGATAGGGAATCGCCAGATCGAGCGCAATGCGCCCCTCTTCGAGCACGATCACACGATCGGCGAGATGCACAGCCTCGCTGACGTCATGCGTGACCAGCACGGCCGTAAAGCCCAATTCTCGCCAGACGCGATTGAGTAACTCCTGCATGCTGATCCGTGTCAATGCGTCGAGTGCCCCGAGCGGTTCATCGAGCGCCAGTACGCCCGGCTTGCTCACCAGTGCCCGCGCCAGCGCAACACGCTGCCGTTGTCCGCCTGAGAGACGGGCCGGCCATTCGTTTGCTTTTTCGACAAGCTGCACCTCGGCAAGCACCGCCTCGGCTTCCCCAAGGGCGGCACCTTTATCGACGCCATCGCCGAGCCCGACCGCGACATTTTTGGCAACGCTCAACCAAGGGAGCAGGCGCGGCTCCTGAAACACGATCCTCGCGTTCCCTTGGGCATCCGCACCGTCTGCGTTTTCAAAGTGCAGTTCACCGCTCGTCGGCTCATCGAGCCCCATCAGAATGCGCAGGAGCGTACTCTTGCCGCAACCGCTCTTGCCGATAACCGCGACGAACTGCCCGGCCGGAATGTGGAGATTGATGCCGCGCAGCACACGGTTGCCGCCGAAGCTCTTCTCAAGTGCTCTCAGGGTAATCGTCGCGGCCCCGGTGCGTTCCGGCGTCGCACGATCGGACTCGTATTCGAACTCGTCAGCGGCCCCTTGAAAACGTTCATGCGCAATGATGGTCACGACGCCTCTCCTACTTCTGATAAACCGGGTTCCACTTGAGCGCTCGACGTTCGAGCGCCCGGGCGACAACATCGGCAAGCTTGCCGAGGATGGCGTAGATCACCAGCGCCAGCACCACGATGTCCGTCATCATGAACTCGCGCGCGTTGTTCGCCATGTGACCGATACCGGACGAAGCAGCGATCGATTCCGATACGATCAAGGTCAACCACATGATGCCGAGTGCGTAGCGCAGGCCGACGAAGATGGACGGCAGGGCGCCGGGAAAGATCACCTTCCTGAACAACGTCCAGCCTCTCATACCATAGACGCGGCCCATTTCGATCAGGTCACGGTCGACGTTGCGGACGCCGTGATAGGTGTTGAGATAGATCGGAAAGAGCACGCCGAGCGAAGTCAGGAACAACTTGGATTCTTCGCCGATCCCGAACCAGAGGATGACCAGCGGGATCATGGCCAGATGCGGGATCGTGCGCAGCATCTGCAGCGTCGTATCCGTCAGCTGCTCGGAGATTTTCGAGACGCCATTGGCGATGCCGAGCAGGAAACCGATCGAGCCGCCAACCAGCAGACCGGCAAAGGCTCGGCCGGCGCTGACGAGGATATCGTGTGGCAACTGCCCTGTGGCGGTCGTCGACCAGAATGCAACGGCTACATCCGCCGGTGACGGCATGATGCGGGAGGAGATCCAACCGGCCGAAGAGGCCAGTTGCCATACGGCGATGATCGCCACGGGCACGAGGAAGGGCAACAGCTTATCTCGCCCCGGAAGAGGCAGACGGATATTTCCCTTGCGTTCAACGCGGTCGGTTAGTGCCCGCCCAATCGGCGTGTCGAAAGTCGACATGAAGGTTTTTCCTCGCTGCTGCTTGCTCCACCTCAACTTCGGAGAGGCATGGGGGTGTGGTCATCAATCAAGAAGCGTCGCCCGATAGCGGGCGGCGCCATCTGGCGGGTCAGGAGCCGGAAACTACCTTCAGGTTTCCCCCATGGCTGCCGCCACCGAAGACCTGATGCTTGGCGAAATCGGTCTGGAAGCCGTGCCGTTGCTCGTCGCGTGCGATCCCGAGTTCCGGGAACAATAACTCGGCCACACGATAGGCTTCCTCGAGATGCGGGTAACCGGACCCGATGACGGTATCGATGCCGACGTCCTGATACTCGCGCAGCCGCGCGGCCACTGTCTTCGGCGAGCCGACCAGTGCCGTTCCTGCACCGGCGCGCACCAGGCCAACACCGGCCCACAGGTTCGGTGAAACTTCCAGCTTGTCGCGCCTGCCGCCGTGCAACGCTGCCATGCGCTTCTGACCGACCGAATCGGATTCCTTCACGAAGCGCTCCTGTGCCTCGCGGATCGTCTCATCGTCGAGCTTCGAGATCAGGCGATCGGCCGCCGCCCATGCTTCCTCATCTGTCTCGCGGACGATGAAGTGCAGGCGAATGCCGAAGCTCACCTCACGGCCTTTTTTCGCAGCGGCCGCGCGCACCTTCTCGACCTTTTCGGCGACCTGTGCAGGTGGCTCCCCCCAGGTCAGGTACTTGTCAACGCGACCAACCGAGAAATCAATGCCGGCATCCGACGAACCGCCGAAATAGAGCGGCGGACGCGGGTTCTGGACTGAGGGAAAACCAAGCTTCGCATTCGTTGCCTTGATGTACTTGCCGTCATAGCTCGCGACGCCTTTCTCGAGCAGCTCTTCGAACACCGTGAAGAACTCATCGGCATGGGCATAGCGCTCGTCATGGGCCAGATGAATGCCGTCGCCGGCCAGCTCCTCCGGACTGCCACCGACAACGATGTTAAGCAACAGGCGGCCATTCGAGATGCGGTCCAGCGTTGTCGTCAGGCGAGCGTAGTAAGCCGGCGACGCCGTGCCCGGGCGGATGGCGACCAGGAATTGCAGCCTCTCGGTCTTGGCGGCAAGTGCTGCCGCCGTCACGAAGGATTCTTCACAGGCGACGCCTGTCGGCAGCAGCACGCCGGAGTAGCCAAGTCGATCGGCCGCCTGGGCGATCTGGGTGAGATAGCCGATCTCGGGCGCACGCGTCTGCTCGTTCGAACCGAGATAGGCGCCGTCCCCCGAGGTCGGGATGAACCAGAGGAAATTGATGGGATCGTGTTTGCCGGTCATGGAATGATGCCTTCTAGTCGGAATAGAAATCAGCTTGCCTTGGCGCGCCAGACGATGTCGCCGGTGTTCAACTGCTTCGGGACGATGCCGAGCTTGTAGAACTCATCGGCCAGCCCCTGCTGATAAGCCGCAGCCGCATCCGTAATGCCGGAAACACTGCCGAGGTCGGCCCCAGCTCGCGTCAGCGTCACACGCGTCACTTCGGGCGGCACGCCGGTGATTTCGGAGAGCTCCTTGATTGTCTGATCGAGATTGCTCTGTGCAGACCGCCCGACCTGCGTCAGCTCATCAAGCACATCGGTGATGACCTGGCCGTTTGCGTCGGTGAATTCGGCATTCGCCAGGAAGAAGCTGTAGGAGTCGACGATGCCTTCGGCCGTTGTCAGGATGCGCGTTTCCGGATCCGCCTCCGCGATTGCGAGATATGGATCCCAAATCGACCAAGCCTCGATGCTGCCATTCTTGAAGGCGGCTGCGGCGTCCGCTGGGCTGAGATCGACGCCCTCGATATCCTCAGGCGCGAGCCCAACCTTGCGCAGTGCCTTTACCGTGACGTTATGGGCGCTCGAGCCGCGCTTGAAGGCAACCTTCTTGCCCTTCAGATCTTCCAGCGACTTGATCGGCGAGTCCTTCCTGACAAGGATCGCCGAGCCGGCCGGGCTGCCTCGATAAAGTCCAACATAGTAGAGGTGACCACCGGCGGCCTGCGCGAAAAGCGGGGGGACATCACCCGTCGCGCCGAAGTCGAGCGCACCGGCGCCGAGCGCCTCAAGCAGCGGTGGGCCCGAGGTGAACTCCGACCAGCTGACGGTGATGCCGCGATCAGCCAATCGCTTCTCCAGCGCGCCGCGGCGCTTGGCCAGAGCCAGAACGCCATTTTTCTGCCAGCCGATCCGAAATTCGGTCGCCGCCGCACGCGCGCCTTTGATCCCGGGGAGCAACGCCGTTGCCGCCGCCGCGCCGAAAAGCCCCAATGTCTGACGTCGTGAAATCATCGTCGTTCCCTCGTTGGGAGTCGGCCTTGTCCGTCGCCGCTCCAGCGTTTCGATGTTTCAATCTTGATAAACCCCATTAAATCGATCGACATTTATATTTATTATCTTTTGGCGCTTGCGGGATTATCCGAACCAGCATTCGGCCCTTTCGGGGAAAATTTTTCCCTCCAGATGTTGCTGGCTCTTCCGACGGCTTTTCGGGCGCCGTGCTTTCGGCTAATCCTCATGCCCTGCATTCGGGAAAGGATAGACACATGGCAAAAGTCGCATTCATCGGTCTTGGCGTAATGGGGTTCCCCATGGCTGGCCATCTCAAGGTGAAAGGCGGCCACGATGTCACGGTCTACAACCGGACCACGGAAAAGGCGGCTGCCTGGGTGGAGAAATTCGGCGGCAAGTCCGCCCCAACGCCGGCAGAAGCGGCGAAGGATGCGGACTTCGTCTTCACCTGCGTCGGCAACGACGACGATCTCCGCTCGGTGACAACGGGCGAGGACGGCGTTCTCCTGACGATGAAGCCGGGCGCTATCCTCATCGACAACACGACCGCAAGCGCGGAAGTTGCCCGCGAGCTCGATGCCGCCGCGAAAGCAAAGGGCTGTGCCTTCATCGACGCCCCGGTATCGGGCGGACAGGCAGGTGCCGAGAATGGTGTGTTGACGGTCATGTGCGGCGGTGAAGAAACCACATTCGACAAGGCGAAGCCGGTGATCGATGCCTATGCCCGCATGGCTGGCCTCATGGGACCGGCCGGTGCCGGCCAGCTCACCAAGATGATTAACCAGATCTGCATAGCCGGTCTCGTGCAGGGACTTGCTGAGGGCATTCATTTCGGCAAGCGCGCCGGCCTCGATATCGAGAAGGTAGTTGAGGTCATCTCCAAGGGCGCGGCCGGCTCCTGGCAGATGGAGAACCGCCACAAGACCATGAACGCGGGCAAGTACGACTTCGGCTTCGCCATCGACTGGATGCGTAAGGATCTCGGCATCGTCCTCAGCGAGGCGCGCCGCAACGGCGCGAAGCTGCCAGTGACAGCCCTCGTCGACCAATTCTATGGTGACGTTCAGGCCATGGGCGGCAATCGCTGGGATACGTCCTCGCTGCTGGCTCGATTGGAGAAATGATCGTCCCCTCCTCCAGCGCAGCAGAGCTCATCGCGCATCTGCGGACGCTGCGCTCTGAGGAAATCATATCAGGCATGGCCCGTTTCGGGATCGTCACCGAAACCGCGCTTGGGATCTCCAATCCGGATCTGCAAAAGATCGCGAGGATAGTGAAGCGAAATCACGCTCGCTCGCTTGAGCTTTGGCAAAGCAACGTCCGCGAGGCGCGCCTACTGGCGCTCTATACGGCCGAACCTAAAAGGTTGACGCCGGACCTTGCAAGAACATGGTCCGATGACTTCGCCTCGTGGGAGATCGTCGATACCGCGGCAGACCTCTATGTCGAAGCCCGTCTCGAGGCGCTGATATCGGAGTTCGCGGCCGACGATCGTGAGTTTGTTCGGCGAACCGCCTTTGCCATGATCGCGAGCGCTGCAGTTCATATGAAGAAGGAACCGGACGAAACCCTGTTGGCGTGGCTTCCTCTCATTGAGTTGCATGCTGGCGATCCACGCAATTTTGTGCGCAAGGCGGTGAACTGGGCGCTGAGGAACATGGGCAAACGCAATCTGTATTGCCACGCGAAGGCACTCGCGGTCGCGGAAAGCCTCGCCGCATCCCGCGACCGGACCGCGCGCTGGATCGGGAAGGATGCCGTGCGGGAACTGACAAGCGAGAAGGTCATTGCCAGGGTGGAACGAAAGTCCGCCGAACGATGACCGCGCCTCAGTCGTGTTGAAAACAGCGGACGGAGAATCTTCGTCCGCCCGCCGTTCCTTCTACCCAACTATTTCTGGATGCACGTATCGACCGTGTCCTTCGTGCACTCGTCAAGACCGGTGAAAACAGGATCCGGGACGGTCTTGCCGGCGATCAGATCCATCATTACCGACGGTGCCTTGTAGCCCATTTCAAAAGGCCGCTGGCCGACGAGCGCCGTAACGAGGCCTTCCTTGGCAATCGCGACTTCATCGCCGATCGTGTCGGCCGCACCGATCACGAACTCGTTCTTGCCGATCTTGTCGGCCATCGGCTTGAAGAGATCCCGATAGGGCTGTGGTGCGCCGAACAGCGGCCAACCGCCCATGATGCCAAAGGCATCGAGGTCGGTATTGGCGGCGAGAATGTCGGTCATGGCCTGAACGCCCTTGGCGCCATCGTCATTGGTAAAGACCGGGCAACCGGCAACTTCCGTCCACCCACCCTCACCTTTCAGCGCCGTCAGGCCTTTCTGGCCGGTCAGCGTGTCACGCATTCCCTGCGCACGACGCAAAATGTTGTCGGCGCCGGGGTTGCCCTCGATCGTGCAGATCTTGCCGCCCTTCGGCTTGGCTTTCTTGATGTATTCGCCGATGCGGGCGCCCATCAGATAGTTATCGGTGCCGAGATAGGTTTTGCGCAGTGCCGAGTCCTCGGCAGCAAGGTCGGCATCGAGTGTCATGACGGGGACCTTCGGATTTGCCGTCTTCAGCGTCTGCGCGATCAGCTTGGCGTTTGACGGAGAAATAGCGATGGCCGCCGTTTCGGATTTACCCAATACGTCCTGAACGATTTGCGCTTCGCCGGCTTCATCGGAAGTCGATGCGGGACCGGTGTAGAAGCATTCATATTCGGAGTCCGGGTTTTCCTTGTTCCATTTCTGGCAACCCTGGTTGATTGCCTCGAAGAACGGGTTGTCGAGCCCCTTCACGACAATGACCAGCTGTTTCTTCGCGGCAAGGGCCTGTCCAGCCGTCAGCGCCAGCACCGCGGCTGTAAGCAATAATGCCTTCCTCATAGCTTCCTCCCATTTAAAAATGGCGGACGCCATCGCCCGCCACATGATCAACCCGGATACCAGACGATGCGAGGATCCTCCTCCGAACGCATATACCCCCAGGCCGAGTCGATTAGCATTTCCAGATCGTAGACGGGCCGCCATCCCAGCAGGTACTTGGCCTTGCTATTGTCCATCCAGTTCGAATGGAACTGGCTTGGGATGTCGACCGAGTTGAGCCCGCGCGTGCGCGCCAGATGGGCGGCGACCTCGCCGTAGTCGACGGGACGATCCATGCAGATGTTGAAGAGCTCCCCGTTGGCGCGCCGATTGTCGAGCGCGGCAAGGATCGCGGAAACAAGGTCATCCACATGCACGAAATTGCGCTTCAATGGGCGACCGTCAGCGTCACGCAGGAGCGGGATCGTCTGTTCCCGCGCATAACGCACAGCATCGCTCGCCGGAACAAGCGTCTTCCAGTCCGGCCCTCCGAAGACGTCATCACCGAACGACAACGTGAACTTGAAATCATCCTTCTCCATGATCCAGGGCGCACGCAGACAGCAGCCATTGATGCCGTACTGGATCTGGAATTGTTCCAGCATCACCTCTTCCAGAACCTTCGACAGCGCGTAGCACCCGGGATAGGCTTGGTGCGGCGTGGCCTCGGTGATCGGCGCTTCATGGCGATAGAAGAAATGGCCGATTCCGGCATCACCGCCGATAAGAATGAACTGGCGCGCAGTGGCGCTCGTCCTGAATGCCTCGAGTAGCCAGAAAAGTCCCTTGACGGTGACGTCCATGACGTCCTCAGGCGTTTCCTTGCATGTCGCCAAATGCACGACATGTGTGACGTCGGCAAGCGCCTTGGTTACCGTCTCGCGATCGCTGATCGAGCCTCGGAGGGTTTCGACCCGCTCGGTTTCTGGGCACAAGCGATTATGACAAAGCGCGCGAATGCGCGCCTTTGAAAATCGCGGATCGTCGAGCAGCCCAGCGATGAAGTGCTGCCCGACCTTGCCCGTTCCACCGGTGACAAGGATCAGCATACTCTCCTCCACCAATAGCTAATATACAGACACCTACGCGCGTCAATCGAATTGTAGTACAAAACGAATAATTGTAACGGAGCCCGTAAATTAGCAGCATCCGATTGACGGTTTCGCGCGGTTCTGGGTAATGTTGCAACGGCTCGCGAGGGAGGAACTGGCGAGCTACATCACGGCCCGAAATAGGGGTTTCGGCTTTAGGAGGCTAGACGGCTGGTGGCAGTTCTCGAGCTCGCCAACATATCAAAACATTTCGGCGCCATACAGGCGGTCAACGACGTTTCGTTTTCACTGGAAGCGGGAGAGGTCGTCGGGCTGATGGGCGACAATGGCGCCGGCAAATCGACACTCGTGAAAATGATCGCCGGCAACTTTCGGCCGAGCCATGGCGCGATGCGGCTCGATGGTCAGGATCTCATCCTTCACAAGCCGATCGATGCGAGACAGCGCGGCATCGAGATCGTCTATCAGGAACTTGCGCTCTGCAACAACCTCACCGCCGCAGCCAACGTATTCCTTGGCCGCGAACTCCGCCGCGGCCTCGGCCCGCTGCGCATTCTTGACTACCGGACGATGTACAAGCGCGCCGGCGAAATCTTCAAGGAACTGAAATCGGAGACACGCCCGCGCGACCTGGTGAAGCAGATGTCGGGCGGCCAGCGCCAAGCCGTCGCGATTGCGCGCACCATGCTGGCCGAGGCGAAGCTTGTGCTGATGGATGAGCCGACGGCCGCCATTTCCGTTCGTCAGGTTGCGGAGGTCCTCTCCCTCATCCGCCAACTGCGCGATCGCGGCATCGCCGTCATCCTGATCAGCCACCGCATGCCCGACGTCTTCTCGGTAGCTGATCGGGTGATCGTTATGCGGCGCGGCCGCAAGGTTGCCGACAAGCAGATCGGGGCAAGCTCGCCGGAGGAAGTCACGGGGCTCATAACCGGCGCAATCGAACAGGTGTGAACAAGCACCGGATGCAAGCGAACGAAGGTCGACCATGGCAATAACCCTCGATCAAACGATAGCGCAGAAGCAGCGTAACTGGCTGTCGTCAGTCTTTGCGAGCCAGACGTTCTGGGTCCTCGTCGCCGTCGTTCTCGCCTGCATTTTCCTGTCCTTCGCCACGAGCTCCTTTGCTACCCCCACCAACCTCTACAACATCACCCGCAATGTCACCTTCGTCGCGATCATCGCGCTCGGGATGACGCTTGTGATTGTCACCGGTGGCATCGACCTCTCGGTCGGTTCGGTGCTGTGCCTCTGCAGCATGGTATTGGCAGTCACCATGCATGCCGGCTATGGCATCGGAACCGGCATTGCGGCTTCGATCGGCACGGCGCTCGTCGTGGGCGCCTTCAACGGCCTCCTGATCGCTTATCTTGGGTTCCCGCCTTTCGTCGTCACCCTTGGTATGCTGTCGATTGCCCGCAGCCTCGCGATGGTTGCCTCGAACAACACCGTTGTCTTCCAGTTTGGCCCGGACCACGACAAGCTGCTGGCGCTTGGCGGCGGCGCATGGTTCTTCGGCATAGCCAATCCGGTGCTCTATATGGCAGTGCTGGCCCTCCTCACCGGCTTCGTGCTGCGCTGGACCCGGTTTGGCCGCTATGTGTTCGCCATCGGTGGAAACGAGCACGCGGCAACGCTGACGGGCGTGCCCGTCAGGAAGATCAAGGTCGCCGTTTACATGATCTCGGCACTCTCGGCCGGGGTCGCCGGCATCATCCAGACGGGCTGGCTTGGCGCCGTGACCACGAACATCGGTGCGGGCATGGAGCTACAAGTTATCGCCGCGGCCGTCATCGGCGGCGCCAATCTAGCCGGTGGCGTCGGCACTGCGTTCGGCGCCATCGTTGGCGCGGCGCTGATCGAGGTGATCCGCAACAGCCTTGGACTATTGGGGATCAACGCCTTCTGGCAAGGTACCTTCATCGGTGGCGCGATCGTACTCGCGGTTCTGTTCGACCGGCTGAGAAATCTCCGCCAGAGCGAGTAGCTGAGGAGCCCTCAGTCCTCGTTCGACTTGGCGTTGTCGAGGATCATATAGTCGAGCGGCAACTGCGTCGAATACTTGATCTGTTCCATGGCAAAAGCAGACGAGACGTCACGAATCTCGATCTTTGCGATCATCCGCTTGTAGAATGCATCATAGGCCGCGATGTCAGGCACGACGACGCGCAGTAGATAGTCCACATCGCCGCTCATGCGATAGAACTCGACGACCTCGGGGAAGTCGGCGACGACTTCCGAAAAGCGTCGCAGCCACTCGATCGAGTGCGTTGCCGTCCGGATCGATACAAACACCGTGACCTTGGTGTTGACCTTCTCCGGATCGAGGATGGCCACACGGCGCTTGATGACGCCGTCTTCTTCCATCTTCTGGATGCGCCGCCAGCAAGGTGTTGTGGAGAGCCCGACCTTCTTGGCAAGATCGGCCACAGCCAAAGTCGAATCCTCCTGCAAGAGACGCAGGATCTTACGGTCAAGACGGTCCATACGGCAAAGCCCCTTCGAATTATTTTCTCTGTATAGCGCGATTCCGGGAGTTTAAAAGAATTTTGTTTCAGACAGCAATGCCGCAACCCGCTCGCGCAACGTCGGCAACAACTCTGTTGCGAACCAAGGATTGCGTTTGATCCAGCCGGTATTTCGCCAACTAGGATGCGGCAGCGGAAAAATGACCGGCGAGCCCGGACGCGAAAGGGCCGTCTGCCAGGCCCGCACCGTCTCGGTCATAGTCTCGCGGCGCTCCCGGCCCATGTGCCAAGCCTGCGCATATTGGCCGACCACGATCACCAGTTCGATCTGCGGCATTGCCGAAATCACCCTACTCCGCCAATGCGGCGCACATTCCCGCCGCGGCGGCAGGTCGCTTCCCTTGGCGTCGTAGCCAGGAAAGCAAAAACCCATCGGCACAATGGCGAAACGGTCGCGGTCGTAGAACGTCTCCCGATCGACATGCAGCCAATCGCGCAGGCGGTCGCCGGATGCGTCGTTGAACGGCAGACCTGTGTCGTGGACCTTGAGCCCCGGCGCCTGCCCCGCGATCAATATCCTCGCCTTGGAAGAGATGACCGCGACCGGCCGCGGCTCATGTGGCAATCGCGCACCAGGCCCGCCGAACGGTGCGTCACGACAGATCCGGCAGGCGGCAATCTCCTGCCGAAGGCGATCCAGCGCGCGCTCGTCCGGCGCGCCTTCGTCAGTCACCATCCGAGTAATCCCGCTATTCCCCGCACATTCGATCTTGGCGCATGCTCGCGCACACTGCGCGGCGTCTCAAACGTCCCAGCCCAGAGCCCGACCTTTTCCATTCTCGCTTGCCTCTCCTCGTCACCATAAGCGCCATAGGACACCGCCATGCCGCTCCGCACCATCACGGCGTTCAAATCGACGCCGCCAGCCCGGCAGATCACAAGCAGGCGATCAAAACGGTCCCGCTCCGTTCCAGCGCACTGTGTATCGACCGCCCCAACAAGACGTTGCAATGCCCGCTTCGCCTCCTGACCGCAGGTCCATACTCCACCTGCCCGCTCGCATGTCTGGCTCAACTCGGGTGCATCGATGCCGTAGAGCCGCATCCGCTCATTGCCGAGATTCAGACTGTCACCATCCGCGGCATGAAATTGTCCGGAATGGACCGTTTCTGTCTTGTCGTTCAACTTCGCCGCAATCAGCCACAGGAACGCCAGCAAAGCCAGCGCCGTCACGCCGTCGCGCATCACCCGCCAACCGCGCGTCACGCTTTCGCCTCCTTCAGAAACAAATCCTTGGCAAAGATGGCTAACATCATCTTAAGGATTGGGCTTTAGGGTGTAGAGACCCGCGGATCAAGTTTCAACGTGCACAATGAGTACTGGCGTTAGCACATCGACCGATAAGAACATCGTCGACAAGTCACGCAGTCACCGGAACAAGCCTGTATCGAAGGCTGTTCGGCTGACGCGGGAACGCCTGCAATCGAGCCACGCCGCGAGCGGCGGGTTCGATCGCGACGTACTGGTGATGTATGTCAATGCCGTCCTGCAGGGCGCTTCGATCGTCCCGCTCTTCGTCATCATCATTGCCGCATTCGGCGTTTACTTCACGGAAGACACGCAGATCTTTCTGTGGGCGCTGCTGACACTGACAGCCCATGCGGCAAACGTCTTCATCGCGCGCCGCGCCCGCAGCCAGGAAATCAACGCGACAACCGCGCGCAGCTGGCGCCGCATTCTCCTGCTCGGCCAACTCATGGTCGGCTGCTGCTGGGCAGTGTTCGCTCTGCAGGACTGCGCCGTATGCGAGCCGTCGAGCTTCCTGCTTTACAAGGGCGCTACGCTACTGATCGCACTTTCCGTGACGGCCATGTCGAATTTCATGCTGACACCGTCGGTGCTGATAACCTTCGCCCCTGTCGTCCTCGGCCTGGTCGCCAAGGCCGGTCTGTCCCGAGAAATCCTCGAGATCAGCCTGACCGCCATCTTCACAACCACCGTCATTTTCTTCAACTACATCGCCGACCGGCTCTTCCAATCCAACCTCAAGATTCTCGCCTATCAGGCAGAAAAGGACGACCTGATCGCCGAACTCGAAGTCGCAAAATCGATGTCGGATGAGGCCCGCCGCCGGGCCGAGGAAGCAAACCTTGCAAAGTCCCGTTTCCTCGCCTCAATGTCGCATGAGCTGAGAACGCCACTCAATGCCATCCTGGGCTTCTCCGAGGTCATGTCAGCTGAGGTCATGGGGCCGCTCAACAACCCGACCTACAAGGAATACACCAGCGACATCCACCGCTCGGGCGAGCATCTGCTGAATCTCATCAACGAGATCCTCGACCTCTCGCGCATCGAGGCTGGCAAATACGAACTCAGCGAGGAAGCGATTTCGCTTTTGAACATTTCCGAAGATTGCATCGGCATGGTGCAACTGAGGGCTCGGGGCAAGAACATCACCATCTCGCAGCAGTTCGAGCCCGAATTGCCCGCCGTCTGGGCAGATGAGAAATCGCTTCGCCAGGTCGTCCTCAACCTGCTTTCGAACGCCGTGAAGTTCACGCCGCAATCGGGCGAAATCCACGTCAAGGTCGGCTGGACCGCCGGTGGCGGCCAATACATCTCCATCAAGGACAACGGCCCCGGTATTCCGGAAGATGAAATTCCGGTGGTCCTGTCCGCTTTTGGCCAGGGCTCGATCGCGATCAAGAGCGCGGAACAAGGCACCGGCCTCGGCCTGCCGATCGTTCAGGCGATCCTCGCCAAGCACGACGGCCAGTTCATCCTCAAATCGAAGCTGCGCGAAGGCACCGAAGTTATCGCCATCCTGCCCGCCAAGCGCGTGCTTCAGACCGTTCCGGCTGTCGAGGATACCCAAGCGGTTTCCCGCAAGCGCCGCAGTTTTGCGTGATGTCGACTATTTGACGATCCGCCAAAAATCATCACTCGTCGCAAAATCCTGCAGATCGTTGTCGAACGCGCCTGCGTCAGTCAAGGCAATCAACCTCGCTCTATAGCTAGGATTGAGCTGGACGGTCTTTTGCACCGCGTCAAGCACAGCACGCCTTGCAGAAAGACGCTCTGCTTCGGGTGCGTCGGCGTCCAATAGTGCGTGATGCTTTTGGCCATAGGCTGCCGACATGAGAAACCAGTACCGTGCAAGCTTGACTGCTGGCGTGGTCACGAGTTTGTTGCTGAGCTCGAGTGCTCGCGCGTATCCATCGGTTTTATAAAGGAGGTTTTGGATGACATCGAGACTGTCTGCTATAGAAATCTCCGAAGCCTTCGAAGTGTACGCCATCGATAGGTTATCAGTGCCCTCGGCAAGGCTCGCCGCCGCATTTCGGAACTCGGGGATCGCGGTTAGCAGTGGTTCCGTGCTTAGCTCGTCTCCCAGAATTTCTTCAACGCGCTGAAAGAGTGGCGACAAATAGATCCGGGTATACAGATAGAAGAAGATGAATCCGCTTACCAATCCGCAAACTAGCAGGAGAGGACCGATTGCGGGGAGAACGCCGGCATTTGGCTGTCCATCGACGAGGAAAACCCGGGCCTTCGCGTCGAGAAAGCCGCTAAGGCCCATTATTGCCCGATCGAGCGAGCCGATCTGTGTGAGCCCCACGCCAACGAGCATTGTCGTAAGCCACTCAGAGATGCGCTCGAGGTTCGTGTTCGAACTGAGCAGACGCTCGCGCTTAATCGCCGCCACAGCCGCCGGCGGGGCAGATGGACCCGTCCCATTTGCTGCCGCGCCAACAATGGCGCTGAGCGGTGCTGTGCTGTCCTTCGCCAGAATTCGCGGTACCGAGAACAAAAAGCCAAGGAAACCACCAATGGACATTCCAAGGAAGGTAATCAAACCGCCGACGCCTGTAGCAGCGATCCAACCGTCAAACTGCGAGAGAAGCATAAAGAGCAGGGTTACAACCGTTGCAACTCCGCCCACGATGCAGAGAAGAAGCGCATGTCGGCCGCGCTCGCGTTCCTCGGAAGTTGAGTTTGATCTCCCTGCCATCGCCGACATCGCCACCCCTCCAGTTGGTGCGCACCTGACAGCCAGCCTAGCGTAGGTTGAAATACACCCACAAGATGCACTTGTGTAGTAACAACAACCGATTACATCAAGAAGTGGAGGCGCGCCGTTTACCCGAACAGCAGATGCTTGCCGATCGTAAACAGGAGGAACACCCCGCACGCGGCAATCGTGCAGAGCACGGCGAAAGAGCCGAGATCCTTGGCGTGCTTTCCAACCATCGAGATCTCAGGCGAAATCCTGTCGATGACTTCCTCGATCGCGGTGTTGAGCGCCTCTACGGCAAAGAGCACGAGAAACAGGACGACAGCGATCATCAACTCCGCCAGCGTCGCGCCGACGGAGACCAGCAGGATCAGTGAAACCACGAAGAACAACAGTTCCTGCCGGAACGCCGCCTCCTTGATCAGCCGGCGAAAGCCGCCAAGCGAATAGCTGGCGGCTGCAAAGAAGTGGCTGATGCCGGTGAGTTTTGTCACGGCAGGTTTCATCAAGTGCCCTCGTCGTCCGTCAATGGCAGCCATTGCCGCCATCAGTCAGAAATTGCGATACCGGTTCACGGTCCCCGCGGCAAGAACTCTGTCATCAACCTGTCATAAACCTGAAGGTTTCAGTGCTTGTTGCTGACACCTGCCTGCGAGAACGTTGCCATGCCGGAATGGCAGGCCGCCGCTGCCTTGACGATACCGGCCGCGAGCGCCGCGCCAGTCCCCTCGCCAAGCCGCATCCCGAGCGCGAGAAGCGGCGTTTTGCCAAGCATTTCAATCGCTCGCAAATGTCCGGGTTCGCCGGAGACGTGGCCGATCAAGCAGTGATCGAGCGCCGAAGGATTGGCGGCCTTCAGGATGGCGGCGGCCGCTGTCGCGACATAGCCGTCGATCAGCACCGGGATCCTCTCGACACGCGCGGCCAGGATTGCCCCAGCCATCGCCGCGATTTCGCGTCCGCCGAGGCGGCGCATGATCTCCAGCGGATCGTCAAGATGGTCACTGTGCAGCGCCACAGCCTTTTCGACCGCAGCTATCTTGCGTTCCAGCATTTCGCCTTCGGAACCGGTGCCCGGGCCAACCCAGTCACGCGCGTTCCCGCCGTAAAGGGCATAGTTGATCGCTGCTGCGATCGTGGTGTTACCGATCCCCATCTCGCCGATGCAAAGAAGATCGGTGCCGCCTGCGATCGCCTCCATGCCGAAGGCCATGGTTGCCGCACAATCGCGCTCGGACAATGCGGGCTCTTCGGTGATGTCACCGGTCGGGTAGTCGAGCGCGAGATCGAAGACCTTCAGCCCAAGATCATAGGCCACGCAGATCTGATTGATCGCAGCGCCGCCGGCCGCAAAATTCTCCACCATCTGCTGCGTCACGGCCGGCGGAAACGGCGTGATGCCCTGCTTGGTGACGCCGTGGTTGCCGGCGAAGATCGCCACCAGCGGCCGGTTCACTGCAGGCGCCCTGCCCGTCCAGGCGGCAAGCCAGAACGCAATTTCCTCAAGCCGTCCGAGGGCGCCGGGCGGCTTCGTCAATTGAGCATCGCGTTCGCGCGCGGCTGCAAGTGCCCTGGCATCCGGTCCCGGGAGATCGCGCAGAAGTGCCCGAAAATCGTCGAATGGCAGGCCTGAAACGCTCATGAATGCGATTTCCTTGTCTTGGTCGGTAACTTGTCTTTTCGCTGCAAATCAGCTTCTTTCGTCGCCACTCTCTTAAAGGTAGGCGCCGGGGCGAACAACTCCTAAAGCGCTGCATATGGTCGCGGAGTCGGGGTGAGAATGAACATCGGAAACTATGCGGCCGACCTCGCTCGCGCCGTCGCCTTCCTCAGCCGCATTCCGATGCCGTCTTTCGCCTTCGCCGGCTTCGACGGCAAGCTTGACCGCGCCTCCCGCGCCTTTCCCATGGCAGGCATTGTCATTGCGCTCGTGCCCGCGCTTGTCTTCCTGGTCATGCTCGGCCTGCGCGCCGACAGTCTGATGTCGGCGTTTGCAGCCCTGGCCGTTCAAGCAGTATTGACCGGCGCGCTGCACGAGGATGGCCTTGCCGACTGCGCCGATGGCCTCGGCGGCGGGCGCGACCGCGACCACGCGCTCTCCATCATGAAGGACAGCCGCATCGGCACCTATGGTGCGCTCTCGCTGATCCTGTCGTTCGCGCTTCGGGCGGCTGCACTCGCTGCGATCGCACGCACAGCGCAGCCACTTGCCGCGGCGCTCACGATTCCCGCAATCGCCTGCATCAGCCGCGGCGCGCTCGTCTGGCACTGGCACCGGCTGCCATCGGCAAGACCCGTGGGCGTAGCAGCCGCCGCCGGCCAACCCGGCGAAGGCTCGATGCACATGGCGCTCGTGTCCGGCTGTGTTGTGTCCGCTCTGCTTCTCTGGCCGAGCCTTGGTCTCCTTCCTCTCGTTTGCGCTCTCCTTGGCTGCGGCTTGTCGGTCATGGCCTTCACCCGGTTCGTGCGCCACAAGCTTGAAGGCCATACGGGTGACACGCTCGGCGCGGCGCAACAGATTTCGGAAATCGCCGCCGTCTGCGCCCTTGCCATGGCCCTGTGAAATCTCGATATAGATTGCATGCAAACACCCTGCATCGATGTCTGCTGTATCGACCCAAAGACCGGCCTTTGTACGGGCTGCGGTCGTACGCTTGCCGAGATTGGCGGTTGGATGTCATTTTCCGACGACGAGCGCGAACGGCTCATGGCCGTACTGCCCGCACGGCTTTTCGCAAAGGGACAGGATATCTCGCAGGCTACGCAGATTAGGCCGGAGCGGCGTGCATGAACCGTCTGACGATCGTCCTTGCGGTCCTTGGCCTGGGTCTCGCCGTCCTCCTGTTCAGCGACGACACAAGCCGGATCTTCGGTATGCGGACCGACGATTTCGGCCGCTTCATCTATCTGCTTCCGATCGCGTTGATGCTGGCTGCCGGCATCTGGGCGCGCCGCGCCAGCGCCAGCGAGACCCTTCGCAACCTGATGATCTGGCTTGTCCTGATCCTCGGCCTTGCGACCCTTTATCTCTATCGGCAGGAAGCACTCGGGGTCGGCAATCGTCTGCTCGCAGGTCTTGTCCCGGGCCGCGCCGTGGTCGTGACCACCAGCGAGGGTGATCAGGAGGTCATCTTGCACAAGCTTTTGAACGGCCATTACGAGGCCTATGTCACGATCAACGGCCAGAGTATTTCGATGCTGGTCGATACTGGCGCCAGCATGATCGCGCTGTCCCGCGAAGACGCCGAGCGAGTAGGCATTATCCCTGACAACCTCGAATATTCGATGAGCGTGATGACTGCAAACGGCCGCGCCCGCGCCGCCCGTGTCATGCTTTCCGAGGTCGCCATCGGCCCAATCATCCGTCATAACGTTCCCGCCAGCGTCGCGCAGGACGGCAAGCTCGATCAGAGCCTTCTCGGGATGAGCTTCCTCTCGACCCTCGGATCCTTGCAGATCCAGACTGACGAGCTTCGGATGCGGGACTAGAGGCAGTGTTCAGCTCCGCAGCCGGTAGCCCGTCCTGAAAATCCAGCCCAGCGTCCCTAGACAGATCGCCAGGAAGATCGCGATCATCCCGAGGCTCACTAGCGGGTTGACGTCCGCGATGCCAAAGAAGCTCCAACGGAAGCCGCTGACGAGATAGAGTACGGGGTTGAAGTGGCTCACTGCCTGCCAGAAGGGCGGCAGCATGTTGATCGAATAGAAGCTGCCACCGAGGAAGGTCAAGGGCGGCACGACGAGCATGGGAATGAGGTTCAACTGTTCGAAATTCGTGGCCCATATGCCGATCATGAAGCCGAACAGGCTGAACGTGATCGCTGTCAGCAGAAAGAACAGAACCATCATCACTGGATGCTCGATCCGGATGTCCACGAAGACATTCGCAGTGAGCAGGATAATCACCCCGATCATCAACCCTTTTGTCGCCGCGGCACCGACATAGCCAAGCAGAATTTCGGTCATTGCCACCGGCGCCGACAATACCTCGTAAATCGTGCCGGTGAACTTCGGAAAGTAGATTCCGAACGACCCGTTGCTGATGCATTGCCCGAGCAGCGTCAGCATGATCAGGCCGGGCGTGATGAACGCGCCGTAGGACACGCCTTCAACCTGCTGGATGCGCGAACCGATCGCCGCGCCGAAAACGATGAAATAGAGCGATGTCGAGATCACAGGCGAAACGACACTTTGCAGAAGCGTCCGGCGGGTGCGGGCCATTTCGAAGAAATAGATGGATCTGATGGCTTCGAAGTTCATTTTGCCCCTCCCACGAGCGCCACGAAGATGTCTTCCAGCGAGCTCTGTTGCGTGGAAAGATCCTTGAAGTGAATGTTGTGCTCGCCGAGCCGCTTCAGCAGCGTGGCGATGCTTTCCTGCTCCTTCTGAGTATCGAAGTCGTAGATCAGGCGGCTGCCGTCTGCCACAAGCGAAAGACCATTGCCCGCAAACCGATCCGGCAGCGCTTGCAGCGGTTCGTTCAGTTCGAGAATAAGCTGCTTGCGGCCGAGCTTCGCCATCAGCGCCGTCTTGTCTTCGACCAACAACAGCTCGCCGCCGTTGATGACGCCGACACGGTCGGCGATCTCTTCCGCCTCTTCGATATAGTGCGTGGTCAGGATAATCGTGACGCCGGAGCGGCGCAGCTTTTCGACGACGTGCCACATGTCCTTGCGCAGCGTCACGTCGACACCTGCGGTGGGCTCGTCGAGGAAGAGAATTTCCGGCTCATGCGATAGCGCCTTGGCAATCAGCACCCTTCGCTTCATGCCGCCGGACAATTGCCGCAGCGTGTTGTCCTTCTTGTCCCAGAGCGAAAGATCGCGAAGCACCTTCTCTATATGCGCGGGGTTGGATCGCTTGCCGTGCAGACCGCGCGAGAAGCTGACCGTATTCCACACAGTCTCGAACTGATCGGTGGTTAGCTCCTGTGGAACGAGACCGATCATAGAACGCGTCGCCCGGAAATCCTTCACCACGTCATGACCGCCGACGGAAACAGCGCCCCCGCTCGGATTGGTAATGCCGCAGACAATCGAGATCATCGTCGTCTTGCCCGCCCCGTTCGGCCCGAGCAAGGCAAGGATTTCGCCCTTCTCGACATCGAGGTCGATGCCTTTGAGGGCCTGAAATCCGTTGGCGTAGGTCTTGGTGAGATTTCGAATGGAAATGATCGGGGCCATGAAGGGCTCTTATGGAGGCTGCGGCGAAAAGTTGCTCGCCGCTATATATGCGTTTCCGGTGGTTTTGACATCCCGGCGCTGCTGAACAGAGTATTCACTTCCGTGAAAACGCTTCCAAGCGAAAAAAATGTCCAAGCCTGTGGAAAACTCCGGCGTGGCAGCATGTCATCAACCGGTGATCTTTCTGCGGCATAAAGGCGGCGAGGCAGCAAGCGCTCTCCGTCCCGCCGCACCCCTTGCGGAGCAGCCGCCTGAGCGATCTCGTTACGCTCCCGTGTTTCCTCGACATGCGTGAAGTGCATTACCAGTCATTACATGATCTGACTCGGCCGGGCGGTGCCGCCCGCGCCGTGTTCGCCTTGGGCCGGCCTTCGGGCCGGCCTTTCCTTTTCAGTGGCAGTAGACCCTGCCGCTCTGGCGTTCGCGCAGATCGAAATGGAAATGGTTCCAGTGCTCCGGGTTGCTCCCGGGCCCTAACACTGTATTGAAATATTTGCAGCTGTCGGTGCGCACGGCCTGCAACAGCCTGCCCTCCCGGAACGAGAACAGCCCCTTCTTGCGCACGTCGATCGCGTGGCCGCTCTTCAGAACGAACTTGCCGACATCGATCGCGTTGCCGCGGGCATGCTCGGACATCGGATTGTAGCGCTGCCGGCTGTTGTTCATGCGGCGGCAGCTGTATCCGCCAAGCGGCTGAATGGTCTTGATGCCCGACCAGTAGCGGAAGCGCGCGGACGGGGCGAGCTCGTTCTTGACCCATTTGGCAAAAGCGAGCGTCACCTGGCAATTCAGTGTCACCGCTGGCCTGACACCGATATTGCCGGAAAGCCCCTGCAACGAGATCGGATACGGCACCTGGCAAGCGGGCCCGTTCGAGATTGGTGGCTTCTCGGTATAGACAACGCCCATTCGCTTCAGCTCGCGGCGGCAGGCAAGCTCCGAGGCCGGCATGACGCTCGGATCAGCAGGAGCCGCGGGCGCACTCATCATCGGCGCGGTCGGGTTGTTCGGCCGCAGCATGGCGACCTCCTGCTCGTCGTTCTCCTCGGGCACCCGCGCGGGCGCCACGACCGCCCTGCCATCGTTCCAAACAGGCGCGCTGCTCATCTGTGCCTGCGCCGCCGGCGCCGGGATCCGTGCAGGATTGAGCTGGGTAGGATTGTCGGTCCCGATGCCATCGACGACCGGCTGATCGGAGTGCCCCTCCGCGATCTGTTGCTGCTGTTCCTCGGCGAGGCCGACAACCGGTTCGGCACCAAGTTCGGCATCCATGTTGACGCCGCCCTCGGGCACCGAGAGCTGCTGAGTCCCTCCCCAGGTCGAAGGCTGACTGCGAAGCGATCCGGCCGCACCCTGCGCCCCTGCCATTGCCTCATCGCTGTCGATCATAGGCAAGCGCCCAGGTTGCTGCGGTGCCTGTAGCGTCCGTGACCGAGTGCCCGCGCCACTGTGTCCCGTTCCGGCAAGATTGGGCGTATCGAGGTAATCGACCGAACCTGCTGCATCAGCGACCGGTGCACCTGCGACCGGATAGGGTTGCTCGTTCGGCGGCATCTGCATCTGCGCCGCCGGCGCGCGGCGCTGCGGCGAAATCGATCCGACCCGAGTTCCGTTGTCGACGTCACCGGGCGGAATAAGGCCATCGGTCGAACATGTTACCAGCGCCGTCGAGAGCAGCGTTGGCAGCACGTATCGCCGAAGAATGGAAACAAACGCCATGCTCTCATCGCTTCCGAGGAACGGCAGGGATCTAAAACTTCAACCGAAATTTAGTGAAGAACGGTGAACGAAAGCTTACCCGGACCGGCGACGGCGGGCCTTGAGCCCAAAACAGTACCGGACTAGCACAAGCGCGCGCGACAAGACCGTTGGCGCCGCCGCGTACAAAACGAAATCTTAAGTCATTCCAACGATTGTAGGATTGGGCCATCCAACGTTGGGTCGAGCATGAAATTCTTCGCTGCCTTCGCCAAAATCGCAGACTGCGTGGCGCCCTCCCGGCGCGGCCGCCAGGCTGCCATGGAGGCTCTCCAAAACGCGCTCGCGGAAACGGAAAAGCAGCTCGAACAACAGGCAGTTGCGCTTGCCCACAGCCGCAAGATCTTCGATCGCTCGTCTGAGGCCGCCAGGATTGGCGTATGGGAATGCAGCCTTCCGGACAATCGCCTGGTCTGGACCAAGATGGTCTATGATCTCTTCGATATGCCAGACGACGCCGAACTCGATCGCGCCGAAATCCTGAAGTGCTACTCGAAGGAGTCGCTCGCCGAGCTTGCTCGCCTCCGCACGCGTGCAATCGAGGAACGCACAGGCTTTACACTCGACGCCGAGATCGTCACGCCCAAGGGCAATACGCGATGGATCCGCATTACCGCGACCGTTGAGTGTGAAGGCGGTGTACCTGTCCGTATTTTCGGCATGAAACTCGACATCACGGCCGAGAAGACGATGTTCGACCAGATTCGCTATCTCGCAGAATTCGACATCCTGACTGGCCTCCCGAACCGCGCGCAATTTCAGACTGCGCTGCAACGCCTGCCCCTCCGCTGTATCAACGGCACCGCCACAGCCCTGCTTCTCATCGACCTTGATGGCTTTAAGGGGATCAACGACACGTTCGGTCACCAGGCCGGCGATGAATGCCTCAAGGAAACAGCAGAGCGCCTGCTGGCGGCATGCCAGGGGGCAGATCTGGTCGCACGCATCGGCGGCGACGAGTTCGCGGTCCTTGTCAGCGGTTACGACAGCGCCGGCAGCGTCGCTAGGCTCGCTGAGACGGTCGTCGACTGCCTCAGCCGCTCCGTCGAACGGGATGGCTCCCGGATGCATGTCGGTGCCTCTGTTGGCGTCGCCTTCTTCGACCCAACCATGCGCTCCGACATCTTCGTTTGCGCCGACGCCGCGCTCTACGAGGCGAAGTCTCAGGGCAAGAACCGGTTCCGAATCTGCCAGGCTTTGGTCAGCGACGACAACCGAAAGATGGATGCAGCCTAGCCACCCGGTAAAGCCTGACGAATCTGCTGCTTTCAGGTAAGATGCCGGAACGCTATCCCGGGTTCGTTGGCAGCGTGCTGGAGGTCCATATGGCAGGCGGAAAATCCACAGTCGTCACAAGTGCACGCGAGACTACGCTGTTGATCGGCCGGCTGCTTCTTGCCTGGATCTTTCTGCATGAGGGCGTATCGCTGGCGCTGAATTTTTCCGGCGCCATCGAGATGGCCGCGCAATTCGGCTTGAGCGTCCCCTTGCTTGTGGCAACGATCGCTCTGCAGATCGTTGCTGGTCTCTCCATCGCGGCCGGTTTTTTGACCCGCATCGGCGCGACCGCCTTGGGCCTGTTTTGCGTTGCGACGGCGACGCTCTATCACACCAACTTCAGCGACCAGAACGAGCTCTTTCATTTCGAGAAGGATCTCGCGATTGCAGGCGGCATGTTCGTGCTCGCGGCCGTCGGTGCAGGCGCTCTCTCGATTGATACCTGGCTGAAGGGTCGCGGGTTCTAGCGCGAACGACAGGTCACCGCTCGGTCACACTGGCGTCGCGGCGCTCTCGTCGATAGGCTCGCAAGATTGCGTCAATCGCCCTCTCCGCCTCGTCGGCACCCGTCTGATAGTTGGAAACCGAAAGCCGCATGACGTGCCTGCCGCGCCATGCCGCTCCGCTGGCAAACAGGACGCCTTCGCGCTGCAAGGCCCCGATCGTTCGTTTCGTCAGCTCATCACCCTGCTCGGGCGGCAGGTCCGCTCCGAAGCGCACGATAACCTGGTTGAGAACGACATCATTGCCGATAGCAATGCCCGGTTCCGCGCCAAGAGCGAAAGCGATGGCCTTTGCAGCGTCACACGCTTGATCGACCAGAGCGCCGACACCACTGCTCCCCAGGTGTTTGATCATCGCCCATGTGGCAAAGCCGCGTGCGCGTCGCGACAGTTCCGGGACATAGTCCGAGGAATTGCGCTCGCCTTCGCTCGCAAGCGGCAGATAACTCGCCGCGATGGTCATCGCGCGCCGATGCGCCAGTTCGTCGCGCACGATCGCATAGCCGCAATCATACGGCGTCTGCAGCCACTTGTGCCCGTCGGTGGCCCAACTGTCCGCCTGCTCTACGCCAGCGGTCAAATCGCATCGCAGGGCGGAAGCCTGCGCCCACAGGCCAAATGCACCGTCGACATGCACCCATGCGCCTTTCGATTTGGCGAGCGGGACCAAGCTACGGAAATCGTCGCAGCCGCCGGTATTGATCTGGCCAGCCTGGAGGACCGCTATACACGGTCCGGAAACATCCGCTACCGCCCGCTCGAACGCTGCAGGCTTGATGCGCCCTTGATCATCCGTCGCGATGCGCACCACACGATCGTGTCCAAGTCCGAGAAACTGCAAAGCCGAAAACACGGTCGTATGCGCGTCATCGCCGATCAGTACGGTGATTGGCGGCGCTCCGAACAATCCATTGGCATCTGCATCCCAACCGGCCCTTAGCAGCACCTCGCCCCGAGCAGATGCAAGACAGGTGAAATTTGCGAGGGTCGCGCCGGTGACAAAGCCGACAGAGCTGCCTGTCGGGAGCCCGAGCAGTTGAAGCAACCAGGCCGCAGCCACTGTTTCTACCGCCGCAGCCGAAGGCGACACCATATGGTTGCCGGCATTCTGTCCCCATGCGCTCGTCAGGAAATCGGCAGCAACCCCCATCGGATGAGAGCCGCCGATGACCCAGCCAAAGAAGCGCCCCCCGGTCGTTAGATGCAAGCCGGGCTCCGCTGCCGTCACCAATTGCTCGAGCACGTCGACCATGGGTGATGGTTGTTCGGGCAGCGGACCGGCAAAGGCATCCACCGAGGCGAAATAGTCATGAAATGGGTGATGGGGACGGCCGTCGTTCTTCTCTCGAAAGCGGGCCGCATGACCGGCAGCGATTGAGAACAATTCCTTCGTGCCCATGATATCCGCCCTCCACGCCGCGCCGTCAAAGCCCGCGATGGCGGAGAGTAGCCTGAACTCTATGACGGGGCCAGCCCACCGGCTAAGCGCACCTGTCGACAGCCTTCAGGGCTTCAAGCGCCGAGGCTGCGAAACGCCATCGGCACATCGCGTTTCTCGCTGCCGTAGAGCTCGTTCATGATCTTAGCGACTTCGATGGCATGGCCTTCGGTCAAGCCGTGCAATATCTGCCCGCCGAAAGAAGCAGGCTCTTCAGTCTCGTTGTCCCACACGATCCATGAATCGAGCGGGTCGCAAATGACATCGTAACGTTGATCGGAACTACACATGGGTAAATTGCCTTAAAGAACCCTACCCGCTTAAGCCCTCGACTCTTAACGTGCTCTTGCTTCGGACTACCAATTTAACGCGAGCGATTTCTTGTCCTGATGATCGGGAAGCCCAGAAAATACCAGGACAAGGCCGTTCCCAAGCCCACCGGCGCGATCGGACCGATGCTGCCACCACGTAGCAGGCAGGCCAGAAGTCCCGCGACCAGTCCGACGATCACCAGATCGATCAGGCATGGCCGCGACTCGGATGATGATTTCTCTCCCATGATGTCGACTTAGGTCATCCGCCTGCCCTGACAAAGGCATTGCCCCCGGGATGCCTAACAAAGCCTGAACGTCAGGCAAGGCGTCTCCCTAAGAGATGCCGGAGGTTCCGATTTGGTGCAGCTGGCGTCGCTTGCGCCGGGCAAATCCGACGCACCCCTCGTCTATCGAGCTGGAACGCTGCCCGTGACGATCCGGTCTGTCTTCATCACCTGCATCTGGGGCCAGTTGGACGCGGCTTCGCTGGCCGGACGGCTACCGACGGCCAGAATTGTTATCAGACCCGCCACGATGGCAGTAAAAAGCAAGCCGCTGTAGGTCATTGTTTCGAGCCTCAATGCTGTGGTTTCCCAGCCACTGCGGCGCAAACTGATACGAGACGCTGAATGAAAGCCTAATGAACATGGTTAACGCTCAGCGTTTCCCGATTTGAGGCGCGACCTGTGGATAACTAGTCGCCCTCGCCGGTCTGCGCTGGCCGCTGCTGGAACAACCGCTTCAAGGCGTCGACCTGCTCCGCGTCGATCTTCGCGTCCGTCACGGTGATCCAACCATCAATGTAGTGTTGCGGAGCATAGACATGGCCGTACCCCATCGGGGACGTCGTAGCGGTTGCCATGTCGACGAGCAATTGCAGCATCGTCAGCGCGGGAAACCAACGCAGGCTCGGCGAAACATCGGGTCCTCGCGGCTGCCGCATCCAGGCCGGCTCCCGGTAGAAGGAATGAGGATCGAAAAACGTCACGGCATCGCTGGCATATTGCAGATAGACAAGGCGAATTGGTCCCCAATGTGCACCGGGAATATCCAACTGGTTCGTCTGGTTGGTGAACCGAATGAGAGATCCATCCCGGAACTGCGGCAACCAAGCGGGCGATTTGGGATTGCGCGCAGCCGTCACGTCGCGCCACATTCTGCTTTCGAACGGCGGGCCACTCCACAACGCGCCATGGAAGGGATCCGACACGATATCGAATATGTCGGCGGAGATCTGGGAATTCAGCGCTCCAAGGCTGAGGCCGTGCAGGTAGAGCTTGGGTCTCTTGTCTCGCGGCAGCGTCGTCCAGTAGCCATAGACTTCACGAAAGAGCGCCCTGGCGGAAGCCGATCCGTATTCCGGCTCGACGAGCAGCGAAAGCCAGCTGGTCAGATAGGAATACTGGAGACCCACGCTCGCCACGTCCCCGTGCTGCAGATATTCGAGCGTATCCATTGCCTCGGGGTCGATCCAGCCGGTGCCGGTTGGGACGATGATGACGAGCAGCGAGCGTTCGAACGCGCCTTGGCGCTTCATTTCGTCCAGCGCAAGCCTTGCGCGTTGCTCGATGGTCTCTGCGTTGTTGAGGCCGACGTAAGTTCGTATCGGCTCCTGCGCCACAGTCTTCCAGAAATCGCCGATATCAACGGCTGTCGGCCCCGATGAGATGAAATGACGGCCCTGGCGACCAAGTCCCTCCCAGGTGACAAGCGAGGCGGTGCTTCCGGTCTTCGCGGGGTCGGCTGGTACGGGGATGTTGTCTTCCACCAGTGCATCCAATTTCCGGAAGGATGTGTCTGCCATATGGAGAGCCGAGCGCAGCAGCACGCCGTTCACGACGGACCAGAAAAGCACGATGGCCAGTGCCCCGCCAACCACCTGCGAGACCCGACGCGGGACGAAGCGTGATAGCCATCCCGAAAAGGACAGACAGGTAAGGCGGAACAGCCGCCCAATCAGAAAGGCCGCGAAAAAGACGAGGATGGCGATGGTCGCAACCTTGAAGGGGTCGGCCGTATCGACACGCTCGATATGCCATAAGTCGCGGATCGAATTCTGCCAGTCGGCAGCCCGCCAAAGGAAAGCCACGGCCAGCAAGAGGCCAAGTCCGCAAACGATCAGGTTGCCGGGCAGCCTGCGGCCGTCGAAAACGGGCAGTTCCAAGTACTTCCACAGCCAAGTGAAACTTACCGCGATGAGATACCCGACCGCGGCGGCAATGCCGGACAGAGCGCCTTGAATGAAATAGGAGCGCGGCATGAGGCTCGGCGTCAGCGACGCAGCGAAGAAAATGAAGGCTAGGGCCAGCCCCGGCGTCGAAAACGACGCGAACAGGCGCAGCAGCAAACGGTTCATGCGTTCCCTCTCATGCTTCTGACGCCGATAACGACCGGCGTGCCCAGTCTTGCCACATCTAAAGTCCGAGGAACTTGAACGGCGCGGACTCCTTGAAGTCCTTCGTCGCGTCTCCGGCGTAGGTGTGATCCTGGTTCTCGCCCAGATCGAGCTTCATCACCTTACCGCTGTCCTTGGAGAAGTCGATTGCCTTGAGATCGACCCAAAACGTATTGGGCGTCAGCGCTGACTCGAAGAAGTAGAGCATACGCTTGTGATCTACGACCGTCCGCCAGCGTGTCGAGGAGATGTTCGGCTCTTCCGGCGTGTTCAAGCCGTAAGGCACGGAAGCGTTTCGAATGACGCTGAAGACGCTCGCCAAGGCCCTGTTCGGATCTTCGTCCTTAGGAATGGCATTCACGTAGAAGGACGCACGCGCGAACCGGTCGGAGGCGCGGTTTGTGCCCGGCAGCATGACCGTCCCGCCGATCTGCTTCCAATAGGAATTCAGGGCGAGTTGCTCGTCGAAGATCGGCGAGTTCGTCATCACCTGATATTTTCGGTCATGGTGGATGACCTGCCTACCGTTGATGTACTCCACGATCGCACTGTCGCCAGTCTTGTCGGACATCGAAAGGTGAAGCGTCGTCAGGCGGTTCTCGCCCGGGACGTTGTCGGTGACAACGGTGAAGGGCTCCTTTTCAAGCGCTGCCACCGCCTCGTCCACGGACGCAAAGTTGTCGAGCACATATTGCCCCCACGCCGCGATCGTCAGGCCCGGTTTGCTGTCCTTGTCGAACTTCGGATACTCGGACTCCACGAGCCACAGCAGATTGACATTGAGGCCCGCCTCGTTGACCCCATCGGTCGTGGAAACGTCGTATCCGGTGGCAACCACGCTGCCATATTTCGCTGTCCACTTGATGGAGTTCGGACCAGCCTCGCCGTTGCGCTCGATGCCACGCGGCAGCACCCAAAGGTTCGTGGCGACATCGCTCTTCCAGTCCATCGACCGGGCAGTGATGATGTTTCCATCCGGGCCGAGATAGACCAGGCGCGTGCATGCCTCAGCCGCTGTCTGCCCAAGGACCAACATCGATCCGACGGCGAGCGCAACAAGTGAACGAGCCAGAGGGTTACTGCCGAAGATCATCCGCTACTCCATCCTTTGTTTGAACTGAACTAGAAGCGCATCGAGAAGCCGACGACAGGACCGTGTTGGCTGACATCCCAGCGAAACTTGTTTGCGCCGGTGAAATCGTCGTTTTCATAGTCCTGATACAGCAAACGATAGCCAGCCCTCAGGATCGTCGGCTTGCCGAACATCTCCATCCGGTAGCCGAGATAGGCCTGCGCATTGACGCTGACCTTCGATCCGACATCGAAACCGCCGATGTCAGCCTCGGCAAACAGATTCCAGCGCTCGGTGAGATCCGCATTCATCCGAAGGCCGATAAATGGATCGGTCCAGTCGGCGCTCTTCGTGGTACTGGTGCCGAAAGCGGAAACATCTGCCTTCAGCTCAGTCCAACGAACCCCGGCGGTTGGCTCGAAGGCGATCGTTCGAGGTTTTCCAAAGACTGTCTGCCCACCCAGATCAATCTCGTAGGCCTTGAAGAATGCGCCTGCCGAGAGTGTCGTGGTCTTGATATCAAGCCCGATCTCGTGCGCGAAAGCCTCTTCATCCTGACTTGTCTGAACGTGCTGCCCATCGAAATAGACGCCCCATTTTCCGTTCGTAACCTCGACATTTCCCATCAGGACGAAATCGAGGTGATCGAAAATCTCGGAGAACGGCACGTCCACATCCGTGTCGAAGCCGGCGAGCGATCCACTGCCATTCAGCGAGGCGGCCCAGGCATATGGGCTGACGATGACTGCCCATTCCCTCTCCGGCTCCATGCGCTCAGCATCGAAGTCAGCAGCCCTGCTCGGTGAAAACGCTATCGACGACATGCAAAACACGAGGCCGAACAAACTCATCGGCACGCAAGGCGAGAATCGAAGCATTCCTAGCCTCCGCTACGGGACGCCTCGCACCTTACTATCTGAAAGCGCAAATTCAAGGGACGCACGAACAGGTAGCCGGCACGAAAAAAGTCCCCCGCAACATTGCGCGGGAGACTTTCGATGCGTCGTTAGCCGAGTAGTCAGGCGGCGTGGGACATCCGGCCCGCGGCACCGCCAGTGGCAGCGCGCAGTCTGAAGTTGGCGAGCAATGTGCTCAGCTGCCGGCTTTCCTCGGCCAGCGTCTGGCTTGCAGCCGTAGTCTCTTCCACCATCGCGGCATTCTGCTGCGTCATCTGGTCCATGTGATTGACCGAGGTGTTGATCTCGTTGAGCCCCGTCGCCTGCTCGCGCGCCGCTGTGGCGATCGACGCGACATGGTTGTTGACGCGATTGACCAGTTCCTCGATTTCGAGCAGGGCGTCGCCGGTGGAGCGCACCAGCATGACGCCGTTGCCGACCTCGCTTGCCGAGGTGCTGATCAGCACCTTGATCTCCTTTGCGGCATTGGCCGAGCGTTGCGCCAACTCACGCACTTCCTGTGCGACCACGGCGAAGCCGCGTCCCGCCTCGCCTGCACGCGCCGCCTCGACACCGGCATTGAGTGCGAGCAGGTTCGTCTGGAAGGCAATCTCGTCGATGACGCCGATGATCTGACCGATACGGTTGGACGAATCCTCGATCCGGTTCATCGCAGTTACCGCATTGCGGACAATCTCACCCGACTTGCCGGCGCTGGTCTTGGTTTCCGCTACCATCTCGCGAGCCTCCGCCGCGCGTTCCGACGCCGTCCGCACCGTCGCAGTAATTTCGTCAAGAGCCGCCGCTGTCTCTTCAAGGGCGGCCGCCTGCTGTTCGGTGCGCTTCGACAGATTGTTTGTTGCTCCGCTGATATTGCCGGCGCTGTCGTTGACGACACGCGTCGATTCCGCGATCGCCTGGATAACCCCATTCAGCGCGCCAACCGCGGAGTTGAAGTCGGATCGCAGCTTGGCATAGTCGTCGCCGAGATCGTCGATCGACACGGTCAGGTCGCCGACCGCCAGTTTCTCGAGGCCGGCACCGAGCGACTGGATGGCAAGGCTCTGACGATCCGCCGCCGAGCGCAAATTGGCCTCGTTGCCCCGACGCTCCTCCTCGATCTGCGACTGATGCCGGCCCTCGCGATCCCGCATGACCGCGCGCTCACGGACGGAATCCCGCAACACAAGCAGGGATTTCGCCATCGCGCCGATCTCGTCACGTCTGTCGTGATCGACGATGTCGACCGCATCATGCTCATCGGCAATGGCGTTCATCGCGCCCTTGAGCCGAGCGATCGGCGACGTCACGCTGCGCACAATGCCAAAGGCAACCGCGATGATGACAATCGCGCCGACAAGGCAGGCGCCGCCCGCCCAGATCGCATTCTGACGATAAAGGGCCGCAAGATCGTCGGCATAGACGCCTGTGCCGACGACCCAGCCCCAAGGTTCGAAGCCGACCACATGCGAGTATTTCAGCACCGGCTCTGCCGCACCCGGCTTCGGCCAGTAGTAGTCGACAAAGCCTTCGCCGCTCTTCTTCACGGTGTTGGCGAACTCAACGAAGATGAATTTCCCGGTCGGATCCTTGTTCTGGGACAGATCCGTTCCGTTCAGCTCCGGCTTGATCGGATGCATGATCATCGTCGGATGCATGTCATTGATCCAGAAGTAGCCATTGCCGCCGTAGCGCATGGCCGAGATCACGTCTTTCGCCGCAGTTTGCGCCTGCTCTCGCGTCATCGCGCCGGACTGTTCCAGCTTGTAGTATTTCTCGAAGATGGCGATCGCCGTCGCGTCCATCTGCGCAAGACCATGCTTGCGCTCGCTCTCCAGCTTGGCATGCGAATAGTTCAGGAAGAAGGTGATGGCGAGCACCAGAATAGTCAGCGCCAGCCCCACAAGAGAATAGAGGCGGGTGGAAATCTTGACGTTACGCATTGAGCCCCAGCAGTTCAGAATTTGATCATAGTCAAATACTGCTATGCGGGCCTTACTGGATGGTGAATTTTAATTAGATCTCACTGAATTGCCGCAAGGTG
Organism: Rhizobium sp. BK661; assembly: GCF_024808825.1. Classification (NCBI taxonomy): domain Bacteria; kingdom Pseudomonadati; phylum Pseudomonadota; class Alphaproteobacteria; order Hyphomicrobiales; family Rhizobiaceae; genus Rhizobium; species Rhizobium sp. BK661. The sequence continues at coordinate 190,355 of NZ_JANTYT010000004.1, read as the reverse complement.
ATGATTTTCTCAAATGTCTCGCATATTCGCGCAAGTCATTGATTTATATTGACCGCCCAACATTGCACCAAAGCACGCTAGGTAATATCTCATAGAACTATAGTCTGAGTTTGGGAGAGGGACGCCTCACCTCCAGACATCAGCGCGTTTCGCTTCCAGGGCATCTGCGCTAGGGTCCCTCGGAATCGTTGTCCGTTTTTCTTGAACAGGAGCCTTCCATGACCGACGCCAAGCCGAATGGCGCCCTGACCCTTCGCACCGTGGCCATGCCCGCCGACGCCAATCCGGCAGGCGACATTTTCGGCGGTTGGGTCATGGCACAGATGGACCTTGCGTCCGGCATTACGGCATCGGAACGCGCAAAGGGTCGCGTCGTCACCGCAGCGGTCAAGGAAATGGCATTCGCTCTGCCAGTGAAGATCGGCGACACTCTTTCAGTCTTCACCACGATCGAAGCTGTCGGCCGCACCTCAATCACGCTCTCGGTCGAGGCATGGGCTACCCGTGCCCGCTACAACAACATGGAACAAGTGACGGCGGCGACGTTCATCATGGTCGCGCTCGACGAGACCGGAAAGCCGAAGCCGGTTCCAGCGGAATAGGCCATGGAATCGGTCAGCTCGCCCGAGGTCTTTCTCCACATCAAGGTCGTGATGGGGATGGTGATCTCGCTCAGCCTTGCGCGGCTGCTGACGGGCATCGCCGGCATCATCCAGCATCCGGGAAAGGGCAAGCCCTATGCCGTCCATCTCGGCTGGGCGGCATCGATGTTCCTCTTCATCATCCACATCTGGTGGTGGGAGTATCGGCTGCAGGCCGTGCCGGTGCTGCATTTCGGCATCTACCTGTTTCTCGTCTCGTTCTGCTGCCTGTTCTTCATGCTCTGCGCGCTGCTCTTCCCAGCCTCGCTCGACGAGTATGGCGGCTACGAAGAGTATTTCTATTCGCGTCGGCGCTGGTTCTTCGGCACGCTCGCCCTCACCTATGCCGTCGACATCATCGATACCGCGATCAAGGGGGCAGACCATATCCAGTCTATCGGCTGGGAGTTTCCGGCGCGCAACATCGCCTATGTCATCCTCTGCGTCATCGCCGCATGGACGGCCAACCGCCGCTTCCACGCCGTCTTCGTCTGGCTCAATCTGCTCTATCAGGTCAGCTTCATTTTCCGCATCTATGACGTCCTGGGATAAATGCGCAACTTTTTGGTTGCTATTTCGCCGCCACCATGAGACAAAAGGCAACCAGGAGGTTGCCGATATGTCTGATCGCATCGAGAAAATCATCGAACTGAACGCTTCGGTCGAGCGCGTCTGGAAGGCCATCACCGATCATCGCGAATTCGGCGAATGGTTCCGCGTCCAGCTCGATGGACCCTTCGTGCCCGGCCAGAACTCGACTGGCCACATCACCCATCCCGGCTACGAACACATTCGCTGGCAGGCCACCGTCAAACGCATGGAGGAGCCCAAGCTTTTTTCCTTCACGTGGCATCCCTACGGCATCGATCCCAACGTCGACTATTCCAAGGAAGAGCCGACGCTCGTCGAGTTTCGTCTCGAGCCGACGTCGTCGGGTTCGCGCCTGACGGTCACGGAATCGGGTTTTGACAAAGTCCCGCCGCATCGCCGCGAGGAGGCATTCCGTATGAACGACGGGGGCTGGGCCGAACAGATGAAAAACATCAAGGAATACGTCGATAGATAACGTCGATTTCCACCGCGAGAACGCGGCAATCCTGTTCGCCGCCTTGGGAGACCCGACGCGCCTGTCACTGCTGACAACCCTCAGCGACGGGCGCGAACGCTCGATCGCAGGGCTTTCGGTCGGCACTGTCCTCACCCGGCAGGCGGTGACAAAGCATCTGCACGTGCTGGAACAGGCCGGCCTCGTTCGCTCCACCAAGGTTGGGCGGGAAAGCCATTACGCTTTCCAACCCGATCGGATCGGCGATATGCGTGCCTATCTCGACAGCGTCTCCCGGCAATGGGACGACGCGCTCGAACGCCTGCGCGCCTTCGTGGAGCGGTAGACACATCAGCTAGCGAATGGGCCTAGCCGCGAAAAATGAAGGATGCACCGATCGCGATCAGGGCAAAGCCGATCGCATGGTTCCACGTCAGGTTCTCGCCGAGCCAGAAGACCGAGAACCCGGAGAAGACGAGAAGCGTAATTACCTCCTGCATCGTCTTCAGCTGCGCCGTCGAATAGACAGCCGAGCCGATGCGATTCGCCGGCACGGCAAGGCAATATTCGAAAAAAGCGATCGCCCAGCTGACGACGATGGCGATGAACAGCGCCGCCCCCTTATGCTTCAGATGGCCGTACCAGGCGAAGGTCATAAAGATGTTCGACGCGAAAAGCATGACGACCGGCCAGACGGCGGCTGGGCTGAGGGCAAAAGGCATGGGTGATTCCCGGAAATTGAAACTGGCGGCAGCATGTATCGCCAAATTTCCGCTCTGCAAGGGCCCGTGCGGACTTGCAGCCGCCTCTACGTCCGCAATCGAGTGTAACACCTCAAAGGATCACTCATTCAGCAATCAGTGGTTGATGTTAATTTGTGTGAATTTCTCAAAGGCTGTGCGCCTAATAGGAAAGGCATCCGCAGATTGACAGTCCGATACGCTGCAGCGGAACGAATTGCCCGCAACATCGCCGCGCGTCGCCCGTCCGGATCGCCTTCACCAGTCGTCTACCGGAGGGGACGCGCCATGGACACGATCACAGATATAGGCAAAACCAGCTTGGCCGGAGTGCTCGCCGCTCTGGCGCAGGCAAAAATGAAGATCGGCTCGATTGTCGACGCCGGCGGCACCTATTCGGTCACCTACGATCTCGCGTCGTCTTCTTCGGACGGAGCTAGTCTCAACGAGACCCTGCCCAGCACGCCACCCGTCGCGAACATGGACAGCCCTGCCCCGCCGCCCGCCGGCGCGCATGGACCGTTCGTTCACGCTCGAGCAATCGCACCTAAAACGATCCTCTATACCGACGCGAGTGGCCGCGACGAAATCCGCGAAGGCGGATCACGCTCCTGGCGCAACTGCAACGCGGGGAATATCCGCAAGGGTGACTTCTCGATCAATTGTGGCGCCATCGGCGATGACGGCAGCTTTGCAATCTTCCCTGACGAGGATACCGGAAAGGCGGCCATCATCGCGCTGTTGCGAACGGCAACCTATATCAAGCTCACGCTCAAGCAGGCGATTTTCCGCTACGCTCCGCCGGAGGAGAACAAGTCAGCTGAGTACGCTCAGTTCATCCACGATAAGACAGGCGTTGCGCTGACTGCGGTTCTCGCCGACCTGAAAATGGACGATTTCCGAAAGATCGCCAGGTTCATTCAGGTCGTTGAAGGTTGGAAGCCCGGCACAATCAGACCGAACGCACCGCCTGCACCGCTGATGGGAGCGGCGATTGGCGTGGCATCCTCAGCGGCATCGGCAACGCAGGACTGGATGACCATCGCCCGCCGCGAAGCAGCCCTCCCGGCGCATGAACGTAGCCAGTGGCCGGATCCCGGCGAGAACCCCCGCATCCTCAATTACTTCAAGGTCTGCGCACCATGGTTCGAGGTTGCCGGCGGCGACGAGGTCGATTGGTGCGCCGCCTTCGTCAATTACTGCCTGGTCAGTAGCGGCCACATGGGCACCGATCATCCCGGCGCCCGTTCGTTCTTCTGGAACAAGAAGAACCAGTTCCTCGTGCTCAAGGAACCGAAACCGGGCGCGATCGCGGTTCGTCGCTATGCGCCCTTTACCGATCCGAGCTGGGCAACCGGCAACGGCCATGTCGGTTTCGTGGTCTCCTGGACCAATACGACCATCACACTGCTTGGTGGAAACCAGAGCAACACGGTTTGCGAGAAAACCTTCCCCCTAATCGAAAAGAACGGAAACACCAAAGAATCCGAGTTCGTCCGTTTCCTGATGCCCGTGATCGTCTGAACTCGAACGGTAAGCGGGCGCGGACACACCGCGCCCGCTTCCAGCGGTTCGTTTGGCCGATCATGCACGCAGACCGCGTGGCTCCTCGGCCTCCTCCGTTCCGAACCGCACATCCTTCTTCTCGTAACCAAAGCCGGCGAGCAGCGCGACGACGATGGCAACGACGGCCGCGACCATAAGCAGCGCGTACGCATAGTCGCCGTCCCAACGCTCGGCCAGTCCCGCCTGCAGCGTCGCATTGCCTGACGCGAGCAGATTGCCGAGCTGGTAGGCAAATCCCGGGAACGTGCCGCGTACCTCGTCTGGCGACAGCTCATTGAGATGCACCGGCACGATGCCCCAGGCGCCCTGCACGAAGAACTGCATCAGGAACGCACCGATCGCGAGCAGCACCGGTCCCGGCGCATAGACCCAAAGCGGCGCCACCGGCACGGCGATCAGCGATGCGATGACGATCGCCTTCTTGCGCCCGATCCGCTGCGAAAGCGCACCGAAGAAGAGACCACCGCAGATCGCGCCGATATTGTAGACGATGGCAATCGCGCCGGTCGTATAGCTATCGTAGTTGCGTTGGGTCTCCAGGAAGGTCGGATAGAGATCCTGCGTTCCGTGGCTGAAGAAGTTGAACGCTGTCATCAGCAGCACGGACCACAGGAACAGCGGCACGTTTTCACGTAGCACTGTATGGAACGGTCGGCGTCCCTGTTTCTGCCGCTTGAGAAACGCCGGGCTCTCCTCGACGCTGCGCCGGATGTAGAGCACCAGCAACGCCGGCAGCGCCCCGACGAAGAACATGCCCCGCCAGCCGATGACTGGGAAGAGCAGGAAAAAGACGATCGAGGCGAGCAGATAACCAGAGGGGTAACCGGCCTGCAGGATGCCGGAGACAATGCCACGGCTATCTTCAGGGACGGTTTCCATGACGAGTGACGCGCCGACGCCCCATTCGCCGCCCATGGCGATGCCGTAGAGCGCCCTGAGCATGATGAACATGGTCAGCCCCGTCGAGAAACCGGTCAGAAACTCGAACAGCGAATAGAGCGCCACATTCACCATCAGCGTGATACGGCGGCCATATTTGTCTGATGCGAGCCCGAAGAGCAGGGCGCCGAGCGGCCGCATCGCAAGCGTCAGGAAGATCGCGACCGACACGGCCGCGACGTCGGTGTGAAACTCATCTGCAATGTGCTTGAGAACGAAAACCAGAATGAAGAAATCGAAGGCATCGAGCGTCCAGCCGAGATAGCTGGCAATAACGGTGTTGCGCTGCTGCGAGGTGAGCGCGCGCAGGCTCTGCAATGCGGACATCATGTTCCTCCGTCCGAAAGCGGCGGCGAGGCGGGCAATGTCCGGATGCCGTCGAAGAGAGGGATCGCCCGGGGATGGGCGAGGTCGAAGCTGTGACAGGCAGCCTCGTTTAACGTCAGCATTGCTGCCCTTGTTCCCGGCTGCGACAGTTTGACCGTCGCTCAGCTTTCACCGGCAAGCTTTTCGCGAATGTGATCCGGCCCGCCGGTCATGCGCCTGGCAAAAGGCCGGTCGGGATCCACGACACGCCAGAACGGCGCGCTGCCCTCCTTGCTGATGTGCACCAGATGCCGCTGCACCGTGACGGGGCAGCAGGCATCCGCGCCGTATTTCGCCGCGAGCGCGCGCCGGATCTCCGCCAGATCCGACAGCTGCCCCGTCGGCGCGCTTTGCAACGCATCGACGACCATGCTTTCGCTCGGGATCAGCATGCGCTGCTCCTGAGCCCTGCCCTTTGGCCGCATCTTGATAACGGGAATATCGCTCATGGTATCCTCTGCAGATCGAGAGCCGCGCTCAGGTGAGGTTCCTGCGACGCTCTACCTCGGCAGCGGTCGGCTGTTCGAACTCGAACGAGCCAGTCACGATATCGCCGTCGCGAACATACTTGTTCACCGTGACGCCAGTGCCCGAAGTCCGCGAACTGATGAGCTTCAGTGTGCCCGGAGATGCTCCGTCGCCGAACAGCCGCTTGCCCTTGCCGAGCACGACAGGAAAGAACGAGACATACAGCTCATCGACCAGATCGTTCCGGAACAGCGTCTGCAGGAAGTGGGTCGATCCTTGCGTCAGCAGGTCAGGTCCAACGCTCGCTTTCAACGCCTTGAGCGCGCCGACGACGTCGGCTCCGAGCACTTGGCTGTTCTGCCAACCTGGCTTGAAGTCCGGATTGCGCGTGGCGACATATTTGGTGATCTTGTCGAACAGCGGCCCGATCGGATCGTCTGACGCAACGTAAGGCCAATGCGCGGCAAAGATGTCATAGGTCTTGCGGCCAAGCAGCAGATCGAAGGGATTGGCGAACATCTCGCCGACCGACTCTCCCATCGCCTCGTCGAAATAAGGCGCGGCCCAGCCGCCATAGCGGAAACCGCCGATCGGATCCTCATCCGGACCGCCCGGCGCCTGCATGACGCCGTCGAGACTGACGAATGCACCTGTCATGATCTTCCGCATCCTCATTTTCCTCCATGAAAACCTGCGTAGCTTGTGCACCAAGGACGTTCGCCCGCCGCCCGCGCCGACAATTGCATCCGACAAAATCCGCCGCCACTGTTTGCCAAATCCGAACGATTCTTTTGTTTCCCTTTTGTACTCTTTGCCCCTTCACTTTCGCGGTGACTCTCGCCATATTCCGGCCATGGCCAAAACTCCGAAGAAATCCCCCGCCCCTGTTGGCTTCGAGGAAGCCCCGCATTCGTCCTTCGAGGGCGCGCCCCTGTCCGGTTCCGTATCCGATTGGGTGAAGCAGCTGGAGGCCGATGCCGAGGCGTCAAGTGTCGAGACGCAGCGCCAGATCGCCTCGAAGGCCGGCAAGCACCGCAAGAAGGTGGAGATCGCCGCCTCCAAATCCGCGCGCGGTACCTCCATGGGCGGCTCGACCGACCCGAAAACCCGCGCCGCCGCCGGCCTCAACCCGGTCGCGGGCATGGACACGACGCTGGAGGAAGCCGCTTCGCTGCAGGCCGGCACCGCCGTCACCGCCACTGTCGAGGCCCTGTCGGCGCTGATCGAGAGCGGCAACCCGCTTCACAAGAACGGCAAGATCTGGACGCCGCACCGCCCCGCCCGGCCCGACAAGTCCGAAGGCGGCATCTCGATCCGCATGGACTCGGAATACCAGCCCGCCGGCGACCAGCCGACCGCCATCAAGGACCTCGTCGAGGGCCTCGAAAATGGCGACCGCAGCCAGGTTCTGCTCGGCGTCACCGGCTCCGGCAAGACCTTCACCATGGCCAAGGTGATCGAGGAAACCCAGCGCCCGGCCCTGATCCTGGCGCCGAACAAGACGCTCGCCGCCCAGCTCTATTCCGAGTTCAAGAACTTCTTCCCCGACAACGCGGTTGAGTACTTCGTCTCCTACTACGACTACTACCAGCCGGAAGCCTACGTGCCGCGCTCCGACACCTATATCGAGAAGGAATCCTCGATCAACGAGCAGATCGACCGCATGCGCCACTCGGCGACGCGCTCGCTGCTCGAGCGCGACGACTGCATCATCGTCGCCTCGGTCTCCTGCATCTACGGTATCGGCTCGGTCGAGACCTATACCGCCATGACCTTCCAGATGAATGTCGGCGACCGCCTCGACCAGCGCCAGCTGCTCGCCGACCTCGTCGCCCAGCAATACAAGCGCCGCGACATGGATTTCCAGCGCGGCTCCTTCCGCGTCCGCGGTGACACCATCGAAATCTTCCCTGCCCACCTGGAAGACGCGGCCTGGCGCATAAGCATGTTCGGCGACGAGATCGACGCGATCACCGAGTTCGACCCGCTGACCGGCGCCAAGACCGGCGACCTGAAATCGGTGAAGATCTACGCCAACTCGCACTACGTCACCCCGCGCCCGACGCTGAACGCCGCCATCAAGTCGATCAAGGAGGAGCTGAAGGGCCGCCTCGCCGAACTCGAAAAGGCCGGCCGCCTGCTGGAGGCCCAGCGCCTGGAACAGCGCACCCGCTACGATATCGAAATGCTCGAGGCCACAGGCTCCTGCCAGGGCATCGAGAACTATTCGCGTTATCTCACCGGCCGCGACCCCGGCGACCCGCCGCCGACGCTGTTCGAATATGTCCCCGACAACGCCATCGTCTTCATCGACGAAAGCCATGTCACCATCCCGCAGATCGGCGGCATGTACCGAGGCGACTTCCGCCGCAAGGCGACGCTCGCCGAATACGGCTTCCGCCTGCCCTCCTGCATGGACAACCGTCCCTTGCGCTTCGAGGAATGGGACGCCATGCGCCCGGACACGATCGCCGTCTCCGCCACCCCCGGCGGCTGGGAGATGGAACAGGCAGGCGGCGTCTTCGCCGAACAGGTCATCCGCCCGACCGGCCTGATCGACCCGCCGGTTGAGGTCCGCTCGGCCCGCAGCCAGGTCGACGACGTGCTCGGCGAAATCCGCGAGACCGCGGCCAAGGGCTACCGCACCCTCTGCACCGTGCTCACCAAGCGCATGGCCGAGGACCTGACCGAATACCTGCACGAACAGGGCGTCCGCGTCCGCTACATGCACAGCGACATCGACACGCTCGAGCGCATCGAGATCATCCGCGACCTCCGCCTCGGCGCCTTCGACGTGCTGGTCGGCATCAACCTTCTGCGCGAAGGCCTCGACATTCCCGAATGCGGCTTCGTCGCCATCCTCGATGCCGACAAGGAAGGCTTCCTGCGCTCCGAGACCTCGCTGATCCAGACCATCGGCCGCGCCGCACGTAATGTCGACGGCAAGGTCATCCTCTATGCCGACAACATCACCGGCTCGATGCAGCGCGCCATGGACGAGACCGCGCGCCGCCGCGAAAAGCAGGTGGCCTATAACGAGGAACACGGCATCACGCCGGAGAGCGTCAAGGCGAAGATCTCCGACATCCTCGACTCGGTCTACGAACGCGACCACGTCCGCGCCGACATTTCAGGCGCCTCGGGCAAGGGTTTTGCCGATGGCGGCAACCTCGTCGGCGGCAACCTGCAGACTCATCTCAACGCGCTGGAAAAGCAGATGCGCGACGCCGCCGCCGACCTCGACTTCGAAAAGGCCGCCCGCCTGCGCGACGAGATCAAGCGCCTCAAGGCCGCCGAACTCGCCGTCATGGACGACCCGATGGCGCGCGAGGAAGCACGCTCGCAGGAGGGCAGCGGCAAGAAGAGCGGCAAGCCGGCCGCTGGCGGAAGCTCCCTCTTCGCCAAGCCCGGCCTCAACGACATGGGCCCGGGCACCGACACCGAAACCCCGCTCTTCCGCAAGCCCGATCTCGATGAAATGGGCCGCGACGTCGCGGACCCCGCCGGCAAGAGCCTCTTCCGCCGCAACAGCCTCGACGAAATGACCGTCGGCCGCACCGAAAAACCGGTCGCCGGCCACCTGCCGGACAAGCCCGAGGCCGCCAAGGGCACGAAGCGCTTCTCACTGCTGCTGGAAGGCCAGCCGGAACGCGACGCCGTCAGGCCGCTGGTGCGCGGCAAGACCGGCGTCGGCAGCTACGAGGATGCGGTGGACCAGAAGCGCAAGGGTCGGACAAAGGGCAAGACGGGTCGGCCCGGAAGATAGAGGATGTCTCCTCTCGACCCAAAGCGGACTTATGGGCGTTCGCGTCCTTCGAGGAGGATGTCACGATCATCGCCTATGCGGTTTCCGATTCCAGCGGCAAGCCGCTCGTCTCCCACGTTCGCGGTAGCGCCGACCTGGTGCAGCACAAGCTGGCGGGCGGGGCGGCGCGCGCTAGGATGGACGGCCCTCAGGGCGCGGCCGGGATGGCGAAGGAGCGCAACGGTGCCGTTCCGGCACAGTTTCCCGAAACGGCACAACATCAGCTGTGAGTGCTTACGATTCGTCAAGTGTCTGAATCTTTGTCGATTCCCGTGTCGCAGAATCGCGTGCCACAATATTGCCGCTTGCCTTTTGCTTCGAATGCTGTCACCAAATGCGGCTCTCGGGCATTTGCATGCCGGTGACTGGACTGATGTGGTAAAGCTTTCCGGCAGGAAGGCGGCGTGGGGGACACCCGCGTACGTAGACGTTCTTTCCCCGTTCGTGAACTACTCGACTGACCCTTCGCGCGCTGAATTTTGATGAGGGGGCGCGAAAGCTAAAGCCGTCCGTTTCCTCTCGCGGGGGATGGATACCAAACAGACTAAGGGAAAAGGACTATCCCAATGGCCACCAAGGGCACCGTAAAATTCTTCAACCAGGACAAGGGTTTTGGTTTCATCACGCCAGAAGGCGGCGCGAAGGACGTTTTCGTCCACATCTCCGCGCTGCAGGCTTCCGGCATCCAGTCGCTGCGCGAAGGCCAGCAGGTTACCTTCGACACCGAGCCGGACCGCATGGGCAAGGGCCCGAAGGCCGTCAACATCTCGGCTAACTAATTCATTTTCTGCTTCGGCAGGAAAGAGGACGGCGCTCCGCAAGGGGCGCCGTTTTTCGTTTGCGGGATCGATCGGCTGCCCCGCGAAACGCTCGAGCGGCAATGCGGCTCGCCAGCCGAGCTCCGTTTCGTCGCGCGGCAGCGCTATGCGCCGACCGCTTCCCGCGCACCTTCGAAATCGACCGCAGCAAAGGCTGCGGCAATCACCTCGGGCCCGGCTCCTGCCTTGACGGCATCGGTCGACAGGATCTGCCGATAGCGCCGCGCGCCAGGCAACCCGGTAAACAGCCCGACCATATGCCGCGCCACCTGCTGCAGCCGCCCGCCATTGGCGACATGACGCTCGGCATAGGCCATCATCCGGTCGCGGATATCGCCCCAGTCTGCCGCCTCCGGCGCCGCGCCATAGAAGCGGCGGTCGACATCGGCGAGGACGCCGGCGTTCTGATAGGCCGCGCGTCCGAGCATGATGCCGTCGATATGGTCGAGATGCCCGGCCGCCTCGTCCAGCGTCTGGATGCCGCCGTTGATGCCGATGAAGACATCCGGCCGCGCCTGCTTCATGCGGTAGACGATCTCGTAGTCGAGCGGCGGGATCTCACGGTTCTCCTTCGGCGACAGGCCCTTCAGCCAGGCCTTGCGCGCATGGATCCAGATCGCATCGGCGCCGGCATCGAGCACGCGGTCGAGAAGGCCGGGCAGCGCCGCATCAGGATCCTGCTCGTCGACGCCGATCCGGCATTTCACCGTCACAGGCACGTCGGCCACCGCCTTCATCGCCGCCACGCAGGCCGCCACGGTCTCGGGCGTCAGCATCAGGCAGGCGCCGAAGGTGCCCGATTGCACTCGGTCCGAGGGACAGCCGACATTGAGGTTGATCTCGTCATAGCCATAGGGTGCCGCGATCCTGACCGCCTCGGCAAGCTTCGCCGGATCCGATCCGCCGAGTTGCAGCGCCACAGGATGCTCCGCCGTATCGAAGGATAGTAGCCGTTCGCGAGGCCCATGGATGATCGCATCGGCCACGACCATTTCCGTGTAGAGCAGCGCATTGCGGCTGATCTGCCGGTGGAAATAGCGGCAATGGCGATCGGTCCAGTCGATCATCGGCGCAACGGCAAAGATCGGCTGAGCTGACTTCAGGGCATCGGCGTAGAAATTGGATGTAGTCATGCCGCGCTCATAGCGCAAAGACGGGTGAAATGCCAGTTTGCGGCGCGCAAGGCAGCAATGCGGCGATGCACGGCAGCCACTAATCGGCGAACCGCACTTTCCCCCCCGCTTCCTTTCCGTCTAAGATGCCGGGACTCACAAATAGCACGAGCCTGCAATGTCCCTTCCCGCAACTGTCATCCCCCTTCACCAACCCGTCCTGCTTCCCGTCGAAGGCACCGCTGACGCATTTCCCGTGCGTCGCGTCTACTGTGTCGGGCGCAACTATGCCGACCACGCGATCGAGATGGGCCATGACCCGAGCCGCGAGCCGCCCTTCTTCTTCCAGAAGAACGCCGAAAACCTGGTGGCTGAGGGCAAGAATTTCCCTTACCCGCCGCTTTCAAGCGATGTGCATTTCGAAGTCGAGTGCGTTCTGGCGCTGAAGGCCGGCGGCCAGGATATTCCCGCTGAGAAGGCGCTTGATTGCATCTACGGCTATGCCGTCGGTATCGACTTCACGCGTCGCGACCTGCAGGCGGAGGCGAAGAAGCTCGGTCGTCCCTGGGAGGTCGCCAAAGCCTTCGAATATTCCGCACCCGTATCGCCGATCGTCCCGGCGGCCAAGCTCGGGCATCCCTTGGCGGGTCGTATCTGGCTGGAACTGAACGGCAAGCGCGTCCAGGATGGCGACCTCAACCAGATGATCTGGAAGGTGCCAGAGATCATCGCCGAACTATCGAAACTCTTCATCCTGGCGCCGGGCGACGTCATCATGACCGGCACGCCAGCCGGTGTCGGCGCCGTGACGAGGGGCGACCACGTCAAGTGCGGCATCGACGGTATCGCCACACTGTCGGTGAAGGTGGCCTGAGAGGAGACGTCCATGCCTGTCTACGCGCTCGGCGGACTGACGCCGGATCTACCGGCACCCGGCACCTACTGGATCGCGCCTGATGCCCATGTCATCGGCCAGGTTTCGCTTGGTGTCGATGTCGGCATCTGGTTTGGGGCAGTGCTGCGCGGCGACAATGAGCCGATTCTGGTCGGGGCGGCGACGAATATCCAGGAAGGTGCGATGCTGCATACCGATCCAGGCTTTCCCGTAACGATCGGTGAAGGCTGCACCATCGGTCATCACGCCATCGTCCACGGCTGCACGATCGGCAACAATTCGCTGATCGGCATGGGCGCCACGGTCCTGAACGGCGCGAAGATAGGCAGCAACTGCCTGGTCGGCGCCAATGCGCTGATCACCGAGGGCAAGGAGTTTCCCGACAACTCCCTGATCGTCGGCTCGCCCGCGCGCGTGGTCCGCACGCTCGACGAGGCGGCGATCGAAAAGCTCCGCCGTTCCGCCGAGAAATATGTCGGCAACTGGCAGCGCTTTGCGCGGGATCTTCGTCCCCTCTGACCGTCAGAACAGCAGGCCTACCCCGGTCACGTTCTTGACAGCCGTTTTCACGAGGTCGAAGACGGCATTCAGGATCTTCTGCGCGGCGGCGTAAAGGAGGAATTCGAACTCGGCCAGCGCGCTGTTGAGATTGAGTTCGAGCAGATGCAGCGTCAGGTCCGCGGCCTTCACGGTGATCGTCTTGGCCGCCAGTTGCGCCATGACCTTGGCGGTCTTTTGCGCGATGAAGCCCAGCTGATATGTCATCTCGTCGCGAATGGCGGTCCATTGGCCTTTTGCCGTCGCCGCAGCGACGGACAGCAGTCCTTCAAGCAGCTCCCCGGCAGATTTTGGTGCGAAAGTCGCGTCAACAGGCATGGATGTTTCTCCTACTTCAATGAGCCTTCCATCGTCCTGGCAATGCCGCAGGTGTTCCGAACGATGGAGATGTTGTCTGCTTCGTTGGGCTGCTGACCATTCTCTTCGAAGGCGGCTCGCGATAGTTCGATTGACTGCCGGCAGCGTTCGATGTTGTCTGCCAATAGTTGGGCGGCACGCGCCGAAGGTTTTCCCTGGAGATATGCCGGGCGTTGCCCGGCGATCTCGCCCGCGTCCTTCACCATCGCGAGAGCCTCGATGTAATATGGCTCCACGTCACGATAACGCGTGCGTTGCGGCGCCTTCGTCCCCAGCGCGGTTTCGATCTTGGTCAGACTGGAGTGTGCACCCTCAAGCTTCGTATAGACGGCCTCGTTGTAAGCAGGCGCAAAGATTGCGCATCCGTCGAGCGGAATCGTCACGGCCAGCAAGAGTAGATAATGTTTCGGCATATGCGCGGTCCCCAGTCCCTGCCGCACATCATAATTCAACCTGAAATACAATCAATAATTACATATAGAAAAATACACAATCAATGCGAGATATTGGTTGCAAGCTGGCGTTAGCCTAAGCGGCACACGCCTCACACAGACCGCGGATCTCGATTGTCGTCTTCTCCGCCTTGAATTTCTTCCCGCGCGTCCAGTCCATGAGGCGGTGATCGACCTCGTGGTCGTGGAATTCCATCACGTGGCCGCAGCTCTCGCAGATGGCGAAGGCGACGATGCCGTGACTATGGCAGTTCTGGTCCGGGTGCGCGCAGGCCACGAAGGCGTTGATGCTTTCGAGCCGGTGCACGACGCCATACTCAAGCAGCTTCTCAAGCGCACGGTAGACCTGCAGCGGCGCGCGAAAACCGTGATCGCGCAGCTTGTCGAGGATCGTATAGGCACTGAGCGGTCCGTCCGCCTTTTCGAGAACCTCAAAAACGAGAGCCTGGTTCTTGGTCAAAGCAGGTGCATTCATCAACGTTGTCCTTCCGGGACCTGCCCGCGTCCACGCTTCGGCAGCAGGCTCAGAATGAAGAGGATCAGGGCTGCGACAACGATCGACGGGCCGGAGGGCGTGTCGTAGGTCAGCGAGCCGAACAACCCGCCGACCACGGCGACAGCGCCGATCAGCGAGGCGAAGATGGCCATCACCTCGGGCGTCGAGGCAAAACGGCGCGCTGCGGCCGCCGGAATGATCAGCAGCGAGGTGATCAGCATGATTCCAACGATCTTCATGGCGATGGCAATGACGACGGCCATCAGCAGCATGAAGAAGAGCCGCGCCCGCTCAGGCTGCAGCCCTTCGGCCTCTGCAAGCTCTGGATTGACGGTGGAGGCCAGAAGCGGCCGCCAGAGCCAGGCGATCGCCGCCAGCACGAGAATGCCGCCGCCCCAGATCATGACGATATCCGTCTTCGAGACCGCGAGGATGTCGCCGAACAGGAAGGCAATGAGATCGATGCGCACCCAGCTCATGAAGGCGACCATGACGAGGCCGATCGCCAGCGTCGCATGCGAGAGAATGCCGAGCAGCGCATCAGCCGACAGCGCCTGGCGTTTCTGCAGGAACAGCAGGAGGATCGAAACCGTCGCCGCTACCAGGAACACCGCAAGTGTCAGGTTGAACTGCAGCAACAGCGACAGCGCGACACCAAGCAGTGCGGAATGGGCGATCGTATCGCCGAAATAGGCCATGCGCCGCCAGATGATGAAGCAGCCGAGCGGGCCGGTTGTCAGCGCCAGGCCAACGCCGGCGAGGATGGCGCGGACGAAGAAATCGTCAAACATGGCGCTCTCCTGCGGGCTGCTTGTGATCGTGGCCGTCATCGTGATTATGACCGACGCTGGCACGGCTGTGGTCGTGGCTATGGCCGGCGTGGTCGTGATGGGCGTGGTCGTGCCCGTCATCGCCATGATGGTGGCCATCGTCGGGGTGGCAGTGATCGGTGACGGAACCGTCGGAATGCAGCACCCGGCCATCCGGCAGATGCGTGTGGTCGTGGTGATGGCTATAGACCGCGAGCGCCTGCGCCGCACGGCTGCCGAACAGGCGGACATATTCCGCGCTCTGAGTCACCGCCTGCGGCGTACCGCGGCAGCAGACATGGCCGTTGAGGCAGATCACGGTGTCCGTCGCCGCCATGACCACATGCAGGTCGTGCGAGATCAGCAGGATACCGCAGCCGGTCGTGTTGCGGATCGACTGGATCAGGTCGTAAATCGCGATCTCTCCGGAAAAATCGACACCCTGCACAGGTTCGTCGAGCACCAACAGATCGGGCTTGCGGGCGATGGCGCGCGCCATCAAAGCCCGCTGAAATTCGCCGCCGGACAAATGCTGCACTTCGGCACCGAGCATGTGCGACAGTCCAACCGCGTCGAGAGCAGCCGCCATATCGGCGTCGGAGAGAGGCCCGGTCAGCGTCATCAGCCGGCGCACGGTAAGCGGCAACGTCCAGTCGATCGCCAGCTTCTGCGGCACATAACCGACCTTGAGGCCGCCAGCACGCTCCACCCTGCCCTCGTCGGGCTTCAACACGCCAATCGCCGTCTTCACCGTCGTCGACTTGCCAGAGCCGTTAGGGCCGATCAGCGTGACGATCTCGCCGCGCGAGACGGAGAAATCCACACCGCGGACGAGCCAGCGGTCGTTTCTGCGAACGCCAACATTGGAAAGCGAGACCAATGGCTTCGCTTCGGAATTTGCAGGAGAGAACATCATTTTTCCGAATGTGCTGTTGCGACTTGCTATCGCACACGTTATAGCATAACGCAATTGATGTAATAACATAACAATTGCAATTCAAGCGGAGTACGCCGATGAAATTCGCGATGGCCCTTACCCTCGCAATCCCTGCCATCTTCTTTGCCGAGGCGGGCAGAACGGCGGATGCGCCTGTCGTGGTCACCTCGATCAAGCCGGTACACTCGCTGGTATCGGCGATCATGCAGGGCGTCGGCACACCGGAACTGATCGTTGATGGCGCGGCCTCGCCGCATACCTACAACATGAAGCCGTCGAACGCGCGGGCGCTGCAGAACGCCAAAGTAGTGTTCTGGGTCGGCCCCGGGCTCGAAGCATTTCTGGAGAAGCCTCTGGAAGCGATCGGGTCAGACGCCGGCGTCGCCGAGCTCGACAAGGCGCCGGGCCTCACAAAGCTCAAGTTCCGCGAAGGCGGCGCCTTCGAGCCGCACGATGACGGCGAAGATCATCATGATGGCGATGGACACGACCATGCTCATGCAGACGCCGATCATGGCCACGATCATGGGGTATTCGACACCCATCTCTGGCTTGATCCGCAGAATGCCAAGGCAATGGCTGCCGAGATCACCACCACCCTCGTCGCAGCCGACCCCGCCAATGCCCTCACCTACCAGGCCAACGCCAAGACGCTGGACGACCGGCTCGACGCGCTGGACAAGGAAATTTCAAGCATCGTATCACCAGTCAAGGACAAGCCATTCATCGTTTTCCACGACGCCTACCAGTATTTCGAAAACCGCTATCACGTGCGGGTCGCTGGCTCGATCACCGTCAGCCCTGAAACGATCCCCGGCGCCGAACGCATTGCCGAGATCCACAAGAAGGTCGGTGAACTCGGCGCCACCTGCGTCTTCGCCGAACCGCAGTTCCAGCCACGATTGGTCGATGTGGTGATCGAGGGAACGAAAGCGAAAGCCGGCGTCCTCGATCCCGAGGCCGCCACGCTCGACGCCGGGCCGGACCTCTATTTCAACCTCATGCACGGCATCGCCAACAGCATGAAGGAGTGCCTTTCGCGAGAAAGCTGAGATGGCAAGGGCGGTTGCAGGACCCGCCCTGCACCAGTCTGCCCACGAGTACAGCGTCCTACTCCGATTGAATCAGAAGGGCGGCATTTAAGCCGCCCTTCACATGGTGACGTCAGCGCTTAGCGAATGACGATATTCGCGACCACGCCGTTGACCGAGCCGATGAGCAGGAAGTCATTATCGACCTGTACCCAACGATAGCCGCGCGGCGGAGCCGACAGGCGGTAGCGATGATAGTCGCGTACGTCGCGCATATGGCGGCGCTCCGCCTGCGTCATGCGATGGCCGCGCGACCACTTGTACTTCGTGACGTGAACATCGCGCTCCACAACAACCGGCCGACGATGATCCTGGGCGCTTGCTTCGGTCGTTGCCAGCAGCGGAGCGGCAATCACAGTCGCGGCGAGAAGGAGGGTGGTGATCTTTTTCATTGGGAGGTTCCTCGTGTTGAACACGCCCCGAACCTAGGCCCAAAAAGATGAACCGAAACTGAAACTTAGATTAAACTTCTGTAATCATAACACATACTTAAAAGCATATGCTAAATTACAAGATGCGATATCGCCCGGGTTTTCCGGGCGATATCGGACCGCTCGATCAAAGTTCGTCGTAGTTGAACCAGTCGAAATCTGCCGTCTTTGCGCGCCCCGACGTATCGAAGGCGAAGACCCCGGCGAAGGCGCCGGTAAACGAGCCGTGCTCGCCTCGCCCGCCTTCGTCGGAGACGACACCGGCATCGAGGACCGGACCGATCGGCTGCCACGCCCCCTTACCCTCCGTCTGCCAGAAGAACTGCAGGTCGTTGTCCCGGATCTCCATGGAAAGCTGCACGCGTCCCTCCGCCGGAATGGCGACGGCGCTGCCTGCCGGGAAGCTCAGGCGGCTGTTCGGGTAGTCGCCATCACAGGAGAAGATCGTGACGCAGCGCCCCAGCTTCTCGTGCAGGGTCACGCCGATCGCATGGAACTTGTGCCTGTTGTAGTAGTGGGTCAGGCCGGCGACCTGCTGGTAGGTGTCGGGGTCGAACTCAACCACCGTCTCCGCCCGGAAGCTGTGATGCTCCTGCCGCCGCGCGACCAGGGCCTGCTCGAACCAGGAGCCGATGCTCTCGCGCGCAATCAGTCTCAAGTGCCCTGCCCGGTCGGTGAGGTTGAATATGCGCTCCGGCTTCGGGGTGCGAAGCCACTGGAAGTCGGCGGGCAGGCTGCCGCCATCGAAACTGTATTCGCTGCGCATGGGCTTCTCGGCAGGCACGGCACCAGCCAGTCCAGGCACTGTGACATCGGGAACAGTGGTGCCGTTTTCGAGATAGAGCCAACCGTCATCCTTCCAAACGCATTTCTGCAGGCTGGTTTCGCGCCCGAGCGTGCAGCGGCGTTTCGGCGGCATCGGCCGGCCGCAGAGATGCGTGTGATAGACCTGCCCGTCAGGCGTTTCGACATACTGGCCGTGCCCTGCCCGCTGCAGAACGGCTTCCGGATGATCCTTCGAGGTGATGAGGTGCTTGTTCGGATGCATCTCATAGGGACCGTCGATGGTGCGTGAGCGCGCCATCGTCACGGCATGATCGTAGCCGGTACCGCCCTCGGCAGTTGTCAGGTAGTAGTAGCCGTTGCGCTTGAAGAGATGCGGTCCTTCGACCAGGCCGAGCGGGCTGCCGGCGAAGATGTTCTTGATCGGCCCCTTCAACGATTTCGTGGCCGCGTCCCACTCCTGCATGAGGATGCCATCGAAGGCCGGCGACTTCGGTGCGCCGCCGAAGCTCTCGGTACGGTGGTTCCACTGCATGTTCAGGAACCACTTGCGACCGTCATCGTCATGGAACAGCGACGGGTCGAAACCGGAGGAATTCACGTAGACCGGCTCGGACCAGTCGCCCTCGATCGTTGGCGACGTCACGATGTAGTTATGCGCGTCCTTGAAGTTGCCGTCGAAGCGCTTGACGTCGGTATAAACCAGCCAGAACAGCCCATCGGCATAGGAAAGACAGGGAGCCCAGACGCCGCAGCTATCAGGATTACCGCGCATGTCGAGCTGCGACTGACGCTCGAGCGGACGGCGCACCATCGTCCAGTTCACGAGATCGCGCGAATGATGGATCTGGACGCCGGGATACCATTCGAATGTAGAGGTGGCGATGTAGTAGTCATCCCCGACACGGCAGATCGATGGGTCGGGGTTGAAGCCCGGCAGAATAGGGTTGCGGATCATGGTGAAGTCTCCTCCCTGAAATACGCGCGCAGCTTGCGGCACGTACATCAAAATTCAATAGAAAAACGCCCGGAAGGTTGTTCCGGGCGCTTCGGTTTACTCGCGTTCTGCTGACTTTGCCCAGAGATTGATGTCGGCCTCGCGGGCGTAGCCATCGATCTCCGTAAGCTCGTCCGCGGTGAAGTCGAGATTGTCGAGCGCCTTCACGCAGTCGACGATCTGCGACGAGCGGCTGGCGCCGATCAGCGCTGAGGTCACGCGGCCGCCGCGCAGCACCCAGGCGATCGCCATCTGCGCCAGCGTCTGGCCGCGGCGTTCCGCGATCTCGTTGAGCTTGCGGATGTTATCGATGATCTGAGGACGGATGAAGTCCTTCTTGAGGAAGTGGTTCTGCGCCGCACGGCTATCGCCAGGAATGCCGCCGAGATACTTCGTGGTCAGCATGCCCTGCGCCAGCGGCGAGAACACGATCGAGCCCATGCCGACCTCATCGAGCGTATCGAGCAGCTTGTCGTCCTCGACCCAGCGGTTGAGCATGGAATAGCTCGGCTGGTGGATCAGGCAGGGCGTGCCGAGGTCCTTCAAGATAGCTGCTGCCTCGCGGGTGCGCTGTGAATTGTAGGACGAGATGCCGACATACAGCGCACGGCCGGAGCGAACGATATGATCGAGCGCACCGCAGGTTTCCTCGAGCGGCGTATCCGGATCGAAGCGGTGCGAATAGAAGATATCGACATAGTCGAGACCCATGCGCTTCAGGCTCTGGTCGCAGGAAGCGATCAGATACTTGCGGCTGCCCCACTCGCCATAGGGACCCGGCCACATGTCGTAGCCGGCCTTGGACGAGATGATCAGTTCGTCGCGCAGGCCGGCAAATTCCGTGCGCAGGATTTCGCCGAAGGCGGTTTCGGCGCTGCCGGGAGGCGGGCCGTAGTTGTTGGCGAGGTCGAAATGCGTGATGCCGAGATCGAAGGCCGTGCGGCACATGTCGATCTTGCGGTCATGCGGCGTGTCGCCGCCGAAATTATGCCAGAGGCCGAGCGAAACGGCCGGCAGCTTCAGGCCAGAACGGCCCGTGCGATTGTACTTCATCTTTGAATAGCGGTCGGAAGCCGGTTGCCAGCTCATAGTATTCATCCCTCGTATAGAAACGGCGCGGGCTCGTCGCCCGCGCCGGACCATAGACCTTTAGGCACTTACTTCAAGAGCGCCTGCGCCTCTTCGATGCCGAGTGCGGCCGGCTGCGTGCAGGTCGTCGTCAGCTCGATGAAGCGGCCCTCTTCGCCCGATTTCAGGATGGACGTCATGACGTCGACGCCGTGCAGCGTGCGATCGAGCGAGCAACGCGCATCGCGGCCCTCGATGATCCCCATCGCCATGTCGGCAAGACCTGCGGTGCGATAGTTGGCGCGCGGTCCCTGCTGGCTCTCCTGGTTGTTGATGCCGAAGGGGTGCTCCCAACCGTCGAGCGGCTTGATGTCCTTGTCCTTGCCGCTGGCCTCTACGACGCCGCCGAAGAAGTTCGGATCCGGCACGTAGATGGAGCCCTCGGTGCCGTAGAGTTCCATGTTGGCGTGGCGGTGAGACCAGACATCCCAGCTTGCCGTCAGCGTGACGGTCGCACCGCTGACGAATTCCAGGATCGCCTGGATCGTCGTCGGCGTCTTCACCGGGATCACCTCGCCGTTGCGCGGCTCGCTGGTGATCGTACGGGTCGGAGAAGCCATGGAGGTCATGGCGCCGACGCGCTTCACCGGTCCGATCAGGTTGATCAGGTTGGCGATGTAGTAAGGACCGAGATCGAGGATCGGCCCCCCGCCGGGCAGGAAGAAGAAGTCCGGGTTCGGATGCCACATCTCCATGCCCGGGCTCATGACATAGCACGCACCCGAGGTAACGCGGCCGATGCCGCCGTCGTCGATGAACTTGCGGGCCAGCTGGTGTGCGCCGCCGAGGAAGGTATCCGGCGCGCAACCGACGGAGAGGTTCTTCTCCTTGGCGATACGGCGCAGTTCCTCACCCTGCTCGAGGGTGAGAACCAGCGGCTTTTCCGAGTAGACGTGCTTGCCGGCTTCAAGGATCGACTTCGAAACCGGGAAATGCGCATCCGGGATGGTCAGGTTGACGACGACGTCAACCTCGTCATTGGCGAGAAGCTCGTCGATCGTCTGCGCCTTGACGCCGTATTCCTCGGCGCGGGCCTCGGCCGCCTGCATATTGAGGTCGGCGCAGGCGACGATCTTGAGGCCCTTGAAGAGCGGAGCGAGCGAGAAGTAGGTGGTGGAGATGTTGCCGCATCCGATGATGCCGACGCCAAGTTCCTTGGTCATGATTTGCCTCAGTAGGTCTTGAAGGATGCGATCGAGCGGGTGATCAGGCGATCGACATCTGCCGGATTGTCATGCTCGACGACGTAGTGCTTGGTCTTGGTGCCCTTGAGAGCTGCAATAAGCTTTGCCCAAGGCAGCGTGCCGTGGCCGACGTCTGCCCAGCCATCCTCGTTCTTGTTCTCTCCTGCGGGCGCGATGTCCTTGACGTGTGCTGACGTGATGCGCGAGCCGAGCTTCTCGATCCATGCAAACGGATCCGCGCCGCCGCGAACGACCCAGGCGATGTCCGCTTCCCAGGAAATGTCAGGCGCGCCTTCAAAGATGCGCTCGATCGGCAGCGAACCGTCAGCGAGCTTCACGAATTCGAAGTCGTGGTTATGCCAGCCGAACTCATAGCCCGCATCCTTGTAGGGCTTGCTCATTTCCTGCAGGCGCTTGCCGAATGCCAGCCAGCCGGCACCATCGGTCGGGCGCTGTTCGGCTGCCAGATGCGGCGCATAGATCGAGTCCATGCCAAGGATCTTGGCGATGTTCAGCGACTTCTTGACTTCACCGTCGAGGAAATCGGGGCTGAAATGGCCGCTTGCCATCGTCAAGCCGTTCTTGTCGAGTTCTGCGCGCAGGCTGTTCAGGCCGGCATCGTCGAGATCGGCGTAGATGCCACCGAAGCCTTCGACTTCCTGATAGCCGGCCTTGCCGAGCTTTTCAAAGATCGCCGAATAGGGCTGGAAGTTGCGGGCGCTGTAAAGCTGGAAACTCAGTTTCGTCATCATTCCTCCTCGGGCCTCGTGCCCATTACATTTCAGTCAGGATCAATCCACGGACTGACAGGATTGCAGGTCGTAGAAACGGAAATCCGGTAGTGCGCCGCCCTCGAGCGGCGTTGCCGGGGTGAAGGTGATGCGGCGCGTCTCGCCCGCCGCCAGATCGAAGGCATTGTCGGAATACTTGCCGTCGGTGTCGGTCTCGATCATCACGAAGAGAGCAAGTCCCTTCGCGGTGACGTTGAGGCAGACGGAGCCGTCTTCCTCGACATATTCGTGCGTGACCATCAGGCCCGCCGGCTCGAGCTCCAGCGCCTTGTAGGTGCCGTGAACGTAGTGCCCCTCGCCGCCCATGCCATTCGATGCCGTGAAGCGCCAGGCAAGCAGCGTGCCTGCGGGGATCTCCGAGACGTCGATGCTGGTGGCCGTCACGGCTGCGTCAGGGGTGCAGACCGCCTGCACATCCTTCAGGTGCTTGCGTTCGCCCTTCATGTCGATAACGGAGATCGACAGGTCGACGCTGACTTCTGCGAGCGTGTCGTTGACCAGCGAGAAACGGATCTGCTTGCCGTCTTCCGATGGGATGGCGGCAACCGCCACCGGCTGGAAGAAGCGCTTGACGAGATAGTGCATTGCCTTCCAGCGCCCGCCGTAATCGAGGCTCGACCACGAGGCCACCGGCCAGGTGTCGTTGAGCTGCCAGTAGATCGTGCCCATGCAATGCGGCTTCAGCGACCGCCAGTATTCCACCGCCGTCTTGATCGCTAGACCCTGCTGGATCTGGCTGAGATAGACGAAGTTCGGGAAATCCTTCGGGAAGCGGAAGTAGCGGAACATGGTGCCAGCAATGCGCTCGTTGCCGCCCGCATTCTTCTGGTGCAGTTCCATGACGGGCGACGCGACGTTCATGTCCTTGGCATTGGCATAGGTCTTGATGACGGGCAGCGAGGTATAGGACTGGAAGCCGAATTCCGAGCAGAAGCGCGGCCGCACCGAGCGATAATTGTCGAACGACTTGTTCTCGTGCCAGACCGACCAGTAATGCATGTCGCCGGAGCCGTCGGCATGCCAGGCATCGCCGAAATCGAGATAGCCGGATGCCGGGCTCGACGGCCACCAGATCGCATCCGGGGCTGCCTTCTTCATCGCTTGCTCGATCACGCGGTTCAGGCGATCGTAGGAGACTAGATAGCGGTCGCGGTCCTTGCGCGATTCCTCGAACCAGGTCAGCGCCCCCACGAGTTCGTTGTCACCGCACCAGAGCGCGATCGACGGATGCGAGTTCAGGCGGCGGACCTGATAATCGACCTCGAGCGAAACGTTGTCGAGGAAGTCTTCGGTCGAGGGATAGAGATTGCAGGCGAACATGAAGTCCTGCCAGACCATGAGGCCGAGCCGGTCGCAGAGATCGTAGAAATGATCGTGCTCGTAGAAGCCGCCACCCCAGACACGGATCATATTCATGTTGGCCGATTTGGCCGACTGCAAGAGATCCTCGGTCTTTTCGGGCGACGAGAGCGAAAACAGCGCATCGGCCGGGATCCAGTTGGCGCCGCGGCAGAAGATTTCGCGGCCATTCACCTTCAGCGCAAAACGGGCGCCAGCAGCATCCGGCGTCGTGATCAGTTCGACGGTGCGAAGACCGATCTGCTTGGTGACGGCATCCGATGGCAAATCAACCGTCAGCGCATAAAGCGCCTGCTCGCCGCTGCCCGACGGCCACCAGAGCCGCGGCTTCTCGATTTCGAAGACATGATTGACGACCGTTTCGCCGGCTCCGACACCAACGTCGAGACGAACACGCTCGCCATCGAGCGAGAAATGCACAGGCACGATGCCCGGATTCTTGGCAAACAGGGTCGCGGTAACCTGGAGGTTTACGGAGCCGTTGAGGTTATGAACCTGCCGCGTCGTGACGTGCTCGATGCGAGCCGTTTCTAGCTTGCGCAGTGCGATCGTCCCGTAGAGGCCGAGTGGAGCGATGGCAATGTTCCAGTCCCAGCCGAAATGGCACTGCGGCTTGCGCAGCATGTTGCCGTTGGGGATCGGCGAGTTGCCCGTCGAATAGGGAATATAGAAAGGCTGCCTGGCCTGCCGGTCGGCGCCCGCCGCGATGCTTGAATGCAGGACAATGCGAATAACGTTGTCGCCGGCCTTCAGCTGGCCGCCGACATCAGGTCGATAGCGCCGGAAGCTGTTATCCGCGAGCAAGACCGGCGAGCCGTTGATGAAGACAGCGGCCACCGTATCGAGGTAGTCGATGTCGAGATACCAGTCGCCATCCGGCTCCGACAGCGTGAAACTGCGCTCAAGAACCCAGTCGCGATGCGCCACCCACTGGATGACTTCCTCGTTACGGCCAAAATAGGGATCCGGAATAAGCTCGGCGGCATGCAGCGCAGTGTGCACATCACCCGGCAGTGTAATCGCCGTCGTAACTTCGCCATCGGTTGAGCTGAGAGTCCACGATCCGGAAAGGTCGAGGTTGAACCCGTTTGTCGGCAAGGATGTCATAGCATTATCCTGATCGAGCCGCGCTTGGGAATGCCCGCACACGCGAGCCGCAGCCGAACTTGGTGGCCAGATGGCCGATTGGACGAACGGGCGGAACCAGAGCTCCGCCCGCATTGCGGTTTCTAAAGGCGCAGCTCGGTCTCGGCATCGAAGATTGACGCCAAGGACATATCGAAACCGAGCTTGACGGCCGTGCCGGGATTGAAGCGGCGCGCGCCATTGATACGCACCGACATCGTGTGGCCGGCGTGCTTCAGCCAGAGCAGGTTGTCGGCGCCCATCGGCTCTTCGATGTCGACGGTCGCATCGTGAACCTCGGCACCGAGGTTCTCGTTGACCTTCACATGTTCTGGACGAACGCCGAGGATGACCTTGCGACCAGCCTGCAGCGTCTCCGGCGTATCGTACTCGGCGACAGAGAAATTAACGCCATTGGCGGTGAAGAACGTCTGATCTCCCTGCCTGGTGATCTCTCCGCGCAGGAAGTTCATCGACGGCGAACCGATGAAGCCGGCAACGAAGAGATTGCGTGGCTTGTTGTAGATCGTCGTCGGATCGGCGAGCTGCTGGATGATGCCGTTCTTCATGATCGCGATGCGGTCGGCGAGCGTCAGTGCCTCGATCTGGTCGTGGGTGACGTAGATCATCGTGTTCTTCAGCGACTGGTGCAGGCGCTTGATCTCGACGCGCAACTCCGAACGCAGCTTGGCGTCGAGGTTCGACAGCGGTTCGTCGAAGAGGAACACGTCCACATCGCGCACCAGTGCACGGCCGATCGCCACGCGCTGGCGCTGGCCGCCAGAAAGCTCGGCCGGCTTGCGCTTCAAGAGCGGCTGGATCTGTAGGATCTCGGAGGCGCGTGCCACGCGCTTGTCGATCTCCTGCTGCGACACCTTGGCCACCTGCAGGCCGAAGGAGAGGTTCTTCTCGACCGTCATCTGCGGGTAGAGCGCATAGGACTGGAACACCATGCCGATGCCTCGGTCCTTGGGTTCTTCCCAAGTGACGTTCTTGCCCTTGATGAAGATCTGGCCGTCGGAGGCGTCGAGCAGGCCGGCGATGCAGTTGAGCAAGGTCGACTTGCCACAACCGGACGAGCCGAGCAGCACGAGGAATTCGCCGTCGTTGATTTCGAGATTAAGGTCCTTGAGAACGCTGACCGCGCCGAAATTCAAAGACAGATCGCGGATGGAAACACTTGAATTCATGGATCAGCCTTTCACTGCGCCGGCGGCGATGCCACGGACGAACAGACGTCCCGATACGAAGTAAACAACGAGCGGCACCAGACCCGTGAGGATCGTTGCGGCCATGTTGACGTTGTATTCCTTCACGCCCTGGACGGAATTGACGATGTTGTTGAGCTGCACGGTCATCGGGTAGTACTCCGGCCGCGTGAAGACCACGCCGAACAGGAAGTCGTTCCAGATGCCCGTGACCTGCAGGATCATGGCGACGACGAAGATCGGCAGCGACATGGGCAGCATGATCTTGAAGAAGATCTGCCAGAACCCCGCCCCGTCGATGCGCGCCGCCTTGAAGAGTTCCTGCGGCAGTGATGCGAAGTAGTTGCGGAACAGCAGCGTCAGGATCGGCATGCCGAAAATGCTGTGCACGATGATGAGGCCGGTCAGCGTCCCGTAGATCCCCATTTCGCGCAACACGATAACGATCGGATAAATCATCACCTGATAGGGAATGAACGCACCGACGACGAGGATCGCGAAGAACAGTTCGGATCCCTTGAAGCGCCAGTTGGCGAGCGCATAGCCGTTCACAGAGGCAATTGCGATAGAGACAACCACTGACGGAACGGTGATGCGCACCGAATTCCAGAAGCCGCGCGAGAGACCGTCACAGTTGAGACCCGTGCAGGCCGTCGCCCAGGCCTTCACCCACGGCTCGAAGGTGATTTCGACGGGCGGCGAGAAGATGTTCCCGAGCCGGATTTCAGGCATCCCCTTCAGTGACGTGACAATCATCACGTAAAGCGGAAGCAGGTAATATGCGGCGGCAACGAAGAGCGTGCCGTAGAGCATGATGTTGCGCGGAGAAATGACCCGCTTCGGCTTCGGACCGCTGGGGCCGGACACGGACTTGCCGGACGCGGCAGTGTTGAGAGCAATAGCATCAGGCACGTTTACGCCCTCCGAATTCCAGATAGGCCCAGGGGATGATGATGATCGCAACGGTGATCAGCATCATGGTCGAGGCGGCGAAGCCCTGCCCCAGATTCTGCGCCTGGAACATGTAGTCGTAGACGTATTTGGCGGGAACTTCCGACGCGATACCGGGACCGCCCGATGTCTGCGCCACCACGAGGTCGTAGACCTTGACGATGCCGCTCGCGATGATCACGAGCGTCGTGATGAACACCGGCCGCATCATCGGAATGACAATGAAGAGATAGGTCTTCCACATCGGGATGCCGTCGACGCGCGCAGCCTTCCAGATGTCTTCGTCGATGCCGCGCAGACCGGCCAGCATCAGGCACATGACAAGTCCGGTGCCCTGCCAGAGAGCAGCAATCAGGATGCCGTAGATGACGATGCTTGGCGTATAGAGCGGATCGAAGGTGAAGCTCGACCAGCCGAGCGCACGGACAACGGACTGGATGCCGAACTCCGGATTGAGCACCCACTGCCAGACGAGGCCCGTCACGATGAACGAGAGAGCAAAGGGGTACAGAAAGATCGTGCGGAACGTGTTCTCGAACCGGATCTTCTGATCCATCAGGGCCGCGAGCACGAAGCCGATCACAAGGCTGAAGATAAGGGAGAGAACGCCGTAGACGGCAAGGTTCTCGATGGAAACGATCCAGCGTGGAGCGGCCCAAAGGCGCTTGTACTGATCGAAACCGACGAAGCTCAACCGCGGAAGGAGCTTCGAATTGGTGAATGAATAGAACACCGTCCACGCCGTGCCGCCGAGAAAAATGACCAGCGCGGTCAGGATCATGGGGATGGATGCAATCTTCGAATTCAGATTGCGCAGTAGTTGATTTGGCCGGCCTGCTTTCGCTTGACCCGTCATTGTAATTCCTCCTGAATCGCAATTCCTCTGTGATCCAGAGCGGCGAACGTCTGCCGGTCGCCTCCTCTTCTCACTCCCATATCGAGACCGACCGTGTATCAGCACGAGTCAGTCCCGAGCGCTGCTACCACCCGGATCACGATGGGAGTTCCGGGCAAATCCGGCCCCGTCGAGCGGAGCCGGATCGCAACAGCATCGGAATGCTACGATCAGTCAGCAGAACCGATGATTTCAGCGAAGCGCTTCTGAGCGGCTTCCGGCGTCATCGACGGATTTGCGAAGAACTCGGAGAAGAGGTCTTCCTTCTGCTTCTGGCTGTCTGCAGAGAGGAGCTGGTCCGTGCCCTGGATGACATTGCCCTTGGCGAGGATGTCCAGACCCTTCTTCATGCAGTCGTTGGCAGCAGCGAGATCAACGTCGCCGCGAACCGGCAGCGAGCCCTTCTTCAGGTTGAAGGCAACCTGAGTCTTGGGGTCGAGCAGCGTCTTGGCGAGAACGTCCTGCGCCTTCGACTTGTCAGCGTCCTTGAGCTTCGGGAAGTAGAACGCGTCGCCGCCAGTGGAGATGATCTCGTTCACGCCGAGGCCCGGAAGGCAGGTGTAGTCGCTACCGGCCTTCTGACCAGCCAACTGGAACTCACCCTGCGCCCAGTCGCCCATGATCTGCCCGCCGGCCTTGCCGGTAATGACAAGATTGGTTGCCTGGTTCCAGTCCTGAACGTTGCTGCCCTTCGACATCTTGCGAGCGTCGTCGGCAGCCTTGAAGACCTTCGCAATCTCCGGACCGGCAGCCGCTTCGGCATCCTTGTCCTTGAACACCTTCAGGAAGGTGTCCTTGCCGGCGATCGCCACCATCAGCACGTCGAACGCGCCAGCGGCCTGCCACGGCTGACCACCAACGGCGAGCGGCACGATGCCGGCCTTTTCAAGCGCCGGAGCCGAGGCGACGAATTCGTCCCAGTTCTTCGGCACTTCGACGCCAGCCTTCTTGAAGGCTGCATTCGAGAGCCACAGCCACTGCCAGGAGTGGATATTGACCGGGGCGCAATAGATCTTGCCGTCGATCGTGCAGGAATCGAGCAGGCTCGACGGACGGATGATGTCCTTCCAATGCTCGGCGGTTGCGACGTCGGTCAGGTCCCGCATCAGGCCAGCCTGGACCAGTTCTTCCGCCTGGCGACCATGGTTGAACTGCGTGGCACCCATCGGGTCGCCGCCGGTGATGCGGCTGATCATGATCGGACGTGCGGTACCACCGGAACCGGCGATTGCGCCGTCGACCCACTTGTTGCCGGTCGCATCGAATGCCTTGGCGAGTTCAGCCACGGCAGCAGCTTCGCCGCCGGACGTCCACCAATGCGTGACTTCAAGATCGGTCGCGTTCGCCGCACCGAGCGGCAGCACGACGGAAGCGGCGAGCGCAGCCGCCATCAAACGAAAATTCATGAGTTCTCCTCCCTCACTGAAACGTTGCCGGAAAAACTTAGTTCAATCGATATTTGGGTGCAACAGCCATACGCGAAATTTTTCCCGTTGCCGGCCATTTGCTACCATTGCCTGTCAAACTGCCTCGTATTTCGACAGTGTGCTACAGGGACAGGTGGCGAATCTCGCGCTTGCACAATTCGCGTATTTATATGATTTTTATATATATTTATGAATCGTCTTAAGATCCTTGCGCTCACCCGCGCTCGCACCTGCAAAAAATCCGGGCAAAAATCCTAGTTTCAACCAATGAGAGTACACGTCGCGCGTTTCTGAAAAAAGACACTCGACATTTGAACTGTATCGTTACAGATTTTGCTTCTTCAGAGGGGAGGAGCAGCTTTTGCGCTCATTGTGCTTACAGCGCTTCGAAAAGACACTATAAGCGGACCAAAATCGCGCAGGACGGCCTAGAGGGATGGAAAATAAAGCAAATTTTGCAGGGGCGGCGTCCGAGGCAACTCGAGAACGACCGACACTCAAGACGATTGCCTTCATGACGGGCCTTGGCGTCACGACCGTGTCGCGGGCGCTCAAGGATGCTCCTGATATCGGCGCGGAGACCAAGGAGCGCGTTCGTATGGTCGCCCGCCAACTCGGCTACCAGCCGAACAGGGCGGGCGTGCGCCTGCGAACCGGCAAGACCAATGTCATTGCGCTGGTCCTCAGCATCGATGAAGAAATCATGGGCTTCAGCAGCCAGATGGTGTTCGGCATCTCGGAAGTGCTGACCGGCACGCCGTATCACATCGTCGTTACGCCGCACTCCCACAGCAAGGATCCGATGCTGCCGGTGCGCTACATCCTGGAAACGGGGTCCGCCGACGGGGTCATCATCTCGCGCATCGAGCCCGACGATCCGCGCGTCCGCCTGCTCGCCGAGCACAACATGCCGTTTGCGACGCATGGGCGCACCGATGCCGGCCTCACCCATCCCTTTCACGACTTCGACAACGAGGCGTTTGCTCATCAGGCGGTTGAAAAGCTCGTCGGCAGGGGCCGCAAGCGCATTGCGCTCCTTCAACCGCCGAGCAAGCTGACCTACTACACACATACCCGCATCGGCTTTCAGACCGGACTGCACGACTACGGGGCCGAGGAAGTACCGCTGCGCGTCACGATCGATAACCCGCTGGAGGAAATCCGCAACGCCGTCGAGGCGATGATGCGCGCGCCCAATGCGCCGGACGGAATCGTCTGCTCGGCCGGAAGCGCTGCCATCGCCGTCAACGCCGGCATTGAAGCCGCCGGCAAGCGGCTTGGCGTGGACGTGGATATGGTCTCAAAGGAATCGGCGCCGATCCTCAACTGGATCCGCCCGGAGATCATCACCGCCTATGAGGATGTTCGCAATGCCGGTCGGGAGATGGCGAAGGCTGTCATCGCGCGCATTGACGGGATTGAGCCAGAACTGCTGCAAAGTATCAGCCAGCCGGTCTGGTCGCGAGAGGGCAAATAGCTCATCGTCAAGGCAACGCTATCTGCTGGCGCTAGAATACGAGCAATCACGGTGGAGATTCACTGGACATGACCACGGCACTGCTGATCATTGACGTTCAAAACGCCATTCTTGCGGGAAAGAGCAGTCCCGACCGTCAACCCATCATCGATGCAGCGCTGAACGAAACCGTTTCACGCCTGCAGTCGTTGCGTGCCGAAGCCCACCGAGTCGGCGCACCCGTTGTCCTCGTGCAGCACGACGGCGATCCCGGCCATCGGCTGGCTGTCGGCACTGACGGCTGGGCGATCCGACCAGAACTTTCGCCAGTCAATGGCGACATGGTTGTTCACAAGAAGAGCTCGGACTCGTTTTTCGAAACGGATCTCGCCGACAGGTTGGCAGAGCGAAACGTCACGCATCTCATCGTCGGCGGCTGCATGACCCAGTTCTGCGTGGACACGACGGTCAGGCGTGCGGTGTCGCTGGGCTACAATGTCACGCTTGTTGCCGATGGGCACACGACAGCCGACTCGGACACGCTGAACTTCGCCGACATCGTCGCGCACCATAACGAAACCCTAGACGATTTCGATGCTGGCAGCGCCCGTATCCTGGTTCGTCCGATCGAGGACATCCGCTTCTGATGCGATTGCCAGCCGGGCGATCCCGGCTGGCAACTCTCAGCAAACTTAGAATGTGGCCGCACCACTGCCCCATGGGCCGTGGTGGAAGTTCTTGCCGTCGAGGCGGTCGAAGCCATGGGCGCCGAAGAAGTCGCGCTGTGCCTGGATCAGGTTGGCGGTGCCGCGGCCCTGGCGATAGGCATCGAAGTAGGTCAAAGCCGAGGTCAGCGCCGGAACCGGCAGCCCAGCCTGCAGAGCAGCACCGACCACACGCCGCAGGGCCGGCAGCGATTCCTTCACCATCTCGGAGAAGGCCGGCGTCACGATCAGGTTGGCCGCATCCGGAGCCTTGGTGAAGGCCGAGGTGATCTCGTCGAGGAACTGCGAGCGGATGATGCAGCCGGCACGCCAGATCTTGGCGATGACAGGCATCGGCAGCGACCAGTTGAACTCGCGCGAGGCTTCCGCCATCACCGCAAAGCCCTGCGCGTAGGCACCGATCTTGGCGGCGAAAAGCGCCAATTCGAGATCCTTGTCGAGGTCCGGACCGTAGGCGATCGGGAACTTGTATTCCGGCTTGCCGAAGATCTTCTCGGCCGCCTCGCGCTCGGTCTTCATCGATGACAGGCTGCGAGCGGCGACAGCCGCTTCGATTGCGGTGGCCGGGATGCCCATATTCTGGGCTTCGATGGCCGACCATTTGCCGGTACCCTTCTGACCCGCCTTGTCGAGGATCATGTCGACCATCGGGCCGCCGGAGACCGGATCGCTGGCGGCCAGCACCTTCTCGGAGATCTCGATCAGGTAGGAGTTCAGGCGACCCTTGTTCCATTCGCCGAAGATACCACTGATGTCCTTGGCGCTCTTGCCAAGCCCGTCGCGCAGGATGCCGTAGATTTCAGCGATCATCTGCATATCGGCATATTCGATGCCGTTGTGGATCGTCTTGACGAAGTGGCCGGCACCGTCATTGCCGAGCCAGGCGACGCACGGATCATCATTGTACTTGGCGGCAATCGAGGTCAGCACCTTCTCGACGCGCTTCCAGGAGTCTTCGGTGCCGCCGACCATGATTGAAGGACCATGACGCGCACCTTCCTCGCCACCCGAGACGCCCATGCCAATGAAGGTCAGGTCGGTGTTCTTCAGGCGATCGAAACGGGCGATCGTGTCGCGGAAATTGGCGTTGCCGGCATCGATCATGATGTCGCCCTTGGTAAGGTGCGGCCGCAGCGCCTCCATCTGCTGGTCGACGGCCTCGCCGGCCTTGATCATGATGATGATCGGGCGTGGCGGGCGGATCGCCTCGACGAACTCTTCGATCGTCTTGCAGGGAATGATCTGCTTCTTCAGATCGCCGGCGCTTTCGTAGAACTCATCCGTTTTCTCAGGAGTACGGTTGAAAACAGCAATCTTGTTGCCTTTTTCCGCAATGTTGAGCGCCAGGTTGGAACCCATGACGGCAAGGCCGATCAGCCCGATTTCTGCCTTTTCCACGATACACCTCCGATGAGTCAATTTGGACCGGTGTTGTGGCACTCTCTGGCTCAAACGGCAAGTTCGATTCGCCTTCGAATTGGCCTCGTATTGCCGGCATTCCAAACTAAGCCATATTCCCTCGTAGCATCACAGGAATGGGAACGATGAGCCGCACAGCAGCACAGGAGGCCGCCGTTTTGGCGTCACGCGCCGGTTGGTATAGGGAGTATGCGCCGACGCCCGTGCTTGCAGCTCATTTTCACTGCCTGTGGTCACACGATATCCACGACGGCCCCGAGCACAGGATTGCCATTGTGCCGGACGGCTACTGCGACATCGTCTGGATGGGTGGCAGACTTGTGGTCGCGGGGCCTGACCGGAGTAGTGCCTTCCCATCGATTGCCGGCGGAGAAAGGATCGTGGGGGCTCGGTTCGCCCCGGGCGCAGCCGCCGACTGGCTCCGGGTGCCACTCTGCGAGATTGTCGGCCAATCCATTCCTCTGGAGAATTTTTGGGGCGCAGCGGCGCTACGATTGAATGAACGGCTGGGAGGCTGTGCGGAACCGTACGAACGCCTGCTGCAGTTGAAGACCGCACTTGAGCAGGCGGCCACCAGACATACGGCACCAGCCAGTGACATGGCATCGGTATTTACGCGAGCGAGCGACCTGTCACAATCAGGGAGCCTCGCCGATGCGATGCTCGACGAACTCTCGATCGGCGCCCGCCAGCTTCGCCGGCGCTGCCATACCCATTTCGGCTATGGGCCGAAAATGCTCGCTCGAATTCGCCGCTTTCAGGGAATGCTCGGTCTATGTCGAAGTCCGAAGGCCCTCCCACTCGCGGAACTGGCCGCAGCGGCTGGCTATGCGGATCAGGCTCACATGACCCGCGATGCGCGCGAAATTTCGACACTGACGCCAATGCAGCTCCAGCAGCAATTGGCCGGTTGAACGTCCGTTTTCTTCAATACGAAAACGGACATTCTGCTATTTCCATTTAGAACCACGCAGGAAAGCGCCATGTCTACGATGACCGCAAAGATCGTCCACCGCTCCATCGACCGGAACTGGCGTGATGTCTATGCCTTCGCCGCGGCCCCTGAAAACATGCCGCTGTGGGCGTCGGGCTTGGCGTCCGGGCTCGAACTCAGTGGAGATGACTGGATTGCGACCGGCACACTCGGTGCAGTCAACGTCAGTTTCGTCCCGCACAACGAGTTCGGCGTCATCGATCATACCGTGACGATCGAGAGCGGCTTGCGGGTCTACAACGCGCTCCGCATCGTGCCGAATGGCGACGGCTGCGAGATCATGTTCACGTTGTTACGCATCCCTGGCATGACCGATGAGCAGTTCGAGGCCGATGCCGCCCATATCGCGAAAGATCTGGCGGCACTGAAGGCATTGATGGAAGCATAGGGGGAAATCATGGCCACACCAACGGACAACCGACGCATCGATTACGTCGAATTCAATGTCAACAACATCGAGGCTTCGAAAGCGTTCTACGGCAAGGCTTTCGGCTGGTCCTTTACCGACTACGGCTCGGAATACTGCGAATTCGATGATGGACGGCTCAAAGGCGGCTTTACGACATTGGGCACTCCGCGGCCCGGTGGAGCTCTCATCGTCCTCTATGCTGACGATCTTGAAGCCGCCCTTTCAAGTGTGGAAAGCGCCGGCGGAACCATAGTGAAGCCGATCACCGGATTCCCCGGCGGACGCCGGTTTCACTTCAGTGATCCGGATGGGTATGAACTCGCCGTCTGGACGAAGAGCTGATCACGCCGCGACGGTGGACGCTGTCGCTCCAGCGTGCTGTAGAACGATCAGAGCTCCAATGACGCTTCCCGACGAATCGCGAAGCGGTGACATACGGCAACGAACAGTCCTCATGGTGGCGCCGTCGCGACGCTCGTACGCATAATCGCTGCCACGTCCGGCGAAACATTCGTCGAGCTTCGCCTTCGGCCCCTCGTAGAAGCGCTTTTCGCCGATGAACTCGATCAGATGACGCCCAATCATGTCGATCGGCTTCCGGCCGAGATATGCCGAGTTCACGGTGTTGGAATAGAGGTAGCGATAGTCTCGCGTCAGCACGGCGACGCGGTCCGGCATTGCATCGAGGATTGCAGCGTTCAAGAAGTTGCCGTTGTCGACATTCGGCGTAAATGCGAAGGGATCGGCGACAGGCAGCCGTTCCACCGGAGGCATCCGCCACCGCGGCGTCGCACTACCGAAATACTTGTCCATCAAGGACGAGAGCAATCCGACATAGCCGCGCACGGACTCGCTGTCTTCGGCATACTGCTCGATAAGGCAGCCAACAAATTCGAGCTGCATGTGAACTTCGAGAACTGTAGTTGCGGGATGCGCAAGGATCGCATCGACAAGTGGCTCGACCGAGCAATCGAGTACGCTTACGCGCAGATCATCCCCCGCAGCGATGGCCGCGTCGATTTGCGCACAACACAACGAAAACGCCCGAAAAAGTCCCAGCAAGACGCCTCCAAATACATCCTCTAAAAGAATGCCACCGAGATCGGCCGAGCTTTGCATCACGCAAGTTGAAGCCGCCGGTGTCCGGCCACTCGCCTTGATGGAAATTGGTAACATGACGCTCGTTCACATTCAATGAACGCATATCACTGTTTTTCAATGACAAGATGTAGGGATCGCCAGAGCGTTTACTTCAGGACGTCGTGCTTTATCTTCCAGCGGTCGTGATACCAAAGCCATTGCTCAGGATATTCTCGAACCCAGCTTTCCACCTTGTCGTTCAGGAGCTGCGCAGTCGCGACCATGTCGAGATTGCCGTTGGCATCCCGCGGCATCTCAAGCTTCGGCTCTATCTCCAGCCGATAGCGATTTCCCGGAAGCCGAATGCAGCGTGCCGGATAAACGTCGCAGTTGAACTGCCGGACCAGCTTTCCAAGCAGCGGATTGGTCTTTACGTCGAGGCCGAAGAACTTTGTATTCAGTCCCTTGCCGAACTTCTGGTCAACCAGCACGCCGACGCCCTGCCCCGCTTCAAGCTGCCGGGCCAGCGCAAACGACGAACCAGCGTGAGATGGGACCAGCTTGCCCATGCGGGCGCTGCGAAAGTCGAAGACTTTCTGCGCGACATAGGGATTGTTCGGTGGCCGGAAAAGGACGGACACATAGAGACCGAACGCCGCACCGGCCACCGGCAAGAGTTCGAAATTGCCGGTATGCCCCGTGAATACGATAAAGGGACGCGGATTTTCGAGTAGGTCGATGAAGATCGGTATCCCCGAGACTTCAACCCGGCCTGGCTCTTCGCGTTGATACTCGAAATCAAACAGTCGGTCGAGGAACACGTACTCTGCAGCAAGCCGCCCCATGTTGCCCCAGCTCGCTAAGGCAATCTCCTCAATCTCAGCATCGCCCTTTTCGGGAAAGGCATTGCGGAGATTGGTCAGCATCAGCCGGTGACGTTTCGTGCGCGGACCGAGCTTGCGGGTCAGCCAATCCGCGAAGTTGATCGCACCGTCAGCCGGGAACAGCTTCAGGAAGTTCAGGAAACCGAACATCGCCTGGGCGATCAACCACTGGCGAAAGTGGATGAGAGCCAGCACGATCTTAGTGATGAAGAGCTTCAAGGGCTCAATCCATCTTGAGGATGATCTTGCCGAAGATCTGACGCGATTCCATGCGCTCCAATGCCCGATCGATGTCATCGAATCGGACTTCAGTATCGATGACAGGATGCACCAGTCCGCGCCCCATTTTTTGCATGGCGTTCGCCATGTTCTCCATGCGGCAACCGAACGAGCCGAGCAGCTTCAGCTGCTGCTGGAAGAGCATCATCAGGTTCATGTCGGTGGAAACGCCGGACGTCGAGCCGCAGGTCACGAGGCGGCCGCCGCGCTTCATCGACAGCATTGAGCCTGCCCAGGTGTCCTTGCCGACGTGCTCGAAAACGACGTCGACGCCCTTCTTCTTGGTCAGCTTGCGAACGACGCCTTCGAAGCGGTCCGTGCGGTAGTTGATGACGTGATCCGCGCCGAGTGCCTTGGCCTTCTCGATCTTGTCGTCGGAGCCGACAGTCGTGATGACAGTGCAGCCGATCTTCTTGGCGAGCTGAATCGCCGCCGTGCCAATGCCGGAACCACCCGCATGAACTAGGATGGTTTCGCCCGGCTCCAGCTTGGCGTTGTCGAACAGCATGTGCTCAACCGTTCCGAAGGTTACCGGAGCGAGTGC
Organism: Rhizobium sp. BK661; assembly: GCF_024808825.1. Classification (NCBI taxonomy): domain Bacteria; kingdom Pseudomonadati; phylum Pseudomonadota; class Alphaproteobacteria; order Hyphomicrobiales; family Rhizobiaceae; genus Rhizobium; species Rhizobium sp. BK661. Next base: position 153,191 of record NZ_JANTYT010000004.1, on the reverse strand, counting down.
GGCGCCAATCGCGTCAACGCCCGGAGGAGCAGGAACCAGCAGGCGCGCCGGCAGGTTCACCTTTTCCTGGGCGAATCCGTCAAGGTGGAAGCCGTGAACGCCGGAGACATGCTCACAGAGATTGTCGCGTCCCTCGCTGCACGGACGGCAGAGACCGCAGGTGCGGGCGCCATAGATCGATACAAGCTGGCCTGGCAGGACGTTGGCAACGCCAGGCCCGATCGTTTCCACAACGCCTGCAGCTTCCGCGCCGATCACCAGCGGCATCTTGCGCTTAGCAAACGCCATGCCGCGCCAGCCCCAGACATCGATGTGATTGAGGGCAACGGCCTTGACACGCAGCGTAACCTCGCCCGGGCCGGGCGCATCCGGTTCCGGAAGGTCGGTGATCTCAAGCTTGCGATCGTCAATCAGTTGCAAAGCGCGCATGGCAAAGTCCTTCGCCGCGAAGGCGTTCTATCTCGATGTTTTGTCGGGAACCGATTAAGCCGGTTCGAGCGCCATGACAAGGCTGGCATTCTGCCCGCCGAAGCCGAAGGAGTTGGAAAGCACGGCGTTGACCTGGCTTTCCCGCTTCTTGTTTGGCACCACGTCGATAACGATCGATGGATCGGGGTTTGTGTAGTTGATCGTCGGCGGTAGCGTGCCGGTCAGCATCGTCTGGAGCGAGAACACCGCTTCCACCGCGCCTGCAGCCGTCAGAGTGTGGCCGATCATCGACTTGTTCGACGACAACGGAATGGACGCCATCCGCTCGCCGAACACAGCCAGCATGGAGGCATATTCCATCTTGTCGTTCTCTGGTGTCGAAGTGCCGTGGGCGTTGATGTAGCCGATGTCGCCCTCACCCATGCCAGCGTCGGCCAGCGCCGCGCGGATCGTCGCGATCGCGGGTCCGCCATCAGGCGATGAACGTGTACGATGGAAGGAGTCGGCCTTTTCGCCGGCCCCCTTCATGATGCCGAGAATCTTGGCGCCACGCGCTACCGCCGCCTCCAGCGACTCCAGCACCAGCGTAGCAGCACCTTCGGCGATGACGAAGCCGTCGCGATCCTTGCTGAAGGGCTTGGAAGCCTTGGTCGGCGGATCGTTCTGGGTGGAGAGCGCCGAAAGCAGCGAGAAGCGGATCAGTGCCTCTGCGCTTACAGAACCATCGGTCGCGACCGCAAGCGCCCGCGACGTGCGCCCTTGGCGGATCGCTTCTATTCCGAGCTGGATGGCAGTCGCGCCAGACGCGCAGGCCGTCGACAGTGTGACCGGCAGGCCGCGTGTGCCGAAGCGGTCGGCCAGGCGCTCGGAAATCGCTCCGAACAACGATGCCTCGTGGAAAGCCGCATCCGGACGCTGGCGCATGGCAGCCAGGAACCGGTCGTAGGCATCCCCGGCATGATCGGCCGGCGGCGAACGGTCGGCGAGATCGAAGCGTGCGCTCCATTCCGGTTCGATCGGCGGCGCCGCGAGAAATAGCGGACCGTCGAAATCGCCACTGATGCCAGCATCGGCCAGCGCTTCGATCGTCGTTTCACGCGCGAATGCGTAAGACCGCTCCACGGCATTGGCGACCGGAATGTCGATAAAGTCGACGGTGCCGGCGATGCGGGTCGACAGTCCCTCGGTCGGAAAGCGCTCGATGGCGTGAATGCCGGAGGTACCGGCGGTGAGTGCCGCCCAGTTGTCCTTCAGGCCCTGCCCCAGCGAAGTAATGATACCGACACCCGTCACTGCGACGATCGGACGGCCGAGGTGATCCTTGTAAGCCGAATCTTTCATTTGCACACTCCTCACGCTTCCGCGGAAAGAACCGCGACGCCTTCGCCGCGTTGGTGACCGACGGTGGTAACGATCGCTGCCTTGGTCGCGGCTGCCATCGGCTTCTCGTGGCTCGGATCAAAGACCGGAACCTTCGCCTTGCTATCGACGGCCAATGCTCCCAGCGCCAAGCCAAGCGTGAAATGCGCCTCAAGGCCGTGGCCAGTGATACCGCCGAAACCGCGGACAGCGGCACCCGGCAGATGACGCTCGAGGACGGATCGCTCGCGGGTGGCCAGATCGGGAATACCGGTCGAGCCTGAGAAGATCGCTGTGCTTTCCGGCGACAGGCCGGACGCGTTTTCAAGCAAGCGCTCGAGGCGTTTCTCGAGGTTACCGGCATTGCGGTTGCCGCGGTCGCCTTCGATCGACGTGATCGACGCGTAGATGCGCGCGCCGCGTGCTTCGGCATGCGCGCGCGACTCAAGCACCAGAAACGCACCCAGCGAACCGGAAATGACGCCGCCATGATCGCGAGACCAGAGTGGCTGCCATTCGTCGCGGCAGTAGACGTTGATGGCTTCGAACAGGAGCACCATATCCAGGCGCTCGGCTGAATAGGCGCCGCCCACCAGCGCGTGGGTCGATTCACCCGACCTGATGCGATGGAAGGCTGTCTCGACGGCGGAAATGCCGGCGGACTCCTCGCCCATGAAGGTTCTCGAGGAACCGGTGACCTTGTGGACGATGGAAATGTTGCCTGCGAGCAGGTTCGAAAGCTGGGCCAGAAACAGGGTCGGCCGCAGTTCCGTCGTCAACTTCTCGTTCAGGAGAGCTTCGCGGTCATTACGCTTCAGGCCCTCGTCTACGATCAACGTATCGACATTGATGTCGCGCTCGCCACCACCGGCAGCGACGATCATGTCCATGGTGCCGCAGGCGTCCGCATTATCCTTGAAGCCGGCATCATCCAGCGCGAGGCCGGCTGCAAAAACACCGATCCGCTGCCAGTTTTCCATCTGCCGCTGATCGCCACGCTTGGCGATCTGTTGCGACCAGTCGATCTCCGGCAAAGGATGGACCGGGTAAGGCCTGAATTTATCAAGCTCGACAATCGTCTGCGGCGCGCCTTCGGCGTTGAGCAACGCAACATGCGGCTCCTTGCCGACGCCCTGGCAGGTGACAATGCCGACGCCTGTAATCACGACATCATTCTGAGCCTTACTCATCCATTCACTCCCTGCGCAGCGATCGCATCCATCAGGCCGACTTCACCGGCACGCTTCTTGACGATATCTCCCAGCGGAACCTCGCTGAAAGGCATGGTCCGCAACTTCAATTGCGCATCGCAAACCTTTTTGCCGGCGCTTGTGATCTTCGCCTTGGTTACGGCAAATCCCGAGCCGTCGTGCTCCAAAAGCGCCTCGATATCAAGCACAGCTTCCGGCTCCACGAAGGTACGCATCTTGGCGCCGTCGACGGACATCAGGAAAGGCATGGCAGCAAAATCAGTGGCTGCGAGCACGAGCATGCCCGATGCTTGCGCCATCGTTTCGATCAGCAGCACGCCGGGAACCAGGGGCATACCGGGAAAATGACCTTCGAAGACCGGGCTCTTCGCCGGCACGACGGAGCGCGCCCTCAGCGTCCCCTTCTGAAGGTCGACCGCCTCGATGCGGTCAATCATCTGGAAGTATTCCAGTAGCATCGAATCCTCCGGCCACAAGGACACCTTGCCCCGCGGCTAGGCCTACTTAGGAACAAAACCGCCCGGCCGCCATGGTTAACAGCGGCAGGGCGGGAGAAAAAGATGACGGTGCCGAATCAGGCCTTGGCGGCGCGCAGCTCGTCGATCTTGGCACAGAGGTTCTTCAGCACGAAATATTCTTCCGTGGAAACCTTGCCTTCGTTGACTTCCTGCGTCCACTTCTCGAGCGGGATCTTGATGCCGAATTCCTTGTCGATGGCGAAGACGATATCGAGGAAGTCGAGGCTGTCGATACCGAGGTCGTCGATCGTATGGCTCTCCGGCTTGATCGTATCGCGATCGATCTCGCTGGTTTCTGCAATGATGTCGGCAACTTTATCGAATGTAGCGGTCACGCCTTTACCTCTTGAAATGACGATTTAACCCTCCTCATAGGCAAATCCATTTCAAAAAGCCAATGCTTTCCGCCGTCCCGGCACGCAATTTGCAGGACCAGTGTTGCTTAAACAGCAAAGCATAACGAGCCGCTTGCCACCAAGCGCGTTGGCAACACAGCTTGCCTGCGCCTAGAGCAGCAGGAGGAAAAGAACTAGGGCCGCCCCAGCAAGCATTGAACAGCTGGCATAGAAGACAGAGATGCCATCCTCGATATCGGCGACAGTTGCCGTTTCACGCCCACTGCCGTTGATCATCGGCTCCATGACAACGATGCCGGAGTAAACTCGTGGCCCGGCAAGCTGTACATCCAGCGCGCCGGCCATTGCTGCTTCCGGTCGCCCGGAATTCGGCGAGCGGTGGAGGCCACCGTCGCGCGCAGCAATGCGAAGGGCCTCCTGGCAGGCGGTTCGCCCTCGCCGCAACCAGGCCCCGGCTGCGATAAGGAGAATCGAAAAGCGTGCCGCCGGCCAATTGGCGAAATCGTCCAGACGCGCCGCAGCCCAACCGAAATCGGCGTATCGCTCGGACTTGTGGCCGATCATCGAATCCGCCGTGTTCAGCATCTTGTAGGCAAATAGGCCGGGCAAGCCGAACACGGCATACCACAAAGCAGGCGCAACGACGCCATCCGAGAAATTCTCCGCCAGACTCTCGATCGCGGCGCGGCAGACGGCGGGCTCGTCCAATGTTTCCGGGTCACGCCCGACAATTCGCGAAACCGCCTGCCGGCCACCATCCAGGCCACCGTTTTTCAGACCGGCCGCAACAGCTCCCACGTGGTCGGCAAGGCTTTTTTGCGCCATGAAGACGGCAACGCACATAACCTCCAAAAGTATCCCGGCCACACCGAACAGCGAGAAGACCCAGTGCAACACGGCGCCGGCAACGGCACTCACGCTCAGGAGGCCGACAATCGACCAGACCCCATTACGCCGGCGCACGCGTTTGTGAAGCTCTTCCCGATTGAACATCCGGTCGATGCGCGAGATCGCATTTCCAAACAGCACGACTGGATGCTGCAGCCGCATCCACAGCGCATCCGGATCACCGACGATCCGGTCAAGCAAAAGGGCCAGAACCAGCACGAGGAGATTATGGTCAAGCGTCATGGTCTGAAACTCTGCAGTGCATTGGACAGCCGCTGGTCGCCAGCTACATCGGCGGCAAGACCGAAGCGCAACCATCGCGGCTCATAGTCGAATTTGCGGACCAGAATGTGATTCCGGCAAAGATGCTGGTGCAACTCGCCTGCCTGCTCATCGTCGACAAGCGCAAACAGATCGGTCCCGCCGATGACCTGTAGGCCGCCTTCTTCGAGAGTTCTGCGCAACACGCCGGCCCTTTCCGACAGCCGACGCTGTATTGCGGTGACATCCGATGCAAACAACTCTGTTGCGATCGAAAGCGCGGGCCCCGATACCGCCCAGGGCCCTTGCAGTTCTTCGAGCCGTCGCAGAATTGGCACCACGGCCACGACAAATCCCAGGCGCAATCCCGCCAGCCCGAAAAACTTGCCGAACGAACGACAGATGAGAACATTCGGTAGCTGTGCCACAAAGGGCACCAAGCTCAGCTCGGGGCATGTGTCGCCGAAGGCTTCATCCAGGACGACAAAAGCTCCCCTAGCGTGCACTTCCTTGCTGAATGCGACAAGTTCCTCCGGAGCATAGGCACGACCGGTGGGATTGTTCGGATTGGCGATGACGATAACTGCGTGCTCGGTTTCGACGTCATCCAAGCGGGTGACCAAATCAACGGAGCAGCCCGCCATCCTGAAGGCGCGCTCATATTCACCGTAGGTCGGCCCGAGAATCGCGACCCTCCCGGCAACCTCGAGGAGCCGCGGCAACAGCTGGATCACCGATTGCGTGCCCGGAACGGGGAGCGGCAAAATCTCGCCGCTGCGATAATAGCTCCGCGCCGCAGCGCGCGCCCGATCGACTAGATACCTGTCCGGCAGACGATGCCATGCGCGCATCGGGACATCGGGCAGCGGAACGGGGCACGGGTTAATCCCTGTGGAGAGATCGAGCCACTGCTCCAACTCGCCGCCATACATGACAGCTGCAGCCGTTATCCCGCCCCCGTGAACGATCGGGGTGTTCATCTTGTCCCCTCGGCAACGTCGATGAGATGCATATAGGATCCAGCAATCTGGCCACGCTGGAGGCCTGCTTGCCCGAGGTCGTTGCCCAAGGCATCCGTCACCTGGAAAAGCCGATCGGCCTTGCCTTCGGAAACCACGGCCGAATAGTGAAACTCGTGCGCCGTCATGGCTTTTTCGAAGTAGGGCGAGTTCAACGGCGTCACGCGTCGATAGCCGAGGTGCCGCTTGCGCTCCTCGTAGCTTGTGACGACTGGCAGGAGGCCGAGCATCTCGTGGCGCTTGCCGGCTCCGTCTATCAAGCCTTCGCCGAGAACCATGTATCCGCCGCACTCGCCGTAGATCCGCACGTCCTTAGCCGCGGCATCGAGAAGCCTTGCCCGGAAATTGCGCGCAGCGGCGATCCGCCCGGGATGCAGTTCGGGATAGCCGCCCGGAAGATAGATTGCGTCAGTCGTCGGATCCGGCCCCTCATCGGCAAGCGGTGAGAAGAATGAGATCTCCGCGCCGCGTCGGCGCCAGCCGAGCAACATATGTTCATAAGAGAAGGCAAAGGCGATGTCGCGGGCGACCGCAATCTTACTACCGAGCGGCGGTAGCCGCGCAATGTTCGCGGTGGATGGACGGTTCAGGCCTTGCCGCGCAATGCGCAGCAGAAACTCGAAATTGCATTCTTCCGATACGGCATCCGCCGCATGCTCTATGAAGCTCTCGAGCGTCTGGTGCTCTCCCGCCTGAACAAGCCCGAGATGTCTCTCAGGCAGGGCGATCTCATTGTCCCGGCGGACGACGGCAACGATCGGCATACGGATCGCTTCGAGCGCCCCGCGAAGCATCATCTCGTGACGATCGCCACCAACCTTGTTGAGGATCACGCCTGCGATGCGGACATCGGCGCGGAAACCCGCAAATCCTGTCACCAGCGCCGCCACCGACTGCGACATATGCGAGGCATCGACGACAAGCACGACGGAAAGGCCGAGCATGGCTGCGAGATCGGCCGCGGTCCCCTTGCCGTCGGTCGCACCATCGAAGAGCCCCATCATCGCTTCGATGATGAGAATGCGGTCTCCGGAGCGATGCAGGGTCGCATTGGCGGAGATCAATTCCGGCCGCATCGCCCACGGATCGAAGTTGAGACAGGCAACACCACTTGCCGCAGCGTGAAACGCCGGGTCGATATAATCTGGGCCCGCCTTGCCGGGCGCGATCGCAACACCGCGTTTGCGAAGCGCGCGCAGCAACCCCAGCGTCACCGTCGTCTTCCCCGATCCGGAGGAAGGAGCCGCAATCAACAAACCGCTCATGCCGTCTCCCTGCTGTTCGAGTCCCGAAACGGATCAGGGCGCAACCTGCGTCCTGCGAGTGCACCCAGCCAATCAAGCGACTGCCGCAGCCGCACGACCTCCCCGACAACGACGATCGCCGGTGGCTCAAGGCCGGAGGCAGCAACAGCCGAAGGAGCCTCAGCAAGTATGGTTTCAAGCACCTGCTGGTCACCGGTCGACGCGTTGCAGACGAAAGCGACCGGCTCTGTCGGAGAACGCCCCGCGGCAATCAGGTTCCTGCTGATCTGAGCGATATGCTTCATCGCCATGTACATGACGATCACCGGCGAGCCTTTTCCGATCGCTTCCCAATTGATGGCGTCCGGCACGATCCCCGAGGAGTCGTGCCCTGTCAGGAATGTCACCGCATGGTTGACATCGCGGTGGGTGACCGGAATGCCGGCATAAGCCAGCCCGCCGATCCCGGCGGTGATGCCCGGAACGATGCGAAACGGAATGTTGTGCTCGACCAGCGTCAGCGCTTCCTCGCCGCCACGACCGAAGACAAAGGGATCGCCGCCCTTGAGACGGAGGACGCGCTTACCGGCACGGGCGAGTTCGACAAGCCGAAGCGAAATATCGCGCTGCTTGGCAGACGGCTTGCCACCTCGCTTTCCCGCATATTCCAGCAAGGCGTCTGGCCTAGCGAGCTTGAGGCAGTCGGCGTTCACTAGTGCATCGTGGACCACGACGTCCGCCTCCGCCAAGCCCTTGGCCGCGAGAAGCGTCAGCAGCCCAGGCTCGCCCGGCCCTGCACCAACAAGCCAGACGCTGCCCGGCTCAAGAGCCGGCAGATGTGAAAACGCAGCTTCGATCATTGGCATGATCTATGCCCCACCGCTGGCAAGGTCAACGCCGCTGATCGGGCAGGCGCGAGATGTGAGCGCACACCTGCTCCGACCGTTCCATCGCGGGCAATCTTTATTTGCGATTCGCGCTCGGAAGCCCGCGTGACGAGAGCCAATCCTCAGGTCCGCAGCAGGGTATCGCGTATCAGACCGATGACCTTCTCAGATTCGATGCCGGTGCAGACCACCTGGCTTGGCAGGCCATCCCAATCACCCGGCGGGAAGCGGCGACCGTCCGGCTTCACGATCGTCTGTCCGTCGGCAATCCCGCCGCAGACAACCCGAACGGGACCGCTGACGATCGAGAACAGCTCGGGCGCGACGACGTAGACGCATGCGCAGCTGTCGTGAACCATCATGCCGTCTTCGACCGCATGCTTGTAAAAGTCGATGTAATCCTGCGAGAGGTCGTTCAGCAGCTTGACGGCGCCGTCGCCCTTGGCCGCAATGTCGGCAAGGTAGCCGCGGCTCATCGTCGTGATCGCGGTTACGTCGAGGCCAATGACGGCAACCTTCCAGGGTGCCGTCAGAACGATGTCGGCGGCCTCGGGATCGCCGTGGATGTTGGCTTCGGCGACCGGCGACACATTGCCGGGGACATAGAAGTTGCCGCCCATGATGACGACATCCTTCACGAGGCCGGCGATCTCCGGATCTTCCTTGATCGCCATCGCGAGGTTGGTCATGCGACCGACGGCAACCAGCCTGACCTCGCCGGGATTGGCGCGGACCGTATCAATGATGAAGCGATGAGCAGGCCGTGGGTCGAGCGGCAGATCGACGGTTTCAGGCACCTCGATGTTTCCGAGGCCGTTCTCGCCATGCACGAAGGTCGGCCACGTCCTTTCCTCGCGCGTCGGATCCACGGTCACGCTGGCCCCCTTGGCGACCGGCGCCGGAATGTTCCATTCGCGCTTGAGGAACAGCGCGTTGCGCGTCGTCGTCTCAACCGATGCGTTGCCGAAGACGGTGGTGATTCCGATCAGATCGATCTCGGGATGGCGGTGCAGGAAGAGCAGAGCCATTGCATCATCGACGCCCGGATCCGTGTCATAAATGACCTTGTGCATGAGTGTGCCTCTTTTCGTTATTGTCGCAGGGCAGCCGGACGGCGCCGCGAAGTCGGCGGTCACCATAACGTCCGCTAATCTTTCTGCAACAGGGCGCACGCAATCGCTGCCGTTGCGCGCGGCGACTTGATCTTCGGAACAACAAGCTCCCCGTTCGGTCCGATCGCCGCAAGCGCAGCGGATTCGGCGACCCCGTGGCACCCCACCCTGGCAAAAACAATCGCTGAAGGATTTTTCAGCCTCGGCGTTTCCTCCTCGAGCCGCACCGCAGCGAAGGTCAGAAACGGGACTGCGAGGTCATGGGCTATTTCACGGATCGCGCGCTCGTTGCCACGCGTATCAATGGAGGCAACGGCTGCCAATTCACCCGGGCCGATGCCCGCCGACGCCAGCGCGGCATTGGCAAGCTCAGTCACCTCGTCTACCGGTGTTCCACGCTCGCAGCCGAGACCGAGCACATACCGGCGCGACCCGTCGAATACATTTCCAGTCACGTGCGACAATGAAACCTGCCCCTGTGTCCACCAAGCCATTGCAGCACAGAGCCGGAAATGCAACATGCGCCGCATACCGTAGTCCAGAGTTTCCTCCTTGTCCGATCTTGCCCCTCATCTCGTCTTCATGCTGGCCGCAGCCGGGTTTTTCGCTGGCTTTGTCGATTCCATCGCCGGTGGCGGAGGCTTGATTACCGTCCCGGCGATGTTGATCGCAGGCATCCCACCGCTGCAGACGTTGGGCACCAACAAGGTGCAGTCGGTATTTGGGGCAGCTTCCGCGACGATCGCCTATGCCCGGAAGGGACATGTTCACCTGCGCACGCAGCTGCCGATGGCGCTGATGGCGGTTCTCGGCGGCTCGCTCGGCGCCGCCTTGGCAACAATTGTACCGGGAGATGTCCTTCGAGCGATCATGCCGGTCCTTCTGGTGGCAATCGCGCTCTATTTTGCGTTGAAGCCGAACCTCGGTGATGTCGACAAGCACCGCCGCATCTCGCCCTTTGTGTTCGGTCTGACGCTGGTGCCGGCCATTGGATTCTACGACGGTGTCTTTGGTCCGGGCACCGGATCGTTCTTCATGCTGTCCTTCGTGTCTCTTGCCGGCTTCGGCATGCTAAAGGCAACGGCGCACACCAAACTCCTGAACTTCGGCTCCAATGTCGGCGCCCTCGTTGTCTTTATTTCCTTCGGGGCGATCATCTGGAAGATCGGGCTGATGATGGGCGTCTGCCAGTTCCTGGGCGCGCAGCTAGGCTCGCGGCTCGCGATGCGCACTGGCGCGCGTCTGATCAAGCCTCTGCTGGTTCTTGTCTGCATCGCCTTCACGATCAAGCTTCTCGCCGATCCGGCCAATCCAATCCGCGTTTGGCTTGAAATCTGACGCCGCGTCCGATTACCTCCGGCGTAATTGAAGGGGCGCCGTCGCTTCTCCATGATCGCGATGCCTGGACGAACCGGGCGTCAACAGGAGATGATGCAATGACCGATGCGAACACCCTAGCCCAACGCTACATCGCGATCTGGAACGAGACGGAGGCGGCCCGCCGCAGCGCGTTGATCACGGAAAGCTGGCATGAGGCCGGCACCTACATCGATCCCTTGATGCGCGGCGTAGGCCACGACCAGATCAGCGCGCTTGTTGAAGCCGTGCATGCACGCTTCCCGGGTTTCCGGTTTGAACTTCTCGGTGCGGCCGATGGGTATGGCGACAATCTACGTTTTTCATGGGGCCTCGGACCGACGGGCGCCGAGCACCTCATAAAAGGCACTGATTTTGCAGTGCTCGAAGGTGGGCGGCTGAAGACCGTACACGGCTTCATCGATCAGCTTCCGGAAGCCGCGTGATGATGACACCCGCCCGCTCCCTTGGAGACTATCTCCGCGACTGGCGGCAGAAGCGCCGAATGAGCCAGCTCGACCTCGCGCTCGAGGCCGAAATCTCGCAGAGACATCTGAGCTTCATCGAGAGCGGGCGGTCGATCCCCAGCCGGGACATGCTGCTGCATCTGGCCGAACGGCTCGGCGTGCCGCTGCGCGATCGCAATCCAATGCTGCTTGCCGCCGGTTTTGCGCCGCTGTTTTCCGAGCGCTCGCTCGATGATCCGGCGCTCAAACCGGCGCGGCAGGCAGTCGACATGCTCCTCAAGGCACACGAGCCCTATCCCGCCCTTGCGATCGACCGCCACTGGACGTTGATTGCCGCCAATGACGCCATCGCCCCGCTTCTTGCCGGCATCGCAAATCGTACTTTGCTGGACGGCCCCATCAACGTCCTCCGTCTCAGCTTGCATCCCGACGGCTTGGCCCCGAAGATCGCCAACCTGCTGGAATGGCGGGCCCATCTCCTCGAGCGCCTGCACCAGCAGATTTCGGTTACAGGTGATCCAATCCTCGGCGAATTGCTGAAGGAATTATCCGCTTACCCGGTCTGCTGCGGCCGCGCGGAGATGAGCAGGAACGCCGACTATGCCGGTATCGCCGTCCCGCTCGAACTGGAAACAGAAGCAGGTTTGCTCTCGCTCCTGTCGACAACCACCGTTTTCGGCACGCCCGTGGACGTGACGCTCTCCGAACTTGCGATCGAATCCTTCTTCCCCGCCAACGAGCAGACGGCGACGATACTCATGCAAATTGCAAAGAGCGCAAGCTCCCAGGCGCTTTGATCAGAACTCGACGCCCGGTTGCCCCTTGATACCCGAGCGGAACGGATGCTTGATCAGCTCCATCTCGGTCACGAGATCAGCGATCTCGATCAGTTCGTCCTTGGCGTTGCGGCCGGTCAGGACGACATGAGTCATATACGGCTTCTCGTTCTTCAGGAATTCCACCACCTCATTGATGTCGAGGTAATCATATCGAAGTGCGATGTTGATCTCGTCGAGCAGCACCATGGAATTGCGCTCGTCGCGGATCAACTCTTTCGCCTTCTCCCAGGCGGCACCGGCCGCTGCCACATCGCGGGCGCGATCCTGCGTCTCCCAAGTGAAGCCCTCGCCCATGGTGTGGAACTGGCAGATGTCGGAGAAGTGCTTTTCGATCAGGTCGCGCTCGCCAGTCCACATCGCACCCTTGATGAACTGCACGACGGCCGAAGGCTTGCCATGCGCGATGTGCCGGAAGATCATCCCGAAGGCGGACGAAGACTTGCCCTTGCCCTTGCCGGTATGGACAATGATAAGGCCCTTCTCATCGGTCTTTGAGGCCATGATCTTGTCGCGGGCAGCCTTCTTCTTCGCCATCTTCTCGGCGTGGCGGGCGTCGTCGTGGCCAGCGGCTTCGGTGGTTTCGTCGGTCATCTCAATGTTCCCCGGATACAAGCTTGCCCTGATGCAAGCCGAATGTGTCTGAAAGGTCGAACCGCGCGGAATTGCTGCGCGGCGTCCAGAGGCGGCGATCGATCGCTTCCAGCAGCCGCTCCTTCATGTCGGCGAAGGCGGCGGGATTCTTCTCGATCATGAAATCGCGGACCTCAGCATCCACCACGAAAGCCTGGTACACGGCTTCGAAGTGATGGTTGCCAACGGCGCCCGTGGTTGCCGCAAAGGCAAAGAGGTAATCGACGGTCGCGGCAATCTCGAAGGCACCCTTGTAGCCATGGCGCATGACGCCATCGATCCACTTCGGATTGACGACGCGGCCACGCACGACGCGACCGATCTCTTCCTCCAGCGAACGGATCACCGGCTTCTCCGGCCTCGAATGGTCGTTGTGATAGATCGATGGCCGATCGCCCGCCAGCGTTTCGGCCGCAGCCGCCATCCCGCCCTCGAACTGGTAATAATCGTCGCTGTCGAGAAGGTCGTGTTCGCGATTGTCCTGGTTCTGCACGACTGCCTGGATCGAGCGCAGCCGTTCTTCGAAGACACCGCGCTCCGCCCGACCCTCTTCGCCAGCGCCATAAGCGTAGCTTCCCCAGACAAGGTAGGCCTCGGCCAGATCGGCGCGACGCTCCCATCCCTTTTCGTCGATCAGCGCCTGCAGACCGGCACCGTAAGCGCCTGGCTTCGAGCCGAAAATTCGATAGCCGGCCCGGCGGTCAGCCTGCGCTGCATCCAGTCCAGCGGCTTCAAGTCGGGCTGCTTCACCGCGCATGCGCTCGGCAATCGGATTGTCCGCAGCATCTTCTTCCAGCGCCCCGACGGCGCGGATTGCCTTATCGAACAGCGCGATCTGTTCTGGAAAGGCGTCCCGGAAGAAGCCGGAGATACGCAGCGTCACATCGACACGCGGCCGACGCAGCAGCGCCGGCGGAATGATTTCATAGCCGGTGACGCGCCGCGAGGTCATGTCCCACACCGGCTTCACACCGATCAGGGCGAGCGCCTGGGCGATATCGTCGCCGCCAGTGCGCATGTTCGAGGTGCCCCAGGCCGTCAGGCCGAAGGAGACCGGCCATTCGCCGTGATCCTGCACGTAACGGCGGACCAGCAGTTCCGCGGACTTTTTCCCGAGCTCATAGGCCGCCGGCGTCGGCACGGCCCGGCTGTCGACCGAGTAGAAATTTCGTCCGGTCGGCAGCACGTCCGGTCGGCCCCGCGTCGGAGCCCCGGATGGTCCCGGCGCCACGAAACGGCCGTCGAGCCCTCGAAGCAGGCCTTCGATCTCAGCCGTCCCGCAGGCGAGAACGGCAGGCTTGAGCCGCGTTTCGATCTCCGCGAGAACCGTGCGGGTGGCCTCCCAACTTTCCAGGCAACCAAACTCGCCGGCGACCAGCCGTGCCGCAAGCAGTTCGATCCGCTCGACGGTGTCGCCGTTCGTCCGCCATGTGGCATCCGTGACTCTTGCAAGAATACCGGGCAGTGGCCCGCTCCAAACTCCGGCCATGTCGCAGTCGAGCGGGTCGAACTCCAAGCACAGATCCGCGGCAATCGCACGCTGAAGGCTGCGGTCACCGCCCTGCCCGAGCCCGCGCGGAACCCTGGCCAGCGCCACCGTCAAATCCGTCAGCAGCCGGCCCTGCGGCGAGACGCCGAAGACATGCAGGCCGTCGCGGATCTGCAACTCCTTGAGATCGCAGAGATAGGCATCGAGCTTCTTCAATGCCGCGGTCTCGCTCTCTCCCTTGTCGATGCCGGCATCGCGATCGAGGCCGATATCCGCCACTAGTTCGAGGATCTGCTTGCTGAGAAGCCGAATGCGGCGCGGATCGCCGCCCGACGCCTCGTAATATTCGTCGACCAGCGCCTCCAGATCCTTCAGCGGTCCATAGCTCTCGGCGCGCGTTAGCGGCGGCGTCAGATGATCGATGATGACCGCGCCGGCGCGGCGCTTCGCCTGCGTTCCCTCGCCGGGATCGTTGACGATGAAGGGATAGAGATGCGGCATGGGGCCGAGGATGGCTTCCGGGTAGCATTCCTCTGACAGCGCCAGAGCCTTGCCGGGCAGCCATTCCAGATTGCCGTGCTTGCCCATGTGAATGACGGCGTGAGCGCCGAACTCATGGCGAAGGAAGGCATAGAAGGCGAGATAACCGTGCGGTGGGACGAGATCCGGAGAATGGTAGCTTTCCTTCGGATCGATGTTGTAGCCGCGCGCCGGCTGGATACCGACCAGCACCTGGCCAAGCCGCATGAACGGCAGCGCAAAGGCGCCATCCACGACATAGGGATCGGCCTCCGGTGCACCCCAGCGGGCGCCGATTTCATCCTGAATCTTTTTCGGAAGATTTTCGAAGAAAGCTTTGTAACGACTCAAGGAAAGCGATTCGCGGATAAGCTTGCCGTCGCTGCCGGAGTTCGTCGGCCCTTCCATGAGACGCCGGATCAGCGCGTCGCCATCGTCAGGCACGTCTGCAACCGAATAGCCGGCTGCGCACATGGCTTTGAGCACCTCAACGGTGCCTGCGGGGGTGTCCAGCCCGACCCCATTGCCGAGCCTGCCGTCACGGTTTGGATAATTCGCAAGGACAAGCGCGATGCGCCGCTCGCCGGCGGCCGTGGTGCGCAGCTGCGCCCAATTGGCCGCAAGTCGAGCGGTATAGCGCATCCGCTCGAGGTCGGGCTCGCTGCCGACGATGTTGACCTCGACCCTCGCATCGTAGCGGGCGGCTGATTTGAAGGAGACGGCACGCGACAGCACGCGGCCGTCCACCTCGGGCAGCGCGACGTTCATGCCGAGATCGCGCGCCGAAAGCCCCTGCGAAGACGCGGCCCAGGCCTCACGTGACGAGGCCGAAAAGATCGCCTGCAGCACGACGGCGTCGTTGGCCTCGAGAACGGTCGGCTCGCGATCCGCGCCCGGCGCCGACACGGCGAAACCAGTCGTGTTGATCACCACCTCGGGCTTGATGACATCAAACACGCTCTTCAGAATGCCCTTCGACACAGGATCCTTCAGACTGTAGGCGAATACCGGCAGCGGCCGGATACCTTCCGCCAGCAGCGTGTCGACCAGGGCCTCGACCGGTCGTGTCTCACCGCTCTGCACGAGCGCGCGATAGAAACTGATAGCTACAGTAGGGGCTCCGCTTTCCCAAGCAGCGCCAAGCCGCTCGTCGCAAGCCGCTGTCCAGTCGTCGACGCCAAGCACGCCCTTGCCCGGCCACCAGATGCCGGCCTTCATCAGCGGCGATGCCGCTTCCGGTTTCTCCGCTCCTGCCAACATCGCACCGGCATAGGCGAGAAACGCCCGAGAATTGCCGTCGCCACCCTCGATCAGGTAGGCCCAAAGCGCATTCAGATCCTCAAGCGGAACATTCGAAAACGGCGTCAAACCCGCATCCGGCTTAGAATCTCCCGGTAAAACCGCAATCAGCGCGCCGGATCGCGCCGCCGCGGCATGAAGCGCCTCCAGCGCATAGTGAAAGTAGCTGGCGCCACCCAGCGCCCTCACGACGATCAGCTTCGCATGCCGGGCCGTCCGCTCGATGTAGGCATCGACCGACATCGGATGCTTGAGGCTCATCAGGCTTGCCAGCCGCAGCGAGAAGCCGGCCGCCGCTTCGTCATAAGCGGCGGCGATCGCGGCAAGCTCGGTATCGGCGGCTGACAGGAACAGGACGTCGCCGGGAGACTGACCGAGATCGATCGCCTCCTCGCCGTCGCTGATCGTTCCCTGCTGTGCCAGAAGCAGATGCATTAGACTGCCTTATGCCAGCGCTTCGATCGCCTTGCGCACCGCTGCCTCGTCCATTTCGTGCAGACCGATGACAACAAGACGGGTGCCGCGCGCTTCGCCAGGCGCCCAGGCGCGATCGAAATAGTGGTCGATACGGCTGCCGACTGCCTGCAACTGCAGACGCATCGGCTTGCCGGGGACATCGACGAATCCCTTGAGCCGCAGCACGTCATGCTCGCCGATGATGCCTTTCAGGGCATCTACGAAGGCTGCCGGATCGGCAATAGCGCCGAGTTCCACCACGAAGCTGTCGAACTCATCGTGATCGTGGGGAACGCCATCCTCATGCTCGAGCTCATGATGAGACTTGCGATTGACCACATCGCCTTCGGTGCCAACGCCGAGCCCGAGCAGCACGCTCGCGGGAACCTCGCCGTTGCGCGCCTCGATCATGACGGGCTTGCGGGCAATGCGCGACGCGACCTCATCGCGCACGCGGCCAAGACCGTCGGCATCGAGAAGATCGGTCTTGTTGAGCACGATCAGATCGGCGCAGGTCAGCTGGTCCTCGAAAAGCTCCTCGATCGGGCTCTCGTGGTCGAGCGACTCGTCTTCCACGCGGCGAGCCTCGACGGCATCGTGATCATCGGCAAAGCGGCCGGCGGCAACGGCGGCGCTGTCGACGACAGTAATCACGCCATCGACAGTGACCTGCGTGCGGATATCAGGCCAGTTGAAGGCGGCAACGAGCGGCTGCGGCAGCGCCAGGCCGGAAGTTTCGATGACGATGTGGTCGGGGCGCTGCTCGCGCTCCAGAAGCTTGGTCATCGTCGGAATGAAGTCGTCGGCCACCGTGCAGCAGATGCAGCCGTTGGTCAGCTCGATAATGTCATCCTCGGTGCAGTTCTCCGCGCCGCAGCCCTTCAGCACGTCGCCGTCGACGCCGAGATCGCCGAACTCGTTGATGATAAGCGCGATCTTCTTGCCGTTCGTGTTGGAAAGCAGATTGCGGATCATCGTCGTCTTGCCGGCGCCGAGGAAGCCGGTGATGACGGTCGCCGGAATTTTCTGCTGGTTCATGAATTCAACCCTTCATCTTCAGCGGCAGACCTGCCGCGATAAAATACACATCCGCGGCCTCGGCCGCGATCATTTGATGCAAGCGACCGGCGTGATCGCGGAACTCCCGCGCCATGCGGTTCTCAGGAACGATACCGAGACCGACCTCGTTGGAAACGATGACGAGCCGAGCACGCGCTGTCGCCAGATACGCGGCAAGCGAAGCAAACTCGGCCTCCATGTCGCGCGCCTCCATCATCAGATTGGTAACCCAAAGCGTCAGGCAATCGACGAGGATCGCCCGCCCCTCGCCGTCGATCGCTCGCAGGCAGCCGACTAGATCAAGAGGCTCTTCATGGGTGTGCCAGAGCTCGCCACGATCGGCCTTGTGCTTGTCGATCCGGGCGCGCATTTCCTCGTCCCAGGCCCGGCCCGTCGCCACGTAATGGCGCTCCAGCTCGCTTGAGGCGACCAGTTGTTCGGCAAAACGTGATTTTCCCGAGCGCGCGCCGCCCAGGACGAAGGTCGCACCGGAGGATATCGGGCTCATGGCAGATGATATCCGATCTGCGGGACGCTGCCGCAAAGGAGCGGAATGGCTGTTGGACGCAGCCGAAAACTCTTTTGTTCAGCCATGACAACCTCCGTGCTGGCAGCGGGCATAAGCCCAGGGATGGGCTTCTCGCCCGGCACGGTTGGCAGGTCTCCTGGCTCGCGGGTCTTGGCCGCGATCGGGGCGGACCGGAAACCGGTCGCCCCAGATCGTGCCAGCGGATTTTCCTCGCCTTCCCGGCTGCATTTCATGAAAAGGCGGACGATTCGTAGACGTAAGAGGCGTCCTGCCCCGGTTGATCATGATGCACTGCCAGTGACTTTTCCGTCGCCATCTCCGCGCCGCCCGCCTGCACCATTGCAGGCTGTCATCAACGCGAAAACAACGCCGGACGGAAAACCCTGACCGCTCTACAGTCGCGGGGTCGGCTATGATGACGGTGCCCGGATTGGGTCCACCGCTTCACATTCCCTTTTCATCCGCACCGATTCAACCGGTCCGGAACCATCCGTTGTGAACTCATCGTTAGGCAAGGCCCTTGGTGAAGTCAATCGGAAGCCGATGCGCGCCTCGGCACGGTATACTGCCGGACCCGCTCTCAACACGACCTTCTCTACCAAATTCATCGTCTTTTATCAGTTACTTACGTCACAAATTATTGTTGCGATCGCCGGTCTTTTGCCGCAATTGCGTCGCAAGCGGGTCGCGCCACCGATTTGCCCTTCCCTCCCTTCCACTTGATCGCGCCCACTGCCGCCTAGTTTTCCCGTGATGCTCCTAAGAATCGATATCCGCCGTTTCGGTCCATTCCATACCCTTCTCGACATCGGGCGGATGCGCGCACTGCTGCGACGCACTGAGCTGGGGATGGTCATCGCGGGCGCGATCGTCGGCGTTATCTCCGGACTTGCGGTGACGGGCATGAGCCTCGTTTCCCGCGAAATGCACAGTCTGATCTTCGGAATCAGCGATATCGAGCGGCTGAGTTCCTCGCAGATCGACAACAAGCTGCTGTTGCTGACGGCGCCTGTCTGCGGCGGCATACTATTGGGTCTGATGCTCTTCGTGCTTGCCAAAACGCGCAAGAAGCCGATGGTTGACCCGATCGAGGCTAACGCGCTGCATGGCGGCCGACTATCGCTCACCGACAGTATTCTGGTGGCGGTCCAGAACCTCATTTCGAACGGCTTCGGCGCTTCAGTGGGCCTAGAGGCCGGCTACACGCAGCTGGCGGCGGGACTGGCCTCGAAGCTTGGACTGAAGCTGCAGCTTCGCCGATCGGATCTGCGCGTTCTCGTCGGATGCGGTGCCTCGGGTGCGATTGCGGCGGCCTTCAACGCTCCGCTGACCGGCGCCTTCTATGCGTTTGAGCTGATCATCGGCTCATATACCATCGTCTCGCTGACGCCGGTCGTCGTTTCCGCACTGGTATCGACCCAAATTGCACGCCTGCTGGCCGGCAGCGATTTTCTTATTGACGTCGGTGACTTTGGAACCGTCATGCCTGCAGACTACGTTCCGGCGCTGTTACTCGGTGCATTCTGCGCCGGCGTTGGCATCATGATCATGCAGGGCGTCGCCTGGATCGAGGAATTGGCTCGCCGGAGTTCCATTGCAACGCCGCTGCGCCCTGCCCTTGGCGGCATCGTCGTCGGCCTGCTCGCGCTGATTACGCCGCAGGTGCTGTCGGCCGGTCACGGTGCACTGCACCTCAATCTCGGCCGCGATGTCGCAATTCCGGTGCTTGTCGGCCTTCTTCTTCTCAAGGCATTCGCTTCGGCTATCTCGATCGGTTCCGGCTTCAGAGGCGGCCTATTCTTCGCGTCCCTGTTCATGGGTGCACTCCTCGGCAAGCTCTTCGCCTATTCGGCACCCTATTTCGCTCATGCGACGCTGACACCCGTCATCTACGCGGTCGTCGGCATGAGTTCGCTTGCGGTCGCCGTCATCGGTGGACCGTTGACGATGACGTTTCTTGCGCTCGAGATTACCGGCGACTTTCCGATCACGGCGCTCGTGCTTGCGGCGGTGATCACCTCCTCGCTAGTCGTGCGCAGCACCTTCGGTTACTCCTTCGCAACATGGCGCTTCCACCTGCGCGGCGAGAGCATCCGGAGCGCGCACGATGTCGGCTGGATCCGTAACCTGACCGTTGACCGGCTGATGCGCGCCGACGTGAAGACGGCGAATGCCGCCCTCACCATCGACGAGTTCAAGGAGCGCTTCCCCATCGGTTCGGCGCAGCGCGTTGTCCTGGTTGATGACACCGGCAAATACAGCGGCCTGGTGCTCGTTCCCGATATCTACGCAAACCTGACCGACACCGACGAGACCGGCAAGGATCTGGGAGAATTCATCCGCTTCAAGAACGATTTCCTGCAACCGCAAATGAACGCCAAGCAGGCAGCAGCGATCTTTGACAAGACCGAAAGCGAAGCGCTGGCGGTCGTCAATAATCTGATTGAGCGGAAAGTCGTCGGGCAGCTGAGCGAGGCCTACACCCTACGCCGCTATAGCGAAGAACTGGACCGCCGCCGCCGCGAAATCTCCGGCGAGATCTAACTGAGGAGTTCGTCGAGCCAACGCCCGTCGAGACAGGCCTCGAGTTCTGCTGCAATGTCGTCGAGAGCTTTCTCGACGCCAGCACGGTAATCGGTCCTCTCGCCCGCAAGGCCAAAACTCTGCAGCAAGCGGGAACGGTAGGCGTCACTCGCGAAGAGCCCGTGCAGATAGGTGCCGGCGACCCGGCCGTCTGCCGACACGGCCCCATCCGGCTTTCCGTCAACGATCGCGAACGGACGGCCGCAGTCTTCGCCGGACGTAACGCCAAGATGGATCTGGTAGCCTGAAAGCGGTGAACCGTCTTCCACCATCGTCGCGACGCTGTTGCGGACTGTCTTTTCGGGCGCCATCTCCGTCTCGA
The DNA here is from genome assembly GCF_024808825.1 of Rhizobium sp. BK661. Taxonomy (NCBI): domain Bacteria; kingdom Pseudomonadati; phylum Pseudomonadota; class Alphaproteobacteria; order Hyphomicrobiales; family Rhizobiaceae; genus Rhizobium; species Rhizobium sp. BK661. The sequence goes on along the minus strand of NZ_JANTYT010000004.1, from coordinate 132,359 downwards.
CGTCAAGCAGCCCCAGCCCCTCTACCTCCAAGGTAGAGCCTTCAATGCCGAGGGGATCATGCACCTTGCGTCCGAGCATCTGATAGCCGCCGCAAATGCCCATGACCCGCCCGCCGCGTTTTACATGGACCAGAAGATCGGAATCCCAAGCCTGAGCGCGCATATCCGCCAGATCCGATACCGTTGATTTTGAACCTGGCAAGATCACCAAGCCGGCGTCCGCAGGCAGCCGCTCGCCGGCGCGAACAAAAACCAACTCGACATCCGGCTCGGCCCTTAGCGGATCGAGGTCGTCGAAATTTGCGATCCTGGAAAAGACCGGCACGGCGACCTTGAGTGCTCCGGTGCCGCCGCGCGCCAGCTTCTCCAACGCAACCGAATCCTCGGCTGGCAAGCGGGAGGCGTCCTTGAGCCACGGCACGACACCAAAGCACGACCATCCCGTAAAGTGCCGCACCGCCTCGATGCCGGCATCGAAGAGCGAAACGTCGCCACGGAACTTATTGATGATATAGCCGGATATCATTGCCCGGTCCTCGTCGGGCAAAATCGTGTGGGTGCCGACCAGCGAAGCGATCACGCCTCCACGATCGATGTCACCGACAAGTATCACCGGCACGCCGGCACGGGTCGCAAATCCCATATTGGCAATGTCGCCCGCCCTGAGGTTGATTTCTGCCGGCGAACCCGCGCCTTCCACGATCACCAGATCCGCCCCGGTAGAAACCTCGGAAAAGCTCTGCATCACGTAATCGAGAAGCGTCGGTTTGAGCTTCTGATAGTCCCGTCCCTTGGCCTGCCCCCAGACCTTGCCCTGGACGATGATCTGGCTGCCGTATTCCGATTGCGGCTTGAGCAACACGGGGTTCATGTGCACCGAAGACGGCACCCGCGCAGCGAGCGACTGCAGCCATTGTGCCCGGCCGATCTCTCCGCCGTCATCAGCAACCGCTGCATTGTTCGACATGTTCTGCGGCTTGAACGGACGAACTGAAAGGCCACGGTTGGCAGCAAGCCTGCAAAGACCCGCGACAAGAACCGTCTTGCCGACATCGGAGCCGGTCCCTTGCAGCATGATAGCCTTGGTCATTGTCGCGAAACTCCGGGGAACTTGACCCGGACTACAATGGCCTCTCTGCTGCGGTCAATTGCAAGCCCTGAAAATGCGAAGGCCGCGTCAACCGTTTCCAGTTGCGCGGCCTGCCGAAATACGCTGGCACATTCGCCCATACACGGCGAAGCTCACGTTCTCCGGGACGCTCTACCTGATCCGGAGAAGCAGCGGTGTCCCCCGCTACGCAACAACAGATAGCGCCACATTGTTACCGGAGGGTTAGCAAGCGATTAAGCAAAGATGAATTTCGTATTTTTCTGACATTTCTTGATGATCCAGGCGTCGCAGGCGGCTCCATGGGGAGATCTCGAATACCAACCGCAATCTTCTGCGGAACTATCATTACCGATTTCAAATCAGGCGCTTAGACTCCCTGCTTCACGCGCAGAAGACAATTGATTTCCGCAGCCGAACGCGTAGGCTGCCCTGCAAGGCGTCAGGACGAACGCCACAGCAACAGCCTGCAGAAACAGCAAGAGCCTCCTCCGCAAACTGCGGAACGCCTAGGTTGTAGCCGCGACAGCAAGAATGGGAACGCAAGATGAGATTTCTCTGCACGTCAATCCTGCTTGCCGCAGGAGTTTGTGCAGCCGCCGCGACGGCGCGGGCTGCTGAATGCGGCAACGTCACCATCGCTGAAATGAAATGGGCGTCGGCGGGTATTGCCGCCAACTTCGACAAGTTTATTCTCGAGAAGGGTTACGGCTGCTCGGTCAGGATCGTCCCGGGTGACACGATGCCGACGTTCCTTTCGATGGACGGAAAGGGTGAGCCCGATATCGCTTCCGAATTCTGGATCAATTCGGTGCGCTCCGAACTCGACATGGCGGTCAAGGAAGGCAAGCTGATCCAGGCTGCTGAAATCCTCTCGGAGGGCGCGGTCGAAGGTTGGTGGATACCGAAATTCATCGCAGATGCGAACCCGGATATCCGCAGCGTCGAGGACGCACTCAAGCATCCGGAGCTATTCCCGGCATCCGACAATGCATCGCAGGGCGCCGTCCATAGTTGTCCTGTCGGGTGGAGCTGCCAGATTTCGACATCCAATCTCTTCCGCGCGCTGGGGGCTGAACGGGACGGGTTTCAACTTGTCGAAGCCAGCAGCCCACAGGACCTCGATGATTCCATCGCAAATGCATTCCAGAAAAAGGCCGGCTGGCTTGGCTACTACTGGGCCCCCACCGCCATCCTTGGCAAATACGACATGACACGCCTGAGCTTCGGCGTCGCTCATGACAAGGCAGAGTGGGACAAATGCACCTCGATCCCGGGTTGCGCTCGGCCGCAGGTCAACTCCTACCCGGTCTCGCGGGCCCATACGATTGTCACCAAAGCCTTTGCCGACCGGGCCGGACCGGCCATGGATTACCTTAAGCTTCGCTCATGGGACAATACGACGATCAACGAGGTGCTCGCCTGGCAGGACGAAAACCAGAAGAGCAACGAGGAAGCCACGGAGTACTTCCTTCAGAATTATTCGGCCCTATGGACCAAGTGGGTTCCTGCCGACGTCGCAGAAAAGGTCAAGGCCGGGCTCTAGGACGAACAACGATCTCGGCCAATGACAAAGTCTTCCCTCCGGAGGCATCGGTTTCCTATAAGCACCGACCGCTTGGTCGCCCGAATCGCGCCCGCTTGCCCAGACGAGGAAAATACAGATGACATCCGCTCCGTTTCCCGACCGCGACACGATCGCCTCGAAGCTTGCCAGCCTTGACGAACAGGAGAAATCCTACGTTGCCTTGCTGATGGAAAATGTGGCGCAGGACGAAAACGTCATTGATGGCCTTCACCGCCATCTGAACAACGCAGCCAGTGCGCCGTTTCTGAACACGCTGAAACTCGAAAATCTTGGGAAATGGATTGGCGAGACAGCGCCTGCCCGCCTGCAGATACGACTGATGGAGGCAGCGAAATCAAGCCAGCATCCGGCTTACATGGCGTTCCGGACTGGGCTTTCGCGTTCCGGCGGGTTGGAAAACGCTTACCCGCCGGCTGCGATCTGAGGTCTTGTTACCTGGTGGCGGCGCGGCCGACCGAACGACCTGCATCCTGGGTCGCGTTCACCGCGTTTGCCGTATCCCGGCCAATACCGCGGATCGTGTTTCCACACGAGGAAAGTACGAGCAGAATTGCGAGGGCTGAGCCGATCTTGGCCATTATCGTCATTGCGAAATCCTTCTTTCTCAGTCGTCCGAGCGCGGGCGACTCCCGCCGCGCGAATTAAACCCCGGAGGAAGAAAAAAGGTCACCGCAAACTTGTCAAGCAGCAACAGCCTTGGCTTTTTCGGCAAAGGCAAAGCGGATGCTCTCGGCCACAGCGCGCATCGGGCCGTTCATCTGCGATGCAGTAAGCAGCCGGATGTCGAAGGAGCCGAGTTCGGGCAACCCTTCCTGCACGCCGAGGATCGTCATCTCGTCGGTGACATAGGAGCGCGGCAACGGCGCGATCGCGAGGTCGGAAACCACGGCCGCACGCTGCGCCATGGTGTGGCCACTGAGGAAAGCAACGCGATAGCCGCGCTTCATGCGCTCAAGTTGCGATATTGCCTCCGAGCGCCAGATGCAGCCATCCTCCCAGATCGAGATCGGCAGCGGCTCGCGACGGTGCGCCGTACCGCACTTGGCACCAGCCCATATCAGCCGCTCCCGAAACACGATCTCGCCATCCGTCGGCAAGGGGCGTGTCGCGCAGTTAATGAGTGCCAGGTCGAGGCGCTGCTCCTCCATCCGCTTCTTGAGGCCGATGCTCATGTCGATGGTGACATCGACCATGATGCTCGGGAAGCTTTCGGCGAAGCTTTTCAGAATGCTGGGCAGCAATCGCTCGCCGATATCTTCCGGCGCGCCAAGCCGAACCACACCGCTAAGCTCGGGCATGATGAAGCGCGAAACCGCCTCGTTCGACAGAGCGAGAATGTTGCGTGCGTAGGAGAGTAGCAGTTCGCCGTGCTGGGTCAGGCTGACCGAACGCGCATCACGAAGGAAAAGCGTCGCACCGAGCTGCTCCTCCAGCTTCTTGATCTGCATGGAGACAGCCGACGGCGTCCGATATACGGCTTCCGCGGCGGTCGAAAAATTGCCGGTCTCTGCGATGGCAACGAACGTCCTCAGGACGTCGTTATCAAGCAAAGGAATGGGACGGCGAAAGGGAATGCTCATCGTCACATCTTTCAATTTTTCTGAATTTGAATTCCATATCATTTTGTTTGATTGAAAGTCAACCCGACAGTACCCTTCGATCATGGCGGCTAAAACCGATGAAAGGAGGCCGCAATGAGCACTCTCAACGCAATCTTCGACATCTTCTACGCATTTAGAACGCGTCAGATCTCACGCCTGACACGCAATCGTACCCGAGATCAATTGGCGCGCCTGCCGAGACATCTGGCGGATGACCTCGATCTGCAAGCCTTGGGCATGACAGACCCTCGCTGAGCACTCGCTGGGCAACACCTTCAAAGACACCATGAAAGGTTCTAATATGCGCCCAGAGCGGTGGCTATGGAGCGCAACGATCATGGCTATAAATGATGCGTGTTTTCAAGGCGATATCCCTGCGGCTTACGACCGCTACATGGTACCGATCCTGTTCGACCCTTACGCGGCCGATCTGGCCCAGCGCCTGGCGTCGTTTCATCCGCACCGCGTTCTCGAGGTCGCCGCTGGGTCGGGCGCCCTTACGCGCGCAATATCGTCAGCGCTTCCGCACGCGGAAATCATCGCCACCGATTTGAACCAGGCGATGCTGGATGTCGCCGCACGGCGACACTCCGGAGGGCATGTCGTATGGCGCCAGGCCGACGCATTGAGCCTGCCCTTCCCCGATCAGACCTTTGATGCCGTCACCAGTCAGTTCGGCGTCATGTTCTTTCCCGACAAACACCGCGCCTATCACGAAATCCTTCGCGTGCTGAAGCCGAAAGGAACGTTTCTCTTCAACACGTGGGACACGGTCGAGAGCAACGATTTCGCAGCCGCCGTCAGGGCTGCAACAGACGCCGTGTTTCCGGGCGATCCGCCGGAATTCTTTCGACGGACGCCGCATGGCTATTTTGATGCCGAGACGATCCTATCCGAGCTCGAGCGCGCCGGTTTCCAGTCGGCGACCTTCGCAAAGGTCGAAAAGACGTCTCATGCATCCTCGGCACATGATGCAGCCACCGCCTTCTGCAGGGGCAGTCCGCTCCGCATGGAAATCGAAGCACGTCAGCCGAAGGTCGATGTCGTGGCACGCGTAGCGGAAGCGCTTGAGAAAACCTTCGGCAAGGGGCCGATCGAAGGGCGAATGTCGGCGTTTGTGTTCACCGCCGAGGCACCACGCCAAAACTAGCGGTGGGCGCGCCGAGAGGCAGCAGCCTGAACAATACCTTTGCGGTTCGGAACATCCGAACCGTAGCAACGTTCTTCCTGGGCAGCGCACCCTTTGTCGTTGCACTGACTGCGTTTCCCTCAACTGCAGTCACATAGGCCCGGCGCTGTCCAAACCAGCACCGGGCTTTGCTTGCGCCACCGGACACACCTTCACCCTTCGTATAATTCAGCAACACCTAATTTATAACTTGAAATCCCGGCTTCGGTCGCGATGATGCTTGCCGTCAGCTTAGGAGGGGATCGATGTCACAGTACCAGGAGACGCGGCGGTTCAAATGCACGGGTGACGCTGGAAATCCTTGCATCGTGATTGAGCAGATCAGGGTAGCGGATGAGACCATGTCCAGTCCCAGAACGGACTACATGACGGTAGACGGCGACGTCGCCAACCGCCTCGACAAGAAGCACTTCCTGATCCTGATGAAGGGCGAGATTGTCAAGGTTCAAAGGGCCCTGAGGAGAAAGCACTGAGTTCAGCGTTGGCAGCCGCTGGCATGACGCGCTAACAACTTGCTCCGATGCTCCTGTTAACTCCTCACAGAGCAACAGGCAGATGTCATCATCGCGTCATGTGACGATGATGTCTTAGCTCACCGGGCGCTGAGACTCGTTTTCATTCCGGCGCTGTTCACCGCTGGAATGACTGATGCTGTATATCATTGCCGTCGCCGGTGCCCTGTTGGCAGCCAATACCCTCAGCCTTGTTATCGCGGGATGGCGGATTCGATCCCGCCAAGACAAAACGCCAAGCGTTTCCGCCCGTCCGCCGGTCTCAATCGTGATACCCCTTCGCGGGGTGGAACAGTTCTCGCGGGAGACGCTCGAAAGTGCGCTGAGCCTGGATTGGCCCGACTACGAAATCATCTTCTGCGTTGCCGACAAGGCCGATCCGGTAATTGGCCTGGCTGAAGAGGCTCGCCGGGCGAAGCCGCTGACAAAGGCAACGGTCCTTGTTGGGGACGATCGCGTCAGCGCAAATCCGAAACTCAACAATTGTGTCAAGGGCTGGAACGCAGCGTCGCACGAATGGGTCGTGCTTGCCGATTCCAACGTTTTGATGCCCAGCGACTATCTCGCGCGCCTGATCGCTGCATGGCGGCCCGATAGTGGACTTGTCTGCTCGACGCCACTTGGCTCCCGCCCCACAGGGTTTTGGGCGGAGGTGGAATGTGCGTTTCTCAACACCCACCAGGCCCGTTGGCAATATGCAGGAGAGGCTCTTGGATTTGGCTTCGCGCAAGGCAAGAGCATGCTATGGCGAAAGAAGACCCTCAACTCCCACGGCGGCATCCAGGCACTTGGGGCTGAGATCGCAGAAGATGCCGCGGCCACCAAGCTGGTGAACCGAATGGGCCTCAAGGTGCATCTGGTTGGTGGGCCGTTCGAGCAGCCGTTAGGAAGAAGAACCTTTCGCGAGATATGGGCGCGACAATGCCGCTGGGCGCGGCTGAGACGCGTGACTTTCCCGCATTTCTTCGCCCCGGAGATCCTGTTGGGCGTGGTTCCGCCCCTATCACTGTGCGTGTGCGCCGCGTTCGTTGTCGGTGCCAGTCTTTCCACCACAACTGTCGCGGTTTTGTGCGCAGCCTACATACCGGAACTTCTTCTTGCGGCCCGCAAGAATTGGCATCTCTCACCGATATCGCTCGTTGCAATGGTGACGCGTGATATCTTGTTGCCCGCCATCTGGATCAGGAGCTGGTTGGCCGGAAGCTTCGATTGGCGCGGAAACAGGATGGTGATCGGATCACACGAGTCTCGCCTCGAAGCCGGCGTCGCTGAACCAATTGCCAGCCCCTAGCAATCAGGCCGCCCGCTCCCAGCAGCGGCGTCGTCACCTCAGACCTGAAAATTCTCGTGGCCGAGCCAACCTAACGCTTCGCCTGCAAGTCGATCACATTCGTTCCGACCATTCGGTCGAATGCGTCCTTGGTCATGGGCTTCGACAGGAGATATCCTTGCAGGTGATCGCAACCAAGTTCTTTCAGGATTGCCCGCTGCTCTTCGGTCTCAACGCCTTCAGCCGTTGTCTTCAAGCCTTTAGCCCGTGCCAGCCTTATCATCGCCTCGACAATGGCCCGATTGTCAGCCTCCTGGCTATCGAAGCCGTCCACGAAGCTCTTGTCGATCTTGATACGGTCGACGGCGACATATTGCAGGCGACCGAAGCTGGAAAAGCCCGTGCCAAAATCGTCCAGCGCAATGCGGACACCGACAGAGCGGAGGGCCGCGATGTTGCGCTGGCATTCCCCTGCACTATCGAGCAGCGTGCCCTCGGTTATTTCGATCTCCAGCCGCGCGGGATCAATCCTATGCTTGTTCAAGGCCGCGATGACCCTCAGCGCATACGCCTCGTTTCGCAACTCGAGAGGTGAGGCGTTGATCGCGATCTCCAGATCCGGCCACCGCTGCGCTGCCAGGCAGGCCTCCTCCAGAACAAGATCGCCCAACTGGGCGATGACGCCGCATTCTTCGGCGATGGGAATGAACACCTCCGGGGTTATAAGACCTCGTGCGGGGTGCTTCCATCGAAGGAGCGCCTCGGCGCCATACAAGGCTCCGTTCGGGGCAGCGTAGACGGGTTGAAAATACACCTCGAGATCTCTGCGATTCTGGACCGCCAGCCGCAAGTCGCATTCGAGTTCGCGCCGGTCTTGCACGAGGTCATCCATATGAGGACCAAAGATCGCAAAGCGGTTTCTGCCCGCAGCCTTTGCATTGTAGAGCGCGATGTCAGCCTTCCGCGTCAGGTCGGATGGATCAACATCACGTCCGACGCCGATCACGACGCCAATGCTCGCACCGATGCTGATTGGCGTTCCATTGATCTCGAATGGACGCCGCATGGAGTCGATGACTTGCTCACACAACCGCGAAACCTGGTCGCTCGTAACGTTGGTCACGACCGCGGTAAATTCATCCCCTCCGAGCCTACCCACGACGCTGCCCGGGAAAATCCCGCGTAACCTGTCAGCCACCAGCACCAGGAGACGATCGCCAACCGGGTGCCCCATCGTGTCGTTGACCTGCTTGAACCGATCAAGATCCATGAACAGAACCGCGTTCGACTGTGTCGTGGCAGATCCGGAGATGACCCTAGCCAAATGCTCGGCAAACCACGCCCGGTTCGCCAGTCCCGTAAGAGTGTCGTGGCGAGCGAGATGTTCAAGCGCGGCCCTGCTCTGCCGAAGTTTTCGGTTTCGCACACCAACCATGGCCCCCATCCCAGCCAGCGCGACGAACACCGATATGCCCACAGCGCCTAGGGCTGGGCGAACCGACTGCGCGACGGCTTCGCCTGGAGCAAACGGACGCCAGGAGAAGTATCCGAACTCTCTCCCATCGGCACTTCTCGTTGCGGCGAAAGATCGATCCTCCTCACTCGATTTCGCCCAGGCAAAGGTAAGGTCATCAAACTGGTATTCGCTCGACACCCTCGCCAAGAAGCTGCCGTCGAGGTAGCGGACGGCGACATGCAAATAGATCTCCGAAGGATTCTGCTGGATGTTGCCGGTGTCCGAGATAATCGGCTTCACGCTGACTATTGCCGGGTGGTTGTTGACGACAGAAAGATCGCTTTCCCCAATGCTCAAGACCTGATCGGAAAGCCCGATGTCGTCGCCGGCGACAAGCCTTGCGCGCAGCCTTTCCGCCAGTGGCGCTATGACATCGCGAACCTGTTGGTATGCCTTCGCCGAATCCGCCTCGTCGGAAGCGAAAACGTGGACTGCATGGCCATCCGGAGCGATCACGTAAGCGCGGTCGTGCTGGAAGTAGGTGAACATCCACTTGCCAAGGTTCGCCTGCATCCAATCGGCATTATCGTCGCGCACGTTTCTGATCGCATCGTCCCAGACAGTTGCACTTTCCTGGTCGTGGGCTACTGCCGCCTGCATTTTTGAAATGAGCGTCTCGGCGAGATGCGTTTGACGCTCGGCGGCGATCTTGTCGCTCCGTTCGGTAGCAAGCTCAAGAACCGCGAAGAGCCCGGTATAAATCGACAGCGCAGCGACGAGAGGAAGAACGAGGACCAGCAGAAGCGGTCGGACTTGCGCGTATTTCATACTCAGGGTCCTTTTCTAGCGTCGGTCCTAGCACATGAACATTAAGGCGCGCTTACATTCTATCAAACCGAAATTCCTGGTATGCGGTGAAGACCATCCGCGTCCGCTGGCGTCGGTCTCTGCTGTACGCACAACAGCTCAACCGTTCGCCGCCCGGACGATCGAAAAGCGCCTTAGGTGGACATCTTGAGGTCATCGGAGAGCAAGAACAATGGTGACCAATTTTGCCACCTCGTGCTCGCTGTCCAATTAAGTCTGGCCTCGGAGAAGGCAGTACAGCAATGCCACCCTTTTCGAGCAGCACGCGGTCTTCCGGCCTTTCCTATTCCGTCCAGACAGCGACGCCAACGGGTGTCAGTATACGCTCACCCACATGGAAAACGGCCGCGGTGGCCGCGGGCACCTCCGCCGAAACCTTGCCGAAATTGAAGGCGAAGTGAAGTGGACCGCGCCGGCTCACGCGCAGATCGCCAAGATCGGGCTGCCGCTCAACTCCCGCCCAGTCCAAGGTATCGCCGATCACCTTCATCAGCAGGTCGCCTTGTGCCACGACCGCGAGATAGCGCGCCTTGTCATTGCCGACGAGCGCCGGCGCGCCAGCACGATACTCTCCTGAAAAGCTGGCGAGGACTGGTTCGCTTGTTCGGATCGTTTCGCGCCAAACGCTGGCGGGATAAGTCTCGTTGCCATGCAGCACCGACTCGATGTGAAATTCGGGCAAAGATTCGACCCGCACCACCTGCATATCCAAAAGCGCGTTCAACGGGCCTGGCGGCAAACTGGTCGGAATTTGAAGATTGGGTGTCTTGCTGCCGCTGCGCGGACCGAAGAGAGCTTTGGCCCCGCACTGCGCAAGCCGTTCGACAAAGACTGCGTCGGCGATTAGCAGATCGGGCGCGAAAACCGCCGCGTAGCCGTCGAGGTCACAATGCTGTCCGACAATATCGACATCGATCCCGTAGCGCGACAGCGCGGCATACCAGTCAAGCCCGATGGCGGTTGCGTCGTAGCTGCGGCCTTGCGGCAGGGCGCGGCTCGCCCATCGCGAGGGATAGTCGACCACCAGCGCAACTTTGGCCTTTTCCCGGCGCGCGCTAGCGGGCAAACGGGCGATCTCGGCGATAACCTCCGCGACTTCCTGATACCCTTGGTCCGGTTCGCCGTTCGGCAGCAGCAGGGCTGAATGGAACTGCTCCTGGGCGTAGTGGATCTGGCGCCAGCGGAAGTAGGACACCATGTCGGCGCCGTGGGCGTAGGCAAGCCATGTCCACAGCCGCACCATGCCATCGGCAGGCGCCTGGTTGTGAGAGGCCCAGTTGACCGGTCCTGGCTGCTGCTCCATCACCCAGACGCGCCCGCGCCCGACGGCCCGGTAGAGATCATGATAAAACGCTGTCTGGTCGGGATCGCCGGTACGCAAGTAACGCGCCTTGTTGTCGTCAGACAGTCGGCCGTTCAGCAGTCCGCCCATCGGATAGACGTCCCACGAGGCGATATCGATGTCGGCGCCGACCTCGTAGTGGTCAAAGTCAAAATTGTTCGACATGAAGTTGTGCGTCACCGGACGGCCCGGCGCATGGCCGCGCAACAGATCGGCCTGCATGCTGTTGAAGCTTTTCACCTGGTCGGACGAGAAGCGAATGAAATCGACTAGATGTGTCGGGCTCGGCTCTTCAACCAGATTGTTCGGCAGTTCGATCTCCTCGAACGCACCGTAGCGCATCGACCAGAAATTCGTGCCCCAAGCTGCGTTGAGTGCATCAATGGTGCCGTAGCGCTCGGCAAGCCACAGGCGAAAGGCTCGCTCGGCTTCCTTCGAATAGCTGTAGACCGTGTCGTGGTCGCCATACTCGTTGTCGATCTGCCATGCCTGCACGAAAGGATGCGTGCCGTAGCGCTTGGCCATCGCTTCGACAATGCGGGCCGCCTCCTGGCGATAACGGCGGCTGGAGAAACAATAGTGACGGCGCGCACCAAACTTGCGCACCGTGCCTTTTGCGTCCACGGGCAGAATGTCGGGATATAGGTCGACCAACCATTTTGGCGGCGCGGCGGTCGGTGTTCCGAGAATGACTTTCAGCCCTGCCCGGCCAAGCACATCTATCGCCTCGTCCAACCATTCCCAGCGCAGGTCGCCGGGGCGCGGTTCCATGTGCGCCCAGGCAAACTCGCCCACGCGAACCCAGGAAAGACCCAGCTCCTTCATGCGGCTCGCATCGTCCTGCCACTTCTCGCGCGGCCATTGTTCGGGGTAGTAGCAGACGCCGAGTTCCAGCCTGTCGCTTTGCATCTGGTCGGGCTGAAAAGGTATCGGGGCAATCATAAACGCGGCAGTCCTTGTCGTCTTGGGTCGTGGGTATCAACTTGGAGCGAAAATTCTTCAGCGGTCCGACGGCAGTCGATCGTCGCAGCGCTCGATCAGGTCGGGCATCAAAAGTGTTTGCAACGCCTCGGGAGGCTCGCCCTCCATACACCGCAGGATGGAGGTGCCAAGCAGCGCGCTCGGCTCACTGATCGGCAGGAAGAATGTGGTGATCGGCGGCGCGAAGTACTGGCTGACATTGAGGTCGTCGGTCGCATTGATGACCGCGTCTCGGCCGTGCACGAGGCCCCGGGCATGAAAGCCGGACAAGGCTCCGAGTGCCGCCGCTTCGTTGGCGCAGATATAAGCTGTCGGCGGATCCGGAAGTTTCGACATGGCAAGGACGCTCTCGCGGCCGAAGGCGGGCGTCAGATGGCCATGGGAGACAAGCGCCTGATCGAAAGGCAGCCCGGCCGTTTCCAGCGCCAAGCGATAGGCGTCCAACCGGGTGATCGCATAGGTGAGTTCCACCGCCGGATTGACGAGCGCGATGCGACGATGACCGCGCCCAACGAGACGGCTCATACAAAGACGGATCATCTGCTCGTTGTCGGCATCCACAAAGGCGTGTGGCGCGTTGTGCATCGTCGTGCCATAGGTGACGAAGGGGAAATCGGCCTCCTGCATCAGCCGTATCCGTGGATCTTCCGCGCGCGTGCCGGAGAAAATGATGCCGTCTGCCTTCTTCAGCGTGACGATCTGCTTGATGGTGGCGAAGCTCTCCTCGAAATTGCGCACGGCGTAGAGCGATACGCGGTAAGGGCTCTCTTCCAGAGCCCAGGAAATGCCGCTGAGCAACTGGGCGTATTCGACGCCTTCCCATTCGTTCTGGCGAGGACCGGGCGCCGACATGATCGCCGCCACCTGGTAGGTCTTGCCCGTGCGCAGCTGCACCCCATGCATGTTGAGCTCGTAGCCAACCCGTTCGGCTGCCGCGAGGACAACGGCGCGCGTCTCCGGGCGGACTTGCGGCGAATTGTTGAGCGCCTTCGATACCGTGGCGATCGACAACCCGGTCTCCTGCGCAATCGTCTTGATCGTGGCCCTTTGCATCCGCTCACCCGCCCTTTGCGATCAAGGTCAATTCTTCGTCGAGCGCATTAAGGAACCGGTCGCAATCTTCGGCGCTGAAGGGAGCCGGTGGCTTGATTTTCAGCACGTTATGATGCGGACCCTCGCTGCTGAGGAGAATGCGGTGCCGGCTCTTCATGCCGGCGATCAGGCGGTCGAGTTCTGCTGCTGCCGGTTCCAGCGTCTCGCGGCTGCGCACCAGTTCGATCCCGTTGAAGAGGCCGGATCCGCGCACGTCGCCGATCAGTCCGTGGCGCTCGGCCAGCGCACGCGCGCCGTCCATCAGCCGGTCGCCGATCACGCGGCAATGGTGGGTCAGCCGCTCGTCGCGGATCACGTCGAGCACCGCAAGCCCGATTTCGGCCGAGACTGGGTTGCCGCCGAACGTGTTGAAGTATTCCATGCCGTTGGCGAAGGATGCGGCGATTGCCTCGGTCGTGACCACGGCTGCCATCGGATGGCCGTTGCCGATCGGCTTGCCCATCGTCACGATGTCGGGCACCACTCCCTGGAGCTCATGCGCCCACATATGGCGGCCGACGCGGCCAAAGCCGACCTGCACCTCGTCAGACAGGCAAAGTCCGCCGGCTTCCCGAACAAAGGCGAAGGCTTGGTTGAGGTAGTTGTCAGGCAACGGAATCTGGCCGCCGGTGCCGAGAATGCCTTCGCTGAAGAACAGCGCCGGGCGACGCCCCGCGGCTGCCAGCGCTTCGATCTGGTCCTTCACGCTGTCCGCGTATCTGTTGCCGGCTTCGGCATTCCCATAGCGGACGCGGCCACGATAGAGATCCGGCATTTCTGCAACGCGGACATGCGACGGTTGTCCCTCGCCGCCGGGACCGGCGAACTTATAGGGACTGACGTCGATCAGGCTCGAAAGATGACCGTGATAGGCATGGTCGATCGTGATGATATCGCGATTTCCCGTATAGGCCCGCGCCAGGCGGATCGCGAGATCGTTGGCCTCACTGCCGGAATTGACGAAGAAGCAGACGTTCAGCGGATCGGGAAACTGCGCCGTCAGGCGCCGTGCATATTCCACAAGGGAGTCGTGGAGGTAACGCGAATTGGTGTTCAGGTGACCGATCTGCTTCTGTGCCGCGGCAACGACACGCGGATGGCAATGGCCAACGTGGCAAACGTTGTTGACCATGTCCAGCCAGCGGGTGCCGTCCTCTTCGATCAGCCAGGCACCTTCGCCGCCGACAATCTTCAAAGGCGCCGCACTGTAGGCGATGCTGAGTGAGCGACCGATGTGACGATGACGCTCGCGAACCAGAAAATCCTTGTCGCGCGCCACTATGACCGAGGCTGGAACGGGAAGGCCGAGGACGACGGAGGGATCGGGGCTGACGTCGCGCCAGACCTGCCACTGATCGGGTACGCCGACTCCGTGCATTCGACCGCCGAGGCCGAGATGATCGGTGACGATCTGGAAATGCAGGTGCGGTGCCCACTGCCCGTTTTCCGATGCTGCGCCGAACGCGGCGAAGGCTTCGCCCTTGGCAATCGGCTGTCCAACCGAGAGCCTGGCAACACCTTCGCGTGCCAGGTGCCCGTAAAGTGTCCAGAAAACGGTGCCATCGTCGGTGTCATGCTGCAAAAGAACTGTCGGGCCGAAGCCGAATGCGACGGCGTCGTCGTGGATGAATGCGACAGTTCCGGCAAAGGGCGCGTACACCGGCTCGCCAGCCGGCACGAATATATCAATGCCGAGATGCACCGACCGGCGCGCTCCCTCGGTTCCCGTTTCGAAAGCGTCGCCTTGATAGATTGCCCGGTTCTCGCCATAGAGGCCGATGGCGAAATCGGCTTGCTCCTTAGCCAGAATGGCGTCAATGCGCGCTTCGGCGGCGTCAGGCGCAAGACCCGCCCAACTGTTCCCGCCAGCGACCGAGAAATCCAGGACCGCGACGTTGGGTCTTTCGGCAGAAGGGCGGACGATGGCAACAAAATCATGGGCATTGCGCTCCAGCCACTTCACCACCCCGGCAGCGGAGGGGATTGCGGCGAACCCGCATGCATCCCGGATGCGGGCAACGGCGATCGAGCGGTTCTCAGTCTCCAGCCGCTGCAACTCGCGCCAGACATCCTCCTGGCTGACGAGGAGATAAGTGTTGTCGGGATTGTCGCGGATCTGTTTTGCGGCCATGCACATGCTGACGGCATAGCGAGTACGCACCAGGTCAAAGACCAGCTCCGCCTCGGTCTCGCTCAGCGGATTAACGTCGTGATAAGCTCCCGTCACCGCCGCGATGGTGCCCACTGCATCACGCTCGCCGATCAGGGCATAGGCCGCGGCTACCGCGATCTCGACGACACGAAAGGTCTCGACCATGTCGCCGAAATCGAGCAGACCACTGACGTTTCCGGCTTCGTCCAGCAGCACGTTGTAATCGTTGGCATCGTTGTGGATCACTTGCCGCGGGCAGGCCTGCAGGCGTGGTAGGACGTTGTCGGTGAAATGGCTGAGGATGGTATGTACGCTGGCCCGCTTGTCGGCGTCCCCGATCATGGCGACATGAACAAGATGCATGTCGGCGCGGCCGATATCCCAGCCATAGATCCGGCGCGCGCCAGCGTGGGTAAAGCCCTGTAGATGCCAATCGAGCCGACCGAGCAATCGGCCAAGCGCTTCGGCACTGTGGCGGCCGCGCACTGTCGATTTCGCCCAGATGGTGCCGGGCAGCCAGGTAAGCAGCCGTGCCGTTCTCGGTCCGTCGATCTCGGCGGGAATGCTTACCGCCCCCTGTCGCGTCCGTATCGCTCGCGACAGGGCAAGCTCGGGGGCGTTGGTTTCAAGATAGTCGAGCACCGCCATCTGCATCTCGAGTTCGGCGTCGTCGCCGGGGGCGTGCAATTTGAGGAGGTAGTCGTTGCCGTTTCTTGCGCGCAGGCGAAGATTCAGGTCATGCTCCCCCGGCAAAGGTGCGAGCGCAGCCTCAATGCCGTAAGTGTCCTGCAGAAGGGTCCCGATCGCCTGTTCAACTGCGTGCATCCTGTCCCTCACCATGCAACCTGCCTTCCGTCATAGGCGCAGAAGCTGCCACTGTCAGCCGTGCTCGCGCCGTCAATAGTCCCCTTGAGGTCGTTTGCGCTATGCCGCGCAGCCACCATCGCCCCCTCGCCGCCCATGTTGGTCCTTACCCAACCCGGGTGCAGTGAGAGTACGGCAAGCGCCTGCCCAAGGCCGTGCCCAGCCCCTGTGATCAACACGGTGCGGCCGCTGTCAGCGGTGTTTGACGTCATATCGGCGCTCCACCATGTTGACGAGACTCGCTGCGGCCAGCGTCAGGAAGATGTAAAAGATCGCCGCCGAGTTATAGGGCGCGAATGGCAGGAAGCTTGCTGACTGGAACTCACGCATTCTCTGGGTAATGTCGCGGATCGACAGGATCGATAGCAGTGAGGTGTCCTTGAGAATGGCGATCAACTCGTTGCCGAGCGGCGGAATAACGATCCGCAGGGCCTGCGGCAAGATGACGAGACGTGCCGTCTGCCAGCGGTTGAGGCCGATGCTCTTGGCCGCCTCTATCTGGCCGACCGGGACCGCATTGATGCCGGAGCGGAAGATCTCTGCGAGATAGGCTGAATAGGCAAGTGCCATGGCAACAATGCCGCGCAGGATATTCGGTGGATCGAGCACGCCCTGCGTTGCGTCCTTAAGTGCGCCACTGAGCGGCAGGCCGACATAGAGGACGATCACAAGCATCGGGATGCCGCGGATTGTATCGACCACCAGTTCAGAACCGACGGCCAGCGGATGGCGGTGGTGCAGGAAGCCGCCGAAGGTCAAGAGGCCGAGAATGATCGCAAAGACAACGAAGGTGATACCCGTCGCGCGGTCACGGTCGTTGAGCGCTTCAGTCTTCCACAAGACCGGCAGCTCGGCAGGCGCTGCCGTCGCTGGCAACAACGCGCCGCTCACGCCTTCATTCTTGGCGATCGAAGCCAGAGCCTCTTTTGGCCCGACGAAAGTGCGCACCGGCGTTTCCGTCTCCGGCCCGCCTTCATATTGACCGAAGCGCACGGCGCTTACGAGGCTTGCCGGCGTGTTCGTAACGATGCCTATCTTTCCGTCCAAGGTTCCGGCCAGCACATAGGCATCCCTGGGCTGCAGGAGAAACCAAGCGGCGACGAGCACGAGAAGTACGGTTGCGCCAGCGAAATAACTCGTCGTGCGGGTACTGGCGCGCAACTGGAGCAATCCGACCCAAGCAAGACCGAGCAACGCCGCCAGCAGATAGGCGGCAATAGCCGCGCGCACTGTGGTCGCAACACCCGAAGCGAACGCGATGTGGGCAAAGAACAGGATAAAAACCAGCCCCGCCCCATTGGCGATGCCAAGGACCCAGCCACCGACTCGACGCAACGGCCCCGGCTCTTCGCCGACAGCCGGCCGAGCGGCAAAAAACATAACAATGCCGACAAGGCTAAGGAGCAGATAGGCCGGAAACAGCCAACTCTCGACGCCCCGCAGCATCATTTCGGCTGTTTCGGTGAGTTGTCGCGGGGTAACGCCCTTGACAATCAACTCCGACTTGAACGGATCTACCCCATTGGCAAGCACTGAGGCAACAAAGGGATGAACGAGTGCGGTCCAGATCATGGCAAGCGCCGCCAGAACGTTCACTGCGGCCGCCATCATCGGCCATTGCTTCTTTCGGCCCTTGGCGCTCGCGACTGTTGGCACTGCGAAGCCGGTTGCGAAGGCCAGAAGCATCAGCAGGAAGCCGGGCACGAAGGCCGACGAGCCGTTTTCGACACCGAGGATCGCCTTCAACGAGCGTTGATAAGCGCTTGAGGAAGCAAACAGGTAAACGATAAAGGGCAGCGCGGTCAGGATGATCAGATTGCTCGGACGCACGCTTCTCAGGAACGACATCCATTCCTCCGGGGCATTTCAAGGGTTCGGTCGAGCCGGAGCGCCAAACACAGCGCGCTCCGGAAAGTGGCAAACGGGCTTAGGCGCCGCGGCCTACTTCAGGCCCCAGTACTTTGCGACTAGCTTATCGAGCGTGCCATCGTCCCTGATCGCCTTCAGGCCCTCGTTGAAGACGGCGACGTTCTCATCGCCCTTGCGGAAGACAAGTCCGAGCGGATCGGATTCCAGATCCTTGATCGCAACGACTAGCTCACCGGCGAACTCGCGCTCGTAAGCGCCGGCATTGGCACCATTAATGACGACGCCGTCGACATCTTTGTTCTTCAGCGCAATGATCGCCGCGCTGAAGCTGTCGTAAGCGACCACATTCTCTCTGCCGACTACCTTTTCGGCCACCTGCGCGTCAGTGGTATTGGCCTGCGCTGAAAGCTTTCGGCCGTGTGCCTTAAAATCGTCGAGCGAGGTGCCCTGGTCGGCGACGCGCATCAGTACCGCCTGACTGTTGACGATATATGGGTCGGAGAAATCCATTGCCTTCTTGCGTTCATCGGTGATGGAGACGCCGGACGCGACGAGATCGAAGCTGCTCTGGTCGAGGGCGGCGAAGATGCCGTCCCAGCCAGTTGTCACGAACTCGGCCTGGCAATTTATCTTGGCGCAAACGGCATTGACCACGTCGACGTCGAAGCCGACGATCTGGCCGCTGGTGGGATCGACACTTTCCATCGGCGGCGAGGTTGTGTCCGAGCCGACCTTAACCAGCTTACCACCGAGATCCGCCGCGTAGGCTGCACTTGACACCAGCGCCGAGAGCGCGAGCGTGACGATCAATTTTTTCATGCTTCTCCTCCTCTTGATAAACCATAGGGAAACGGCGCCGGTACACGACGGCCCGTCATTGCCGTTGGTTCGCGACCGCTCGACTGACCACTCTGAATGATCGAGGCTGCGCCAAGCCCTCCCAAGCTTAGAAGCAAGAGGTATCTGACAATAAAAACGATTTCAAGCAAAATAAAAACGTTTTTATTTTCATTTCGCCTATGTCGAAGGGGCGGCACGGCCTCCCTCGGCAAGAACTCAAATCGGAAAGGTGGAGACTTCCTTCGCAGCCTGGCGCGCGCCCAAGCCCTTCATTCGGGAATGTCATCCATGCTTCGGCTTTCGTGAAGTCGTAAGACGATCATCGAGGCCAAGAACCAATTCGGAGGCGCCGACGGCGAATGGAGCGCCGAGCAGCAAAGGCTATGCGGCCGATCTGGATACGTGACGCCGCGCAAGGCTCGGCGGCGTCCCAATAGCATGTTGAACTGACGCTTTACACGTCTTCAGAAATCTGCAGTGGCAGGACCAACCAATGGGGATGGCTGGTCTCCGCCCGCTGCCCAGCTATTTTGTGGCGGCCTTTGGCGCGCTTTCCTGCAAATCCGCTTCATCGGAAAGAATGGCAGCGGCCTCGTTCAACAAAACATCCTTTGCCTTCTTGCGGGCATTTTCCATGGCAATGTCAGCACTTAGGCTGCGTTCGTTTGCCTGCAGGCCGTCATCGGCATCGGGATCTTCGCCATTGTTTGCTTCCGGTCTCGATTTGAGTCGATTTTCTCGAGCCGTCGCTTCCTCGCGGCGTTTGGCCTCGTTGAGGGAGATAACCCCCTTCTCACGCTGCGCCTTGAGATCGGCGATGTCTTCTAGAACGCGTTGAAAGTCCGGATCGCTTTGCACTCGAGCCTCATGACGGCTTTGCAAGCTCGGCAGCAACGTCGCTATATTGCCTGTGGGCGCATACTTGGCAGGTTTGAGTTCGGTCCACGGCAGGGCATTGTCATAACTCATCTCACCAAAGCTCGTCGGATCTGAGAACCCCGGCAAGCTGATATCGGGGGTCACGCCGCGCAACTGCGTCGTCCCGCCATTGACGCGGAAAAACTGGGAAATCGTCACTTTCAGCTCACCGAATTCGGGTTTGCTGTTACGGACCATCTGATCAAGATTGACAACCGTCTGAACGGTACCCTTACCGAAGCTGGGCTCGCCGACGATCACGCCTCGACCATAATCTTGGATTGCCGCGGCAAAGATCTCCGAAGCCGAGGCCGACCCGCGATTGATCAAGACACCCATCGGGCCCGTCCAGACGGGTGTCCGAAAGTCTGCGCTTCTGACCGTGACCTTGCCGTCACTGCCGCGTTGCTGAACGACAGGACCACTGCCGATGAACAGACCGGTCAAATCGATCGCTTCATCCAATGAACCGCCGCCGTTGTTGCGAACATCAATGAGAACGCTGTCGACTCCTTCTTGCTTCAGTTCACCGAGAAGCTTGGCGACATCGCGGCTCGCGCTCCTGTAGTCCTTGTCTCCTTTGCGTCGGGCTTCAAAATCCTCATAGAACGCCGGCAGGGTAATCACACCGATTTTGCGAGTGGACTCACCCGCTTTCACGGACAGTACGGCCTTCTGGGCTGCCTGCTTTTCGAGGTTGATTTTATCGCGCACCAAGCTGACGACGCGATGGGTGCCTTCCGCGCCGGCGTCGGCTGGGAGAATGTCCAAGCGCACGACAGAGCCCTTCTTCCCCCGTATCATTTGCACGACCTCATCAAGGCGCGTGCCCACCACTTCTTTGATTGGTCCATTCTTGCCTTGACCCACGCCGGTAATGCGGTCGCCGACCGAGAGCTTACCGGACAACTCCGCCGGCCCGCCGGGCACGAGCTCACGGACGGTCGTGTAATCGTCGCGCTCCTGCAGTACCGCACCGATACCGACCAGCGACAGCTTCATCGCGATGTCGAAGTCAGCTGAAGCCGTGGCGCCGAAATAGTCCGTATGTGGGTCGATTGACGTCGTATAGGCATCCATGAACGACTGGAAAACGTCATCGCTCTTGTATTTGTATGCGCGATCAAGCGCGTTTGCGTAACGTTTGTCGAGCGTCTCGCGGATAGCCGAGTCAGTTTTGCCGCCCAATTTCAACCGTAACCAGTCGTTTTTGACACGCTTGCGCCAAAGGTCATCGCTCTCGGCTTCCGACTGCGGCCAAGGCTCCTTTTCACGCAGCAGGGAATAATCCTCCTGCACACTGAAATCGAAGCCCTGCTTAAGCAAGTTGCGTGCGTAGTTCATGCGATCGACAACGCGTTGTTCATACACGTTGAAGATTGCAAACGGGATTTTCAGGTCCTCCCGTTCGATAGCATCATCGATCTTGCTGCGGTCAGCCATAAACTTGTCGATGTCCGCTTGCAGGAAGATCACGCGATCCGGATCGAGTGATTTGATGAACCTGTCCATGATCTTGGCCGACAAGGCGTCATCAAGCGGAACGGACTTGTAGCTGAAGCGCGTCAGAAATTTTGCACTCAACTCAGCCGCCTGCGCCTGCTGCTTTTGAGGCGCGAGGACAGGCGGCGGTGCTACTTCAGCATACGCGGACTGCGCGATTGCAAGAAATGCACCAAGGAAAACGTAGGGTATGCGCATTCAGTTTTGACCCAATTCATAATGCCGAGTGACGATGTGCGATCTAGGTGGAGCAATTGTGGTTTTTTGGCAACCACATGGAGCATTCGCCCCAATTCTTAATGCACAAAAGTCAGTTCCAACGGCGATCAGGCAACGCGATGCCTGCGCCACCCCCAATTCCGGAAGGCGTGTCGCCATCCGGCGTGTCACCCGATGATCAGCAGCAACGCGCCGGTGCCAATCAGAACCAGCGTCCATACGAAGTCCACGTTGATCCAGGCGCTACGCAATATCTCGAGCCCGACCCACCGATAGACCCCCAGTGCAACGAGGCCGGTGACTGCCAACATCGCAAGGGTATGGACACCAACCGCGGCGATCGTCATTGCGGCGGAATCACCGATTTCGGGCACCGGCGACTCGGTGAGACATAGGGGCATCAGGGCCGGAAGGACCATCAGCCCCGCGCCATGAGCCGTCGCCATCAGGAACGACCAGCACGCAAGGCCAAAAAGCCCGGTGCGCAAGCCGATGCGAACACGCCGACCGTGCCCAAAAACATGGTGCCAGATCGCCCATGCAATAAGCGCCCCGCCGGTAGCCATGCGCACCACGCCCTCGTTCACGACAAGGCCAGCTGCGACCACCGCTCCGGCCACCAGCGCGATAGACACGGCGTGTCCGAGGGCGATGGCGGGGACCGCCTGGATTACTACTGCAGAGCTCTGCCTGTGGACGCCAAGCGCAACGGCAAACAACCATCCCATCGCCGGATTGAGACCATGAAACGCGCCCAATCCAGCGAGCAAGATCCAGGGCCAAAGGTCGCTCATAGGCGTCTCATTCGCTCCTTACGGATAACAGTAGGAATCCGACGAGCAATCCCCGCCTTGCAGACGGACTTGGTGCGGGCGATGCGAATTCGGCCATTCAACAAAGAATTTTTCGTCGAAGGCAATGCCGCCATCCGGTTTCGCGTCGAGCTTGACCATCCACCCCGAGATACCATCGGGGTAAAACTGCTCGTCGATCGCCCCGTAGAGCGAGTTGGTGAAATAGATGCGGCGACCATCGCGGCTGATCTCCACCATCTGTGGTCCGCCGTTCAGGGCGCCGTTCTTAGCGCCCGGGTGCGATGCACGCGAAACGATGCCGCCAATCCGCACCTTGCCGGTCAGTTTCGGTTTCAAGGGATCTGACACATCGTACTGAAGCAGATCGCCGGTTCCCCAGCAGGACACGTAAAGAAATCTGTCGTCCATGGAGAGATCGATGTCTGTAACGAGCGGCGGTACGGCCTTGAACCCCTTGAGCATTGGCGGCAATTGGTCGGCGTCGGCGGGCTCAGCCGGGATGTCGATCACCTTTGTTACCGCCCATTTTGCGCCATCGCGATGCCAGACCCAGATCGAGGACGAGAGATCCTCAAGGCTGAGCACGCAGTTGACAAATCCATAGGCCTTCGTCGGATCGTGCGCTGGCCTGAGCTCGAATACGAGCTGATACTTCTCGCCAAAATCGATCGTCTGCTGGTGTTTGCGTGTGTGTAGATCCCAGAAATGGAGCCGACGTCCGTATTTCGCACCGAGCAGAATGTCGGGGACGAGACCGTTTTCGAACGTATCCGGCGTGCCCCACTCGCTGGTCACGAGCGTATCGTGGCCAAGGTGCCACCAGACATCATAGGACAGCTGTTGCGGTCCCCGATCCATCTCCCATTGTCCGCGGACGTCGAAGCTCTCGTGATCCATCAGGAAAATACCGCCTGGTGCTTTGCCTTCTGCGTTGCCCAGTGCGGCTACATAGATGCCCTCGGGGCCGCAATGGACCGTATGCGGACGAGAATAGCCGGCCCGTTCGGCCACCTCCGCAGGCTCGATGACCCTGACGATCGACGGATTTTTGCCGTCCGGCTTGGTGTCGACGATATGGATGCGGGAGGATTTCAGTCCTGGCACGACCAGGTAGCGGCGTTCTGCGTGCGGGTGCGGTGCGTTCGGGCAAAGACAGGACGAGCAGGCATTCCAGCCGAAATGGTGCAACTCGTCGCCGACATTCGGCATCGCAAGCGTATTTACGATCTGCCCATAAGTCGCAGACGCCGGATCGACATCGACGATCGCCAGCTGGTCGGGAACCGCTTGCGTTGGATCGAAGGCGGCGACGTAGGCAATTGTCTCCGGCGCGGCCTTCATGGCCATTCTCGGTGATGGATAAAAGCTCGGATCGGGTTTCCACGTTACCATGCGAATTGCTCCTGGCTAGCGTGTGCTGAACAATGAAAATGCTTGCTAATGCTTGCCGACAGCCAACTCACGCTGCGGGCGGGGCAGAGCCGAGGAATGTTCAAAGTTTCGAAACCGGCCGAGCCCAAGAGAATTTCTTCCCGAGCAATTGTCTCAAATAACGGCGGGTTTGGGCAGTCCTTTTTTCGCCGGCCGGTTGGGGCTTCATTTGGCTGCCGATATCACCCCATCTGCACGACGTTGTGCTGCAGGCCATTCAAGCCGTGCCGGCAGCGCTTCAGTTCGGATGCTTCGGCACAGCCCCTTGCTTGCTCCGGCTTCTTGATGCGGAACGCCGGTCCTCCAGAAGGCGCAAGAGCTTGTTCCGTTTCTTCTTCCGCTGGACAAGGTCGATGTCGCTGACAAGCTTTGCCCCTCCCTGACGCCGCTCCAGCGTGATTTTGCGACTATGGAAGGCCTCTAGTTCAGCTCGATGCGCGACGCTCAGGATGGTCACCTTCGGTAATTCATGGATGATCATTTCCATCATCTTGTCCTGGCTCTTGGCATCGAGTGCTGATGTCGCCTCATCCAGCACAATGAGATCGGGATCGTGTAGCAGGAGACGGGCAAACGCGAGCCGTTGCTTTTCGCCACCCGACAGAGTCTGGTCCCATGGCGCGTCTTCTTCAATCTTGTCGTTCAGATAGCCGAGACCGACCTTGTCGAGGGCCTCCTTGATCGTCTCCGGCGTCCAGCCGTCGGCGGCGCCGGGATAGGCGACAGCACGCCGGAGCGGCCCGGAAGGGATGTAAGGTCGTTGCGGCAACATGAACAGTTGTCTGTCGGCATGGAAATCAACACTGCCCTCGCCCCAAGGCCAAAGGCCTGCGATGGCCCGCACCAGCGTACTCTTGCCCGTACCCGACTCACCGGCCACGAGAACCCGCTCGCCCGGTTCGATCTCCACCTGCGTCTCCTTGACCACAGCGGTGCCGTCGTTGAGCGACACGGAGAGATCGTTCAGGCTGAGGATTGCATCGCCCTGGGCTTCACCGTGCTTGATGCGTCCCAAGGCGTCGCTCTGTTCCGCCCGCTCGAGCCCGTCAAGCGACACCATCAGCGAGGCAATGCGCCGTGCACAGGCATTCCAATCGGCGAGACGGGGGTAGTTGTCCACCAGCCATCCGAACGCGCTCTGAACGATGGCAAAGGCCGAGGCAGCTTGCATTACCTCGCCCAAGGTCATGCTGCCTTCAAGAAACTTCGGAGCACAGAGCAAGACCGGTACTACTGGCGCGAATAGGCTCGATCCCTGTGACACAAGCGTTGTGCGCATGTGCTGGCGTGCAAGAAGCGCCCATTGCCTGAGCACCTTTGCAAAGCTTTTGTCGAGGTCGCTGCGCTCCTCCTCTTCACCGCCGAGCAATGCGATGCTCTCGCCGTTCTCCCGCACGTGCGTTAGCGTATAGCGGAATTCGGCTTCCGCCTGATTTTTGGCCTCGGAAACACGGACGAAATGGCGACCGATGACGGCCATCGAACTGGACGTGATCGCGGCGTAGAGTACGGCAGTGACCACCAAAAAGCCGGGAATGGTGACAATCGATCCCGCAATCGGCAGCCTCAGTGCCCCGCCGATCGTCCAGAGCACCACGATAAAGGTCGAAGCAGACAGGAACGCGGCGATAACGCCCGCAATGAAATCGACCGGCGATTCCGTTGCGATCCGCAAATCCTCCGCAATACGCGCTTCGGGATTCTTGTGATCGCCGCCGATGAGGTTCAACTGATAGTAACGCCCGTTTGCGAGCCAGCGCGCGATGACCGCGGTCGTAAGCCAGGAGCGCCAGCGGCGCTGGATCATCATACGAACGGACACCTGTACCGTGACAAGGACTACGCTTCCAAGCACGAGAGGCAGGAATACGACGCTCAAAAAATAGACGGTGCGGCCATTGTGTTGCTCGATGGCGTCAAAGAGTGCTCGATTCCAGATGTTGATCCCATATTGGAAGCCGACATTGGTACCGATGAGGATCAACAGGCCGATTGAGCACGGCCAAGCGAGCTTGTCACCGCTGCGTCCCCAGTAGCGGCGCGCACTTATCCAGAAACGCGTCAGTAGATACCCCCTGCGGGCCTGCTCGACCTCCTCAGGAGTCAGTTCTGGATCGGATTCAACAACATTTGGCGGTGGCACCGCCTCGGCAGTTGGCGCTTCCTCTTGGCGCGCTTGTTCGGCGCCCCGCGGTTTGGTTTCGTCGACCGATTTCGGATCGAGTTTAGTGTCGGGCATAGCGCGACAACGGCTTATAAATCAAAAGGTTTCATGTTCCCCTTGTCGACATTGGCTCACTCGAGCCGGCCGGCCCTGCCGACCGCCCTCAAAGGCATCTTCAGCCGGTACCCGCGATCAGGTGGGTCCTCTCCGAGCGCTGTCAAGCTGCTGCAGCTGACGCCTCTGATCCCGAGCTCAAGGCCATGTTGTCGGTTTAGGATTTCGCCCCCGAAAGATGGCGTAACCTATCTTATCGTCTCGCGACGCGCATGATGAGCGACACGACAAAGAGAACCAGGAAAATGAAGAACAGGACCTGCGCGATCGATGCGGATGCTCCAGCAATACCGCCAAAACCGAGCACGCCGGCTATGAGCGCGACCACCAAGAACACGAGAGCATAGTAAAGCATTTTCACCTCCGTCACTGCGACGACAGAAGAACGGAGCGGCAGGCGATTGGTTCCGCGGACAGGCTACGATGATCCGCAGTTAGGCCGCCGCCACGACGCGGCGCCTCATCAACACTCTGTCGCCATCTTCGGGTTTCGGCGGTTCTGCAGCAGCCAGGTACGCATTCGCCGGAATTGTCAGAACAAACCAAACGCCGGCGCCAAGAACAAAGGATTCACCGGCATGATCGCCACCTCGGGCAAGGATTGGCAGGCAAGCGGAAATTAAAAGCATCAGCACCCGCACGGCCCACTCGGTTTCCCGCCGTCTAATTGCAAGCGCGGCCATCGCGCGGTACGCGCGGGCATCGTAGTCTCCCCGCTGCGGTCGCGCCAGGAGTTTCCAGGCGGGGGGAAGTGACAGCATCAGCAATGTCCCCGCCGCAAGCAGACTGACGAATCCCGAAAGGAACCACCAGCTCGACGCGAAGAGACATGAAATCACCACAAGGCTCCAGAGAGGGCCAAGCTCGTCCGGCGAACGACGGCTTCGTTCATGCCAAATCTGGAGAACTCGCGATGCGCCCTCCAGCATCGGTTGATCGACAAAACGATTGATGAATTCCATGTAGCGCCCCTTGGTCCTTGTACGCACCAACAGCAGAGAATTCCGGCACGAACGTGGCGCAACGGGCCGTTTGCGAGACCTCGGGGCCTGCGCTCAACAGTTTCGGGCCGCTAAAATCAAAAAACGCCAAGCCTTCCAAGGGCAGCGATTGCCAGCCATGATACCAGACCGGATGCATTTTCTTTCCCTCGCTTTGGAACGGACCTTTGCCCAGCACGTTTCGCGAGACATCCGAGGTCAAGGGAAAACAAGGCAACATGCAGGAGTATCGATCGGCGGACGACGCCCCCACAACGCGGAATGCATTCCAGCTAGTCACCGCCGCCCTGAAACGCCCGTCCAGGCAGACACCTTCACAACAGATCATACGGCCCCGCCGCAACGCCTGGCGCAGCGGTGTCGCCGATGAGACCACCTTCTTGATCGACGGCTCCGCGTATTTTTCTGCGCTTGATCAAGCGCTTCGGAAAGCGCGACGGGAAGTATGGATCATTGGTTGGGATTTCAATCCGGATATTCGCCTGAGACCAGATGTCAGCTCCGAAACGCTCGGCGAGCTACTCCTGTCTCTTGTTGACGACATCCCGCAGCTCCGGCTCAGGATTCTGGTCTGGGGCATGGGGCCAATCTATTCCGGCAAGTCCGTGCGATTGTTTCGCAGAAACGCCGTCTCCATCCACCCGCAGATTTCGCTGCGGTTCGATTTTGGTCATCCGCTCCGTGCTTGCCATCACCAGAAGCTCGTATCGATTGATGGTTCCCTCGCCTTTTTAGGGGGCATCGACTTGACGGACCGGCGATGGGACGAACCCGACCATCGGGTTGAGCACCCCCTAAGGCGATCAACGGACGGCACCCTCTACCCCCCGGTACACGACATTCAGTGCCTCGTCTCCGGCGAGGCCGCGCTCATGCTTCGTGACCTGGCACGACGACGCTGGAATAGAGCGACGCGCGAGAGGATTGTGCCTGGTATCGAACCCACCGAGGCTGGCCCGCTCTTGGCCGCCGACATGGTCCAGACTCCTGCCGCCATCGCCTTGACGGAACCAGGCCTGATTGGCAAGCGCGGCCGCTATCAGGCCCGTCGGCTTACGCGCGACGCCATAGCCGCAGCAAAGCGTTTGATCTATATCGAGACCCAATATCTGGCATCCGCTGGTGTAGGACGGTCGATTGCAAGGCGACTGAAGGAGCCCAACGGACCGGAGATTGCCGTCGTGGTGACGAAGAGCTCGCACGGCCTGATTGAGAAGCTTGCGATGGGCAACAATCGCGACCGACTCATCCGACGCTTAAAGCGCTCCGATCGCTTTGATCGGCTGAGGGTAATGTATGCCGTTGTGCCGGATGGCACCGGGGGTGAACAGGAGCTTATCGTCCACTCGAAGCTTATTATCGTTGACGACAGTTTCGTGCGCATAGGCTCGTCAAATCTCAACAACCGCTCGGAAGGACTGGATACCGAATGCGACCTTGCCCTCGAAGCCGACTGTTCTGACCATCGGGATTCCATCAGATCGCTACGTCATCGACTAATGGCGGAGCATCTTGGAGCAAGTCCAGCCGTCGTGCGCGAGATGGAGCAAACACGGACGATGCTTGAGACGATCGCGGCGCTCAACACCGGTGAACGTGGGCTCAGGGACTTCAAGGTTGATCTTCATCGTGGCGAAACCACCCCGTTTCTCGGCACGTCCCTTATCGATCCCCGGCGCCCATACTGGCCGTTACAGAAGTTGCGCTTGCGACTGGGGCGGTTGCTCAATGCGCTTCTCTAGCTGCTTCTTCCGCCCTCTGCGGACGGCGACCTCGCTAATTGCGAAAGCCGGCAACCCCAGCAGAAGCGGAAGCAGGAAGTAGATCGCCCGAAACACGATCAGCCCGCCGATTGCGGCAGCGCCCGGCAGGATGGCGCTGACAACTGCCTCCAATACGCCGAGACCGCCGGGAACGTGGGTGACGAGGATGGCCATGTTGGCCAGTACGAAAGCAGC
Organism: Rhizobium sp. BK661; assembly: GCF_024808825.1. Classification (NCBI taxonomy): domain Bacteria; kingdom Pseudomonadati; phylum Pseudomonadota; class Alphaproteobacteria; order Hyphomicrobiales; family Rhizobiaceae; genus Rhizobium; species Rhizobium sp. BK661. The sequence goes on along the minus strand of NZ_JANTYT010000004.1, from coordinate 103,505 downwards.
CGCACTTTGACACTCTTGTCTTGGGAACGATCTAGGTTCTGGCGGGTTCCAGCTGCATGAATACAAGCTCCCCTCTCCCTCAGCACTTGGACCGCCGCGAGTTCAAAATCCTCACTTATAATGTGCATAGTTGCGTCGGCACCGACCGCCGGGTTGATCCACACAGGATTGCAGACGTGATCGCGCGCTCGGAGGCAGACATCATTGCCGTTCAAGAACTCGACGTCGGCCGAAAGCGGACGGGCGGGGTCGATCAAGCTGCAACGATTGCGGCTCTGCTCAAGATGGAGGCGCACTTTCACCCCGCACTGCATGTCGAGGAGGAGCGCTATGGCGACGCCGTTCTGACGGCCCTACCCACTCGCCTGATGAGCGCGGGGCCACTGCCCTCGGCTGGCGAGACACGTGGGGCGATCTGGATGCGCATCGATGTCGGGGGATCGGCCGTCAACCTGATCAACACTCACCTTGGCCTGCGCAGTCGCGACCGCGATCGGCAGGTGGCAGCACTTCTCGGCGCGGACTGGATCGGACACCCGGAGTTTCAGGGCGCACCGGCGATCGTCTGCGGGGATTTCAACGCCATTCCATCCTCGCCTGCATACAAAAGCCTCGCAAAGCACTTTCGGGATGCCCAGAGCATGGTCTCCGCAATGCCACGGCCGACCTTTCCTTCATGGTATCCGTTGTTGCGCATTGACCATGTCTTCGTATCGAAAGAACTCCGCGTTGACTCCACCTCAATCGCGCTTGACCCGCTGACGCGCCGGGCCTCGGATCATTTACCGCTACAGGTGAACCTTAGAATCGTGCAGGACCACTCGACCTGAACGCGCGCCCCGCGAAGTCAGCCCCATAACCGACTCGCGAACGACCTGAGCACCGTAAACGATACGATCGCATTGTCGCGGCAAGCTCGCCGAGTTGGTCACCCTATAGGGTGGCTGGATCGTGCCAATTCCGGTCATTCACGATCAGCAGTTCACTTCCCAACAACGCGCCCGCTGGGTGTTCTCGGCCTGACGGCCCCAACGAGGTCCGTCGGCATTCTGCACCAGGTTTGAGATCGAGAATAAGTGCGACGTTCCTTGATCGCCTGTCACTTTTCCGGATTTTGAACGTCACGGAAGGTCTCGATTTCTTCCGGCTCTTTCTCATCCATCCGTGTAATCTCGTTCCTCGCCTCACCGTGCGCGTAAAGCAGTTCGTCCAATTTGGCGTGAATGGCTTGGGTGTCCCGGTGTTCGGCACGCTGGATGAAGAGTGTCATCGACCAGGTGGCAATGGTAGCGACGCCATGCCACTCCAGGGTCTCCGGGCTGAGGATTAGCCATCCAATGGTGTACATGGCGACGACGAGGAAAGCCCATGGGCGGGCAGTCCAAGTACCAAGCTGTGTCAGAAGTGATTGCCACTGCATCGTGTTCTCCATCCGTTGATGGAGTCACAACCCGCATTCACGATCGCGGTTCCGGCAAGGCTACCACGACACAGCCTCAGAGTCCGGGACGCAGAGATCCCCGACAATGAAGACGTCGCGGTTCCCGGGCCTGAGAGCCGTTCCCGCTACACGTGGAGCAGGCTAGGCCGATCAAACCCGGCTCGCTCGTGAAAATTCTGCTCTTAGAGAGTGTCAATGACACCGCCGTCAACGCGAACGGATGCGCCCGTCGTCGCGGAAGCGAACGGCGACGCAAGATAGGTTACTAAGTTTGCGACTTCCTCGACGCTGGTGGCGCGTTGAATGATCGAGCTACCGCGATGCTGCTTGACGAAGGCGGCAGCGATCTCCTCCAATGGCAACCCGGTCTTAGCTTGCTCGTCGGCAAGCATCGCTTCCACGCCTTCTGAAAGCGTGGGGCCAGGAAGGACGGAGTTCACCGTGATACCCGTGCCGGCCATGCGCTTGGCGAGACCGCGGGCGACCGCGATGTCGGCCGTCTTACTAACGCCGTAGTGGATCATCTCGACTGGAATGTTGAAACCGGATTCGGACGCCAAGAAAATCACGCGGCCCCAGTTCAATGTCTGCATGCCTGGAAGATAGGCGCGGGCCAGCCTGACGGCGGACATGACGTTGACCTGCCAGTGTCGATCCCAAACCTCGTCGCTCGCGTCGAAAAAGTCGATCGGCTGGAAGATGCCCGCGTTGTTAATCAGGATGTCTACCTGGGGAACTTGGGCAACCAGGGCCGCACACCCCTCGGCGGTCGAGAGGTCGGCGGCCGCAGACTTGACGCTGCCCCTGGCGCCTTCGCCCTTGAGCCGTTCGGCGGCCTTTGCAGTCTTGTCTTCTGACCGACCGTTGACCACGACATCCGCTCCAGCCCTTGAAAGCTGGCGGGCAATTGCGTAGCCGATACCTTCCGTTGATCCTGTGACCAGCGCCCTCTTTCCAGTGAGATCGATTTGCATTTTTTGCTCCCGTCAAGGTTGGATGACGAAACCTATAGTCAGTTCTGCGGTCCCGCAACGGTCTGACTACCGGGAGACTCAGCGATATTTTCAGACAGCTTCGAGCCGCAATGTCGGATGCGGCCGTACTCTGCCAGTACTCGCCGTATCCGCTGGACCTAGCCGCGCGCCCCTTCCGTCCTCTGGGAGAAGCGCCTCATCCTAAAGGAAATCGTCGCGCCTTGGCGTGAAGGTGTCGATCAGCAGTCCCTTTTCAACGGCGACAACGCCATGGACGAGGTTGGGAGCAACGATGAAGCTGGAACCGGCGTCTAGCCTTGTGGTGACGCCGTCGACGGTGACGTCGAAGGCGCCCTCGGCCACGTAGCTTACCTGGGTGTGTGGATGTGAATGAAGCGCACCAATGGCGCCGGGCTCGAAACTGAAGGCGACGAGCATCATTTCCGGGCGGTGCGAGAGAACGGCGCGCCTGTTGCCGGGTGCGACTTCGGTCCAGGTGATGTCGTCGGGAAGCGTGTAGTGATCGGCCATTATCATCTCCTATCGGGCAAGCCAGCCGCCATCGACCGGCAGCACCGTGCCATGAACATAATCGGAAGCGCGCGACGCCAGATAGACCGCCGTGCCCACCATATCCTCGGCCTTCGCCCAGCGGGCGGCCGGGATGCGCTTGAGGATATCGGCGCTTCGTTCGGCATCGGCGCGAAGCGCCTCGGTATTATTGGTTTCGACGTAGCCGGGCGCGATGGCGTTCACATTGATGCCCTTCGATGCCCACTCGTTCGCCATTAGCCGGGTGATCCCGGCAAGCCCGCTTTTCGAAGCCGTATAAGACGGAATGCGGATGCCGCCCTGGAAGGAAAGGAGCGAGGCGATATTGATGATCTTCGCCGGCGCTTGCCGTGCGACTGCGGCCTTCGCGAAGGCCTGGCAGAGGAAGAAGACGGACTTCAGGTTGGTGTCGAGCACCGCATCCCAATCCTCCTCCGTAAACTCCAGCGCATCGGCGCGGCGGATGATGCCGGCATTGTTGACGAGGATATCGGGCGAGGCGCCGGCGGCAAGGGCGCGTTCGACAACGGCCTTCGCCTCCCCGATATCGGACAGGTCAGCCTTCAGCGATACGAACCGGCGCCCCGTCAATGCGACCGCGTCCGCTGTCTCGTCCATCGCTGAGCGGCCGACGCCGACGATGTCGGCCCCTGCTTCAGCCAGGCCAACCGCGATGGCCTGGCCGATGCCGGTATTGGCGCCGGTGACGATGGCCCAGCGGCCATTAAGATCGAAAAGGCTCATCGCAGGTCTTCCATCGGCACCTTGTCCATGTCGGTGAAGCTCATGTTATCGCCAGCCATCGCCCAGATGAAGGCGTAACGGCCGGTGCCGGCGCCGGAATGGATCGACCACCCGGGCGACAGCACCGCGTCGTGGTTTTTCAGCACGACATGCCGGGTCTCGCTGGGTTCGCCCATGAAGTGGAAAATGCGGGTCGTCTCCTGCATGCCGAAATAGAGATAAACCTCCATACGCCGATCGTGCACATGCGCCGGCATCGTGTTCCAGACCGAGCCCGGTTCGAACATCGTCAGCCCCACGAGCAATTGGCAGCTGTCGCAGACATCTGGGTGCACATACTGATTGATGGTGCGGGCATTGGATTCCTCGGCCGAGCCCACGACCACCTTCCTTGCCATCTCGCGGGTGATGTGCACCGTCGGGCACGCCCGATGCGCGGGCGCGCTTAGCAGATAGAAGAGCGCAGGCGCCGCCGAATCCTTGCTGGCGAAGCTCAGGGCTCCTTCGCCCATTCCGATATAGAGCGCCTCCTGGAAGCCGAGTTCGTAGGGCTTACCCGCGACGCTGACCGTACCGGCGCCGCCGATATTGACGATGGCGGCCTCGCGCCGATCGAGAAAGCGCTCCGTGCCGGTCTGTGCGATCGCGGCGATCTCAAGAGGACTGGCAATCGGCATGACGCCGCCGACGATCATGCGATCGAGATGGCTGTAGGTGAGGTTGGCCTCACCTGGGCGAAACAAGTTCTCGATCACGAAACCGTCGCGCAGTCCCTGGGTGTCTCGCCTTGCGGCATCCTCGGGTCCGACGACCTGGCGTACCGACACTGAAATGGTCACGGGCTATGCCCCTTCTGTCTGTTGGGTGGGATCAGGTGAGCACGACATATTCGGTCAGCTGGTTGATCGTCGTGTCCGCCTTGTCGACATCGAACACCTTGGTGCCGTGGCTCATGATCACGAAGCGGTCGCAGACCTGGTAGGCGTGGTAAATGTTGTGCGTCACCAAGACGCTGGAGACGTTCTCGGCCTTGAGCTTCAGCACCTGGTTCAAGAGCGCCTCCGTCTCGCGAACCGACAGCGCCGAGGTCGGCTCGTCGAGAAGCAGCACGCGCTTCTTGAAATAGACCGCGCGGGCGATGGCGACCGCCTGCTTCTGGCCGCCGGAGAGATTGCCAACCAGCGTATCGGGGCTATCGATGCCGGAAATGTGGACCGCGTTCTGCAGCACCTCCATGGCAATCTCGCGCATTTCGCGCTGCCTGAGGAAGCCGAAGCGATCGGTGAGTTCACGGCCCATGAAGATGTTGCGGGTGATCGAGAGGGAATCGACCAATGCCGTATGCTGGTAGATGGTCTCGATGCCGGCATCGGCGGAATCGGACCGGCAGGTGAAGGCGGTCTTCTTGCCGTCGACGCTGAGGTAGCCGTCCGTCGGCTTGTGAATGCCGGAGATCAGGTTGACCGTCGTCGACTTGCCGGCGCCATTATCCCCGAGCAGGCCAACCACTTCGCCTTCGCCGATGTGGAAGCTCAGATTGCGCAGTGCCGTCAGCGCGCCGAAGCTCTTCGAGATATTGTGTAGTTCCAGAAGATTGGTGGCCGACATCACGCAAGACCTCGCCGCTCGATAAGATGGTTGAAGATGGCGGCCAGCACGATCAGCGTCGCGATGAACATGTCGAGATAGAAGCCCGGTGCGCGCAGCAGGAGCAGCACGTCCGTGATGGTGTGGATCAAGAGCACGCCGAGGAAGATGCCGATGATCGAGCCGCGCCCGCCGCGCAGCGACAGTCCTCCGATCACGCAGGCGGCGATCGCCTGGAGTTCCAATCCAGCGCCCTGCCCCGGCTGCACGCTGCCGACGCGGGCGGTGGCAAGAATGCCGGCCACTGCCGCCATGCCGCCGGCGATCGCGAATGCCACGAGCTTGACGCGGTTGGTGTTAATGCCGATCGCCTCCGCAGCGCCGCGATTGCCACCGGTCGCGAAGACGTGGTTGCCGAAACGGTGACTGTGGACGAGATAGTGGAAGCCGACGACGAAAAGAACGATCCAGATGAAAGCCGCGTTGATGCCAAAAAGCGTGCCGGAGAACAGGCTGGTAAAGATCGGTTCCGGGTCGAAGCGCACCTGGACGGCGCCGTTATAGAGCAGGACCGCGCCGCGCCAGAACAACAGACCGCCCAAGGTAACGATGAAGGACGGCAGCCCGAAGCGCAGCGTGATGTGGCCGTTGAGCAGCCCGATCATGATGCCGGCCAGCACGCCGAGCGGTGCGGCTATGAAGGCGCTCAATCCGGCGCCAACGAGGCTCGCCATCAGGATGGCGGTGAAGGTGTAGACGGAACCGATGGAGAGGTCGAACTCGCCTGCGATCATCAGCACGCCGGCGCCAAGCGCCAGGCAGCCGAGCACGGGAATTGCCTTCATCAGGATCGTCAGGTTCTGCGGCGAGAGATAGCGAAACTGATCGGGATAGAGCAAGGCGCCTGCGATGCAGACGATCTGCAGCGTCATGAAGACGAGGAAGATCGCGCCTGCCGGCATCGCCATGATCTGCCTGAGAATAGGTTGCTTCTGCGTCCGCGACCGGGGCGCGGCACTTTCTGCGAGAATTGGTGTCACGGTCTGGTACTCGATCGATTGAAGACGGAGAACCTGCCGGCATCACCGGCAGGCTCCCACGAAACGCGTTTAGCGGAAGCTGCCGATCAGCGGCTTGACCGAGCTGATGCGCGACTTGTCGAGGAAGGCGCCCTGGCCGGTGTCGACATCCGTCGGCGTCAGCCCGTACTTCTTCGAGAGCGCGATCTGGGCGATCGGGTAGTAGCCCTGAAGGTAGGGTTGCTGGTCCATGGTCGCGAACATCGCGCCGGATTCAACCGCATTAACGATCTCGACTGCCAGATCGAAGCCGCCGAACGGGATCTTCACGCCAGCGTCCTTGATGGCACCGGCACCGACCGTCGAGGTGACAGAGCCCGTTCCGAACAGCGCCTTGACGCCGGGATTGGCGATCAGGAACTGCGCCATGATATTCTGCGCCTCGGCTGGATCGAGACCGGCGCGAACCGTCTCGACCTTGATGCCGTTTTCCTTCATCGCCTTCTCGATTCCGCCGCCACGCGCGACCGCGAAGCTCGCCTCGGGAATTTCACGCGGATTGAAAACGACGTCGCCGGACTTCAAGCCGAATTCCTTGATCATCCGGTTGCCGAGCTCGTAGCCGGAAGAGAACTCGTTCATGCCGACATAGGCCTGGCGGCAATTGCCCTTCGCGCCTTCGAGGTCGTCATTGTTGAAACCGATGACGACGATGCCGGCCTTCACGGCCGCGCAGATGCTTTCGTCGAAGGCATCCGACGAAGAGATGGCGACAGCGATGCCATCGACGCCTGCTGCCGTGGCGCTCTCGATCAGGTCGTTCTGGCGAACCGGATCGTTGTTTGCGTATTGCACGTCGAGATCGACGCCGAACTGTGCCGCCGCATCCTTCGCGCCCTTCACCACGGGGTTGAAGAACTGGACACTCGGATCGAGATAGATGATCATCGTTGCCTTGACGTCGGCGGCTAATGCCGTAGATGTCATCATCGTGGCGATACCCGCGGCGAGTGCTGCGGTTTTCAACCTGGTCAATTTCATTTGCGTATCCTCCCTTTGGATGTGCAATGCGGGGTCGAAAGACCCAAGTCTCGGCTGGCGGGCTCCGACCAAAGATCACGCCGGCCGAGATTTTCCTCCCAGACGTCCCGCCTTCTCCCAAAAGCAGAAACGCCCTATCCCTTTGTTCCCTGTCAGCCGAACCACGGCGCCGGTCGCCCGAACGTCACGTGCACGCCCTTGAACTGGGAATATTCATCGAAGCCATAGCGGCCGAGCTCGCGGCCGAGGCCGCTTTTCTTGTAGCCGCCGATCGGCAGTTCCGGCGTGCCGTCGATGACGCTGTTGATCCAGCAACGGCCGGCGCGGATGCGGCGGATGCTCTGCATGGCGTTTTCGAGATTGGTGGACCAGACCGAAGCGGAAAGGCCGAACTCGCTGGCATTGGCGAGCGCTACGGCTTCGTCCGCGGTCTTGAAGGTCAAGGTCGAAAGCACCGGTCCGAAGATCTCCTCGCGGGCGATCGACATGTCGGGCTTCACGCCGGCAAACACGGTGGGAGCGTAATAGATGCCGGCCTCCTTGCCGACGCGCTCGCCGCCGAGCAGCAGCTCGGCGCCGGATGCAATGCCGGCTTCCACATAGGAATGAACCTTGCCGACATGGGCTTCGGATATCATCGCCCCGATCTTCGTGCGATCGTTCAAGGGATCGCCGAAAGTCACCTTGCGCGAGATATCGAGCAGGCGTTCCATCAAAGCGTCGCGGATACCTTCCTGGACCAGCAATCGGCTGCCGGAAATGCAGCACTGTCCGCCATTGTGATAGACACCGTAAGCAATACCATCGGCGGCGGCCTCGAGATCCGCATCGGCAAAGACGATCTGCGGACCCTTGCCGCCGAGCTCCAGCCCGACGCGCTTGACGCTGCGCGCGGCGATCTCGCCAAGCTTGGTCCCGACACGCACGGAGCCGGTGAAGGCAACCATGTCGACGCCGGGATCTTCGGCCAACACCTGGCCGGCCGGATCGCCGTAGCCGGTCACGACGTTGAAGACGCCATCGGGAATGCCGGCCTCACGTGCCAGTTCCGCCATACGGACCGACGTTCCCGAGGTGAATTCCGACGGCTTGAGGACAACGGTACATCCTGCGCCGATCGCCCACGGCACGCGCTCGGAGGCGATGATGAAGGGGAAATTCCAGGGTGTGATGATGCCGACGACGCCGACAGCTTCGCGCAGCACCAGACCCAGGCGATCGTCGCCGATATTGTTATGCGCCTGCCCTTCCAGAGCACGCGCCTGACCGGCGGCGTAAGACCAGAGGTCGGCGCAAAAACCGATCTCGCCGCGCGCCTGGGCGATCGGCTTGCCGACCTCCAGGCTCTCGGCCAAGGCCAGTTCTTCCTGGCGCTTGAGGATCAAGTCCGCTACCTTGAACATCAGGCGCGAGCGCTCCGCGCCCGACATGCGCGGCCAGGGACCTGTATCGAAGGCACGACGCGCAGCCGCGATTGCCAAGCGCACATCGTCAGCCGAGGCTTCCGGCCATGTACCGACCACGACACCCGCATGCCCCGGGCTGACGCGGTCAATCGTACGGCCCGATGCGGCATCCACCGACTTGCCATCGACAAGCATCTGGTAGCGGGATTTAATGTTCAGCCGCGGATCACTGGAATCAGGCGCAATGAAATTGGACAGCACGTTACCCTGCAAGCCGACGCATCGTGCCGGCCCTCCCTTTTACCCGGTTTTGAGCCACCGGATTTATGTTGCGTTTGAATTGTATGGTACTGTATGGTGGTTTAAATTGGATGTCAACGCATGACGGCGACGAAAGACATGAACCTTGAATCCTTGAAGATTGAGACCGGCGAGACCGCAGCAGCACAGGTCGAGCGCGACCTGCGGGAGGCGATCATCAAGCTCGAATTGGCCCCGGGCACGCGGTTGTCGGAACAGGATATCGCCACACGCATGGGCGTCTCGCGCCAACCCGTGCGAGAGGCCCTCATCGCGCTCGGAAAATCAAAGCTGGTCGATGTGCGCCCGAACAGGGGCACTGTGGTCGTCAGGATCTCGGCGCGGCAGATGATGGAGGCGCGCTTCGTCCGCGAAGCGCTTGAGACCGCCGTTGTCCGTCGCGCCAGCGACAGTTTCGACAGCTGGACACGGCGCCGGATCGACACAATTCTTGCCCGGCAGACCGCTGCCATGGAGGCCCATGACCACAACGCATTCAGACGCGAGGACGAGCAGTTTCATATCGCAATCGCGGAAGGCGCCGGCTGTAGCCTTGCCTGGAATGCGATTGCCGACATCAAAGCCCATATGGATCGCGTCTGCAATCTCCAGCTTCGCCACCCCGATTCCATGATGCGGCTGATCGCCGAGCATGAGGCCATCATCACCGCCATCGACAGTCGCGACGCCGATGCTGCGGCATCCGCGATGTGCGCGCATCTCAACGGCATCCTGTCAGACCTACCGCAAATAGAAGCGGATCATCCCGACCTTTTCGAATGATGCGGCGCAGCGGTTACGCGCTGTGCGGGGTGAGTTGTGGGGAGCGGAGGTCGCGGACGTTGCATCAGCGAGTCGTTGCGCGGCTGTCGCGATCGATAGCTATTCCTGGAGACCGCATGGCGGAGCCGTTCAAGGAGGCGTTGGCAATCTGCCTCGTTCTTGTACGCCGTCCGTTTTCGTCATGCGGCGACGTATCCGAATGCCCTGCTCGACGCTTTGAAGCCTCTTCTAACTTTGCAATAGTCCGCAATCTGCGGGAATCGGAAATCAAACGTCGCGCTGAACACCCGACGTCATCAGGCAGTCCCACTGCACCGGCTCCCTACTTCGTGCCGTTTTGATGACATGGCCGATCGACTTGAAGGGCGGCACTTTTAGACGCTGGCGCCAAGGGAGATGAGAAGTTCATCCAACTGCGCGAACTGCTCTGGCATCGCGTCTTCCATGCCGACGAAAGCCTCGTCGAGCGCTTCTTTCGAGGGATACAGTTCTTGCAGGACTAGCAGCGTTCCGCCATCCTTTTCCTCGAAGGTCACAGTCGTGACGGCAGCGGTGTCGCTTTCGTCATTGGTCCAGACGAGGCGCGACGGTGGTGACACTTCCAGATACTTGCCGAAGAAGGCCATGGAGTCAGAGGCATCATGTCCGAACGTGACGCGATAGCTGCCTCCGGTGCGCACATCCATCTCGCACGAAAGCATGGGCACGCCGCACGACTTCGGCGCCCACCACAGTTTGAACAACTCGGGCTTGGTCCACGCGTCGAACACAAGGCGAACCGGACCGTTGAAGGTGCGCGTCACGACAAGTTCGCGCTCGGACCTCCGTTCGACCCCGGTGCGGTCGTTACTCGCTCTGTAGCCCATCGATTCTCTCCTTCCGTTTCAGGGTCTCGACGACTTCATCCAACGCGTCGAAGCGTGCGTTCCAGATCTGGCGGCGCGCTTCAATCCAGGCCGCCCCCTCCTCGAGCCCGAGCGGGTCGAGCCTGCAGGTCCGCACGCGGCCGACCTTCTCCGTTGTCACAAGCCCCGCCTGCTCCAAGACGCCGACGTGCTTCTTCATGCCTGTGAGGGTCATGTGGAACTTCTTTGCAAGCTCCGTGATCGAAGCATCCGCACTTCCAAGCTGTTCCAGAACGCCGCGTCGGGTGGCGTCCGAGAGCGCGGCAAAGCAGGTGTCAAGGCTAGCTGAAAACTGAACCATCTAGTTCAGTTTATATCACGCGGGTCGGCTTCGAGCAAGGGGACCGAGGTTGGTCGCCAGGCGATGAGTTGCGAGGAGCGGCGGACGCTGGCGTTTGCGCGATGCAGCGCCGATCCACGGAAGGTCGACGTTGCCTCCAGAAGGCAATCAGCTTCAGCCCAAGTTGGACTGCTACGTCGGCGGATTCGAAGAGATAAAGATGGCCATCGCCTATAAAGTTCTCATGTCGTCGACCGTATTGACTGGCAATGCTCCGGGAGGGGTATGGCGTGATCAATGCTTGATGGCCCAACGATGCCCGGCAATACCGCTAGGCAGGAGGCCTCCATGAAGGTAACCACTTCCATCCGGGCGCAAGCCGGTCTGCGGACTCCCGATTGTCGTCAGACCGCATCAAACTCGACCAGACTCTTCGGTGGCGGGATGTCCGTTCGACCAGCTCGCCGATCGGCGACATACTGGATCGCTTCCACGAGTTCCAAATCCAAAATCGGCTTCTGGATCACTCCCAGCGCCCCTGGCACTCCGCCTCGAAGCGCACCTGGATCACTGGTCATGAAAAGCACCGTCACGTCGGCCTCCACCAATGTCCGCCCGACAATGGGTCCAGTAGGGCCATCCTCGAGATTCACGTCCACGAGCGCCATGTCCGCGTCGGTGGCAAGCATGAGTGCCTGATACATGTTGCTCGCGATCCCAACAGGACGATGTCCGAGTTCCTCTATCGTGTCCTGCAGGTTGAGCGCCACGAGCGGTTGGTCTTCGACGATTAGTACATTGAACGACATGGTGTCTTCTCCGAACTGTCCTATCGAAGGATTAACCCTTGTCGCCCCAGGCTTGTTCCAAGGGTTGTTGCTTACCGGAACGGAACGGCGGTTGGTTGTGTGAGGATGCGAGATGAAGCGCATGTCGGTAGTCTGGGATCGAATGGCATGACATCTGAAAGCATGTCACCGGATAGATCTAAGAGCTGTTGAGCTACGGAATGCACGATGTCCCCTTCCCGCTGAAATCCGCTCGCGACGAGGTTAGTCAAGGAAGCGATAAATGTCGCCCGAGAGCGCGGCGCAGTTTGGCGACCCCCTTCAAGATCGCAGGCTAATAAATGCCGCCCTGATCTCCTGGCTGAACAGGTTGGGTTCTTCCCACGCCGCGAAATGACCTCCCCTGGAGGCTCGGTTGTAGTAGATCAGCTTCGGATACGCCCTGACCAGCCACTCCTTCGGCGGCCTGTACACCTCTCCGGGAAAGATGGTCACGCCAGCGGGCACCTGAATAGCTGTAAGCTTTGCGCCTGAGACCGTGTTCTCCCAATAGATTTTGCCGCTGGACGGCCCCGTGTTGGTCAGCCAGTACAAGGTGATATTGTCGAGGATCGCGTCCTTTGACAGCGCTTTTTCTGGCTCACCGCGGGTGAATACCCAGTCGGCGATCTTGTCGTATAACCAGGCAGCAAGCCCAACTGGCGAGTCGGCTATGCCGTAACCGACAGTCTCCGGACGGGTGTTCATGATGGCCGCGTACCCGAAGCCGTTGTTCAGGAAATCCCTTGCTTCGCCGAAGATCTTTTTCTCGTCGGTAGAGAGAGCAGCCGGCGCTGGAGCACCACTCTTCAATGCCTGGGCAGCGTCCGGTGGGAACGTTGTTGCCCGTTCGATGCGATTGACGTGAATGCCGAGGAGGCCCTCAGGAGCCTGGCGACCAAGCGCATCGGAGATAATTGCTCCCCAATCACCGCCTTGGGAGACGTAGCTGCTATAACCGAGACGCCTCATGAGCACGTCCCATGCGCCCGCGATGCGCTGCGGGTTCCATCCGGTCACGCTCGGCTTTTCCGAAAAACCGAAACCGGGGATGGACGGCAGCACGAGATGGAAGGCGTCTTCGGCCTTGCCGCCGTGCATAGTCGGATCGGTCAACGGTCCAATGACATTGAGGAGTTCGAAAACCGAACCTGGCCAGCCATGTGTCATGATCAACGGCAAAGCGTTCTGATGCTTGGACCGAACGTGAATGAAATGGATATCAAGCCCGTCGATTTCAGTCAGAAATTGCGGGAATGCGTTCAACCTAGTCTCGGCGTCCCGCCAATCGTAATCGGTCTGCCAATATTCGACGAGTTCCCACAGTCTGGTCGGCGGAACGCCCTGGGAGCGGTCGGTGACAGTTTGCCCGTCCGGCCAGCGCGTTGCCGCAAGCCGCCGCCGCAAATCGAGTAGCGCAGATTCCGGAACCTCAGCCTTGAACGGTCGTATTTCACCTGTGGAACCTGCTTTGGCCATTCTGGGCTCCGTCGCATTGGCAAACGACGGTAAAATCGCAGTGGACAGAGCGGCAGCCGTTCCCGCAAACAAGAGAGCGCGGCGAGACAGATCCGTGGCAGCGGTTTTTGCGATCAGGGTCATGACATTTCCTCCCTTCTGGTGAATTACTTCACAGGTTCAACGAGCTTAGCATTCCGGCTGACGATGTAAGTCGCCAGCTCCGACGCCTTGCCATCCCCCACGTTTCGAGCGGAATGGGCAACACCATCCGGGATGAACAGGGATTGCCCCGCCTTCAGTGTAACGGCTTCCCTTCCCTCAAGCTTGTACTCGAGTGTTCCCTGAAGAACGTAGGCCACCTCCTCGCCAGGGTGCCGGTGGTTTACCGCGAATGCGCCTGGATCAAAGTCGACCCGCACCTGCACGGCTTCCTTGCCGGAAATGCTGATGTCCTCCTTTACCAAGTCCGTCCGTCGAATTTCAGGCTGATCGGCTCTTGCAATCTGGAAGGCGAAAGCGGCGATAACCAGAGCCGCGGAAACGATACGTCGTGCGTTCATTGGATTGCTCCTTGGTTGATAATGAGCTCGTGCGACTGCACCGTGCTTGCAACCCAAAATCAGGCCATTCGGTATCCGGTTTGTTTTTCGAGGCGACTGAAATGTAACGAAGCGTCGTCCGGCGCACGTTTGGATACAATCCAATACAAAATCGTCCGCTGCGGAGGTTCCTGCGATGTTGATATTATGTTGCATATGCATCATAACGGACGCATCGAAATTGGCCTGGCGTCCACCCCATACCATAAGGAGCCTTGAGATGCTGAAACGCTCTATACCACTCTTTTTCTCGGTCGCGCTCACCGCTACCGTCGGAGCCGGCGCTGCTTCCGCGGACAACCCCACCGAGATCGGTTACATTGACCTAACCCCCGATATCACGCTTCGCCGCATGGTCGTGGCGGAAATCCACGCCGCGAATTAGAGCGCAGCCACAAGCGGCCTTATGTCGGTTCGTCCTCCCTTGGAAGGTTTTCGGCTATGTCAATGATTGCTTCTGCACCATTGTTGCCAACAAGAGCGGTTGCTTTGCGCTGCGCCTCGCGCCAAGCGGGAGCCGCCTCGCTGAGAAGCTTCTTCCCGGCAGAGGAAATGACGACCGGACGGCTGCGGCCGCCCTTAGTCGGAAGCTCCTCGATCCAGCCTTCCTTGAGGAGCGGTGCGAGGCTGCGCGTCAACGTCGTCCGGTCTTGGAAATTTGCACGGCCGATTTCCGAGCGGCTGGCACCTCCCAGTTTTGCAATCATGATGAGCATGGAGAACTGGGATGCGGTCAGGCCATGGTTCCGCAGTTCCTGGTCATAGATGTTTGTTACCACCCTGGAGATGCGCCTGGCCCTGGTCATCAGGCATCCGGATACGACTTCGCCAACGATATACGACTCGGGATCAATTCGATCATCCATCGTTCAACCTCCACAAACTCGAGAGGTAACTTATGTAGTGTATACGCAACATATCTTCAACCTGAGCATGGATGCTGGACCCTCCAAGGCAGACAAAAATGACCTGGTCTCTTCCGGTTCGGAGGACCGTCGATGCCTTGGAGCCATCGGCCGCAAAAGATGCAGCCATTCGACCAAGAGTGAAAGGAAGAACTGAAATGAACGACACTGCAAAGAGTAAAACGGCCGTCGAAACGGACAGAGTGCACGGCTTGCCAAGCCATTCGACCGTTGGCACAAACGATCTGGAAACCGCTTCTTCATTCTACGACAAACTGCTTTCCGTGTTCGGCATCGGGCGCGTTCTGGTCCAGCCTGGTCGTGCCGTCTATTACGGCCACAGGACCCTTGAGTTCGGCGTCATCAAGCCGTTTGACGGACAACCAGCGACTGTCGGCAACGGTGGCATGGTGGCTTTCGAGGCCCGTTCCCGCGCCCAGGTTGAGGAAGTCCACGCGGCAGCCTTGGCACTCGGTGGCCAAGACGAAGGTGCTCCCGGTCCGCGAGGCGAGAATGGCGCCGACCCTTACTGTGCCTATTTCCGTGATCCTGAGGGCAATAAGTTTCTCGTCTACCGCGCAGGACCGGACGAGCTCTGATTGCTGGCACGACGGGAGGCGTAGGGGTTACGCCTCCCAGCAAAAGCGCAGCACCGAAGTTGTTGTGCAACTCGTTTTCGTCGATAACTAATAAACGCCGGAGTAATTTGTCGTGGATCCTCTATCGCAAACGAATGGACCTCTGTTCGAGCCGCTTCCGCTGCCTTGCGGTTTGACACTGAACAATCGAATTGCGAAATCCGCGATGTCGGACTCCCTAGGGGACGGAACTGGCCATCCGACCGCTGCGCAGACGCGGCTATATCAACGCTGGGCCGAAGGTGGGTTGGCCGTCTCGATAATCGGCGAAGTGCAGCTCACCTCCGGCTACGCCGAGAACCCTGGCAACCTGGTACTTAACGAAGCGTCGGACCTTGAACGGTTCCGGAAACTTGCCCTTCATGGCAGCGAAAACGGCACAAGCTTATGGCTACAGCTCGGCCACGCAGGAGCGCTTGCCTACGCACCGACCAGCAAACCAAAGGGGCCGACTGCTTTCGACCTGCCGGGACTGCGCTGCGTGGAAATAACATCCGAGGAAATAGGTCAACTGCCATCACAATTTGCGGCCACAGCCCGGTTGGCGCAGGAGGCTGGTTTTGGAGGTGTGCAGATTCACGCGGCACATGGGTTTTTGCTCAGTCAGTTTCTTTCGCCTCTGTTTAACAAGCGGACGGACGGGTACGGGGGCGCGATCGCCAGCCGTATGCGGCTCTTGCTGGAAGCCATCGATGCAACCCGCGCCGCTGTCGGACCGAGCTTCCCGATTGCCGTTAAGCTCAATTCTTCTGACGAACTGGAGGGAGGATTCGACGAGGAAGACGCGCTCAAGGTCGTGGCGGCGTTGGACCGAACCTCGATCGACCTGATCGACATCAGCGGTGGGACCTACTTTCCTGGAGCCAAGTCCGCTTCCGACAGGTCCGGACGTGGACCCTATTTCCTCGAATTCGCAAAACGTGCGCGCGCTATGATGACGAAGCCTCTTATGCTGACAGGAGGCTTCAAGACGCGCGCGCAGGCCGAAGACGCCGTGGCGAGCGGTGCAGTTGATATGGTCGGTCTCGCGCGTGCTCTCGTCCTCGAACCTTCGCTGCCCAATCTCTGGAAAGAACAAAAGAAATCGGAGCCAGCCTTTCCAAAGTTTTCGGATGCCCCGGAGGGTGGGGTTACAGCATGGTACACAATGCGGCTGGCTGAGATCGGCACCAACACGGAAACATCTGATTTCCTTGGCCTCGAACGGGCAATCCAGGCCTACAAAGCCCGCGACGAAGCGCGAACGGAACAGTGGTCGGCTCATTTCGAAAATGCAGCTAGAACAAGCTAACCCGACTACATCGGGCTCACGCCGCCCCATCACCGACCACCCGCTCTCGATGTGCCGCGGCTCCTGAGTACTGGCTAACAGCGCTCTATCGTCGCGGTAAGCGCCGTTGCCATCCGCTTCGCCTGGCGGGCAGGCTCCACCGAGCGAGTAATTTGGGCTACGGCCGTTGCTCCTTCCTGGAGAAGGTTGATTTCGTCCGCCACACGCCGAGGGTCACGGAATCGCGCCGCGTGAGCGAGCTCCTCGAAGTATGCGAGTGACAGACGCTTGTGCATCTCCGCAGCTCGAAACACGGGATCGGCGATGTCCTTGTGTTCTCCCGCAGCAGCCATAAAGCCGCAACCTCTAAACTCTTTGTCCTTGAACCATTGTTCCAGAAAGTCGAACGTCGACAGAATTCGCTCGACGGGATCCTTTGCGCACGTTTCCACGAACTCGCGCATCTCACGACGATCTGCTTCGTCGCGCCGCTCCAGTGCCGCGACGATCAGCTCCTCCTTTGTTTCGAAGTGCCGGTAAAGGGTGGTTTTAGCGACGCCGCTTTCCGAGACAATCAAGTCGATGCCAGTCGCGTGGTATCCATACTCATTGAAAAGCCGCAGAGCGGTCTCCAGCAAATGGTTCTTGATCTCCGACCGCCGCATTGCCCTACCTTTCACAACTGATCTGTATCGTTAAATAGTCGTTCGTGGAAGCCGACGCAATACCGTTGCGGCGTTCCAGGCGCCGGCCTAGTCGCGGATTCGTGATTCGCTACCGAAACAGATCGGTAGTATTTGTCTCCGAACGATACAAATCGGTATCGTTAAACTCGAGCGAGACGAAAGCTCGGCGCTATCATCAGCCAATGGGAGAAGAAAATGACCGAAATTATTCAACACATCGGCATTCAGCCGAAATCGAAGCGCATCGAAAGCATCCAGCATTTAGCAGAGACTTACGCGCGTACGGCAACGACAGCTGGCCTTTATGTAGCGATCACTGTCATATACGCTTGGTTCGGCGGCATGAAATTCACCGCCTACGAGGCGCAAGGCCTTGTGGATCTGGTCAGCAACAACCCGCTGGTAAGCTGGATGTACTCAATCCTGAGTGTGCGAGGTTTTTCGAGCTTCCTCGGCATACTCGAAATCAGCATTGGAGCACTTATAGCCGCGAGGCTTGTCAGCCCGGTTTACTCGCTGGTTGGAGGCGTGCTGTCATCTGGCCTGTTCGTCACCACGATCAGTTTCATGATTACAACCCCAGGCGTGGTCGTCCCGGAACTCGGGTTCCCCGCGATCTCGGTCGCGCCAGGCCAGTTCCTTCTCAAGGACGTCGGTCTTCTAGCACTGTCGCTCTGGATTGCGATGGATTCCCTTATCGCAATCCGGTTCACGCGAACCTGAGGGCCAACGAGCTTTGAATACCAGCCTTTAAAGCGAGCGCCCTCTTCGGGGCGTCGCCATTCAATAAACTTGAAATGCGCGCCATTGTGCCACCGCGATCTTCTTCACTGATGGTATGGAGGATTGGTACCGTGAACGAATTGTCCCACGGCATTGGCGCGCTCTTTGAGACGTGGGCGATTTTCGGATTGATTGGAGCGCTGGGCTTCCTCCTCGGGTTCGCGATGAACCACGGATCGATCTGCACCTTCATCGCTGCGACCGAACTGGTGTCACAACGCAGGCCCGCACGATTTCTCGCTCTGGCCGAATGCGCCAAGATCGCCTACGTCGTCTCTCGACACACTGCCCACATGCATGGCGGATGGCCTCCATTGGCTCGGGGCACTCCTCGCGCTCACGTTGGATCGACTACGAGCACGATCTTGCCTTTGGGTCGAGGGAGTTGGCCTTCAAGCATAAGATGGGCATCCCGTGCTTGCTCGAATGGAACTTTAACGCCGACGTTTACCTCGAGGGCGTTTTCGTCAATGAGGGTAGAGATCCGCCGGAGGCTCTCGGTGGAAACATCGACCAGAAAGAACCTCGCTGTCACACCATGTCGTTCCGCGAGAGCCTGGTCCGGCATGGACACGGCCGAAATCAATGCTCCACTGCGTTTCAGCACATTGAACGACCGCGTTTGGGATTCTCCGCCCACAAAATCCATCACGGCATCTACATCGTGGACCTCCTCCTCGAAGCGTGTTGCCGTGTAGTCGATTACGCGCCCTGCTCCCAATGAGCGAACCCGCTCGATGTCCTCCGACGAAGCTGTGCAGATCGAGTTCAGTCCAGCGTGTTTGGCGAACTGGACGGCAAAGGCTCCGACGTTTCCCCCCGCCCCATGGATCAATACCGTCTGACCTTGCACCAGACCGGCTTGGTCGAACAACGCTTGCCACGCCGTAACAGCGATAACTGGCAGCGACGCTGCAGCCACGTGGGCGATCGATGCCGGCTTCTTGTCAAGCATGGAGGCTTTGGCGACCGCATATTGCGCATACCCGCCGCAGAACCGCTTGTTCGTCGCGCCGTAGACCTGATCGCCGATTTGCAAGTGATCGACGCCGCGTCCGACGGCGACGATCGCCCCGGATATATCGGAGCCAAGAATGAGAGGGAGGGGCTGGGGAAGCGCACTGTTGCCAGAGCGAATCCATCCGTCCCATGGTCCGACGCCCGCAGCATATACCCTCACGATCACCTCGTCCGTTTCGGGCGTGGACACCTCCACTTCTTCCAGCTTCATCACATCGGGCGTGCCGAATTCGTGAATGCGCCATACTTCTCCCGAAAAGCGCTGCGGGCCATCTGACATCTGGGCTGTCCTCCGGTTGCGGGTCGCTATGCGTAAAGCGTCGACTTCCTACTGCGATCCGGACCTCACTTCTCGGCGGACGTCAGCGGCTCGTCTCCTGCTTCAACAATGAAAACGGCGAGAAGCGAGGCAGGCTCAGTCGTGCTCGCGTTCTCACTTACCTTGTGCTTCGATCCAGGTAGCTCGAAGAACTGCTCCCCCACCTTATAGACCTTCTCGTCTTCGTCATTGACCTTGCTGCGGATAGAGCCAGACAGGACGCGTGCATAGATGAACGCCGACTTGGCATGAGTATGCGCGTCGGATTTGCCGCCGGGTCCGTAATTGACGACCAGAGCGACGAGCTTTTTGCCAGGGCTATTGGGCAATTCGTGTTCGAAAACGGTGACGACTTCTTCAAGTTCGCCACCCGAGGCAACAAGCGGATGCGCGAATTGTGCGGCGACACATACTGCGACGATCGTGGAAATCCTGCGTAAAGACATTTTTCCGCTCCTCCTTCGCTCATTGCTCGCCCGAGCGCGAGCAATTGAGCGTTGCCTTTGGCCAAGGCAACGTGCTGATGCACCACGAAGGACCCCGAAGGACTGTTCCGGCGATTCCGAATTGGAGGGCAAAGTTCAAGGGTGCGTCGGAAATGTAGCCTAACTTCGCAGCCCAGGCCATCGAAGTCACACCAAAATCGGGCGTTTCTCGCTCGCCATGCGCGTCCTGCCACTTTGGTCGGAACCGCTGGCCGGCAAGGACGGCTGATCAGGTGCTAGCGAGTCTGGCTTGCCACTTTCGCCCCAACTTGGAGATCAAATGTTTGAGTTCTGGTTCTTTCACCAGGATCGCCGCTTCTCTCGGATGCCGCCAAATCAGCTCTCGCTGGCCTCACTCCGGAAACTGCAAGCGCTCCCGCCTGACCTCGAGCAGATAAACGCCGACGACCGAAGTGACAGGCTCGTCGCCCTTCAGATACTTCGAATACCTGTAATGACCAAACGTCTTTTTTCTGATCTTTCCCCTGACGCCAGCCTCTTGCCACGCCTCCCGCTCCGCAGCTTGGTACGGCTTTGTGCCGTCAACTGGCCATCCCTTGGGGATGGTCCATCGCTTTGTTTCACGGGTTGTGATGAGAAGGATCTCGATACCGCGGAGAGATTTCCGGTAGCAAAGCGCCCCAACCTGCTCCACCAAGTCGCCTTGGAAAACCCTGTACGCATAAGGCGTCAGCTTTGAGAAATATCTATCCGGCTGTTCCATTGCACAAACATGGCGCGGAGGCCGATTCGCGACAAGGCCTCCGCGCAAAGCCGGAACAGCCGAACATCAGACCGTCAGGACAGAGAAAGATCGACCGAGCTTAGGTCGGCAAAGGCTCCCCTGTTTGTTCCCGCACCATGTATTCCGCATACCAGCTTGGCCAGCCTTCGTCGTGTTGCCCGGTCAGTTTCTCGTGTTCGCCATGCGCCTCCGATGCCCGTCGCAGCGCGGCCTCGAGTTCGCCAGAGGAGACGAAGGTCGCCCCGCCCTTGTCTATGCGTCCCGGCAAGCGATTGGTGACCTCCTGTAACAACCAACCGTTTCCGTCAGGATCACTGAACGAAGCGTAGGTCCGGTAGGTGCGGCGCTCCGGATCACGGCCGCGTACTCTCCGGCTCCCGAAAAGGTACGGCTCGTCGCTGCCCGTTTGCTCTTGTCCTGCATGAAACACTTCGCTGACCCGCACACCGCGTGCCACCAGTTCCTCGCGCGCCGCGGTGATGTCGGAGACTATCAGGTATAGGCCCCGCGCGGAGCCGGCCGCAGCCGATGTAACATTCTTGCCGAAGATGACCGAACATCCCGAACCGGGCGGCGTGAACTGGATCACGCGCCAGTCGTTACCTGCGACGAAGTCGCCGTCTAGCCGCCAGCCAAGGCCGGCGTAAAAGCTCTTGGCTCGATCGACGTCGGCAACGGGGATTACGACCACTTCCAGCTTCATGTCGACGCCGCGCACCACGGTAGGCTGTGAAGTCTCGCTACGAACCTCGGTATTACTCATGTGGAGTCTCCTTGGTTGGATGAGCTGCAAGAGCGCATATGTCCCGACAGCTCTGGGGCGTTTTTGGGCGACACACCTACTTTACGCGGGCGGGTCGACCGTCACCTGAGGACACTTTCTCCTGAGAGAACCGATACCCCTCACTCGCGCGAACGCAGTCGAGGGGGCTTCCCCAACTGCTGCCGATAGTACACAGCAAATCGGCCGAGCTCGAAAAACCCGAAGTTCATCGCGATCCCGGTTACGGCCGAGCCCGGTGGTGCCGCCAGAAGCTTCCGCCGTCCGGCGAACCAGGGCGTTCAACTTCGCGCTCGACCATGATGCTCCGGTTTCTCTCCCTGACATGACCTGCGAATTCCGTGATCACGCCCCATACCCCTGAAACATGGGCCGGGATTCTAGGCGGCGAGTTTCGTCAATACAACGATCCTGGAGTTGCGGATGGCTAGTGGCCTTTCGTCGGCATTCGAAAAAGTGCCGTGTCCGCCGCGGACAGCGGGGCCATCAGACCTTTCCGATTCAAAGCTCGGACGAGCAATTGACCGATCTATCTGGCAAGGAGAAGGCAACCTACGAACAGCTCGCGCTCTTCTATAAGCATGTCTACTACGCCTTCGGGCGGACATTTAGCGGCTTGGGGACAGCCGAAGCTCTTCACGGACGAGGTTCGGACAGGATTGCGAAGCCTGCGGAAAGCTAGCTGAAAATTCTCTGCGCGTAGTGGCCCATAGCCGCTGCGCGCAGAACAGGTCATGCCTTCACGGCGCGAGGTGCCTTCCGATTGGTAAGGTAGACCCCGGCAACCACTATTGCCGTGCCAACGATCAGTGGAGGGGTAAGAGGTTCTCCAAATGCGATGAAGGCCTGGACCGCCACCGTAGGCGGGCAGAGGTAGATCAGGGACGCAGCGCGCGAAACCTGGCCCCGGCGGATCAAATAGAGAAGCAAGGCAATGCCGCCCACCGATATTCCGAACACCGACCAGGCAAGAGCAAGATAGGTCTCTACGGCACCGTCGAACCGAAACGTCTCGAAGGTGAGCGCAAAGGGAACGGTAAGGGCCAATGCCCCCAGATATTGCAACGTCGCGATGGCGGTCAGGTCACCATTTTGAAGGTGCTTCTTCTGGTAGATTGTCCCGTAGGTGACAGAGAACATCGCAGCCAGGTTGACGGCGAGCGGAATGCCAGCATGAAGGAGATCGGACACGCCGGGTTGCATGAGCTTTGGCGAGATGGCCACAGCGATACCAATGAAGCCGAGCGCCAGACCCGCCGTTTGTGACGACCGTAACCGTTCGCCGATGAGGAAGCTGGCTGCCATGGCCGTCAGGAGCGGCTGCATTGCGGCAATGATGCCAGAGATGCCGGCAGGAACGCCGTGCGCCACCGCCCACCAGACGCCCCCGAGATAGCAGCCGTGTAGGAAAACGCCGGAATAGACTGCCCGCCACGCCAATGCGCCACTGGGCCATTTGGTCCTGATGGCGAGGCAGATGGTGAAGAAGGCGACCGCCGACAGCGCATAGCGGATCGTGAGAAATGTGAAGGGCTCGGAGTGAAGCGCCGCGTACTTGGCGATGATCCAGCCAGTCGACCAAAGGAATACAAAAATGGCTGGCGCGAAACGGTCAAGGGTCATAAATATCTCTAATGTTCGAGAAACTTGGTGGTCATAAATCTTTGGATTTTCGGCGTCTAAAGCCGATTTTTGACGCTCACTTCAGCGCGGTTGATGAGTATGCTTTTGTGCCTCGAGCAATGCGGCAGCGGCCGTGTACCCACCGCTCATCCCGTCCAGGAAGTGCAAATGGGCGCCCGGAGCACCGGTCGGCACGAGGCAGGTCATCAGCGCGTGAGACTGACGATGCACTCCGAAATAGACCTCACCGCGATCTTTCGCCGAGGCCAGGAGCGCTTCAATGTCCTCAATCTGCTCTGGCGTACAGTCCAGGGTCAGGCGAAGGACATCGTCGTACCTCCTGTAGTCCGAGTTCAGAACGACGTCTTCCCATCCCTTTCCGCCAAGATAGTCAGCGACGTCGTCCGTGATCACGACATCGTTGGGAACGGGGCGCGATGAGCCGTCCCTCGCACCGAGCGCAGTGAGCAATTGCCTTGCCAGCACGGTGAAGGCTTCCTGCCGCGTATGATCCTGCGGCTCAACAAGAAGGGAGACGATATCTCCACGCTGACTTGGGATGGGTGCCCACTCGCAAGTCAATCCTTTCAGATCGGGGGGTGTGTAGTCCTCGCATGGCAGGAGCGCGTGATTTCCAGCCTTGATTTCCCTGTCAGCCCAGTTCAGCCCGCCGCCCGCAAACATGGTATATGTGGCTGTTTCCGATGCGGCGAATTGCGCGACCTTCACGTCACTTCCAGCCGCTCGTATGTCCTTGACTTCCACCAAGCCGATTCTGAGGTCGAGCCGCAGTTGATCGCGCGCATAGCCCGCGACGCGGCGCAGGACGCCGATCGCGGTGCCTCTTGCACCAGGGTCGAAGGCAAATGCTGCACCGTCGCCGCGAAACACGAATGGAAAGTCGAAGTTGCCGAAAGCATTGCCCAACGCCGCAATCGCCGACGCACCGGCGAAATTCACATCCTTATAGTGCCCTCGGGCAATAGCCGAGGTTGAATCGACGACGTCGGTGATTCCGATCAGCCAGTCATCGGGTAAGGGCGTGTAGCTTGTCGTGTCCAGCAGTTCGGCGAAATCACGGCTGGCTTCGGGTCGTCGGAATGCCTTGTCCATTGAATCCTCCTACATCAAAGGTTTGCCCACCTGGCCCACCAAAGCGGCAGACCAGGCGGGTTTCCGTTCACATAAGGGTCGTCACGACATCGACATTGCCGTGTGTTGCCTTCGAGTACGGGCAGATGTTGTGGGCGTCATCCAGCAGCTCGGTTGCCACTGCGGGGTCGATGCCAGGAACGCTTACGTTGAGGCGAGCACTAAGGAAGTACGAACCTTCCTCCAGATTCAGGTCAATCTCGGCGTCAACCGCGACTCCGGCCGGAAGCTTGATGTGCTTCAGCGACGCCGCATACTCGATAGCGCCCATGTAGCAGGCGGACCAGGCGGCACCGAACAGGTTTTCGGCTGCCGGATGTGGCTGCTTCATCTTGATGTCCAGATGGCCATCGCTGCTGCGTGCGCCGCCATCGCGACCGTTTGTGTTGTGGGTCTTACCGGTGAAAAGAACCTTGTGTGTCATGGCGAAACTCCTCTGTGTTGGTTGAGTGTCTGCACCGTTGTGCTGCCAACAGAGGTACTGCCGCACGACCGAAATCGCACGTTAGGCGTTGTTAGACGTTGATTGATGCGGCGCTCCAACAAACAAGGATTAACAACGCCTAACGTGAGCGTCGGACCTCCTCGGCGTAGCTTTTAGGGCAGCACAACGGTGCAGACTCTCAATCGCCATTTCTCGAGGAGAGAGACCATGACCACCACCAGAACCGAAGTTATCGACGTGAACCGACGCCGGCTTTTAGGCGCGGCCGCAACTGGCGCCGCCGCACTCGGCATCGCAAACCTGTTCCCCGACCGCTCTATTGCAGCGAGCGATCCCGAAGCGATCCGCCCGTTCCGGGTCAACGTTCCAGAAGCTGATCTTGATGACCTACGTTATCGGCTGGCCCGAACCCGCTTGCCGGAGAAAGAAACGGTGAGCGACTTCTCGCAAGGGGTGCCGCTGAAGACCATCAAGCAGGTCTTGCGGCACTGGCAGACCCAGTATGATTGGCGCAAGGTCGAAGCCCGGATCAATGCCGTGCCGAACTTCCTCACGGAGATCGATGGCCTGGATATCCACTTCATCCACGTTCGTTCGAAGCACGAAAACGCACTGCCGCTGGTCGTGACGCACGGTTGGCCGGGCTCGATCGTCGAGCAGCTGAAGATCATTGGCCCTCTGACCGACCCGACTGCCTATGGAGGTGATGCCTCCGACGCGTTCCACGTCGTCATCCCGTCCATGCCAGGCTATGGCTTTTCCGGAAAGCCCGACGCCACCGGCTGGGGACCGGAGCGCGTGGCGGCCGCATGGACTACCCTGATGCGTCGGTTGGGATACAAGAACTTCGTTGCCCAGGGCGGCGACTGGGGTGCAGTGGTCACCGACATGATCGGCGTACAAGCCCCACCCGAACTGCTCGGCATCCACACCAACATGCCCGGAGCAATTCCCGTGGAGATCAACAGCGCATCCTTTGCCGGCGCTCCTGCTCCGGAGGGCTTGTCCGACGAAGAGCGGAGCACGTACGACCAGCTCGTCTTCTTCTACAAGCACGTGTACTACGCCTTCCTGATGGGAACGCGACCGCAGACGCTGACTGGATTGGCCGACTCTCCGATCGCCCTTGCGACATACATGCTCGACCACGATGCCCGGAGCCTTGAACTGATCGCCCGCTCCTTTGACGGCCAGAAAGAAGGTCTGAGCCCCGACGACGTACTCGACAACGTCACGCTGTTCTGGCTGACCAACACAGGTGTGTCGGCCGCTCGTCTCTACTGGGAAAACAAGCTCGCCTTCTTTGCGCCCAAGGGCGTCAAGGTACCTGTCGCGGTGAGTGTCTTCCCGGATGAGCTTTATCAGACGCCGCGCAAGTGGGCCGAGGCCGCCTACCCCAACCTCATCCACTACAACAAGGTGGCAAAGGGCGGCCATTTCGCGGCCTGGGAACAGCCCAAGCTCTTTGTCGATGAAGTGCGGACCGGGTTCCGCAGCTTGCGGAAATCTGGCTGACCACTTCAGGCGCGTGCACGGCGCGCGCCTCCCTCCTTCCCCGGGGTACGATCATGCAACATGTGCATACTGCCAGGACAGAGACGATTGGCAGCCGAGAGAACGGCTTCGCCCGCAGCTCGGACGGTGCTCTCGATATCAGACTTTCCAATCCTGCCGGCAATCGGCTCGGTACGAACCCGGAGCAGCTTGTCGCGATCGCCTGGTCGGCGAGTTTCGCAAGTTCGCTGAAGCATGTCGCCGACCTTAGGCGGATCAAGCTCCACGCAGATGTCAGGATATACGCCAATGTGGAGTTATCCTCGGACGACCAGGGATACGTCGTCGGCGTCCGCCTAGACATCTACCTGCCAGGGCTGGATCGCGAGAGTGCATCACTTTTGATTGAGGCGGCTCGGCATGAGTGCCCATACTGCCGGGCAACACACGGCAACATCCGTGCCTTCTACAATCTCGTCTGAGTACTCGAAGTGCGCAAACCGAATGTTGAGCCGCCATGGCTCCGAAGAAGGCGTTGGAGTATAACGAGGGCGGTGGAGGTGGTCAGGGGGAATGCCATGACGCGGGCTGGTGGCGATGCAGCAGGTGACCTGTCCTTCGGCCCCTTTTGTTTGAATGTCGGTCAGCGGCTGCTTGCGAAGGAAGGGGTTCCGGTCGAGCTTGGCGCCCGCGCCCTGGATCTTTTGATCGCGCTGGTATCCGCTCCGAACACCCTCTTGAGCAAAAGTGATTTGATGTCCCGGATTTGGCCGGACGTTATCGTTGAAGAGGGTAATCTGCGCTTCCACATGACCGGGCTGCGCAAAGCCCTTGGCGATGGGCAGGACGGTGCTCGCTATATCACCACGATCCCCGGCCGCGGCTACTGCTTCGTCGCGCCCATCACAGGCTCGGCCCACGTGCTGGTGACTGATGATGGCGCGGCGAAATTCAGGCATGCCAATCTCCCCAACCGCTTGGAACGCATGGTCGGGCGCGAGGGTGATATCCTCGACCTCTCGGAGAGACTGTCGAGGTTTCCCGTCGTATCCATCGTAGGGAGTGGAGGCGTCGGCAAGACCACCGTCGCGATTGCATTGGCCAATCATTTGGCGACGACGTTCGATGGAGCCGCGGTACTTGCCGATTTCGGAACGCTAAGCGATCCATCACTTGTTTCGCCCGCCCTCGCGTCCATGCTTGGAATACCCGTCGGCTCCGATGACGTGCGCCCCAGCCTGCTCGCTTATCTCCGTGACAAGCGGATCCTTCTTGTGTTCGATACCTGCGAGCACGTGGTCGATACCGTGGCAGACCTTGCAGCTAGCATAATCGACGCCGCGCCGCAGGTCCGCATCGTGGTCACGAGCCGCGAAGCTCTCAGGATCGAAGGCGAAAGCATCTACAAGCTCGACACCCTTGCCTGCGCACCGGACGATCCGGAAATTACAGCCGAAACCATTCTCTCCTATCCGGCTTCCCAATTGTTTGTCGAACGAACTGCCGCAAGCGGCGCCGCGTTGGCCATAACTGACGAGGACGCGCATATCATTGCAGCGATCTGCCGTAAGCTCGACGGTATGGCGCTCGCGCTGGAACTGGCCGCGCGACGGGTCGAGGCCTATGGCCTTTCCCAGACGGCTGCCCTACTCGATCAGCATCTTGCCCTCGCATGGGTGGGATCACGCAACGCGCCGCCTCGTCAGAAGACCCTGCAGGCGACACTCGACTGGAGCTACGGGCTGCTGCCGGAACTGGATCGCACCGTTCTTCGGAGACTGGCGATCTTCGTTGGCGATTTCACGCTTGATGCCGCCTGGGAAGTGATCGCGACACCTCCCCTTGATCGACCTGCGCTTTTTGGTGCCGTCGATAGTCTTGTTGCCAAGTCCCTGCTGAGCGCGAATTCCTTCGGCGCGATGATGCGCTATCGATTGCTCGATACCACGCGAGCCTACGCGCTCCATGGGCAGACCGAAGATGATCGCGCGGAACTGGCTGCAAGCCACGCCTCATACTACCGACGTTGGCTTGAGCAGTTTGGCCCAGATTGGCCAACGCTCTCCAGCGGACCCGAGCGACTACCCTATTTCCTTGGAATCAACAACGTCCGGGCTGCCTTGGAATGGGCGTTCGGCAACAACGGCAACGCCGACGTCGGCATCGGCCTGGCCGCTGCGGCGGTTCCTGTATTTCAGGCGATGTCGCTCTTTCCGGAATGCCAGCGCTGGTCCGAGCAGGCTCTTTCTGCAATGGACGATCGCCATCGGGGAAGCCGTGAGGAGATGCATCTTCAGGCCGGCCGCGGCATTTCCCGCATGTATCTTCACGGCGGCCGTGACACGCTCCCCGCCCTCACCAGGAGCCTCGAGATAGCAGAGGGACGAGGAGACGCGGTCGATCAGCTAAAGGTTCTCGGCCCATTGAACATGTTTCATCTCCGGACGGGAGATTTCAAATCGGCGCTCCAGTGCGCCTTTCGGTGTTCTTCCGTCGCTGAGGCAACCGGAGAGGCGTCCGCGATTTCGCTTGGGCACTTCTTCCTCGGCAATTCATTGCACTTCAGCGGCGAACTTAGCCGCGCCAGGGTCGAACTGGAGGCCGCGCTATCGAGCGACCCGCTCCCGGGCCGCGCGCCCGGAAGCTATGTCGGTTTCCAGGGTCGCGGGCTGGCAGGCGGAATACTCGCGAGAAACCTTTGGCTACAAGGCCTTCCTGACCAAGCTGAATTCAGGGCACGGCAAACGATCAAGGAAGCGGCTGAAGCGGACCATTCGTTGACGCTTTGCATCGCGCTGCTCGGTGGCATCGCGGTTTTTCTTTGGCGCGGCGACCTAGAGAGTGCGCAGCAGCACATTGATTGGCTCATATCCCGTGCGGGGCTGCACTCCCTGTCGCCATACGTATCGGTGGCGAGAGGCTTTGAGGGAGAAATCGCCATCCGGCGGGGCGACCCCAGCGCAGGTGTCCGTAGCCTCCGAAGCTGCGTCGAAAGACTGCATGGGGCGACCTATGAGGTCTTCACCACCATGCTGGAACTCTCGCTTATCAAAGGGCTGGCGTTGTCGGGCAAAGCCTACGAAGGGTTGGAACGGGTCGAGAAAGCCCTCCAATCGGTCGAAGCCAACGGAGACTTCTGCTACAGCCCTGAACTCTTGCGAATAAAGGGGAACCTTTTGCGATCGACTTCTCCTTCGGAGGAGGCGCGCAGATGCATTAGAGCGGCCATCGACGCAAGTCGAAAGATGGGCGCACGCGGGTGGGAATTGCGCGCTTCCTGCGATCTCGCCGCTCTTGAAACGGAATACGGGAAAAAAGAGGAAGCCGCGGCAATTCTTCAACCAATCGTTGTTGGGTTCGACGAGGGCCAGAACACGGAGGATCTGAAGGCAGCTGAAGATATAATGATGCGTACCGAATGCTAGGGACGGACCATACCAGTTCCTCCGTGGCCTCACCGCAAGGGCTGCGCCGGTCCACACTTACAGGCCCT
Source organism: Rhizobium sp. BK661 (assembly GCF_024808825.1). Taxonomy (NCBI): domain Bacteria; kingdom Pseudomonadati; phylum Pseudomonadota; class Alphaproteobacteria; order Hyphomicrobiales; family Rhizobiaceae; genus Rhizobium; species Rhizobium sp. BK661. The sequence continues at coordinate 73,747 of NZ_JANTYT010000004.1, read as the reverse complement.
ACGGCTCCACAATCGTGAGCAAGGCGGCCGAGCCCCTCGACGAACCGACAGTGGTTTCATCAATCAACTCGCGAGCGGAACGGTGCGCGGCGGGCGTGCCCATCATTCAAAAATGCTGATGGTATCCATAAACTCTATTCGTTTGATTGATGGGAGCAGAACACCCATATTCCATACATCAAACAAGCGTCATCCGACGATGAAAGGAAACGGAAATGACGACGATTACCTTCAGGCACACCAAGACGCCTTCAACCGAAGCCCATTTGCATATTGCCGACTACGCCCGTAAGCTGGTTCATGCATGGCACCAGTGGCAGGCTGCTCGCGAGATCGAATCCATGTCTTTCGATATGCGGAAGGACATTGGTTGGCCGTCGGCGGATGGCGCGGATGAGCGCAAGGTTATGTAATGAATCCGACATTCCTCCCCGTGTGAAAGCGGCGCCTTGCTTTCGAGCAGCGCCGCTTTCTCCGTTTTTAGGGCCACCCAATTAAATCTTGAATTTCATACACATATTTTTGCTGAAGCCGGCTTTTGTGAACTTTTGAAGACGGCAATCGTCATTTGATCATCGTCAATTTCAGCAATGTCGCAAATTTGCTCTTTGCGGCCGCATTTATCCATGAGAATGTCGCTTTCAGGATATCGAAACGACGTATTCCAAGCAACGAATAGTGCATTCGCACCTCCAGCACGGATTTGTCTCATGAACAAGATGTCGCATAAGCAACGCTCTCTCGTCTTCTTCATGGTTCCGCAGTTTACGATGCTGCCGTTTTCGGCGGCAATCGATACGCTGCGCATCGCCAACCGCATGCTCGGCTACCAGGCCTACACGTGGCGACTGACCTCGGTTGACGGCCAGAAGGTCTATTCTTCCTGCGGCATCGGCGTCGAGGCAAACACGTCGCTTTCTGACGAGCGCCGCAACCTCGGTGGCGAGCATCGCCCGAACATGGTGCTGGTCTGTTCCGGCATCGACGTCGAGGACTTCAACAACAAGTCCGTCAGTGCCTGGCTGCGCGAATCCTACAATCGCGGCGTCGCCGTCGGCAGCCTCTGTACGGGCGCACATATCCTCGCGCAGGCGGGCCTGCTGAATGGCAAGCGCTGTGCGATCCACTGGGAAAACCTGCCGGGTTTTTCGGAAGCCTTTCCGCAGGCCGAGGTCTATGCCGATCTCTATGAGGTCGACAGCAACCTTTATACCTGTGCCGGCGGCACCGCGTCGCTCGACATGATGCTGAACCTGATCGGCCAGGACTTCGGCGAAACACTTGTCAACCGGGTCTGCGAGCAGCACCTGACCGACCGCGTCCGCAGCCCGAACGATCGCCAGCGGCTGCCGCTCCGCGCGCGCCTCGGCGTCCAGAATGCCAAGGTTCTTTCGATCATCGAATTGATGGAGGGCAATCTCTCGGAGCCGCTATCGCTGCTTGAGATCGCGGATGGCGTCGACCTGTCACGCCGCCAGATCGAACGGTTATTCCGCCAGGAAATGGGGCGTTCTCCCGCCCGCTACTATCTGGAAATACGGCTAGATCGCGCCCGCCATCTGCTGGTACAGTCCTCTATGCCGGTCGTCGAAGTCGCCGTCGCCTGCGGCTTCGTTTCGGCCTCGCACTTCTCCAAGTGTTATCGCGAACTCTACCACCGTTCGCCGCAGCAGGAGCGCGCAGAGCGCAAGATGACGATGGCAACGGCGCGCCAAGCCATCGCAGCCTAAATGACGCCGGGGCGGCTATTGAGCCGCCTCCTCCGTCATCCGCGCGTCGGAATAGACCTGATTGCGCCCTTTGTGCTTGGCCATATACAGAAACTGGTCGGCGGCATTGAGATAGTTGTCGAAGGTTTCGTAGTCGGAAACTTCGGCAACGCCGATCGACACGGTGACGGAAAGTTCCTCGTCGTCCGCCATCACCTTCAGGCGTGAGATATCCGACCGGATCTCGTCACACAGTTTGCTCGCGGCGCTCGAATCCATCATCGGAAACAGGATCGCAAACTCCTCGCCGCCAAGGCGTGAAAGAAGGTTGTCGCTTCCCTCGAAGATTGTCGCCAGTCGATCCGCGACCGCCTTCAGCACCTCGTCTCCGATCTCATGTCCATAGGTGTCGTTCAGCCGCTTGAAATGATCGATATCGAGAATCGCCACCGCGGCCGCAGCCTTGTGACGCAGGCAATCATTCACCAGCTTCGGTCCGAGGTCGTAGAAATAGCGTCTGTTATAGAGGCCCGTGAGATAGTCGCAGGCCGCGGCCGCCCGAAGTTGCTTCAGCTGCGCCAAGGTCTCGACGTTGTTAGCGATACGGCACTGCAGTTCTTCGGCCACGAACGGCCTGTAGAGAAAATCGGATGCGCCGGCCTTCAAGAAACTCGCAGAAAGCATGCGGTCGCTCGAGGATGAAACACCAATGATCCGCAACCTGTCTGAGCCATAGTGCCGACGTATCCGCCGGGTCAACTCGTAACCGCTCATATCGGGCATATGGTGATCGGTGATGACGACCTCGATGTCGTCGTAGGCCTCCAGCGCGGCGAAAGCCTCGAGCCCGGAAACCGCTTCGATAACCATGTATTGCTGTGCTTCCAGCAATCCGACAAGGATCTGGCGTGCGGAAGCCACATCATCGACCACGAGGATCCGTGTCTTCCTGTTCGACAATACACGTCTGGCGCTGGCGACCACGTTGTCGAGCGCGAACTCGTTGTCCTTCAGTACATAGTCGACAACACGGCGCTCCATGATGCGGTTGCGCGTATCAAGATCGAAGGTGGCGGTGAAGACGATGGTTGGCACACCTGCCTCGATGGTGCAGTCGAGCGCCTCGCCATAAGGCGCATCCGGCAGATTGAGGTCGACGATCGCCATCATATAGTCGTTCGGCGACTGGGCGATGGTCTCGTTCAGTATCCTTAGAGAGGAGCACGGTTTGACGTTCAAACCAAGTTCCGCATGAAGCCGATGGCACAAGACCGCGGAAAACATCCGGGAATCCTCAACCAGAAGTACCCACTGGCCACCAAAGCGTGGCCCGGATCCATCCCGATGGAGATCCTCCCGGAAAGCCATTCACCCTTATCCCCCAGAAAGTCGCCGCGGTTCGAATCGACCATCTTTTCGACTTTTGTGAAGATAACTCACAGAAACACGCGTGAGAAGATATCGAGACTTGGCAACACTTGAAATTGCAAAAATCTCAATCTCAGAAGGGTGAGCGGGCCTCCGCCTAACATCGCCGGGCGGAGGCCGTGTGTCAGGCAACGGCCCGTTCCTTACGCATCGACTGGATCTGCAACAGTGTGTCAAGGTTCTGGTTGACGCGGCAGTAGAACTCTTCGTCGATGAACGGCCGCAGCATGAAGTCATTGCCGCCCGCCTTGAGGAACCGTGCGGACAGCAACCGGTTCGACGATGACGATACGCCGATGATGCGCAACTCATGCGAACCAATGCTGGCGCGGATGCGCCGGGTGAGCTCGAACCCATCAATGTCGGGCATGTTGTAATCGGTGATCATCAAGCCGATGTCGCGGTTTGTCTTGAGGATCTCGAGCGCCTTGGCGCCGCTATCAGCCGTGCTCACACGGAAATTGTAGCGCTTGAGGCGGCTCGACAGCAGAGCGCGAGCCGTCGGGCTGTCATCGACAATCAGGACGTGGTGACGGTGATTGGTGAGGAAACGGCAGATCGATTCTGCAAGCAGATCAACGGCGAAGACATTGTCCTTGAGAATGTAATCGACGATGTCCTTAGCCATCAGCTTGTCGCGCATACCCTCCTGGAAGGTGCCGGTGAAGACGATGGTCGGGATGCTGAGATCGATCAGGTATTCCAGCGCCTCGCCATTTTCGGCGCCCGGCAGATTGATGTTGGAAATGGCAAGCGTGATCGGGTCCGTGGATTTGTCATAGGACAGTTGCAGCTCTTCGAAACTCCGGCAGATTTCCACGTCGATATCGAAGAGCTCTTTCAGCCGTTTGCCGATCATCGACGTAAATACGTTGGAATCCTCCGCCAGAATAATGCGCGCATCAGCAAACATGCCTCCGGAATATTGCATTCCCGAAATACCCAAAAACGCCATTTCCAAACCTTTTGATGAAACTCCTGTCCCCGGCTGAAATCGGTACAACACCCGGTTTGAATAAGTATTAATCGGCCATCGCCACTGACCAACAAAAAGGCGACCACAAGGGCCGCCTTGGCATTCTTCAAAACATGCTTAAAAGACTATGCGCGCAGCCGCATTGTCAGGATCGAACTGGCTCTCGCCGACAAGGGTGGCGTTGTACGTCGTTCCGAGAATCTTGATCCTCAGCCTTGTGCCTTCCTTGGCATAGTCGGGCCGCAGCATCGCCAAGGCCAGCGATCGATTGGTACTTGTGGACCTGGCCGACATGCAAATAGGCAAGCCGCAAGAGGCCTTTGGCCGAAAATCCGTGAACAGAAATGGCAGTCAGAGTGTCGCGTCATTCACTTTACGACGGCCGAACCCTTGATGATGTCGATCGTTTCACCGCCGCTGAGACCAATCCGATCGCCATCAGGCGCAGTGATGAAGCAGCCCGCCGGGCAGAACGTTTGCGACGCGCCGGGATCGAGCACAAGCTGCATCTTGTTGCCGCCCTCGGTAAGGACGATCACAACAGCGGCGCTGTCGGTGTTGGTGATGGAAGCTGCGTAAGTTTGGCCTGCGGCCATGAGTGACAGAAACAGTACGACGGCAAATTTTGCCATGCAGTGCGGCGCGGATGAAGCGCCCTCCCTTGGAGCGTCTCGGCGCTGCTGCCCCCAGCAACGAAAACCCGATTGCCGACGTTATATAGCGACCGCTCTGAACGATCGCTGAACAACGCCTTTACCCCTTGAGATTGCCATCTGCCGATTTGCCGCGCAACCGGCGCACCGTACCGGCTTCTTCGTCCACTTCACTCGCCTCGGAGGCGTCTTCGATCTTCGCTGGTGGTTTGCCGGCGGCAGTTGCCGTTCCGACGTGGTCCGCCTGACGATGGAACACGACATCGCTCTGCGGGAGGGGAATTTCGACGCCCTCCTCCCGGAACCTCTTGAGGATCGCGATACGCAGATCATTCCTGACCTTCAGGCCGTCACCCATGTCCGCAAGCATGAAACGAAGCTCGAAGTCCAGCGAATACGGCCCGAACCGCAGGAACTCCACGTGTGGCTCAGGATTGCGGAGCACCACGGGTACGGCGTTGACGAGTTCCAACAGAATATCCATCACCTTTTGCGGGTCGGACTCGTAGCTTACCGAAACCGGAATTTCGGACCGCCCCATCTTGTTGCGGTGCGTCCAGTTGCCGACAGATGCGTTGATCAATTCGGAATTCGGCACGATGATCGACTGCTTGCGGAACGTCTCGATCTCAGTCGCGCGCACGGAAATCCGCTTCACGATGCCTTCGGCGGTGCCGGAGACTACGTGGTCGCCCACCTTGAACGGCCGCTCGACAAGCAGGATCAGGCCGGACACGAAGTTCGACACGATGTTCTGGAGACCGAAACCGATACCAACCGAAAGCGCGGAGGCAACGAGCGCGAAGCTCGAGAGGTCAATGCCCGCTGCTGAAACGCCGACAATCGCCGCAAGGCCGACGCCGAGATAACCGATGCCCGTCTTGACCGAATTCCGAACGCCGAGATCGACATGGCTGCGGGCCATGACGTTGCCGTCAAGCCAGCGCTGGATCCAACGGGTCAGCAGGTAACCGCCGGCAAAGAGCAGGATACCGGTCATGATGCCGACCAGCGAAATACTGATACCGCCCAGCCGGACCTCCGTAAGAAGGCGATAGGCGATGAGCTGGAGGTCCTGGATATGGAAGCCCCACAGCAGCAGCACCAGCGGAATGCCGACCATCAGCGCAATCGCCGAGATGCACATCCCGACCAACAATCCCGCTTGGTCGATGGCGACCGGGCCGAGTTTGAAGCGTCGCTGAAGGAAGCGGCCAAACGACGTCTCGCCGAAGGTCTCGCTGCGAGAAATGGCCTTCCCCGACAAAAGACCGATATAGGTCGTAACGATGATCGCGCCGGTGATGATCAACTGGGTGGCAACGAAGCGGGCAAGCCCGACGTAGCCGGTCAAAGCTGTTATGATCAAACCTGCACCAAGCACGCGCAAGATGATCGCCATGCCGCGTGGCCAATGCCGTCCCGGCGCGTCCGGATCACCGTTTCGCGCCAGCATTGGACGACCGAAAGAGGCTGCGATCAGGATGAGGCCGATGATCAGGGCCGCGATCAGACTCTTGACGACGGTCAGGACCAGTGGAGATCCGAGCTCCTCGCTGATGCTGCCGAGGAGATAATCGAGCGCGTTGACGACGGCCATCGCAAGCAGGCAAGCGCCAATCGAGCTCGCGCCGCGGTTGGAAAGCTTGACAAGGCGCCAATGCGGCTCCTTGGGCGCGAACACTGCATTGGTGAAGCGCCTGACGAAATAGATCAGCCCTATCGACCCGAAGAGAGCGCCGATGATGGGCGCGATATCAGGCCTCAAAACGTTGAAACTGTTGAGGAAGAAGTAGGACGTGACCAGCAGGGCGGCGAGCGCGAGCGTCCTGATGAGCGTCGACCAGAAAGCAATGGAGAGACGGTTTATGTAGGAAGGTTGCTCGTCCGTCTCCTTGCGCTGCAGGTAGCGGCCGAAGACTCGATAGCCGCCGGATAGAAGCACAAGGGCTGTCGCCAGGGACATGAAGATGGCGGCAAAGAAGGCGAAAGCCTTGAACTTCAAGACGAAGCCGAGCCAGCTGCTCAGGGCCTGGATGAACTCCGAGCCTTCCTGAACGAAGGCGCGTCCCGCATCGTCGAGGACAGAAAACGAAATGTCCGTGCGCCGTAGCAGAGTAGCGGCGAAGAGCTGACGGCGGGTCTCGGCAATGCGGTTGCCAAGCTTGCCAATGGCGGCAGAAAGGGTTTCGGCATCGCCGGTGACGGCGTTGATCTGCGCACGCTCCGAGGTCAAGGCGTTACGCTCGGTCGTGACGATCTCAGCCTCTGCCGGTTGACCTTCCTTCGGCGGATCGCCCAGTTCGGCGAGGCGGTTCTTGATCTGGTCGAGCCGTGGCCTCAGGCCGACGGAAACGTTGAGGACCGTGCGTCCGAGTTCATCGGTCTTTCCGGCAAAAGCCACCAGCGCGTCGTCATCGTCGCTCTTCTGTTTGACACCGTCCTCCAGCGAGGCGAGATCCTGCTTTGCCTTCTCGATCGCCTTCGCGGCCTGCTCGACTGGGCTGTCGACGACAGACGGCTGCTCAGTCGCTTGCGTCGGCTGCGCGGCCTGCGGTGCAGCCGTCTGGGCGCCCGCAAGGTTCGCGCCGACTACCGCCAGCGTTGCGACAAGGAGAATGCGAAGCAAGAATTGTGTCGGCCGCAAAATGTCCCCGCTCGGGTTTGCTGGATCAAATTGAAATCCAGCTTTTCATAAGAAAGAAAGGCGACAGAAAGGCGACGCGATCAGAAGCCTGCGCCCGGCTGCGCCAGATACTCCAGTTCTGCCGCACTCGACTGCCGCCCGACGATGGCGTTCCGGTGCGGAAACCGCCCGTAGGCTGCAATCACGTCCCGGTGGCGAAGCGCATAGTCGATATATTCCTCATCGCCAAGCGCCCTGAACAACGCGACCGCGCGCTCCTGTTCTTCCAGATCTTCACAATGCTCGAAAGGCATGTAGAAGAACGTCCTGCACTCCGGGCTGACCTGCATATCGGCGCCAACTTCCAGTGCGAGCTTTGCCTCGCGCAGTGCAAGCCCGTCGGTCGCGAAGGCGAACGGTGTCGCACGATAAATATTGCGCGGAAACTGGTCGAGTACGATGACGGCGGCAAGCCTGCTGTTTGGCGTCGCACGCCATTCCTCGGTCACGCCACGAGAGAGTGCGAGATGGGTGTCGCGGAAACGGTGGCGGATATCCCGATCAAGCTCCGTTGTCGTGGCGAACCATTGGTCTCGCCCGCACTCCTCGAACCAGAAGTCGAAGACCTCCTGCGGCGTACAGACATATCCGAGCTCCATATTTCCTCCCGACGAACACCGACCGATTGCAAGGCACAAGCTATTTCGTGCCGATCTTGTGACCCGACACTTCGGCGCCGGCATCCGGCGCCAGTTGCAAGAAGCGCAGAGACGATATGATGCCGATCGTACCGACGACAAGAAACGCCCAGCGAAAATCGACCAGCCCCGGCCCCTCGACACCGCGCAAAGAGACGGAGACGTTGAGCGCCGCTGCCGCGATCGCGACGCCAAGCAGCATGGCAACCTGCTGCAACATGCTCGACAGCGTGGACGCCGAACTGCGTTGCGCGGGATTGATATCGGCAAAGGCTAGAGTATTCAGCGCCGTAAATTCCATCGACCGCGAGAGGCCGGCAATCATCAGCAATGCATAGATGATGAGGCGTGGTGTCGCCGGAACGAGAAAGCCGCAGGCCGCAATCGACAGAGCGGCAATCAAGCCATTGCCGAAGAGCACCGTGCGAAACCCAAGCTTCGCGAGCAGCGGCGTCGTTACGGCTTTCATGCCGAGATTTCCGAGAAAGTAGACCAGCAGGTAGGCGCCAGCCTCGATTGAACTCAATCCAAAGCCGAGCTGGAAGAGCAGCGGCAGGAGAAACGGCGTCGCATTGATCGCGACGCGGCTTGCCGTCCCGGCTGAAAGCGTCGCTATCGCATAGGTCTGTACCTTGAAAGCGGAGAGCTCCAGGAGCGGATTGGTAACCCGTAGGAAGTGTCGTGTCGCCATGACCGACAGCACGATGCCCGCCGCGAGCATCAAAAGGATCGGAAGCACGCCGCCATCCCATTTCACGGAGAGTTCCAGCGCTGCGAGCAGAAAGGTCAGCCCGCCTGCGCTGAGGATAAACCCCAGCACATCCAGCCGGCCGGCATCCTCTTCGCGTTGCTCCGGCACGAAACGAAGAACCAGCGCCATGCCGAGAACGCCGATCGGCAGGTTGATGAGGAAATTCCAGTGCCAGCTGGCATATGTCGTGATGAAGCTGCCGAGCAGCGGCCCGATAACCGGAGCTGTCAGCGCCGGCCAGGTAATGAGTGCGATCGCCTGAACGAGCTCCGACTTTCGAGCATTCTTCAGGACGATGATCCGTCCGACCGGCGTCATCAACGCGCTGCCCGCGCCTTGGACGGCACGCGCGACGACGAACTCGCCCAGACCACTGGCCAAACCGCAGAACAGCGAGGCAATGGTGAAGACGGCAATCGACGCCAGGAAGATGCGCCTTGCGCCGTATCGGTCCCCAAGCCATCCCGAAAGCGGAATGAAGGCCGCCATCGTCAGCATGTAGACCGTAATGCCAATACTCATCGATACCGGCTGAACGCCGAAACTCGCAGCCATCTGCGGCAGTGACGTCGTGACTATCGTGCCATCGAGAATCTGCATGAAAAACGAAACGGCGACGACCAGCGCAACGATTTTCGCCTTGCGGATACTCTCCACATCGTCCTTCTCTGTCGTCTGCATAGTTGTCATTGATCTGCCGATGTGGAACCTGAACATCCGGACGGAGCGCGGGAGGCGGCGTCCGACACGTGCCGAACGGCACTTCTGCTAGATAGGCCGATCGGCGCAGCACGGAAAGAGAAAATCCTGAAATCTCAAAGGATTTTGCTCTCCGGAGCCCATCCGAGCACGCCGCAAGCAACACGCTGCGCGCGAAATTTCGAAACAGAAACAATTTGACAGCTATTGCTTCTGCAGCCACCGTAGCGAAACAACGGGGGCAGCCTGGCGCCGTATTATCTTCACCCGATTGGGGCACAAGTCGATGAACGAAACGCTGCTTGTTCTCAACACCGGCTCGTCGAGCCTGAAGTTCCAGATCTTCGAGGAACGGGATCTCACCGTGCTGATGAGCGGCAAGGTCACCGGCATCGGCGACACGCCCGAAATGCGCGCCAAACTGCCCAACGGGCGGGAGACGAAAAACTCCTTGCCCGCGGACACCGATCACAACACAGCCCTAAGCGCCGTGATGAACCTTATCCGCGACCATGATCATGCCTGGCGGACGGCCGCAGTTGTTCATCGCGTCGTTCACGGTGGGCAAGATTTCGCAGAACCCGTTATCGTCACCCCGGAGGTGATGCGCCGCCTAGAAGCACTCATCCCGTTGGCGCCGCTTCACCAACCACACAATCTCGCCGGCATCACCGCTTCGGCCCGATTGGGGAGCGGCGCGCCGGATATTGCCTGCTTCGACACCGCCTTTCACGCGGGGCACGACAAATTGGCAAGTAGCTTCGCGCTGCCACAGGATATGCGCGACAAGGGCATTCGCCGCTACGGCTTCCACGGGCTTTCGTATGAATGGATCTCGCAGGTGCTGGCTAGAGACCATCCGGGTCTGCATGCGGGTCGAGTTGTCATCGGACACCTCGGCAACGGCGCCAGCCTCTGTGCGCTAAAGGCAGGCGTCAGCGTCGATACGACAATGAGCATGACCGCGCTCGACGGCATTCCGATGGGGACGCGAAGCGGGGCAATGGACCCCGGCGCCATCCTCTATATGCTTCACGACCTGAATCTTGGCGTCGAAACCGTCCAGGACATCCTCTATGAACGCTCCGGCCTGAAAGGATTGTCCGGCCTCACCAACGACGTCGAAGCGCTGCTTCAAAGCGAGGATCCGCAGGCGACGTTCGCACTCGAATACTTTGCGCTGAAAGCTGCCCAATACGCAGCCATGATGGCCGTCTCCATGGGAGGGATCGACGCGGTCGTCTTCACGGGTGGGATTGGCGAGCACGCCGCTTCCGTTCGCGAAGCGATCCTTGCAAGGCTGCGCTTCCTCGGTGATTTCAAGGTACTGGTGATCCCGACGAACGAGGAACGCGTGATGGCGACGCACGCGAAAAAGCTGCTCCGCTCCGCAGCCTGAGGACGTCAGATCAGGTTAGGTTCAGCTTGTCGATGAAGCCATCGACACCCTTGACGTTCTCAACCAGCACCCGGATCGCACGACGTTCCAGCTCGCTGGATACAGTTCCTTCCAGGATGGCTCTGGAATCCTGAACCGATACCTTGATCGCATCTGTCTCGAGACCGAGATCGCCCTGCAATCGAGCGCGAATGGCACGCGCAAGTGCATCGTCACCACTTGCCGTTCTCTCTTTCGGCGCTGCAACGATGGCCTTGAGAAGATCGACGCGACTGACGATGCCAAGGAGCCGCTTGTCGCTGACGACGGGAACACGCTTGATCTTGTGCTGGAACATCAGTTCAGCAATGGCAGCGGCCGGCGCATCCGGTGCAACGCTGATGACGCTTGCGGACATGACATCGGATACGCGCCAACTGCGGCTACGAATATAGTCGTCGAAATCGACGAGCGATGCGTTATCGGAGTTGCCGGCCGATCGACCGCCACCAAACTCGATCCGCCGCATCAGGTCGCCCTCCGTCAGGAGGCCACACAGGTTGCCATCATTGTCGATGACGGGCAGGCCACTGATGTCCTTGGCCACCATGAGGTCGATTGCCTGATGCACGCTGCTGTCGGCGCTGATCGTCGTGATGTCAGTGTTCATGATGTCTTGAGCAAACATGTCAATCCCATTGCGCTCTGGAGGAAGTCGAATGGTGCCGGCGCGCGGCCTCGCTTTGCTAGAGGCACGCCTGATGCTGCGAATATTGCGCAATTCCACGCGGCTGTCGATCAATGATCGCGAACCTAATTTCAACCTGAGAGATTAGTTTCCTAAGACGCTTTTGACTCGGCAATCCGACAGGATCATCCGACGACTCTCGGCATCCGGTTCCCGCCGGTCGCTGATGTGCTCCTTGTCGCTGTGCTCCTTCAGGCGAGGTTTCAGGTCATCCCAGTATGTTTCTGATGGCTCGCATGAAAACGCCCGAACCAGTGGCAATCAATTCATCGGGAAAATCGTAATCCGGGTTGTGTAGGCGCGGATGAGCTTCGCCGGCGCCGAGAAAGAACATCGCGGCCGGTGCCACGGTTCGGAACAGACCGAAATCTTCGGATGCCTTCATCGGCAACATACTGCTTGTTGCGTCATGGCTCACGCCCTCGTCATCCAGCGCTCGCCGCAACTCCGCCACCGCTTCGGCAGAGTTGTAGCATTGATGGAACACGTCCTCGTAGCTGATCTCCACCTGCAGGTGTCCAGTATCTGCCTCAGTCCGAACCAGTTCCTCCGCGCGTGAAACCAGGGCGGCCATGGCTTCATCGGTCAATGTCCGTAGGGTTGCCCAGATCTGCGCCTCTCCAGGACTGATGCCAAAGGCCGGTTCACCGAGACGCGCATGCGTGACCGTAACCAGCGAGTAATCCGGCCCCAGCGGACCATTGTTGCCGAGCGACGTCAAATCACCGAGCAAGCGCGCCATCGCGAAAGTCGGTGCGATGCCCTGCTCCGGATAGGAAGCGTGCGACGTCTTGCCTTTCAAAGCGATCTTCATTCCGCGCGAGGCGCAGTTGACGGGCCCCTCCTTGAGAAGGACATGGCCAAGCCGAACACCTGGGAAATTATGAAGTGACAGCGATAGATCCGGCTTTAAGGCGGCAAACTTGGGATCCGCAAGCACGGCCGCTGCGCCCGCGCCGTTTTCTTCGGCCGGTTGGAACATCAGGATTGCGCGCCCGCGGGCTGGCCGCATCTGCCCCAACCCCTTCGCAACCGCCATAAGGATCGCCATGTGACCGTCATGACCGCAGAGGTGCCCCCGGCCGGGTATGGCAGAGCGATGCGCCGCGTCAGAGATTTCCTCGATCGGCAGGCCGTCCAGCTCCGCACGGATCAAGACGGTCGGGCCTGGCTTCGTTCCTTCGAAGACAGCTGCCAGGCCGTGTCCGCCGATGCCGGTAACGATGCCGTCGGGTCCAGTGAGTCCAAGTGCTTCTTCCACACGCAACGCCGTTTGTGCCTCTTTGCCGGATATCTCCGGATGACGGTGAAGCTCCCGCCGAAACGCCTTGATTACACTGAACTCTTCATCCGTCAGAAACATCGTCGAAAATCCTGGCAACACGTGAAGCGAGATGGAACGGCAACGAACCTAGCCTCTTCGACATCCATAGTCGACAGAACCGGCCGCGCGACACTGCATCCGCCTTTCCTCGCTTTCCCGCGTCTGTGCATTTGTATATGTAAAGTAGCATTCACAGGAGAAGTTGATGCAAGCAGACGACGCTGATCGGTACCGCGCACCGGCGCTGGATAAAGGGCTCGATATCCTTGAGCTTTTGGCGGGCGTCGAGCAAGGCCTGACCCAGGCAGAAATCGCCAAGCGTCTCGATCGCAGCCCCAACGAATTCTATCGAATGCTCGACCGGCTCGTCCGACGCGGCTACGTGACAAAGCTCGAGGGCGACCGATTCACCCTCACCCTCAAGCTATTCGGCCTGTCGCAGTTGCATGCGCCAACGCGTCGACTGGCGTCCTTCGCCACGCCGCTGATGCGCGAACTCGCGCAGCGGACAAAACAGGCGAACCACCTCGTCGTCTTTGATCGCGGCGCGGCAGTTGTGATCGCCCAACACGAGGCACCGGACTATTGGGGTATCTCGATCCGCGTCGGCTCGCATATGAGTCTTTTCGATACCGGTTCCGGCCACGTGCTTCTCGCCTTCAAAAGTAACGAGGAGCGCCAGATGATGATCGCGGAACACGCGCGCAGCCGCGACGAGGTGAAGCTCGAACCGGGTTTCTACCAGCATCTCGCCCTTATTCGCGAACGCGGCTACGAAATGATGGCCAGCGCCCAAACGGCAGGCGTACACAACCTATCGGCACCGATTCTTGGCCCGGATGGGCGCTGCATAGCGGCCCTCACCTGCCCCTATATCGCGCTGGTCAACGCGCCTGCTGCACCGGACATCAGCCAAACGATAACAATGGTGATGAAGACGGCCAGCGAGCTTTCGTTGCTCGCCGGCTCGGACGTCAAAACACCCGGCTGAGGACCAGAACTTATGTTTGGCTCGACGGTCCTGCTGAAGATGCTGTTTTTGAAGTTCATACTTCAACAACCCATTTCGGCACGCATGTTTAAGGCCGCTGTCAGCTAACGATCCCATTAGAAATCCTTGCGGCGCAAAAAAAGCGACGCCAAACGAACCCTCATGGTGACTGCGCACGCTGTCGCACAGCAGGCATGCAGTAGTGGAGACAGCGCGTGAACGTATTGTTGGTCGAGGACAACATCCTGTTGGGCGACGCGGTGCGTGATCACATCGCAGCCGACGGTCATTCAGTCGACTGGTGTCTCAATCTCGCGGAGGCGACGCAAGCCGCCGAAACGGGCAACTACGGCGTGATCCTGCTCGATCTGCGCCTGCCCGACGGCAACGGCCTAACGCTGTTGAAGGCCCTCCGGAGAAAGGCAAACTCCGTTCCTGTCATCATTCTCACCGCGCACGACCAGGCCTCTGACCAGATCGAGGGCCTCCGGAGCGGCGCGGACGATTTCCTGGTGAAGCCCTTCGGGCTCTCGGAGCTTTCCGAGCGCATGAAGGCGGCAAACTGCAAGCACTGAGACGTGAACTGGCCGCCTGAAGGAGCGGCCATCCGAGCGTGATTAGCTCAGCAGGCACTCCTGCCTACGCCACGTGGTCATTATCGGATGCTCGCGACCTTGTCCGTCCGCCGGCACGCGGCGAACACGTCCAGGTGTGGATCATAGATCTTGGTCGTCACGTCCATGAGCCCGAGCACGCTGTGGAAGAAGTTGTCGTGCGAACGGCCTTCGTCTGCTTGCTTGGCCATGCAACTCATATCGAAGCCGGCGGATTTCGCGAGATCGTCGCCGACCCATACGAGGAACGGCACATGGGTCTGCTGCGACGGCGCCACGATATAGGGCGCGCCATGGAGGTAGATCCCGTTCTCGCCAAGCGATTCCCCATGGTCCGAAAGGTAGATCGCCGCACCAGCAACTTTGTCGGAATGTTGCTTCAGCCTATCGATGACACTTGAAACCACGTGATCCGTGTAGAGGATCGTATTGTCGTAGGCATTGGTAATCTCTTGGGCCGTGCAGCTGCCAAAGTCGTTGGCCCTGCAGTCGGGAACGAAACGCCTATACTCGTCGGGATAACGAGCAAAGTAGGCCGGCCCGTGGCTACCGAGTTGGTGCAGGACCAATACACTGTCGCCCTTCACATGATCGAGCCAATCGTCGACCTGGTCGAGCAGGATACCATCGAGGCACTCACCGTCCTTGCAAAAGCGTGGGTCGGCGGACTTCGGCAGTGAGGTGTAGGCAACCCGGTCAGTAACGTGGTAGCTGCCGGTATCATTGTCCATCCAGGAGACGTCAACCTTTGCGTGGCTCAGCACGTCGAGCAGGTTCTCGGTCGCAAGGCTCTTCCGATGCGTATAGGCAGTGCGCGGATAGACGGAGAACATGCACGGGATGGAGACCGCCGTCGCCGTCCCGCAGCTGGTCGTATTCGGAAAATAGACGACATTCTGCTTTTCAAGTTCAGGATTCGTCTTGCGCTGGTAGCCGCCCAGCGAGAAATCGTCGGCGCGGGCCGTCTCGCCCGCGACTATGATTGTCACACGTGGCTTGTTGAGACCGGCTGTGTTGATCCTGTGTGCATCCGTACCAAGCGGCGCCGCGACGACCCGCGCATCCTCTTCCGACGAAACGGCATAGCGAATGGTGCTGGTAATCGGCAAAAATGGGTTCAGTCGATCGAGGATGTCCCGGTGCGCACGCCCGACCCCGGCAAAGGCCCTGTAATCGCCGAAGCCGACGACGGCGAAAACCGCCAGGCAGGCCAGGATCACGCCCGTATTATGAGCAAGCTTGGACAGCACCGGTCGATGCCGAATACGCACCCAGCTAATCACCAGCGACGGCAACACTCCGGCCAGCAGCATATGCAACGCAAACCGCACCGTTATCAGATGCCCCGCCTCCGCGCCCGTTGACACCGCAGCGTTGCGGATCATCTCCTTGTCGACGATCACACCGAACTGATCGGTAAACCAAGAACCGGCGGCGGCTGCGAGCACAAAAAAGATCAAGAAAGGTTTGGTGAGGTACTTGGCGGAGAAGGCAGTCACGATTGCCATGCAGACTGCAGAAATCCCGATGACAAAAAGTACAAACGACAGGTGATCAGTCGCGAAATCGCCGTAGGCCGTACTCCAAAACGAGCGGTTTGTCACAAAGAGCAGGTAGAGAGTGGTGGCAAAGCAAAGCGTCACGCTGCCGATTTCAGGTCGCCGGTCGATCAGGCGGACCTTGGTGGCATTCTCGTTCAATTGGTCGTCTCCGCGTCAAAATTTGGCGTCGACGAAACCAGGATTGGATCAGAAATAATTCATGGCTGTCGACAATATTCGCCAGCCATGGCCGGATTTTCTGACAGCCACCTGAAGACTTCATGGCGAGGCGGTGCCCACAATGAAGGCGCATAACTACAATTCAGGCCAGCGGACTGCCATATTGCGCGCCCGACAGCGTACGAGACACAGCGTTGCGCCAGCCCGCGATTTTCGTCTGCCTCTCTGTCTCTTGCATCGACGGCTGGAATCGGCGGTTGCAAGCCCAGGCCTTTCCAAATTGCTCCTGATCCGGCCAGACCGCGGCTCTGGAACCGGCGAGCCAGGCGGCGCCCAGCGCCGTTGTCTCGACAACGGCGGACCGGTCCACCAGATTGCCGACAACATCGGCAACACGCTGCATCGTCCAGTCGGAACTTGCCATGCCGCCATCGACCCGCAAGACCGTCTCGATGTGATGGCCGCCCCAATCTTTCCGCATCGCGATCAGGAGATCGAGCGTCTGGTAGGCGACGGATTCGAGCACCGCATGCGTCAGTTCCGCCGGGCCGCTGTTTCGGGTCAAACCAAAAATCGCGCCACGCGCCTCCGGATCCCAATACGGTGCGCCGAGCCCCGTAAAGGCCGGCACGACATAGACCTGCTGGCTTGGGTCCGAGCGCGTCGCCAGTGCACCACTCTCCGAGGCGTGCGAAATAAGACCAAGGCCGTCGCGCAGCCATTGCACCGCTGCGCCAGCGATAAAAATCGAGCCTTCCAGCGCATAGGTCGTCTTGCCGGCAAGCCGGTAAGCGACCGTCGTAATCATCCTGTTGCTGGAGGCCACGCAGTCTTGGCCGGTATTGAGGAGAGCAAAGCAACCGGTGCCATAAGTTGATTTCATCATGCCGGGCTTGAAGCAGGCATTGCCGATGGTCGCCGCCTGCTGGTCACCGGCGACCCCAAGGATCCGAATGGACGCTCCGAAGATCTCGCGATCGGTGACGCCGAAATCGTCGGCACAATCCTTGACCTCCGGAAGCATCGATGCCGGGATCCGGAGAAGGCCGAGAAGCTCCTCGTCCCACCGACCCTCGGTGATATTGAAAAGCAGCGTTCGGGACGCGTTGGTGGCATCGGTCGCATGAACCCGCCCGCTGGTTAGATTGAAGATCAGCCAGCTATCGACGGTGCCAAAGCACACTTCGCCGGCTTCGGCGCGGTCCCGCAGTCCTTCGACGTTGTCGAGCAGCCAGCGCAGCTTCGTCCCGGAAAAATAGGGGTCAAGCAGCAGGCCGGTCTTCGCGTTGAAAAGCTTCTCGTAGCCGTCAGCCTTGAGACTGTCGCAGACTTCAGCCGTGCGCCGGTCCTGCCATACAATGGCCTTGTAGAGCGCCCTACCCGACCTGCGTTCCCAGACGACAGTCGTCTCGCGTTGGTTGGTAATCCCGATCGCAGCGATATCGGTGACCGGAACATTGGCACTTCCCAAAGCTTGCCGGGCCGTATTGACTACCGTGGTCCAAATTTCGTCCGGGTCGTGTTCGACCCAGCCCGGTTGAGGATAGGATTGCTTGATCTCCTCCTGTGCTGACGAGATCATCTTCATCCCGGCGTCGAAGACGATCGCGCGCGAGGACGTCGTGCCTTGGTCGATCGCGAGAATATGGCCGCTCATGCTCTTCTCCGGCGCAATAGTTCGCCTTGCCGCCGCAAACGCGCCAGCCTAATAGGTCGTTTTCTTATCGTGGTGGGTGCCGACGGCGGCTCAGCGCCGTCGGCATTGCTATTGGCCGGGCCTCGTACCCGACCGAGCGCTGATCAGTTCGACTGCCAGCTCTTGACCAGTTCGTCGTAGTTGACGGTAACCGGCTTTTCCTTCTCGTTCTCGATCTTCAGCTGGGGAGCGAGGTTGCCCTTGGCGACCGCATCCTTGTTCCAGTATTCGAGATCGTGCTCTTCAGCGAGCTTCGGACCGATATCGCCCTGCACCTTGGCACGCTCCAGGCGCTGCAGGACCTTTTCCTGCTCGGCGCAAAGCGAATCCATGGCTTCCTGCGCGGTCTTGGCACCGGAGGATGCATCGCCGACGGCCTGCCACCAAAGCTGTGCCAGCTTCGGATAGTCAGGAACGTTGGTGCCGGTCGGCGACCACTGGACGCGGGCCGGCGAGCGATAGAACTCGATCAGACCGCCGAGCTTCGGAGCGCGCTCCGTGAAGCTCTTGTCGCGAATGGTGGATTCGCGGATGAAGGTGAGACCGACATGGCTCTTCTTCACGTCGACCGTCTTCGAGGTGACGAACTGCGCATAGAGCCATGCGGCCTTGGCACGGTCGTCAGGCGTCGACTTCATCAGCGTCCAGGAACCTACGTCCTGATAGCCGAGCTTCATGCCGTCCTTCCAGTAGACCCCGTGCGGGCTCGGAGCCATGCGCCACTTTGGCGTGCCGTCCTCGTTGACGACGGGCAGGCCCGGCTTGACGGCATCAGCCGTAAAGGCGGTGTACCAGAAGATCTGCTGAGCCACTTCGCCCTGCGCCGGCACGGGGCCGGATTCGGAGAAGTTCATGCCCTGCGCTGCCGGCGGTGCATAGGCCTTCAACCAATCCAGGTACTTCTGGATCGAATAGACGGCAGCCGGGCCGTTCGTGTCGCCGCCGCGCGCGACGCACGAACCGACCGGACGCGAGTTCTCATCAACCTTGATGCCCCACTCATCGACCGGAAGGCCGTTCGGAAGACCCTTGTCGCCGTTGCCGGCCATCGAGAGCCAGGCGTCGGTGAAGCGCCATCCGAGCGACGGGTCCTTCTTGCCGTAGTCCATGTGGCCGAAGACCTTCTTGCCGTTCACTTCACGGCCGGTGAAGAACTCGGCGATATCTTCATAGGCAGACCAGTTGACCGGAACGCCGAGATCGTACCCGTACTTCGCCTTGAAGTCGGCCTTGTTCTTCTCGTCGTTGAACCAGTCGTACCGGAACCAGTAGAGGTTCGCGAACTGCTGGTCAGGAAGCTGATAGAGCTTCTTGTCCGGCGCGGTCGTGAACTTGGTGCCGATGAAGTCGTTGATGTCGAGTCCCGGGTTGGTGACATCCTTGCCTTCGTTCGCCATCCAGTCGGTCAGCGAGCGGGCCTGCTGGTAGCGCCAATGCGTACCGATCAGGTCAGAGTCGTTGACATAGGCATCGTAGATGTTTTCGCCCGACTGCATCTGCGTCTGCAGCTTTTCGACGACGTCACCTTCGCCGATCAGGTCGTGCGTGACCTTGATGCCGGTGATTGCCGTGAAGGCTGGCGCAAGAACCTTCGATTCATACTCGTGCGTCGTCAGGGTTTCGGAAACGACCTTGATGTCCATGCCGGCGAAAGGCTTCCCGGCATCGATGAACCACTGCATTTCCTTTTCCTGGTCGGCGCGGGAAAGCGTCGAGAGATCGCCGACTTCCTTGTCCAGAAAAGTCTTTGCTTCATCCATGCCGGCATAGGCGGCGCCCGCCATGGCCAGCAAGATGCCTGCTGTTGTCGTTAGTAAGTGCCTTCGCATGATATCCTCCCAGGGTTGCGATTGCAGTCTTCACGTTTCAGGCGGCCAGTACCCCCGGCCATCTGTCTTTTCCTGCCGTCACACGTAGCGGAAGACGCCGATGGCGTAGACTACGGAGAGGGCAAGAGCCCACCACAGGTTGGGCCCGACGAGGCCCAGCCATGCGAGATGAATGAATGCTGCGCCAAGCAGCGATACGAAGAGCCGGTCGCCACGCGTGGTTTCGAACCGGAGGACGCCGACGCGTGGTGAACCCCCCGGCGCGAAATATTCCCAGATGCTCATGCCCACCAGCAGCGCGAGGATCGTCAGGAAAAACAATGCGGTCGGCAGCGTCCACGCCATCCAGGAAAAGTTCATGAGTGGTTCTCCCTTGTCAGACGCGACCGAGCGCGAAGCCCTTGGCGATGTAATTGCGGACGAAGTAGATGACGAGCGCGCCCGGAACGATGGTCAGCACGCCGGCCGCCGCCAGCACGCCCCAGTCCATGCCGGCAGCCGACACGGTACGCGTCATGATTGCCGAGATCGGCTTGGCCGCGGTCGTCGTCAGCGTACGTGCCAGAAGCAATTCAACCCACGAGAACATGAAGCAGAAGAAGGCGGCGACACCGATGCCCGATGCGATCAGCGGCATGAAGATCTTCACGAAGAAGCGCGGGAAGGAATAGCCGTCGATATAGGCGGTCTCGTCGATTTCCTTCGGCACGCCGGACATGAAGCCTTCGAGGATCCAGACCGCCAGCGGGACGTTGAACAGGCAGTGGGCAAGCGCGACCGCTATATGCGTGTCGATCAGGCCGAAGGCCGAGTAGAGCTGGAAGAACGGCAGCGCGAAGACCGCGGGCGGTGCCATCCGGTTCGTCAGCAGCCAGAAGAACAGGTGCTTGTCGCCGAGGAACCGGTAGCGCGAGAAGGCGTAGGCCGCCGGCAGCGCTGCCAGCACTGAGATCACCGTGTTCATCACCACGTAGATGATCGAATTGATGTAGCCGTTGTACCAGGACGGATCGGTGAAGATCACCATATAATTCCCGAGCGTCGGGTTCTTCGGCCAGAGCGAGAAGGCACCGGTGATCTCGGCATTCTCCTTGAAGCTCATGTTGACGAGCCAGTAGATCGGCAGCAGCAGGAAGATGATGTAGATCGTCGAAACGACCCAGGAGAAGTTGCCCGCAGGCTTGTATTTCATTGTCTGAGCCATGGTCCTCTCCTTTCTCAGGCGTTCGCGTCGCTGCTGGTCATGACGGTGTAGAAGATCCACGACAGCAGCAGGATGATCAGGAAGTAGATGATCGACATTGCCGCAGCGGGACCGAGGTCGAACTGGCCGACGGCCATCTTCACGAGGTCGATCGACAAGAAGGTCGTCGAGTTGCCGGGGCCGCCGCCGGTGACGACGAAGGGTTCGGTATAGATCATGAAACTGTCCATGAAGCGCAACAGCACGGCGATGAGAAGCACGCGGTTCATCTTCGGCAGCTGGATGTAGCGGAACACGGACCAGCGCGACGCACCGTCGATCTTCGCCGCCTGATAGTAGGCGTCAGGGATCGAGACCAGGCCAGCATAGCACAAGAGCACAACGAGGCTCGTCCAGTGCCAGACGTCCATAAGGATAACCGTGATCCAGGCATCGAGCGGATCGCGAACATAGTTATAGTCGAAACCCATCGCCTCGAGCGTATGGCCGAGCAGGCCGATGTCGACGCGACCGAAAACCTGCCAGATCGTACCGACCACGTTCCACGGAATGAGCAGCGGCAGCGCCATCAGCACGAGGCAGACGGGAACTCCGAGGCCCTTCTTCGGCATGTTGAGCGCGATGAAGATGCCAAGCGGGATTTCGAGCGCCAGGATGATCAGAGAGAAGATCAGGTTTCGCTGCAGTGCCGCCCAGAAGCGGTCGGAATGGAGCGTCTGCACGAACCAGTCGGTACCGGCCCAGAAGAACTCGTTGTTGCCGAACGTATCCTGTACCGAGTAGTTCACAACCGTCATCAGCGGGATGACGGCCGAGAAGGCGACCAGCACCAGGACCGGCAGAACCAGAAACCAAGCCTTGTTGTTCCAGGTCTTTTCCATGGTTCAGCCCTCCCTGCCGACGCGCCAGGAATTGGCGTAAATATTGATTGCAGCCGCATCGAAGGTCACCCGCGCATCCGCCGGGATTTCCGAGTCTTCCGTCACGACGATAGCGATGGGTTGCCCCGCAAAGGTCGCGCGCACGATCTTCTGTCGGCCGATATCTTCAACCCTGTTGACGGTCACCGACATTCCTTCGCGGCCAATATTGATGAACTCCGGACGGATGCCGAGCTCCGTCTTCGCACCGGCAGCTGTTTGCGGCGCATAGTCTAGCGACAGCGTTTCGTTACCGATGCGAACCGCATTGCCCTGCAATTGCACGGGCAGCACATTCATGCCCGGCGAGCCGATGAAATAGCCAACGAAGGTGTGGCTGGGACGCTCGAAAAGCTCCGCCGGCGTGCCGATCTGGACGATTTCGCCCTCGTACATGACGACGACCTTGTCGGCGAAGGTCAGCGCCTCCGTCTGGTCGTGCGTCACATAGACCATCGTGAAGCCGAACTGCTTGTGCAGTCGCTTCAACTGCGAACGCAGCACCCACTTCATATGCGGGTCAATAACCGTCAAAGGCTCGTCGAACAGGATCGCATTGACGTCGTTGCGTACCAGTCCACGGCCGAGCGAGATCTTCTGCTTCTGGTCGGCGGTCAAGCCCTGCGCCTTGCGCTTGGCCATCCCCCCGAGGTCGATCATCTCGAGAATCTCACGTACGCGGCGATCGACTTCCGGCTCGGCAACACCACGGTTGCGCAGCGGAAAGGCCAGATTGTCGTAAACGGTCATCGTGTCGTAGATGACAGGGAACTGGAACACCTGCGCGATATTGCGCGCCTGTGTTGAGAGGTTCGTCACATCGTTTCCATCGAACAGGATGCGGCCATGCGATGGCTGCAGCAGGCCGGAAATGATGTTGAGCAGCGTCGTCTTTCCGCAACCGGACGGTCCGAGGAGCGCGTAGGCGCCACCGTCCCGCCATTCGTGATCGACTTCGCGAAGTGCGTAATCTTTGTCCGACGTCGGGTTCGGTCCATAGGCGTGACGGATGTGGTCGAGCGTGATGCGTGCCATGTCCTTCTCCCTTACGCCTGAACGCCGCTTGCAATGGCATGGCCATCGGTGCCGAAGGCCATGACGTGACGTGTGTCGAGATAGATGTCGACCTCGGTATCCGGATCGATGTTGTGGATGCCGTGGGCGAGCATCACCCAGCGGATGCCATCGAAATCCAGATGCACGAAGCTTTCGGAACCGGTGATCTCCGAAACCTGCGTGCGAGCCTGCAACCTTGCCGCGGCTGACGTCTGCGGTGAAAGACCGAGGTGGTGCGGGTGGAAAGCAATGGTGACGGACCCGTCAGCCATTCCGGCCAGATGCGCAGGCACGGGCAGGATATCGACCTCCTTCCGCCGAAACACACTGCCAGCCTTGACGACATCGATGAAATTGAGCGGCGGATCGGCGAATGTTTTCGCGGTCACGAGATCGCGCGGGT
Organism: Rhizobium sp. BK661; assembly: GCF_024808825.1. Classification (NCBI taxonomy): domain Bacteria; kingdom Pseudomonadati; phylum Pseudomonadota; class Alphaproteobacteria; order Hyphomicrobiales; family Rhizobiaceae; genus Rhizobium; species Rhizobium sp. BK661. The sequence goes on along the minus strand of NZ_JANTYT010000004.1, from coordinate 50,323 downwards.
TTCGATAGACGGAGATCGTCGGCCCGAACTGTGTCACACGTCCTTCGGAAAGCGTCGCCGTATTGCCGCCGAGCAGAAGCGCCTCGGAAGGTTCCGTCGTCGCGTAGACAAAGATGGCACCGGATTGCGCAAAGATACGCGGCAGTTCGGCCCGCAACTCCTCGCGAAGCTTGTAGTCAAGGTTAGCGAGCGGTTCGTCCATCAGAACCAGGCTGGCGTTCTTGACGAGAGCACGGGCAAGCGCCGTACGCTGCTGCTGGCCACCGGACAGATTAAGCGGCGTCCGGTCGAGATACGGCGTGAGACGCATCAGGTCGGCGGCTTTGCGCACCTCGCGATCGATCGTCGTCGTATCCTTGCCGGCAATGCGCATCGGCGAGGCGATGTTCTCGTAGACTGTCAGAGCCGGGTAGTTGATGAACTGCTGGTAGACCATCGCGACATTGCGCTTCTGCACCGGCATGCCGGTCACATCAACGCCATCGAAATGGACCGAACCGCTGGTCGGTCGGTCGAGCCCGGCCATCAGTCGCATCAGCGACGTCTTGCCGGACAGCGTCGGTCCCAGCAGCACATTCAACGTGCCTTTTTCAAACGTAAGATCGGTCGCGTGGATATGATATTCCCCACCCACCATCTTCGCGGCGTTCCGCAACTCAAGCATTCCGGTTCCCGTGCCTCCTCAACAGCGGGGACATTGCCGTTTCAACCAGCCATCTGTGCCGGTCGTGCGGCCATGTACTCCTCCAACAGCACAGCCTGTTCCTTGGTTAGACGCAGGCCGTCTTTCGTTCTCCGCCAGAGCACATCGTCTGCGCTTCTGGCCCATTCGTGTTCAATGAGATAGCGAACCTCTGCCTCGTAGAGATCGCCACCAAAACAGTGCCCGAGATCCTCGGTGCTGGCCGCTTGCCCAAGCAGGACCGACGCCTTCGTACCGTAGCGGCGCACCAGTCGGCGCGCGTGGCGGTCGGCCAGGAAGCCATAACGCCCCTTCAGCTTCGTCACCTCCGCCTCATAGCCGGTTGCGGGAAAATCGCCGCCGGGTAGATGGCTCTTCGCTGTCCATGGCGCGCCTTTCGAACCGATCGCCGACGCGATCTTTTCCAAAGCATGCTCGGAAAGGCGCCGGTAAGTGGTGAGCTTGCCGCCAAAGACGTTGAGCAGCGGGGCGCTTTCACCCTCGCCTTCGACTTTCAGAACGTAGTCGCGGGTTGCCTCTTGCGCCTTCGAGGCGCCGTCGTCGAATAGCGGGCGCACCGCCGAATAGGTCCAGACGATGTCGTCCGGCCGCACCGGTTCTTTGAAATATTCGCTTGCCGCGTTGCAGAGATAGGTCGTCTCTTCCTCGGATATTTTCACATCCTTCGGATCGGCCGAGTAGTCGCGGTCGGTGGTGCCGATCAGCGTGAAGTCCTGCTCGTAGGGGATCGCGAAGATGATGCGGTTATCAGGATTCTGGAAGAAATAGGCCCGCGGATCGTCGAACTTCTTCTTCACGATGATATGGCTGCCCTGCACGAGCCGCACATGATGCGCCTCGTTCTGCCCGAAGGCCGCACGAATAACGTGATCGACCCAGGGCCCGGCGGCATTCACCAGCATCCGCGCCTGGAAGCTGCTCGCCTGCCCGCTCACGGTGTCTGTCGTTTCGATGGACCACAAGCCGTTCTCGCGCCGCGCCGAGACGACCTTCGTCCGAGGCATGATCAGCGCACCGCGGTCGGCAGCGTCTCGCGCATTGAGAACGACCATGCGCGCATCATCAACCCAGCCATCCGAATACTCGAAGGCCTTGGTGAAAAGCGCCTTCAGCGGCTTTCCGGCCGGATCCCGTCGCATGTCGAGGACCGCCGTGGGCGGGAGCAGCTTGCGACCGCCGAGATGGTCATAGAGAAACAGTCCAAGCCGAATGAGCCATGCCGGGCGGATACCGCCCTTATGATAGGGCAGCACGAAGCGCATCGGCCAGATGATGTGCGGCGCCATCGCCCAGAGCACTTCGCGCTCCATCAGCGATTCGCGTACCAGACGAAACTCGTAATGCTCGAGATACCGCAAGCCGCCATGAATGAGCTTGGTCGCCCCGGAGGACGTGCCGGAGGCGAAATCGTTCATTTCGGCAAGCGCGACCGAATAGCCGCGCCCGATCGCGTCTCGCGCGATTCCGCAGCCGTTGATGCCACCACCGATAATGAAAAGATCGTGAATCTGACGGCTCACGTTCCCCCTCCAAGCCACAATATGCCGCAACGCAACATGCCTGCGCAGTTGCGAAAGTAAATGCAGTTAAAACGAAGATTATTCGAATGTCAAACGAATGTTATCCGAATTTCGGAAACCCACAGATCTGCCGTGGACGTAAACGTAATACCCGGAAAGGACTGCGGGTGATAGGTGCACATTCCGGCCCGCAAATCAGGGGTTTTCAGGCGTTTTGAAATAGCCTCGCGGGGCGGTCCCCAGCATGCGCCTGAACATCGTGATGAAGGCGGCGACACTCTCGTAGCCAAGATCGAGTGCGACGGCGGTGACCGCCTCCCCGGCTGCGAGGCGTGGTAAAGCGGTAAATACGGCCGCCTGCTGCCGCCACGTCGACAGACTGATTCCCGTTTCCTTCCGAAAGAATCGCGTAAACGCCCGCCGGCTCATCGCAAGACGCTCGGCCCAGTCGTCGATCACCAGCCGAGCACTCGGATTTTCCATGAAGCCGCGGCAAAGCGCCGCCAGACGCGCATCGGACGGAAACGGCAGTCCCAGCGGGCGATCAGGTAGCCGCAGGACCTCCTCGAGCAGTAGCGCCATGACAAGATCGTGCCGACTGCTCCTGCCATCCGCCGGCGCAACGGCTTCGATGATCAAAGCTCGGGCAAGATCTGTCAGAGCGACGACGCGGATGGCCGTTGGAGGATCCGCCAGCTCACTCGGCGCGACATAGGCCGAGAGCATCGCGACGTCACCCAGCATATCGACGGTATGGACGAGCCCTGCCGGAATCCATAACGCATGCTCTGGCGGCACCATCCAGCGCCCCTGCACAGAGGACACCATCAGGACGCCCGCGCTGGCATAGACAAACTGCGCGCGGCTATGCCTGTGAGCCTTCACATGATAACCGGCCGGATATTCCGAGGGGATCGCGTAGACCGGCTCCGAGGCGGCCTCAATAGCCGCAAGGCGCTCTACGTGGAGCTTGGCCAGCTCGCTCATCGCCAACCTCTGTCCAGATTTTGTCATTTTTGGCCCACTCGCGAAACAACAAGACCAAAACACGAAAGCGGGACATCGGCAAGTCGTCTATCTCCAGATCGTCAAAGGACGGAGCAGAATCGTGACAGACAGCGCAATGACGGCAGAGCGGCACTCTGCGGAACAGACAGTTTTCGGCATCATCATGGCCGTGAGCTTCTGCCATCTCCTCAACGATACCATGCAGTCGCTGATCCCTGCCCTCTATCCGATGATCAAGGATGGCTACGGCCTCGACTTCACGCAGATCGGCTTCCTTGGCCTCGTGTTCCAGGTCACGGCATCGCTCCTACAGCCGCTGATCGGTATCTACACCGACAAGCGCCCGTTGCCTTATTCCTTGGCCGTCGGCATGGGCTTCACGCTGATCGGCCTGGTGCTGCTCGCCTACGCGCACGCCTATTGGGTGCTTCTCATCGGTGCGGGTGTGGTCGGGCTCGGCTCGGCGGTATTCCATCCGGAATCTTCGCGTGTCGCTCGGCTGGCATCGGGCGGACGCCATGGTCTTGCCCAATCGCTGTTCCAGGTTGGCGGCAACTTCGGTACCGCGATCGGGCCGCTTCTCGCGGCATTCATCGTGTTGCCGCGCGGCCAGCATAGCGTCGCATGGTTCTCGCTCATCGCCTTGACGGGCATTATCATCCTGTGGCGCGTCGGTGCCTGGTATGCCGACCACCGCAGAAGCAATGCCGGCCGCAAGGCAGCGGTACCTGCTTTACACCTCCCGCGCGCGAAGGTCATCACGGCGATCGGCATCCTCGCGCTGCTGGTGTTCTCGAAATACGTCTACATGACAAGCCTGTCGAGCTACTACACCTTCTACATGATCGAGCGCTTCGGCGTCTCCGTGCAGCACGCGCAGATTCTGCTGTTCGTGTTTCTCGGCGCAGTCGCTATCGGCACCGTTGCTGGGGGTCCCATCGTTGACTGGTTCGGCACCAAGTTTGTGATCTGGTTCTCAATCCTCGGCGCGCTGCCCTTTACACTTGCCCTGCCCTATGCCGACTACAACTGGACGGTCTTCCTGACCTTCCTGATCGGCGTCATCCTGGCCTCCGCCTTCTCTGCCATTGTTGTCTTTGCGCAGGAGTTGGTGCCCGGTCGCGTTGGCATGATCGCCGGTCTGTTCTTCGGCTTTGCCTTCGGAATCGGGGGCATTGGTGCCGCGGGCCTCGGCATGGTGGCTGACCATATGGGCATCGAGTTCGTCTACAAGATCTGCTCGTATTTGCCGCTGCTTGGCCTGCTGACCATCTTCCTACCCGATATCGGCAAGGGCCGCCGCCACGCCGCGAAAACGGCCGAGTAAGCGAGTTCACGCAGCACACGAATGACAAGGGCCGAGATGACGATCTCGGCCCTTAATCTTTGCGCTGGCAAGTCACCCACACCTAGATAGCGGTGAACCCATTATCGACAAAGAGGTGCGCGCCATTGACGAACATCGACTCGTCACTGGCGAGGTAGAGCGCGGCGCGCGCCACGTCCTCTGGCTCGCCGATCCGACCCTGCTGAGCGGCGATAGCAGCGTCCGACACATCGACGCCAAGCTTCTGCAATTCGCTCACCTCGCGCAATCCGTGCGGCGTGCGGATGAACCCGGGGCAGACGGCATTGCAGCGAATGTTCCGGTCCCTGAACTCCACTCCGATCGCGCGCGCGAACATATGCACCGCTCCCTTCGTGGTGTCGTAAAGCACTTCCATCGGCGTCGCAGCCACGGCCGAGATCGATGACGTGCAGACGATGGAGCCGCCGCCCGCGGCGATCATCCCCGGCAGAACGGCCCGCGTCATCAGAAACATCGAACGCACATTGACCGCATGGAGCCACTCCCACTCGTCGAGCGTCGTTTCCAGAAACGGCTTGATGACAATCGTGCCGGCGTGATTGAAGAGCACGGTGACCGCGCCGAACTTTTCCTCTACGCCCTTCACCGCCTGGATCACGGCAGCCTCTTCGGACACATCGGCGACCCAATAGTCCGCCACATGGCCAACTGCGCGGATTTCCTCCGCCGTTTGCCGTGCCGCGGCTTCATTTCGGTCGATGATCGCTACTTTGGCGCCCTCGGCAGCGAAGAGCCGCGATGCCGCCCCGCCCATGCCCGTTGCGCCACCTGAGATGATTGCGACTTTCCCCTTTAGCCGATCGACCATGACCTATCCCTTGTTCCCTTTGTTCCGTCGTCGCTCGCTCGCCGTCGAGGAGCGCGCCCGTACGCAGTGTTGAAGAGAGTCCCGCCGGATGTCCACACACAGGACTCTGTCGGTAACCTTACCAAATAACCAACAGAACAGCTTTCGGTTGTCTCATCGCGCAACACCGGGCATTTGTATTTCCAGCGGCTCACCATCAGCCGCGGTCCGGAAGGGGTCCGGATCGGTAGAGCCCGCCCCCGAGGGGCCTGGGGCGGGCTTCTTAAACACAACAAAGACTTAGCGTCGAATGCATCTCGCGTGCTTGCTTGCGGCGCGCTGATTTGATTGTCCGGACGCGTCACGCAACGGGTTCAGAGCCGGCACACGCTAAGGCTGATGTCTTCCTATAACCCTAAGCTAAAAGAAACGCGCGGAAGTCATTCACGTTGGTACCGGTCGGCCCCGGCACAAAAAGATCGCCGGCAAGGTTGAAGGCCGACCATGCGTCATGACCCGCCAGGAACGCGCGCGCATCGCCGCCCGCACTTCTGATCCGCGCCACTGTTCCGCCGTCGCAAAACGCGCCGGCATTGTCTTCCGAACCGTCGATGCCGTCGGTATCCGCAGCCATCGCCACGACCCCCTCGAACCCCTGTAGATCGATCGCCGCAGAGAGAAGCAGTTCGGAGTTTCGCCCGCCCTTGCCGTACGTTCCGGCTCCGATACTCACGGTTGTCTCGCCGCCGGAAAGCAGCACGAGCGGCTTGGAAGCGGGAGGCCTTGCCAAAAACTCGCGGGCGAGTGCCGCATGCATCCGGCCGATATCCTTCGCCTCCCCTTCGATCGAATCCGAGAGAATAAGAGGTTGCACGCCCAAAGACCTCGCCCGGTCGGCCGCCGCCTCCAGAGACACCCGCGCCGAGGCAATCACATGAACCTCGTTGTTGGCGAAGACACCGTCGCCGGCGCGTGGCGCTCTGGCATTTCGAATACAATCGATGACGCGCGCCGAAAGATCTATCCGATAGTCCCGGATCACTCGCAGCGCCTCCTCCGCATCGCTGTTGTCCGGAACGGTCGGCCCTGACGCAACAAAGGCCGGATTGTCTCCGGGAACATCGGATACAACAAGGCTGACGACCCTGGCGGGGTGGGCAAGAGTAGCAAGCCGTCCTCCCTTGATGCGGGAGAAATGCTTCCGCACCACGTTCATGCCTGAGATGGGAGCCCCGGAGGCCAGCAGCGCTTCGTTGAGGGCGCTTTCGTCGGCGAGGGTGAAGCCGGTCGGCGGTGCTGGGAGAAGCGCCGAGCCGCCGCCGGATATCAGCGCAATGACCAGATCGTCGGAGGTCAGCCCATGCACGTGGTTTATAAGAGCTTCTGCCGCGACAAGCCCGGCCCTATCTGGAACGGGATGGGCCGCCTGAAGAATTTTGGTCGATTGGCATTCGGCGATCGGCCCATGCCTGGCCACGACGAGGCCCTCAAATGGATGAGACCAGGCCCGCTCAAATGCGGCCGCCATTTGGCTCGCTGCCTTGCCCGCCCCGACGACGATCGTCCTGCCTTTCGGCGGATCCGGCAGATGACGAACCAGTGCCTCGTAGGGGTCCGCGGCCTTGACCGCCTCATGAAACAGGGTTTGCAAAAACGCTCGTGGATCGGAAATCAAACCCTACTCCCATTTTCAAAGTTCGCCGTCCGAATGCCCGGTCTAGCGGACGGTCGCTCTTGCCCTCGGCCGCGTCTCGTTGCGCTCATGAGCAAAAATCGCTGCAGGCAACGGCGGCAGTCCACGGATAAGGTCGGAGCCTCGTTCGCCAACCATGATGGTCGGTGCGTTGGTGTTACACGATGGGACCCGCGGCATGACCGACGAATCGCATACCCGAAGCCCCTCGAGACCATGGACCTTGAGATCGAGACCGACAACAGCTTCCGGTCCCGTTCCCATCTTGCAGGTGCCGACCGGATGATGATCGGTCTTCGCGTTCGCACAGCCATAGTCGAAGAGCTGCTCATCGGTCATGACCTTCGGTCCAGGCAGCCGCTCGGCCAGAACATACGGCTTGAGCGCCGCCTGCTGCATGATCTCGCGAGCAATCTTCAACCCTTCGAGGGACATAACCTTGTCATGTGGGTCGGACCAGTAGTTCGGATCGATCAGCGGCGCAGCGCCCGGATCAGCCGAGGAAAGTCGCACGGTTCCCCGAGAGCGAGGATGAAGATAAGCCGAATTCAGAGTGACACCAGCGTTCTTCAGGCGCTCAACCCCAGCCTCGATCCCGGATCCCAAGCCAAGATGGAACTGGATATCCGGCGACCGCGCATCCGGGTCGGCATACCAGAAGCCGCCGGTCTCAAAGAGAGAGGAGGCGACCGGGCCGGTTCGGAACAGCACATACTGAACGCCCGCCCAGATCGTTCGGTGAAGTTTCGCAACCCCGTCATAGGTGTGGTCGCCCGTGCACTCGGCAATGACGAATAGATCAAGGTGATCCTGAAGGTTGCCACCGACGCCCGGCAGATCGTGGCGGACCTTGACCCCGACCGACTTAAGGTGGTCGGCCGGACCGATCCCCGATTGAAGCAGCAACTTGGGCGACCCAATCGCACCGGACGACACAAGCACCTCGCGTTCGGCACGGACGATCTCGGAGCCGCGCTCCGTCGCGATCTCGACACCGACGGCACGATGGCCCTCGAGGACGATGCGCGCAACTCTTGCGCCTGTCCGGACTACCAGGTTCTTTCGGGCCTTAATCGGAGAAAGATACGCCAACGATGCCGATGATCGGCGGCGGTCCCGCTGCGTCAACTGATAGAAACCGACACCCGCCTGCTGCCGGCCATTGAAGTCATGATTGTAGGGAATGCCGAGTTCCTGCCCGGCCCGGATATAGGCGTCGCAGATCGGCAGCGGAGAGGCAGGCATCGAGACACCGAGCGGGCCGCCGTAGGAATGATAGTCATCGGCGAAGCGCTGATTGTCTTCGGCGCGCTTGAAGTAGGGCAAGATCGAGCGGTAGTCCCAGCCCTCACATCCGTCCTCGCTTGCCCAGAGGTCGTAGTCTGCAGCGTTACCCCGCGTATAAAGCTGGGCATTGATCGATGAGCCGCCGCCGATCACCTTCGCCTGTGTATAGCGAAGCACCCTGCCCTTCATGTGTTTCTGCGGCACGGTCTCCCAGCCCCAGCTCGCAACACCCTTCGTCATTTTCGCAAAGCCCGCAGGCATATGGAACAACGGATTCCAGTCGCCTCCACCCGCCTCAAGCAGCAAGACGTTGACGTTGGGATCTTCGCTGAGGCGATTGGCAAGCACGCATCCCGCAGGGCCGGCGCCGGTAATGATGTAGTCGAAACGCATATTTCTATCCCGTTACAAGCGAGGAATGGACAGGCCGCCATCGGCGTCGATCACGGTGCCGGTGGCAAAACCGAAGTCACCGGATGCCAGCGCCGCACAGATTTTTCCGAGGTCATCCGCCTCGCCCCATCGTTTCATCGGGACGAGGCCGCTGTCGATGAGGGCGTCGTATTTCGACGTCACGCCGGCCGTCATGTCGGTCCGGATGATCCCGGGGCGCACTTCGAAGACGGCAATTCCCGAGTCGGCGAGCCGCAGTGCTAGTCCCTGCGAGAAGGCGGCAAGACCGGCCTTGCTGATGCAATAGTCCAGTCGCTCCGGCGAGCTGGCTTCGGCTGAGACAGACGTGATGTTGATGATCGATCTCGGATGGGGAACGGCACCCGTCACGAGCATTGCCTTCACGACGGCCTGCGTGAAAAACACCGTGCCCTTGAGGTTCGTCGCCATGATCGTGTCGAAATTTTCCGGAAGCAGACTTAGGAAGTCGCCACGGACGACCGCTGCCATGCCGGCGTTGTTGACGAGGCAATCGATACGGCCAAAGTTCGAAAGGACCGCGCGGACCGTTTCATCATGTCTGGAAACGTCCGAGACATCCGCCTGCAGATAGACCGCATCGATCCCGAAGCCGCGAAGCCCGTCGATGACGTCCCTGCTCTCCTCCGCCGCTCCGACACCTGTAATCACGATGTTGTGGCCGCTTTTGGCCAGCGCGCTCGCGATCCCAAGACCGATGCCGCGTCGTCCGCCGGTTACAATTGCGACTGGCCTTTCGACACCTTCCGTCATGCTCGCAGGTCCTTCGAAGCAATGTGGTCGGCGACCCGCAATGCCTGACTGGCGACCGTGAGGGCGGGGTTTACCGCAGCCGAGGTCGGCAGGAAGCTGGCATCCACCACAAAGAGGTTCTGGTGATCGTAGGAACGGCAATAAGGATCTAGCGGCGCGCTGGCGGGGTCATTGCCGATCCTGACGGTACCGCACTGGTGGGAAGGCGTGCGCTTGTCGAACGGCTTCGAGAGGACGATCGGGAAGCCGATCGACTTGAGAACGGCCTTCAGCTTCGAAACCAGTTCGAGATGCGCATCCCAATTTGTCCGCTGCCACTGCAGGACGATACGGTCTCCGTCCACGCGCACGCGACTTTCCGGGTGAGGTATATCCTCGCTCATCGCATAGAAATCGATGGCATGGCCGGTGATGTTTTGGAGCAGCCATTCCGGGGCCCAGGACAGCGAGCCCTTCAACACCTGAGCCGAGATCCTGCCCAGCAACTGAACGTTCCCGAGCGGCGGCCCGCCGTTGCCGTCCGATAGGTAGAAATCGTTGAACCCGAACGTTTTCTGGTAGACCGACGTGTTCCGATAGGTTGGCGACACGGCGATTACCGCTGACGAATTGTGGTTCATGAAATTCCGCCCGACCTGATCGGACGAATTTGCAAGCCCCTTCGGGTGGCGCGCGTCAGCCGAACGCAGCAGCAGGACGGCGGACTGAACGGCACCGGCCGATAGAATGACCAGCTTCGGAGCGACAGCAAGATCCTCGTCGTTCTTGCGGTAGCGGACCCGCTCGATATTCCCGTTTTCTCCTGCCTCGAGCCTCGTCACCTTGGCGTTCGTCTCGAGACGAACGTTCGGAAATTTCAACGCCTTGAGCAGCGCGGCGGTCTCCGCATCCATTTTCCCATCGCGAGAGTTCGGGTGCGCGTCCCAGGGCGTCCTGGCCTTGGCTATCCAGGCGTCGATGTTCACGCCCAACGGCAGCGAAAATGGGTGCAGCCCCTTCGCCTTCAGTCTTGCTCTGACATCGGCAACCGGCGGCTCGTCGGGCACCGGCGGATACTCATAACCGCTTGAGTGGGCGGGCTCTGTGGGGTCATCTCCGAGGTTGCCCCGAACCTCGTACATCCGTTCCGCGCGGCTGTACCACGGCTCAAGCACCTCATAGGGAAATGGCCACGCAGGCGAGACACCTTCCCTATGGCGGATCTCCGTGAAATCCTCGCGGCGATAGCGTGAAAGGACCGCACCGTAGAACTTCGAGTTGCCGCCGACATTGTAGTAGTTGCCTGGATTGAACGCCGTGCCGTCCGCCTCGTACCACATCTCCTTCGGGCGAAAGTGCCCGCGCTGGAAGATGGCCCGCTGGTCGCGGTTCTCCGGGCGATCGGCGATGAAGTCGCCGGCCTCGAGGATCAGGATCTCGGCCCCGGTCGCCGCCAGTCCGGCGGCAACAGTCGACCCACCCACGCCCGAGCCTATGATGACGATATCAGGAGTGCTGTTCATCTCAAAAATCCAGACCGGACTACGCGATGCGCGTCTGGCTTTGCGGATCGAAGAACACGGCCTTATCGAGATTGAACGCAAGGCGGGCATTCTGGCCGGCCTGAATGCGAGCGTCCGCACGCAGGCGCGCGACAACCTCTTTACCACCGAGCTTGGTGACGGCGAACGTGTCCGATCCCGCCGGTTCAACCACTTCGATCAGGCAGTCGCTCTCGGCAAGAGCCTTGGCGTTGCGGTCTGCACCATCCGGGTCGGTCAGCGCCTCCGGGCGGATGCCGAAGACAATCTCCCGGCCCGCATGTGCCTCAAGCGCACCATTGCCCGACGAAACTGGAAGCTTGATCGGTTCTCCATGAGGCCGAGCCAGTGACACGGTCAATCCCGAGGCGGCCTTCTCGATCGTGCCCGACAGAAGGTTCATGGCCGGCGAACCCATGAAGTCGGCGACGAACATGTTTGCCGGGTTGTTGTAGATTTCTGCGGGCGTTCCAAACTGCTGTACTTCGCCATCCCGCATGACCGCGATCTTGGTGGCAAGCGTCATCGCCTCGATCTGGTCATGGGTGACATAGACGATCGTCGTGCCGGTCGCCTGGTGCAGACGCTTGATCTCGATGCGCATGTCGACACGCAGCTTGGCGTCCAGGTTCGAAAGCGGTTCATCGAACAGGAACAGCTTGGGATCCCGCACGAGCGCGCGCCCCATGGCGACGCGCTGCCGCTGGCCGCCCGACAGCTGGCTCGGCTTGCGATTGAGCAGGTGGCCGATCTGCAGCACCTTGGCGACCTTGTCGATGGCCTTGTTGCGCTCTTCCACCGGTACGCCGCGCATCTCCATGCCGAAGGAGATGTTTCCGGCGACCGTCATGTTCGGATAGAGCGCGTAGCTCTGGAACACCATGGCGATATCGCGCTTCGACGGATGCAGGTCGGCGATGCTCCGGCCATCGACGCGGATGTCACCCTCGGTGATCGATTCCAAACCGGCGATCGTGTTTAGCAAGGTCGACTTGCCGCACCCGGACGGACCGACCAGCACGAGGAAGCCACCTTTCTCCAGCTCAACGTTGATGCCCTTGAGGATCTCCAATGAGCCGAAACGCTTCTTGAGACCGGAAATTTCGAGGAAAGCCATTGGATTATCCTTTAACCGCGCCCGCCATCAGGCCACGCACGAAGTAGCGGCCGGCGAGAATGTAGACGAGGAGTGTCGGAAGGGCTGCGATCATCGCCGCCGCCATGTTGACGTTGTATTCGACGACGCCGGTGGAGGTGTTGACGACGTTGTTCAACGCCACCGTCATCGGCATGGAATCGCCCGTTCCCGCATAGGCCGAAGCAAACAGGAAGTCGTTCCAGATGTTGGTGAACTGGTAGATCACAGTGACGACGATGATCGGCAGTGAATTGGGCAGCATGATGCGGCGGAAGATCTGGAAGAAGCTTGCACCGTCCACCTGCGCCGCCTTCACTAACTCGGTCGGAAAGGCCTCATAGTAGTTGCGGAAGAACAGCGTCGTGAAGCCGAGGCCGTAAATCACGTGAACGGTGACGAGATTGACGGTCGGATTGCCAAAGCCCAGCGACATGCCGATTTGGTCGCGCAACGTCGCCCCAAACCGACCGAGGCTGCCGAGAATCGTCGCCATCGGCAGAAGCACCGACTGGAACGGAATGAAGCAGGCAAACAGCATCAACCCGAAGACCAGAGTGTGGCCAGGAAAGCGCCATTTCGTCAGCACATAGCCATTCAGCGCCCCCATGATCGTGGAGATCGCCACCGCCGGAACCACCATCTTGATCGAGTTCCAGAAGTAGCCCTTGATGCCGGCGCAGGTGAGACCGACGCAGGCCTCTCCCCAGGCCTTGAACCAGGGTTCGATGGTCGGCGCCTTCGGCAGCGCCAGCATATTGCCACTTTGGATCTCGTCCATCGTCTTGAACGAGGTCACCAGCATGACGAACAGCGGCATCAGGTAGATGATCGCGAAGATGACCAACAGACCGTAGATGAAGATCCGGCTGAACATTTTGGAGCGTGACGCGCTGGCCGCGCTTGGAAGAGTCGAGGTGACAGCGCTCATCGCGATTTCTCCCGCAGTTCCGAATAGAGATAGGGAACGATGATTGCCGAGATCGTCATCAACATGATCACGGCGCTGGCTGAACCAACCGCCATCTCGTTCCGCTTGAAGGTGTATTCGTACATGAAGTTGGATGGCAGCCAGGCCGAGCCACCGGGGCCGCCTGAGGTCAGCGCCACGACAAGGTCATAGGACTTGATCGCCATGTGGGCGAGCACGATGAAGGCCGAGAGGAAGATCGGCCGCAGCAATGGAATAATGATGCGCCGATAGAGCTGTACCGTCGTTGCGCCGTCGATCTGTGCCGCCTTCATGATCTCGCTATCGATGCCGCGGAGGCCAGCGAGGAACATCGCCATGACGAAACCGGAGGCCTGCCAAACGCCGGCGATCACCACGGTATAGATCACGAAATCCTTGTTCTTGATCCAGTCGAAGTGGAAGCTCGTCCAGCCGAACTGATGAAGTGTCTGCTCCAGGCCGAGACCCGGATCGAGGAACCATTTCCAGGCAACGCCTGTCACGATGAACGACAGCGCCATCGGATAGAGGAAGATGGGCCGCAATATGCCCTCGCCTCGAATTTTCTGATCCAGCAGGATCGCCAGAAACAGGCCGAGCGCCAGGCAGATGCCGATGTAGAGGAAACCGAAAATGCCCATGTTGGTGATCGAGGTGTACCAGCTGGAGGGCGGATCGCTTTCAAACGTCCAGCGCCAGAGCCGTTGATAGGCGCGCGGCCCGGTTAGTGCGTAGGATGGGAAGGTCTTGGAATTGGTGAAGGACAGATAGACCGTCCAGATGATGAAGCCGTAGACGAAAACAAGCGTGATTGCGAAACTCGGCGCGAGCACGATCTTCGGCAGCGCGTCCTGCAGGCGCGCGCGGATTGAAATGGGCGTTCCACGATGCGAGGTGAGAACGGTTTTATCTGTAGCGATGGTGCTCATGGGGTGTCATCTCCTCCGACGATGTCGTCCGTTGCGGAATCTTCCCCGCCACGAAGGCGGGGAAGACCGCGGGAGGCCTTAGTTACTTGGCGTCTTCAATTGCCTTGACGAGTTCTTCGACCGCCTGATCGGAGGTCTTGATCTGGCCATGCACGAACTTGGAGACGACGTCCTTATAGGCGTTGGCAACTGCCGGAGGAGCGCCGTAGCCCTGTGCCAGCGAGCCGAACAGCGTGCCGCCTTCGTTGGCAGCCTTCAGGTCGGCGATACCCTTCTTGCCGCAAGCGTCAAAGTCGGTATCAGGAACGTCTGTACGGGCCGGAACCGAGCCCTTGACGACGTTGAATGCAGACTGGAAGCTCTTGGAGAGCGTCGCCGTTGCAAGCGCAACCTGAGCCGCCTTGCGATCATCCGGCACGTTGAACATGCCGAACATGTCGGAGTTGTAGATCACGCTGCCGTCAGTGCCCGGGAAGCGGTAGCAGAGGAAGTCCGTGTTCGGGGTCTTCTTGGCTGCTACGAATTCGCCCTTTGCCCAGTCGCCCATGACCTGAACGAGTGCATCGCCCTTGATGACCATGGCGGTTGCGAGGTTCCAGTCACGTCCGGAGAAGTTCGGGTCGACGTACTGGACGATCTTCTGCAGATTGTCGAACGACTTCTTCATCGTGTCCGACTTCAGCGACTCCTCGTCGAGGTCGTTCATAGCCTTCTTGTAAAACTCGGGGCCGCCAGTCGACAGCACAATCGAGTCGAACATTGTGGCTTCCTGCCAGTTCTGCCCACCCAGCGCCAGCGGAGTGACACCAGCTGCCTTGGCCTTGTCGAGCAAAGCGATCAGGTCGTCGAAGGTCTTCGGCTCGGTGCCGCCGATCTTTTCCATGACGGCCTTGTTGATCCACAGCCAATTGACCGAGTGAACGTTAACAGGGGCAGCAACCCACTTGCCGTCGTAGACGGAGAACTTCTGCAGCGCTGCCGGAACGGACTTGTCCCAGCCTTCCTTCTTTGCCGTCTCCGTTAGGTCGCCCATGACGCCAGCCTGCGCATAGTCGAGAACGGTGTAGCCGAGCATCTGCGAAGCCGTCGGATAGGTGCCCGCAGCAACCATGGCCTTGAGCGCGGTCATTGCCGCATCACCACCACCGCCGGCGACCGGCACGTCTTTCCAGGCAAATCCTTCCTTGGACAGATCTTCCTTGAGGACGTTGAGGGCCGCAGCTTCGCCGCCCGACGTCCACCAATGCAGCATCTGTACTTCCTTCACGTCAGCAGCCTTGGCAGCACCAAGGCCGGCAACGGTCATCGTCACCAATGCAGTCGTCATCAAAAACTTGCGCATCGTTTTCCTCCCGGATTGCAAGTTTACAAAAGCGGAATATCCGCGTTCAAAAGCCCGCGCACACTCCCCGCACGAAGGCTTTGGTTACCACGGCGCGAACGCCGCGTAAGTTATTTAAAACGTTATAAACTTGACCAAGTCAAGTCACCCGCGTTACCTTTCCACGTCAGCACAACGGCACGTTAACACCTGTTTTTACTTCATTTTTAGAAGTAGCTAGAAGACGAACCGAATAGACGCCGAAATTTAAAACGTTTCCAGTCCAGCATTGCATCGGCTTCGCCGTCGCGTTAGTGTCCCGCCATTCGAGCCCTTTGGAGGAATGCCGAGCGTGCCTCGCGTCGCAATGCCGCCCACGACCACATCGACCCGCAGGAGCGGCAAGCCGACGCTGCGCACCATCGCCGATATGGCTGGCCTTGCCGTAACCACGGTATCGCGGGCGTTGTCCGACGACCCGGTGATCAATCACGAAACCCGCAAGCGCGTCCGCGAGATCGCGATTGAGGTCGGGTACTCCCCTGATCGCGCCGCCCAGCGCCTGAAGACCGGCCGGACGAATGTCATCGCCATCCTGCTGGAACCGCACGAGGAAATCCTCGGCTACGGCACTTCCATCATGTCCGGCATCGCCAATGCCCTGCAAGGAACCGCCTATCACCTGATCGTCATGCCGAACCTGCCGCACACCACCAACATCGATGCGGTCAACTACATCATGCGCAACCACATGGCCGATGGCCTGGTGCTGTCGCGCACCGAGCCTTTCGACCCGCGCGTGCGATTGCTGATGGAGCACGATTTTCCGTTCGTCACCCATGGCCGCACGGAACTGTCGACCCCGCACGCCTACGTCGACTATGACAACTTCACCTTCTCCTACGAGGCAACCAAACGCCTGATCGCCAAGGGGCGCCGCAAACCGGCGCTGATCAGCGGACCGATGCAATTCAGCTTCGGCAGTCACATCCTGCACGGCTTCATGACGGCGGTGCGTGAAGCCGGCTGCGCCTATGAGGTCATCTCCGATATAGACCTCGACCATCCGGCTGGCGCGATTCGCGATCGCATCGCGCGACGTCATCGCGAACCCGATCCGCCCGACGCCTTCACCTGCGGTGGCGAAGTGTGCGCACTTGCCACCATCACCGGCATGAGCGACTGCGGACGCACCCTTGGCGTCGAATACGACATTGTCGCCAAGCAGACCTCGCAGCTCCTTTCCGCCATCCAACCGAAGGTCGAGACCATCTATGAGGACCTGACGGCCACCGGCGAGCAGATCGGCCGCATCCTCAAGGAACGGATCGGCGGCGAGACGGACATGGATCAGTTGCAGGTCCTGCTGACGCCGCAGCCGCCGCTCTCTGGAAACGGCGGACCGTAATCGTCCGCACGATCGACCAGCAGGTGCGGGCATGAGGAAGCAAGAGGCATGCGAGTGCCAAAGCGCGAACGTCGTGCGATCTACGAATGTCGATCCAGCCATATTGCCCTCCTTTCTCTCGGTTGCGTTTCGCTCTGTAACCTTAGCGCGGCATCCACCAGCCGGTGCGTCCGCCGATATGCATGTTGAGCGTCTTGGTCTCGGTATAATCCTCCACTGCGTGACGACCGAGTTCACGCCCGAGGCCGGATTGTTTGTAACCACCGAACGGCAACTCGGACGCCCCGTCCATGAAGGTATTCATCCAGATTGTCCCCGCTCTCACCTTGCGCCCGACGGTCAGGCAGGTATCGAAATCGCGGCTCCAGACGCCGGCCGAAAGCCCGTAGTCGATCGCGTTTGCGATCTCGATCGCCTCCGCTCTGGTTTCGAACGTGAGCACGGAGAGCACAGGGCCGAAGACCTCTTCACGCGCAACCGCCATATCAGGCGTCACAGCTTCGAGGATGGTCGGCGCCATGTATTGCCCCATGCCCAGGTCGAGCTTTTCGCCGCCATGTGCAACTTGCGCGCCGCCGCTGGTCGCACCGGCAACGTAGCCTGCGATCTTCTCCAGATGCTGCGGCGTGATGATAGCACCAACTTGCGTGGTTGGATCGAGCGGATCGCCGACCTTGACGTCCTTAGAGAGCTCCGCGACACGCTTGACCACGTCGGAAGCGATACTCTTGTGCAGGATCAGGCGGGACCCTGCATTGCAGCATTCGCCGGCATTGAAGTAGGCACCGAAGACTGCGGCGTCGATAAATGCGTCGAGGTCCGCATCGGGAAACACGATCTGCGGGTTTTTGCCGCCGAGTTCCAGCGAGACCTTCTTCAGCGTTTGCGCCGCGTTCGTCATCGTCAGCTTGCCGACACCGGTGGAGCCCGTAAACGACACCATGTCGACCTCTGGATGGGAGGTCAGGACGGCCCCGACCTCCGGTCCCGTACCGGTGACAATGTTCACGGCACCGTCCGGAACGCCCGCTTCCTGCAAGATTTCGCCAAGGACGAGGGTCGATCCCGAAGTGAGCTCCGACGGCTTTACGACCGTGGTGCATCCAGCGGCAAGGGCAAAGGGCAGCTTCTGGCCGACGATCAGGAACGGGAAATTCCAGGGCGTAATAATCGACACCACGCCGATCGCCTCGCGCAGGACGACCCCCAGCGTACCGTCTCCAAGCGTGTTGTAGCTTTCACCGTGCAGATCGCGGGCAAGGGCCGCTGCATATCGCCAGATATCGACGGAGCCGGCTATTTCGCCACGCACTTGCGAAATCGGCTTGCCTGCCTCGATCGCGTCCAGGAAAGCCAGTTCTTCCGCACGAGCCGCGATCAGGTCAGCGGCCTTGAGCAAAATCGCCGACCGTTCGGATGCGGTCATCCGCGGCCACGGACCGTGATCAAAGGCTTTACGGGCAGCAAGGATCGCACGTTCGGCATCTGCCTTGCTGCCGGTCGGAAAGCGGCTCACAACGACGCCATGGCTCGGAGCAACGCGCTCGATCGGTTGGGCGGATCCGGCCTCCCACTTGCCGTCGACCAGCATCCTGAAGTCGCGGGTCTTGTGGTCGCTAAGCGCTCTTGGATTAACCAGAACCGTCATTACCATTCTCCCTTGAATTTAGCCGGGCGTTTCTCGCTGAAAGATGCGACGCCCTCTCTGAGATCAGCAGTTTTAGCGACGAGGATCGACCCGAGCGCTTCGACGGCGGTGCCGTTGTCCTCGCCATTGGCCGATGCGATCATCAGCTTCACGATCTCCAGCGCCGCCGGGCCTCTCGACGCGATCCGTTGCGCATATTCCTTCGCGGCCTCCACCGCGTTTCCACTCGACGTGACGGCATCGACGATGCCGAGCACCCGAGCCTCGTCGGCGGTGAAGATCTCGCCACCCAGTGCCATGCGCCGCACCACCTGCGCACCAAAACGCTTCACAAGACGCTGCGTGCCGGACCAACCTGGCACCATGCCCAGACCGGTCTCCGGTAGTCCGATCTTGATGTGCTCTTCGGCGATGCGAATGTCCGCCACACCGGCAAGCTCCAGCCCGCCACCGAGAGCGTGGCCGTTCAGGGCGGCAATCAGCGGCACCCTCAGTGTTGCAAGCCTTTCGAAAACGCGATGGCCATGGCGGACCCAGGCATGGCCGAACTCCTCCGGCCGCATTCCACCCCACGCCTTGATATCACCGCCAGCCGAGAAGCCCTTGCCCTCACCCGTCAGGATCGCAGCGCGCACGTCGGCGTTTGCCTCGACTTCATCGGCCGCATCCGCCAACGCCTTCAGCATGTCCAGATCAAGCGCGTTCAGCTTCTCCGGCCGCGATACCGTCATGATCGCGATGTGATCCTCGACCTGAACTCTGACCGTGCCGCTAGCCATGGAAGACACCCTCGAGCACGCGGGCGCCCTTCTCCGGCAGAGACAGACCGATGTTCGCTTCGGCGAAGAGCTTCGCATCCATGACCTTGAGGTCCTTTGCCACGATGAGCGGGAACTCGGACTGATCGAGGATGTGGGTCTGCAGGTCGACGCCAGGTGCGATTTCCGTCAGGACAACACCTTCCGGAGTCAGCTTCATCACGCACCGCTCGGTGACATAAGTGATGTCCTGCCCCTGCTCGATCGCCCGCTTGCCGGAGAAGGTGACATGCTCGACCTCGTTGACGAGCTTCTTCAGCTTGCCTTCCTTCTCGATGACCAGCTTGCCGTCAGCGATCGCAAGCTTCGCACCCGCGTTGAACATGCCGGAGAACACGATCTTCTTCGCCCGCGCCGTGATATCGACGAAGCCGCCTGCCCCGGCCGTGACGTGCGGTCGGAACGAAAGTTTCGAAACGTTGACAGAGCCGTCCCTGCCGATTTCGAGGAAAGACAGGAGCGAAGCATCGAAGCCGGCACCCTGGAAGTAGGTGAATTGGTATGGCGACGGCATATAGGCATCAGCGTTGGAGGCGCAGCCGAACGCAAAATCCAACAACGGAACACCACCGACGGCGCCCTGTTCGATCACCCAGGTGACCGAGCCGTGCAGCCCTTCCTCAAGCAGGATGCGCGGCACGTTGGCGGAAATACCGAATCCGAGGTTGACGCAGCTACCGGCCTCAAGCTCCTGAGCCACGCGGCGGGCAATGACCTTCTGGATATTGAATTCCGGAACGCGGAAGGTATCGAGCGGCCGGAAAATTTCGCCTGAAATGGCCGGATCGTAAAGCGTCTGCGTGGTTTGCTTCTGGTCCGGATCGACGATGACATAATCAACCAACATGCCAGGCACACGCACGTCATGCGGCTTCAGCGAACCTTCCTTGGTGATGCGCTTGACCTGGGCGATCACGATGCCGCCATTGTTGCGGGCAGCAAGCGCCTGATCCAGGCCGCCGAGATAGGCACCCTCGTGCTCATAGGTAAGATTGCCACGCTCGTCGGCCGTCGTTGCACGAATGATAGCGATCTGCGGCACGATCGACGGGAAGAACAGCCAATCCTCTCCTTCGAACACGACGCGCTTGACCACCGGCTCCTCCGCAGCCAGGTCGTTCATCGCGCAGCCCTGTCTTCTCGGATCGACGAAGGTGTCGATACCGACCTTCGTCAGGACCCCAGGGCGCTTGGCAGCGGCTTCTCGATGAATATCGAACATGATGCCCGACGGGATGTTGTAGGCCGGAATCTCGTTGTTGGTGATCATCTGCCAGATCAGCGGCGGCTCCGCGCTGGATGGGCCCGATGGATAGGAACCACCGAGGATCTTTTTCAGCAGTCCCTTCTTGGCGATATAGTCGACACCCTTGATGCCGCTCATGTCACCTGCTGCGATCGGGTGTAGCGTCGTGAGATCGCGGGGGTGGCCGGTGCTGTCGAAACGCTCGCCAATCGCCTTCAGCATCAGGTCGGGGCAACCGAGGCCGCTCGATGACGACACGGATACGACGGCTCCGTCGGGGATCAGTGCGGCAGCTTCGGCCGGCGTGATGTGCTTGCTCATCGGGATTACTCAAAGTCCTGTTTTGATTTTTACGACGGCGCCGCTTCTCGCAGCCTCGACAACCGCGAGGCCCGTTGCGAGCGACCAGATTCCATCCTCCACTGTCGCCGAAGGACGGCCCTTGCCGGCTACCGCGGCATGGAAGGCCTTGAGCGCAGTTTCGTAGAGACTGATCGCATTGGTCGGCAGCTGCTGCTCGCCATCGGCGTTTTTCAACGTCACCGTTCCAACCGGCCGCTGGGTCATGACATTGCGGCCGATCAGCGAGCCTTCGGTACCATGCACCTCAAAGCCGGTTTCGGCATATTTGGTGGTGAAGGCATCATGAAACTGCGCGAGGATACCGTCCTCGAAACGCATCACGCCCATGACGCCATCTTCGACGCCAGGCTTACCCATCCCCGCCGCCTGCGAGAATGCAACGACCTCCACCGGATCACGCCCGAGAACGAACCGCAGCGTGTCGGTGTCGTGAACAGTGATGTCAAGAATGACGCCGGCACCAGCCTCCGGCTTGTCCAGTCGCCAGCCTTGCAGGTGAGCTGGCAGATACACGGCATGAAAGACGCGCGCGGCAAGCGGCTTGCCGATTTTGCCGGCCGCAATCGCGTCGCGCATGGCGATGTGAGTGGAGGCGTTGCGGAGATGATGGTTGGTGGCAAGCACGACGCCAGCGTCATTCGCCGCCTTTGCCATCGCATGCGCATCTCGCAGCGACATCGCCAACGGCTTTTCGCAAAGGACATGCTTGCCGGCGCGTGCCGCCGCGATCGCCTGGTCGCAATGAAGCTCATTCGTCGTGGAGATATAGACGGCATCGACCGCGGGATCGTTGACCAAGGCCGCGACGTCGGAAACATGCTTCGGGATGCCGTTCTCCTTCGCATAGGACTGACCGCGCTCAGCATTCGAACTCATGACGGAAGCGATATCGCCACCCGTCGCGCGGATCGCACCAATCACCCACTCGCGTGCAATGGTGCTCGCGCCAATCAGGCCCCAGCGAATCGTCATGCCGTCTTCCTCCCTGCTTTTTTCTGGGCGGCGCCGCAGCTTTCGCGAACGACGAGCCGGACGGCGGTCGTCACACTTTCGGGTTCCGCCTTGCCTGCGTTGATCTGCTTGAGCAGAAGCTGTGCCGTACGCCGGCCCATGCCTTGCGGATCGACGGAAACTGTCGTCAAAGCAGGAACGGCCGTCTGCGCCTCGATGACGTCGTCGAAGCCGACGACAGCGAAGTCTCGACCGGGCTCCATGCGCCGCGCGCGCAGACCGTCACACACACCGAACGCAACGGCGTCATTGAAACAGACCGCTGCCGTCGGCCGATCGCTCATCGTCATCGCGCGCCCGATTGCATCGACACCGCCCGCCCTCGAGGGCGCTGACGACACAACCAGCTCTTCATGAAAGCCGAGCCCCGCCGCTTTCAGACCGTCGACATAGCCTTCCAGACGCTCCTCGAAGACCGCCGTATCCGGAAAACCGCCGAGAAACGCAATTCGAGTATGCCCCAAGGACGCCAGATGCTCGACGGCCGCTGACGTTCCTCCCTGATTATCGGACACGACCGACGAGACCTTCGCGCCCGGCAGGTTGCGAACCACGACAACCACCGGAATGCCGGCGGCGACAAGCGGCTTGAAATCGACGGATTCGGTGGCGCGCGCCGGAGAGACGATGAGCCCGGAGATTCCGTGCTCTCGCATCGAGGCAATGACTTCCCGCTGACGATCTATGCTCTCGCTTGTATTGGAAAGGAATTGCACAAAGCCGGCGGACTGCACGACCATGTCGACACCGACGGCGAGCTCGGCAAAGAAGCCGTTGGTCAGGTCGTTGACGACGACCCCAATGATCTTCGATTTCGCGCCGGCCTGACGAAGGTTCGCCGCCCCACGATTATAGACATAACCCAGCTCGCGCATGGCCGCATTCACCTTGGAACGCGTCCCTTCATTCACGAGCGGAGATCCCTGCAAGACCAGGGAAACCGTCGACTTCGAAACGCCGGCGGCCTTCGCAATGTCAATGACGGTGACCCGCCCCTTCGCCATGAATTCCTCCTCGGCTTTCGCCAGCTTGGGGCTTAAATAATTGGAACGTTCCAAATTTGTCAAGTCTGCTTTCCAAGAAAATGCATCGTCAGGAATTAGGTTATGTCGACATAAATAGTATTACTTTGCAGATGATTAGTGCCTCTGAAACGGGAAAACCAGGCGCGCCGCCCCGTAAGAAATGTTGATTCAAAAAAGCTGTTGCAATTTGGAACGATCCAAATTATTGCCTCAGTCACCATTGAGGAGGATCGCAATGAGCTTGTGTTTGAATCTGCCGAACCCCGACGGTTCCACGGAAGAGTACCGCCTTGCCGGGACGCCGATCGGGCGCCCTTCCACGCCACCCCAATTCAACCGGATCGCTTATGCCGCCGCCCACGTCGTGTCGGACCCGAAAAACGACATGGATCCTTGGGGCCTCCCGGCGATCGATTGGGACGCAACCATCGCTTTCCGTCGGCATCTGTGGAGCCTTGGCTTCAAGATCGCCGAAGCGATGGATACCTCCCAGCGTGGCATGGGCCTCAATTGGGCTGGCGCACAGGAACTGATCCGGCGATCACTGGACGAATCTCGCAATATTGCAGGCGCGGATCTCGCCTGCGGCGCTGGCACCGATCATCTCGCAGCATCCGACGCAAGATCGATTGACGACGTCATCCGGGCGTATGAGACCCAGATAGAATTCGTCGAAAAGAACGGCGGCCGCGCCATCATGATGGCAAGCCGCGCCCTCGCCCGGGTCGCGTCCTCTGCCGACGACTACGCCAAGGTTTACGGCCGGATTCTCTCCCAGGCCAAGGACAAGGTCGTCCTCCATTGGTTGGGCGAGATGTTCGATCCGAACTTAGCCGGCTACTGGGGGAGCTCCAAATTTGAGCCGGCCCTGGCCTCTGTTCTCAGGATCATCAACGAGAACAAGGACAAGGTCGAGGGAATCAAGATCTCGCTGCTCGACAACGCCAAAGAGGTACAGCTCCGCAATCAGCTTCCTGAAGGCGTACTCTGCTTTACTGGCGATGACTTCAACTATGCCGAACTGATTGAAGGAGATGGCGAGCGTTACAGCCATGCGCTCCTTGGCATCTTCGATGCCGTTGCACCGTCGGCATCAAAGGCATTGGCATCGCTCGCAGCCGGCGATGCCGCTACGTTCCGCTCTGTTATCGAACCGACCGTCCCTCTCTCGCGCAAGATCTTTGAAGCGCCGACGCAATACTATAAGGCTGGCGTCGTCTTTCTGGCTTGGCTGAATGGCCACCAAAGCCATTTCAGCCTGCCGGCGGGGTTGCAGTCGGCGCGCGGCGTCAATCATTATGCCGAGATCTTCCGCCTCGCAGACAAGGCGAACGTCCTGGACAAGCCGGAGCTTGCCACCGCCCGCATGAAGCATTTCATGGGCGTGTTCGGCATTGGGTGAGCCATCGCGAGAACCACGCCAGGGCGCGCTCTAGCGCTCAACATACGGGTCGCGTCGGGATTGCCTGCGCGACCTGTCGAAGTCTCTTGTCCTAGTTCCCGCCACACGGCGGGTTCCGTTCGACCGCTCTATCTAGTAGCTACAAGGTCGGTCGTTATCGAATCCAAGTGCACAAGCCGAGTTCAGCGGAAGATTTCGATTCTGTTGATTGGACGTCGAAGTACAGGCCGACGTGATTATCGCAAGGCTGATCAGCGCTCCGATCACTACAAAAACGCGAAATCGGTACATCTACTCCTCCTCGCAGCAACACACGACGACCGTCGGCCAATAGGTTCGAAGTAACCTCGCATTGCGCGGGAGTTCCAGGCACGCTCGTTCAGATCGAACCAGCACTCGTCTCCGTCACCAGGTTGCGGCAAGACGAGGCTCGTCAGTCTCGAATATAGACGACCGAAGTCGATTGCACATTGGACCTTGGTCTCGCGATCGTTGTGGCGCTAGATGCGCTTCATGCGATGTCGAAACACACAAGAGTGGCGACCCCTGCAGGAATCGAACCTGCGACAACCTGCTTAGAAGGCAGGTGCTCTATCCAGCTGAGCTAAGGGGCCACGCGACCGGGCACTCGGTCCGGTCATATCTGTTATCGCTGGACGCGGATCAATGCGTCCAGGGTTGCGTCCGCGTATAGCGGAAATTGTCGGGATAGGCCACGATCTGACGCTGCGGATCCTTTGGCGCAATCACCCGGTACTCGATACCGTTACGCTTGGCATAAGCCTCGGCGAGTTCCTGCGTTTCGAAGGTCAGCTTCAACTGCTGGCGCATATCCGAGGAGGACGTATAGCCCATGATCGGATCGATGGTGCGCGGCGTCTCCTGATCGAACTCAAGAACCCAAATATGTGTCTTTGCCTTGCCGGACTGCATCGCTGTCTTGGCGGGACGGTAGATCTTGGCAGACATTGCTGCAGCGCCTCCGGTTAACGGGCTTTCGCACTCAAAACTTCGTCTTCCCCATGTCCGGGGCCTCTCTTCATTCAAACATCGCACGAAGAGATGAATTTTGCTTAGCGGCGAATCCCTTTCTTTTCAAGAGAAAAGCCGTGGCGCCGGAAGCTGCATTCATGAGCCGTTTCCGACGCCCATCCACTACCCTTCCCTAATTCGCACTGACGTCAACAGACGCACACCGCGTTGAACGAAAGAGCGCTCACCAAGCGGGGGATTAGGTGATTTTAGATATTGCGGGCTCGAGGCGAACCGTGTATTGCCCTCCCTCGTCGGCACGGAGTGTAGCGCAGTCTGGTAGCGCATCTGGTTTGGGACCAGAGGGTCGGGAGTTCGAATCTCTCCACTCCGACCACTCCTTCCCCTTGAAATCAAAATAACTATTGATTTTCAAAGCCAATTTCACAATCTTCCGTTACAAACGCTGTTACAAACGGAATGATTTGAATGGCTGGAAAGCTTCATGGCTTCCTGAATCGCGATGGCCGCTACTTCTCTCGGCTGGTGATTCCGAAAGAATTACGCCCCTATCTCGAAAACAAAACTGAGCTTCGGGAGCCTCTTGGGCCGGACCTGCGAGCCGCCAAAGCAAAACATTTTGGCGCGATGGCACAAATCCAAGCGCGCATTGCAGAGGCGCGGCGCCACCATGAGAATGCGACGGGCAAGCCGACGAGTGTCCCCTACCCGCTTTCTGCTGAAGAGATCGCGGCTAGGCACTATCAATCACTCGTCGCATTTGATTCCGAGCTTCGCGACACTCATCCGGCCTATGCAAACGCAGACATCGACGACGTGCGCGTCGCGGTGCTTCGGGACGGTATTGCTGGCAAACTAACCGACACCGAGCTTCAAGAAGTTGTCGGGAGCGCCGCCGAACGCTTTCGATACCGCGGAAACACAAATGCAATGGTCGGCTCGACAGAATGGCGAGTGATAGCACGCGCTCTATGTGTTGCGGAGCTTGAGTTTACCGCTCGAAAGGTGGAGCGGGACGAAGGGGATTTCACCGGTAGCCCCGAAAACCCTATGCTGACCAAGGCTCTCGCTAAGGAGCCAGAGAACATCAACAAAGCCGAGTTCAACGAAATAAAGTTCGAGGATATTATCCAAGAGCAAATACGTGTCACCGATATGGGACTTGGCAAAAATCGCTTATCCCCGGCGACTTTGAAAAAGTATCGAGCGGCAGCTTGGGATTTTGAGCAGTCCCGCCGTGGGAAGAAGGTCGCAACGATCACCCTGGCTGAAGGCGAAGCGTGGCGAGACAAAATGCTCACTAGCGGCGAACTTACTAGAAAGACGATTCTGGACAAACTTGCCGCGATCCGAGCCATCATGGCTTGGGGACAAAAGCAGAGCAAAGGCACGCTTTTCCCGAACGGTATGCCGTTCGAACACCTAGATCTTCCCGTTCAGGAAGTGCGCGATAGCTCCGACAGGACTTACAGCCTTGAACAGGCGCGCAAGGTTCTGATCGCCGCTAGGGCCGAAACGCGCCCTTCTTATCGCTGGTCGTCGTGGCTCGTCGCCTATTCGGGGATGCGCATCAATGAAGCGCTTCAATTGTGCAAGGAGGACTTCTTTGCCGTCGAAGGAAGATGGTTCTATCACATCAGAGTTGGAGAAGGGCGAACAACGAAAACGCGCAAGTCGCGTAAGGTGCCACTCCACAATGCGCTTATCGATGAGGGCTTTCTGACGTTTTTGCACGCGGCACCGACAGGGAAGCTTTTCCCGGGCGGGAGCGCACACGATAATCGCATACGTGAGTGGATCCACGAGGGCCCATTGAAAGGCGATCCGAACCCACCTGCCCCGAATCATGGCTTTCGCCATCTGTTTGAAGATGCGCTTAATGGGGACGTTGGACATCGTGCCGCACTCTATATCACGGGAAGGTCAACCGGCAGTTCAGCGGATGACTATGGCGGCAGCGATATCAAGCTTCTTGAGCTTGCGGCACAGATGGACAAGGTTCGCCGCTTCCTTTGATTTTTTTCCTAAAATAATAGGAATTTTTTCATTTACGGGATTCACAACCGATTCCTCGCATGAGACACTATTGTCCAAGTTCAGCGTAACAGGACGTGATAGTGAATCTTTCCCTGAAAGGATTGGTGCAAAGAGCCTTCGGTTCTCTTAAAGAGCAGAAGGCCCTTTCCCTACTTGATCCAGCAATACTTGACTTGTTTGGCGGAACGCCCACCGCATCCGGCATTGCCGTTACTGGCAATTCCGCGATGCGCGTCCCGGCTGTTCTTCAGGCCGTCCGGCTTATCTCCGAAACTATTGGCTCGCTGCCGTGCAAGCTCTATCAAGAGAGCGACGACGGCAAGGACGCGGCCAAGGATCACGGCGGCTATAAGATCGCGCACAACCGCGCGAACAGTTGGGCAAGTGCAGGTCAGCTTCGCGTTGACCTCACGGTTGACGCGCTCCTTCATGGTGCTGGATATGCGCGTGTGATTCGCGTTGGCAATGAGCGTCCCTATGAGCTTCAGCGGCTTGATCCTTCCAAGGTTCAACGCCTCTTCGAAGATGACGGCGAGCCCTATTATCTGCTTACCATTGATCGCAAACAGGTCCGGCTCTCCTATACCGAAGTCCTTTATATTCCCGCCTTCGCTGGCGTGTCTCCGGTCAAGCTAGGCCGCGAAGCCATCGGTCTTTCTGCCATCCTTGAAAAACAGGCTTCCCGGTTCTTCAACGCCGGGATGCGCCCTAGCGGCATTATCTCGAATGAAAAGCCCCAAGGTGGCGAGGCTGGCGCACAAACCGTCGCCAACATTCTGAAGTCTTGGCGCGCGTGGATTGGCAATACTTCCGGTGATCCGCTCATTCTGGACGCCGGTTGGAAGTTCGACGCGCCGACGATGACGAGCACCGACGCTCAATTCATCGAAAACCGCCTTGAGCAAATCAACGAGATCGCCCGTGTCTTCGGCGTTCCGCCGCACATGCTCTTTCAGCTTGAGCGCGCGACATGGAGCAACGCCGAACAGATGGCGGCAAGCTTCCTTCAGCTTTGCCTTCGGCCTTGGCTCGACAAGTGGCAAGACGCATACGCCACGGTTCTCCTGACCGAAGACGAGCAAGACGACCACTATTTCGAATTCGTCATTGACGACCTTCAACGCGCCGACGCGGCGGGCCGCGCCGAAATCTTCGGTAAGCTCGTTGCTATGCGCGCCATGACTCCGAACGAAGTTCGCGCCGCCATGAACCTCCCGCCCCTCCCCGGTGGTGACGAACTGGCGAACCCCTACACCACGACCGGCGCACCCGCCGACAACGAACCTCCCAAGGAAGCCGCGTAATGCAGCACAGCGCCTATTTTGGTGATGGCGAAAAGACCTTCGCTCTCACCACCGAGATGATTCATGAGCTTGAGCGCAAGAGCGGCGTCGGTATTGGCGCATTTTATCAGCGCCTCATTGCCGGTCAGTTCTACTTTGCCGACCTGATGGAAGTCGTTCGCCTTGGTCTTATCGGCGGCGGCACCTCCCCGGCTGAAGCTCAGACGCTCATAGACACCTACGCCAAGCCGCGCCCGATCAACGAAACCTTCCCACTCGCCCTCGACATTCTGGACGCTCGTTGGAGCGGCAAGCCAGAACCGATCAGCCAGGGCGAAATCGATCCCGCCATCCAAGAAGCGCTCGCGGAGGCGGGGCTATGACCGAACGCCTTGAGATCAAAGCCGCACTCACGGTTGACGATACGGGCGAAATCTCCGGTATCGCGTGGCCGTTCGGCTCACCTGATCGCGTCGGCGACTTGATTGAGAAAGGCGCGATCACCGCGCCTGCCACAGTCCCGATGCTCTTCGCCCACGATCAGGGCCAAGTCATTGGCGTTTGGGACAGCATCACCGAAACCAACGATGGTCTGACCGTCAAAGGCCGTTTGCTTGTGGATGACGTTGAACGGGCTCGCGAAGTTCGCGCCATGATCAAGAGCAAGGCCGTCACCGGTCTTTCGATTGGGTTCGTCACCAAGAGCGCCAAGCCGCGCCAACGTGGTCGGACGATCACAGCCCTAAACCTTCACGAAATTTCAGTTGTCGCGGTCCCCTGCCATCCGGGCGCGCAAATCACGTCGATCAAAGCCGCTGATGGCACGGCACCCCAAAAGGAAACTCAGCATATGGAAAATGAAGAAATCGAGCAGTCGAACGAACAGAAGTCGTTCGAAGCACTTTCGAAGGACATGAAGGCCCTTGTGAGCCGTCTTGACGGCATCGAAGCCAAGGCAAACCGCCTTCGCGGCGTCAATGACAACCACCCGAACGGCGACAATGATAATGGCATCGAACGCAAGGCGTTCGGTGACTTTCTCCGGAGCGGCGAGTTCGACCGCAAGGCGCTAACTGTCGCTAGCGATGCGCCCGGTTACATTCTCGCTCCGGAAGAAACCAGTGCCGAATTCATTCGGAATCTTGTCGAATTCTCGCCGGTTCGTGGCATCGCTGACGTTCGTTCAACCGGCTCACATACTGTCATCCTGCCGAAGCGCCTTACGGTCACGAATGCCAAGTGGAAGGGCGAAGCCGTCGCTTCCGACCCATCCGAACCGACGTTCGACCAGATGGAATTTTCCGTCAAGGAAATGACCACCCACGTTGATGTCGGCAACTGGCTTATCGAAGACGCAAGCCATGACGTTGAAGCAGAAATCCGCCTTGCCCTTGCCGAAGATTTCGGCGCGAAGGAAGGTTTCGCATTCGTCAACGGCAGCGCGGCAGTCGAGCCGAAGGGCTTCATGGCCGAAGCTGGCATTGCCAACAGCTTGAACGGCCACGCGACGAATCTGAACGCAGATTCCCTTATCACGCTCATGTATTCCCTTCCGGGCATCTACCGGAACCGGGGAACGTGGGCCATGAACGGCACGACCTTGGCGACCGTTCGCAAGCTGAAGGACGGGAACGGCAACTATCTGTGGCAGCCGTCGTATCAGGCAGGACAGCCCGAAACGATCCTTGGTCGCCCGGTTGTTGAACTTCTCGATATGCCTGACATCGAAGAGGACGCCTTCCCGATCATCTTCGGCGACTTCAAGGCCGGTTATCGCATCTATGACCGTATCGAGCTTCAGGTTCGCCCGAACCCGTATCTGCTCGCAACGGAAGGACTTGTTCGCTACCACGCTCGTCGCCGCGTTGGCGCTGGCGTGGTTCGCCCTGACGTTTTCCGTAAGCTGAAGATGGCCGCCTAATGTCATTGCGGCTCGCAAATGAGGAAGTGACTTTATCGCACGCTGGCATGGACGTGCGATTGCGCCCCTCGTTGCGAGCCGCAACCCAATTGGAAAGATCGCATGACGGCTTGCCAAATCTTGAGCGCCGTATTTTCGAGTTTCATACCGGCACCGTTCGCGAAATCATCCTCGCGACTGCCATCGATGACCGGATAGCAAGAGAATTTCTTGCACACGTCGATTGCGCGCCCTTGAAGGCCGTCGCTACGGAAGTCATTCCCGCTTTAATCAGCGTTTGCGCTGGCTTCATCCCGCAGCCTCGCAAATCCACCAGTATTGCCGCCAATAGCGCTCCGCAGCCGTTTAGCGAGCTTTATGCCGATCTCTACGAGTATGCGACCGGCTGGCTTGGCTGGACGCCAGACACCGCCTGGAATGCTACACCAACCGAAATCTCACGCGCCTACAGTGCTCACGTCGCCAAGCTCAAAGCCATTCATGGCAGCGACGACGGCGATAGCGAAAAGACCGACCCTAGAACCGAAGTCGCACCTGAAGCCGTCAAGGAAGGCATTGCGCGCCTTCGCCAGCTAGCAAGGCGGCGATAATGGCTAGACCTCCCCGCCTCTGCTCTTGCGGTCAGATTGTCCCGGCTAGCGAACGTTGCCAGTGCCAACGCCAGCAAGACCGTGAACGTAAGGCCCGCCACGATCGGCGCCGCCCTTCAGCCCGTGCGCGCGGCTATAACCACGAGTGGCGGAAAGCACGCGCCGAATACCTGTTAGCTCATCCATATTGCGCCATGCCCGGATGCGGCAAGCCCGCCACCGTCGTTGATCACGTCATCCGGCACAAATGCGACCCAATCCTCTTTTGGCACCGCGCCAACTGGCAACCGCTTTGCGCGCCCTGCCACAACTCTATCAAGCAGCGCTTGGAAAGGAATACCTGATGGAGAAGATCACCCTTCAACCGGGCGTTTGGACGCAGGTTTTCGCAACGCAGTTCATTCAGTCGAAGTCTAATCAATCTGGCCTTCGCGTCTACTACGGGCCGGAAGCACCCGCAGTCGATACCGACGCTTATTTCCTCACTGCTGAGTTTGACCGGAAGCCGTTTCCCCTGCCTGAAGGCATCTTGAGCAGCTTTGTCTACCTCATGCCCGACGAAGACATGCCGATTGACGTGGTGGTGTTCTAAGTATGACGCCCTCCGAACGCGCCCGCCAGATCGACAAGGAAGAGTTTGCTGCCGAAAGCGCAGCGCTGCTGAAGCGCGCACTTGCATACTCTGCTCGGAAGCGTGCGGACGAGCATAGCCGTATGATCGGTGTCGCAGTGCTGGACACCCCACTAAAGAACAAACCGACCCGCCGCCGACCGCCAAGAGGCAAGCTTTTTGAAGTTGGTGGCGTCGAGCGCACTCTCAACCAATGGGCAAACATCGTCGGTATCTCATACGGATCGATGTTCAGCCGCGTAGCATCCTATGGCATCGAGCGCGCTGTTGCGATGGGAGCAAAGGCGGACCGCTGGACGCGCGCCGCCAATAGCAACACCCCGGGGGTGTCTTCCGACTTTGCCCCTTCAAAGGGGACCGGCGCGGGGAGCACCGCACAAGAGATCCCGAATTTAAATTTTTCAGACAAGGCCGAAAACGCATGAGCACCGTCGCGCTATCGCTGGCGAAACAGCACCTTAATATCGACAATTCCGGCGATGACGAGCTTATTCAGCTCTATATCGACGCCGCTGAAGGCTGGCTTGGCAACTACATCGGCAAGCCGTTTTCCGCCTTCGAAACCGTCCCGGCAGATTTGAAATTGGCCGTTTTGAAGCTCGTAGGCTTCTATTATGAGCAGCGGGAAGCCATTGCGCTCGGCATTTCAATGCAGATCGCGCCCTATGGCGTGATCAGCGTAGCCGATTCCTACCGTGAAAAGTGGTTCGGCGATGGCGAGTGAAGACAACGGATTGGCGAAAACGCTAGCCGCGATGGAGCGCGCACGCCGCGCGCCGCGCGAAGCATTGTTGCCGGTCCTGAAGAAATCCGGTGAAGAGCTTGCGGCAGCGCAAAAGGCGCTAGCCGAAACCTCCAAAGACACCGGCGCGCTTATTGAAAGCATCACCGTTACGCTCCCCGGTCAGTCAACGCCGCCTTACTCACAACCGGGCGGCGCGCGTGTCGCGGGTGAGACTGAGGTGATCGTCACCGCTGGCAACAGCGACGTTCGCTATGCGCATCTTGTCGAATACGGCACCTCCAAGGGCGAAGCCCAGCCGTTCTTCTGGGCTGCCCTTCGCCTTCTCCGCAAACGTTTCGACAATCGCAACCGGCGCACCGTCATGAGGGCGCTTCGAGATGCATGGAAAGATCAATGATTGAGCCAACGATAGCACTCCGAACCGCCATCCGCGCCGCCCTTACAGCGTCGCCGGACGTGATCGCGCTTGTGCCCGACACCCATATTCGCGCCGGTGGCACCCGCCCCGACAAGGCGCCGTGCATCATCATGACCGATGGCACGACCGAGTTGCACGGCCAAGACTATACGGCCCAGCGCGCCGCGTGGGTTTACATGGATCTCCATGTCTGGACGCTCGACGCTGGCGAGGATGCAGCCAAGGAAATCGCCTTCGCGGTATCGAATGCGCTCGACAAATCCATGTCGATCGATGGCGGTTACTGCGATCATTTCCGCGTCACACGCACGGCTTACCCACGTGACCCTGACCCGAAATACGGCCATGGCGTGCTGTCTGTCGAAGCCCTAATCCGGTGGATTGTGTAATGCGCGCCGGGAAGCTTGATCGCACGATCTCCGTTGAACGCCTCGCCGAAACCGTAAGTGCTTCCGGCGCGGTATCGTCCGCCTGGACGAATATTGCCACCGTTCGGGCCGAAATCGTTCATCAATCGGCTAGTGAATTCCTGACTGGCTTCGGCGAAGCTCAAGACGGCACAATCATCTTCCGTGTTCGCTACCTTCCCGGCATCAGCACCGCCGACCGTGTGGCCTACAACGGCGCGTCTTATGACCTCAAGGAAATCACCGAGATCGGCAGGCGGCGCGGCCTAGAGCTTAGGGCGGTCGCAACGTCATGACACGCGGCGTAAAGCCTGCCATCACACCGGCAAGCAATCCCGTTTCCAGCGTTCCGAAAGCACCGGCCTATCTCTCGAAAGAGGCAAAGGCGGAATGGCGGCACGTTGCCTCGATCCTAGTCAATGAGCGCAAAGTTCTGACTGAAGCTGATAAAGCGGCGCTTGAAAACTATGTCATCTCCGTTGCCACGATGCGCCAAGCTCACCGTGAGCTTCAGGCTACCGGCCTACTTATCGGCGGCAAACGAAATCCGATCAGCACCATTCTCACGCAAGCGCAGCAGCAACAGCTTCGCGCCGCTGGCGAGCTTGGCCTTACGCCCGCCGCGCGAGGCCGCGCTGCCATGATGGAAGCGGCCGACGATGACAGCGACAATCCGTTGAAGGTGCACTGATGGCAAAAAGCACCTATCCGGCTTGGATCTTCGACGGTAGTCCAATTGACGATCCGTTCGGCTACGGCGAGCGTGCTGTGAAGTTTCTCCGCTTGCTCAAGCATCCGAACAGCACGGCACTAGGCCACTTCTTTCAGCTTTATGATTGGCAAGAACGGATTGTCCGGCGCATCTACGGACCCCGGCACCCGGACGGCAGGCGCATTGTCGAAACTGTTTTCTGGATGATCCCGCGCGGCAACCGCAAAACCAGCCTCGCCGCTGCGCTCGCACTGCTTCACACAATCGGACCGGAGAAGGTTCCGGCTGGACAGGTGATCTTTGCGGCATCCGACCGTGAGCAAGCCGGTCTCGGCTTCAAGGAGGCGGCGAACATCGTCCTTATGGACAAGCGTCTTGTAGCTGCAACCCATATCTATAACGCACATAACAGCCCCAAGAAGATCGTTTTCAAAGCCCAGAACGTCGAACTTCAGGCCATTTCCAGCGATGGCGCTGCTCAGCACGGCAAGACGCCTTCATTCGTGCTTGTCGATGAAATCCATGTTTGGAAAGGCCGCGATCTCTGGGAAGCTCTCAAGTCGGGCATGGTGAAGACCAGCGGCAACCTCATGGTGATCGCCACCACGGCGGGACGTGGTTCCGAGAACCTAGGATATTCCGAGTATGAGTATGCGCGCCGCGTTGCGACCGGCGAGATTCACAATCCGGCCTATCTGCCTATCATCTTCGAAGCCGATCCTTCGGCGGATTGGCGCGACGAGGCCGAATGGCACCGCGTCAATCCCGGCTTGGCGCACGGCTTCCCCAACCTCGACAAGATGCGCACTGCCGCGACGGAGGCGGAACACCGACCTTCCGACCGCGAAGCCTTCCGGCAATTCAACCTCAATATCTGGCAAGCTCAGTCGCGCGACCCGCTCTTCGACATGGCCGTCTACGATGAAGGTCGAACACCTATCGATCTCGCCGACCTCGCCGGACTTCCTTGCTTCATTGGTGTAGATATGTCCGTCAATGGCGACCTCACCGCCGTTGTCTCCGCATGGAGACATGACGACGGGCGCATATTTGTGCACCCTTGGTTTTTCGTCCCCGGCGACGATCTCAAGGGCCGTTCAGAGCGTGATGGCGTTCCATACCAGCAATGGCGCGACGAAGGGCTTATTACTGTCATCGATGGCCCGGTGATCGAACCGGAAGTCGTGGAAACGCGCATTCGCGAGATTTGCGCCGACAATGACAACGTGCAGGAAGTCGCCTTCGATCCGCATCTTGCTCGCCTGACAATGCAACGCCTCTTTGATGACGGTATCCCTACGGTCGAAATGCGCCAAGGCCCGCTTACCATGGGACCGGCTATCGGCACCCTTGAGCGCGTCGTGAACGGTCGCATGATCCGTCACAGCGGCCACCCGGTTCTTCGCCATCACTTTGATAGCGTCGTCGCCAGCCGAAACGACACCGGGCTTGTCCGAATGCACAAGGGCAAGAAGACCGACCGCATAGACGGCGCCGTTGCAGCCGCAATGGCCGTCGCGCGCGCTGCCGCTAACGAAAACCGCAAATCATTCCTCGAATGGGACGCCGACGAATTCGACGCCCTTATGAGAACCGCATAGGAGCCGTTATGGACGATACCCAACGCCTGCTAGTCTCGCTTGAGGCTCGCGTCACCAAATACGAACGGGACTTTGAACGCGCCACCCGCGCCACAAACGACAATTTCAAGAAGATTGAGAACCGGGCAAAGCAGTCGGCCACCAATCTCGAGAAGTCTTTCGCGGGCGCATCCGCCTCGATCTCCGAAAAACTGGAAGGTCTTTTCAAGCCCTTCCTTGCCGGTGGTATTGTCGCCGCTGGCGTTGCAGGCGCGGCGACCGCCGTTAAGGAAATTGCCGACTCCGTTGCCGAAGTGGATCGCGAAGCGCGAAAGGCTGGCGTGTCTTCGAAGGTTTGGCAGCAATGGACCTACGTTGCCAAAGCTACTGGAATGGAAATTGACGGCGTAACCGATGCCTTAAAGGAGCTAAATATTAGAGGCGACGAGTTCGCCCGCACTGGCAAGGGCAGCGCCGAAGAAGCCTTTCAGCGCCTTGGCTACACCGCTGCCGACGTTGCGGAACGTCTCAAAGACCCCAATCGGTTCCTAGATGAGATTATCGGCAAGCTTCAGAAGTTGGACGCAGCGGCACAAACCCGCATCCTTGACGAAGTCTTCGGCGGCACCGGCGCGGAACAGCTGGCCAAGGTTCTCGGTCTTTCAGTCGCCCAAATTCAGAAGCTTCGCAGCGAGGCGGCGACCTTCAGCGAAGAGCAGATAGAAGCGGCCAAGAAGATCGATGCGGAATTTGAAACCCTTTGGCGTAACGTCAGTGTCTATGCCAAGAAGGCCGCAATCAATAGCGTGGGCTATGCCGGGCAGATCATCGATACCCTATCGACCCTGAAGGGCGACAAGCTCATTGCACGCGACCGGGAAGCGGCGACGGACCCGGAAGCGCAGATGAAACGCCTTCTGGATCAGCGCGCCAAGATCGCAGCCCAGATTTCCGACCTCCAAGCCAATCCCTTCGACGTGCTGAAGGCAGGCGAGCTTCGCCAGTTGGAAGCCGCGCTGAAGGCTGTTGACGAGCAGATTGCCGACATTGGCGGCGGCAGCGATGAATTGAAGGCGGCGCTCAGCGAGCTTTCCAACGCCACGCAGTCATTCACGAGGAACCTGACCGCGAATACCAACGCCGCCGCGAACTTCAAGACCGCCCTGGCTGAACTGAAGAGCTTCATTCCGGGCCTGAAGGCTGAGCTTGATACACTCGCCACGACGAGCGGCATTGATGCTGCCTATCAGCGCGCCGTTCAGAACGCTCGGACGATGGGCGAAATAATGAACGCCACAGACATCGCTAACCGCGCCAAGACCGCCTCGCGGTTCGGCAACCATGATAATATCTTGGATCTCGTTGCCAGCGTTGAAAGCGGAGGCGACTACAACGCCACCCTCGATAATGGCCGCTGGACCGGTGGCGCTCAGAACCTCACGGCGATGACGCTTGATCAGGTTCGCGCCCTTCAGCGGCAGATGATCGCCAATTCTGACAATCGCGCCCTGTATGGTGACGGCAAGGGCTCTTCGGCGCTTGGCCGTTACCAGATTACCGGCGCGACCCTCGATAGCCTTATCAAAGAACTTGGCCTGACCGGCGACCGCCTCTTCGATCAGACGACGCAAGACGAGTTGGCGCGCGCCCTTCTCCGTCGTCGCGGCAATGATCCCGATAGCCTTCGCCAAGAATGGACCGGCTTGCGGCGTGTGGATGATTCCACCATTCGCGACACCTTCGCGAACACGCCCACCGCTAAAACCAAGCTCGATCCTACGCCCGGCCAGCAGAAGGCCATCGATCTCGCCAAGCAGCAAGACGAAGCCCGCAAGGGCCTTAACCGCACCGTTCAGGAAGGCTTGGACCTTGCCCGGTTCGAACAGTCGATTTCCAGCATGTCGGCAAGCCAGCAGCGTATTGAGCTTGCCGTCTATCAGGCGCAACAGGAGGCGAAGCGCAACGGCATCACGCTTAGCGATCAGGAACTTTCTAAGATCCGGGAAAAGATCAGCCTGACCGCCCAGCTCGATACCGAGAACAAGAAGGTTTCGGCCTCGTCGCAGGGCCTGAAGAACGCTCAGCAGTATTTCGCGGAGTCCTTCACGTCCTCGCTTTCCGGCCTTCTGACCGGCACCCAATCCCTGAACGGCGCGCTTCAAAACCTGCTTAACTCGCTCGTGGATGCGACCCTACAGGCTGCCTTGCTTGGTAAGGGACCGCTTGCCGGTTTGTTCGGCGGCGGCAGTGGTATCTTCGGATCGATCTTTGGTTTTGCCGATGGCGGTTATACCGGCAGGGGCGGCAAGTATGAACCGGCTGGTGTCGTGCATCGTGGCGAGTATGTCATGAGTGCAGCCGCGACCCGCAAGATTGGCGTTGGGAACCTAGAGGCGTTGCATACCGGTGCGCTGAAAGGTTTTGCCAGCGGCGGCTATGTCGGGCCGAAAGTGACTCCGATCACGGCAGCAAACCAAAACGCGCCGACATTCACGCAAGCGGTCAACATCACGGCACCGGTCACAGTGAACGCCAGTGGCGGAACACCTGCCCAGAATGCCGACCTTGCCAAGCAGGTATCGAAGGAAGTCAATGCATCGCTGCGCGCGGTGGTGATCGATGAGTTGAATCGACAAATGAAGCCTGGAAATATGCTGAGCAGAGGCAGGGGGCGCTAATGCTGACCTTCTATCCTCCTATCGATCCGTCACCCTCTACAGGCCGGAAAGTCGAATTTAAACTCCTGAAAGCCGAATTTGGCGATGGCTATACGGGCATTGCCCGCCAAGGCATCAATCATCGCAGGCGCAAGCTGACGCTCAATTGGGATGTGCTGACCGACGAGCAGGCGGACGAGATCACCGGTTTCCTGAACGAACGTGGCGGCGACGAGACATTTCACTACACCCCGCCACGTGAAGACATGCCGGTTAAGTGGACGTGTGAAACCTACGACGACAACGTTGTTGATGGGGTGCGCCGGATTAGCGCCGAATTCATCCAGAGCTTCCGGCACAGCTAGCCACTCTCGCCAAAGCGCCGCGTCCAAATTGCTATATTGTTTAGAGAAATGAAAAGCCCACCGTTCGCAAGACGGTGGGCTTTGGTATCAACAATCTACCGCTGCTAAAGGTGATTATCTGTGCTTCATTATAGCAATATTCATGCGCAAGAGCATGAAAAATCTCAGCAACTTGAAGATTTCCTCAACAGCCGGCCATCGCGTTATCACCGCGAAGCGGCCAACCCGCGCGAGCTAACCGGCGCTGAATTGAGCATCCTTGCAGAGCTTGAAGCCCTTGGTCTTGATGACGACAACGAGGACCCCGCAAAAGGAAAAATTGCGACAAATGCCGATCCGGCAGAAAGCCTGGTTCCCCTTGCGGCGCAGGGCCTTCCCGTTTCTTCAGAGAACCGTTGTGCAGTAGTAACCAACACACCCCCTATTACCTCCCCTTCACATACCCCCAAGCCCCTATCTGAACGTCTCGCCGCTGCTATCGATCAGAGCACCGCACCGGCATGGAAGCATGCGTCTATAGGGCAGAAGTTCACTCACGCCGCGCATGTAGCTGAAAAGCGCGACGGCTTCGCGTTCACCCTGAACCTATCTTTGAAAGCCCATAAGGCCGCTGTGATCGCGAAAGACCCTGTCCGGCGGTTTAGCCACTACATTAACCGGGAGCTAAAGAGCGCCGGTCTTTCCCAGACACCCTACGCTTTTGTCTTCGAGCTTTCGAAGCTCAAAGAGGACGGCCACCAGAAGCTTCATATCCACGGCGTTGTCATTGCTGACCCGGCTAGAGCCGAAGACCTGAAGGCGGCTCTAGCCGCAGCCGGTGGCATGATGAAGGGCAGAGCAGCGGCGCGGCAAGTCAAGCTCACCAGCCTTTACGATGCTGGTGGTTGGAACGTCTATTTGAAAAAAGACGCCCGGTTAACCGCTGCTCTCTTAGATCGGCGGATGTTTATCAACGCCGATCTCAATCGGTTGACGAATGAGGATTGGGTGGAGCGCCGTGCTAGTTGCAGCCATAAGCGCCGCACGATCCGCTGAAGGAATTGCCGTCGGAATCGGTGCCCGAATAGAAGGTAGTGTTGCCGATCCGCTGCTGATTCATGTTCCAGCTTCCACCATCAGCAGCCCTGCCCTGCGTGTAAGTCGAGTTGCCGTAAGTCTGGGAGTTCTGCGACCAGCTAGACCCCGTTTGCGCGTTATATCCCTGCATGTTTGTAGAGTTACCATATCGCTGAATATTGTAGGTATTGCCATTTGAATCGCTGCATGTGCGGAAAGTGCCACTTCCAAAACAGGAAGCGTTGGCAGCAGTAGAAAGCGCACAGAACGCAGCAAAAGCAATTGTAAGAGATTTCAGCATTATTCACCCCCAAGTTGATGGGGCGATGATAACCGGTGCAACGTGGAATACAATACTCACAATAATGCACGTCACACCTATTTGGTCTATTTCCGGCTCACCTCTCTGGTCGCTTCTTAGAAAGCTTGTGTGCGGATTCTCGCCATAGCCTCAGTTCTCGGAGGATTGGCGGCAGCGCCCTCAGGACCGTTGCGATCGCCGTGATTAGAATTGCTGTGCCTACCGCCGTCATGCTCACGCCATCTGTTTCAACATACCGACAAGTTTACTCCGGCAATGGTTGTCGTGGAAAAGCACAGGTCGATAAGTCACTGATGACTTACTTTTTATTGAATAAAACCAGATACTTAGATCTAATTTTAGGCTTGACGCCGATTCACGAATGACTCATCTGTGGTGCATAACCAACCACCAAGGGCATTCGATCATGCAGACCACATACCTCCCGGACGACGTTTACGAGGCGCTTGTTTCCAAGCTCATGACCGCTTCTCGCGAAAGTCTATTCAACGGTGAGCCGGACTCCGATGAAATCAAAATAGCACTCGGCGAAATCGCCGACATTTGGCCGGAAGCAATCGAGCCGAAGGTGCTTCCCTTCCCGGCACGAGTCCCGCAGGCGGATTGCTATATCGCAATCCAGCACACTCGCCGGAAGGTCGCGGGTGTTCATCACCTGATGGCCTACGCCATCGCCTAACCAGAAGGATCAATCTGAATGTTTGAAGAACCAAAGACCGTCGGGCGCGCGCTCGGCACCACCGCAACCGCCCTTGTTCTCCCGCAGATCGTGGAAGTCGGCAAGACCATCAGCGACGTCAAGGAGCTAGTGCGGCTTCAGGGCGAACGCCTCTTGGCCGCCCAGCCCACCGACGAGCGCGCTCAAGCCATTCACGCCTTAATCGTTGAAGCGCTCGCGATCAGCGAACGCCTTGATCCGTCAGAGCCTGATCAGTTCAGCCAGGACAAGGCAGCGCTACAGGCGCTGTTGATCGCCGATGGCGCGAGGCTTGTGCATTGGGAAGCGGAACAGCATCATGTTCATAACCCCGGCGATGAGGAGGATGATTTTTGACGACAGACAAAAAGAAGCCGACCGACTACAAGCCGAAGCCGCAAAAGGAACCCGTGGACTATAAGTCCATTGGCGATCTTGCTACCAAGCGCTTTCCCAAGGTTCTGAAGGAACTGGCAAAATGAGAGAAGCCCGCCTAACGGCGGGCTCTTCTATTTGGACGTCCGCAGAGTTACCACTATAGCAACGACTGCGAGAACAACCGCAATGATTCCGGCCCAGCCTGCGATCCTTGCCCAGCGAAGAGTGACCTTACCGGCATCGGCCTGTCGCCGTGCGATCTCTCCACGAGCTTTCAACGCTGGTGGGCCGTCGTTCATCCAAGCCAGTTCGCCTAGTTCTGCGTCAGTGAGCTTACGCGCTTGTTCCTCCATCTCCTTGGAGGTTCCCGTCAAGCTTGCCATCGCAGTCACCGTTCCGCAGGAATTACTAAGCGCGTTTCTCGATGACCGCACTCGCCGTTCTGGCAGGTTAGAGTATGTTCCTTCTGGCCCATGACGCCGAAGATCGGATGTGGCTTGATGCTAGTTACCTTCAAGTTGCCAGACTGACATAGCGGGCATGTCTCCCCCGATTTCAGCGCAATGATCTCGGCCGTGAGCTTCTTGATCTCGCCGTCTTTCTCGTGCAGCGCTTCTTTCGCGTCACTCAGCGCGATTTTGATATCAGCCAAGTTTCCGTAAAGCTCAGCCATCTTCGCCTTATAGCCCGCAGAATCCAATTCTCGTTCGAGCTCTCGGAGGTCCTTGGCGAGCTTGATGCTCTGACTGGCGACAGCAAGCGCGCCCATGATGTCCAATGAAAAGCACTCCTCACATTTGGTTGAGCCGCATAATCGCGCTCAAAGTGGCATCATTGACGACCGAAAAGAAACGGAACATATTAAGAACATTAACGGTTATCCCCATTGTCGCAACTAGCATCGAGACATTCCGCCTATTGCCCCTCAACACTCTGCTCATTTGGTGGTTCACTTGCAACCAGAGCGAATCAAAAAACTCACTTACACGTTGCCTAGGGACGCAAGGAATGGTTGCTAAAAAGAATGAAGAAGTCAGCGCGAGCTTTCACTACCTTCTTCGCCAGAGAAAGAATGAAAAAAAAGAGCCAATCGCAGTGCCATTCACTCTTCCTGAATTCGCTGCGTTATTTGCAAGGATGAAGGCGCAAAAGCCTTTTGACCTAACCAATGACGAGGATATTGACAGGTTGCGCTTTCGCGATGAAGCGCCCCTTGAAGATCTCACACAGATGGACGCCCGGACTATAACAGGAACGTTTAAGGTATCTTATTGGGGACACGCTTACCTTAACACCCATAAGGGGCATATCTCCTCTCAGAGCGTAAACCTTCGACCTTTTCACTTTGTCCTTTATCTGTCGGAATCCGGGAAAATCTACATCGGCGCTCAGTATTTGGGTCAGTTCGGCGGTTACGATTTTCTGAGAAAGACGATTTCCAACATGCTGCCCCAAAGCAAGGAAATAGCATCGCTCTCTATCAGGTTAGGCGCGTCTTACTACAAGAACGCCGAGCCTCGTGAGATACGCGTTAATATCGCGAACAAGCCCAGTTCCATTTCACGACGCAGCACGCTAGGCGGCAAGATGATGATTGCTTTCACCCGCGCGGACAAAAACGATCCATTAGTGGAGCGCGTAAAGACAGGTATCATCCCGTTTTTCGGGCACGGGCAAAGCGCGGTAAGGCAAGCTGTTGCAGGCTTGATGAACCAAAGTGACGTCATTGCAGTTAATGACGACGATATCCTTGATTGCACCGTGCTCGCCGACATGAATGGGAAGACCACTACCATCCACATGTTCGAAAACGGCTTTCGCGCCACCCGCGTCACAATCGATGTCGAAGTTGATGACGAAGGGCATCCTTCAAATGCCGAAACCTGTAACGAGATACTTAACACGCTCAATGACCACGTTATAAAAGTCGCAGAGAATGGCTAGCATTCGCTCGATTATCTCCGACAATAACGCGACGTTCTATAATTATCGAACGGGCGCCCGCGTTCGAATATGGCCCAGGATCGCTATCTTCTTAGCGGTCTCTCCGCCCCTCGCGTTTTTGCTGACAAACAACCTGACTGACTTCATCAACTCCATCAACACAGTCGCATCGATCCTCCTAGGCTTTGGCTTCAGTGTGCTTTTCTACATAGCGAGCACTAAAGACGAAGGAGTTTCGTCAGGCGCGTCACTGGAGAAGAGGAATCGGGCAATTCGTGTCAATGACCTGTCAAAGGAGCTATTTCATAACGTTTCCTATTTCGTAATGACGGCGTCGGCTGCACTTGCATTTGCAATGATCGTCATAGCGCCGGAAGCGCAGAGCGATTGGTTCGCTAAACAGGTGCTACCCTACTTATTGAAAGTTACTGCCCGCGCATCGGACTACATCTGGTGGGTGCAGCTAGGCATCCGGAGCGTTTTCTTTTTCTTGATACTCGAAGGTGGCTATACCTTCGCTCGGATTGTCGGCCGGGTGAACTTTCTGTTCGAAGAAAAACTGAATGATGGCGACAAAAAAACCTTGTAGCCGTCACAAAACCACGACCGTCACAATGTTACAAAATTTCCATTAGTGCATTGATTTCGTTTATATTTTGCGATTTCGAATCTCTCCACTCCGACCACTTTTCTCGACAATTCATGATACGACTGGCTGCCTTAACCGGCATTGCCAACCCATTCACATTGCCCCCCGCCAATCGGCGCGGCTGCGCAACGCCCCCGAATCGATTGCGTATAGGTCGATCTCGCGGTGCTTTGGAGTGGCGCGCTATTTCTTCTTGGTGGTCGTCGCGCTCATCACTTTGTCACCCGGCTTGATGCCGAGCTTTGCCGTCACGCCGGCATTAAGCTCGATCACGTACTTCACCTCCGTCATCGAATCGATGATCTCCTGCGAGTACGGCACGGCGTTCTGCTTGATGTTGCGAATCGTACCCGTCGAATCAACGAACAGCATATCGAGGGGCAGGATGGTGTTTTCCATCCACATCTGGACCCGTCGAGACACACCGAAATCGAAAATCATTCCAGCGTCTTCGGCCATTTCCTTGCGATACATGAGCCCGCGCTGGCGCTCTTCGTTCGTGTCGGCGATTTCGACGATGAAATTCAGCCGCTTGCCAGATGCCGTGTGGATGATGAGCGGCTCCTTGTCGAACGTCATCGGCTGTTGCGAAAGGGCCGGCAGGGCGACGATGAAAAAAAGCGCCGCAAGGGCGCTTCTTATCCAGTGCGAGCGGGACACAGGCATCAGTGTGCGCGGCTCACCGGGCTTGGCACATCCGGATGAATCTCGGCAGCCATCAGCCCCTTGTCGCCGTCGCCGTAACGCACGAGTACGACCTGACCCGGACGCAACTCGGTGAGACCGAACCGGCGCAATGTTTCCATGTGCACGAAAATATCCTCGGTCCCCTCGCCCCGCGTCAGAAAACCGAAACCCTTGGTGCGGTTGAACCACTTTACCAGCGCGCGCTCCAGCCCGCTCGTCGGTGTCACCTGCACATGCGTGCGAACCGGCGGCAGCATCGAGGGATGGACGGCCGTCGACTGGTCCATGGAAAGGATCTTGAATGCCTGGTAGCCGCGTTCGCGGCGCTGAATCAGCG
Source organism: Rhizobium sp. BK661 (assembly GCF_024808825.1). Lineage (NCBI taxonomy): Bacteria > Pseudomonadati > Pseudomonadota > Alphaproteobacteria > Hyphomicrobiales > Rhizobiaceae > Rhizobium > Rhizobium sp. BK661. Next base: position 5,584 of record NZ_JANTYT010000004.1, on the reverse strand, counting down.
CAACGATCCGCGTGCCTTCGAGAATTGTCTGGAAGCCGTCGCGACGCAGGCAGGTCACATGAAGGAGGACATCCTGCATGCCATTGTCGGGGACAATAAAACCGAAGCCCTTGGCTACGTCGAACCACTTGACGACGCCGGTGATTTCAATGAGGTCGACCGCTTCCCCCGCGAGTTGTTCGAGGTCGGTGAATTCCTTTGATGAAATCCTGTCAGCCATGTCGCCAGCCCCTCAATACGCGTCACACTGTTACGGTTAACTGATTCTTGAGATCAAGATTAACATGTTGGTAACGGATTAGCGCAAGTCCTACTTTTCGATTATTCCCAGTTGCCAATCATACCCCGCTGTCTTGCCCGAAACTGGTGTTCCGCCACATAAGATTCCGTCACCCCGCAATAGAGAGGAAATAGAATGCGTTATCTCCACACCATGGTCCGCGTGAAAGATCTGGATGCCTCCCTGCATTTTTACACGACCCTCTTCGGCCTCGAGGAACTCCGACGCACGGAGAACGAGAAAGGCCGTTTCACGCTCGTTTTCCTTGCGGCCCCCGGCGACAAAAGCGACGCCAGCGCCAAGGGCGCGCCATGCCTGGAATTGACCTACAACTGGGACACCGAAGACTATACCGGCGGGCGCAACTTCGGCCATCTCGCCTATGAGGTCGACGATATCTATGCCGTCTGCCAGAAGCTTATGGACAACGGTATCACCATCAATCGTCCGCCGCGTGACGGCCACATGGCTTTCGTGCGTTCGCCCGACGGAATCTCGATCGAGATTCTGCAGAAGGGCGGCAGCCTTCCATCCGCCGAACCCTGGGCTTCGATGGGCAATACCGGCGCCTGGTAGCCGAGGCTTTTGCGAGGCTTGCGGCTTTTGCGATTTCGGACCGACGTGTCCGCGCCGCGCTTGCCGCAGCCTGGTGGCGCAGGCACTCTCCAGCCGACTCGAGGCGAAACGACGCGACTTTTGCGCAGCTTCGCCATCTCCTGGAGACTGCTCGCGTGCTCGCTATTGAAAAGCGGATCCCTTTTGGACCTGCCCTTCTGATCGCCACATCGGCACTGATGCTGACCGGCTGCATGTCGGACAAGAAGGGTACCGATGCCGCAGCGGTGGTCGCCCCCGTCGAGCCGGCTGATGTAGCGCAGCAGGCGGCGGCGCCTGCCAAGCCCGGCTACCGCGACCCCATGGTGGCCGGCATGTCGGGCCCCCAGCCGGCTCAAGCCGCGAATGCGCAGCCGGTGGCGGTCGGATCGACCGCTTCGGCGCCTGCCAATATTGGCGGCCTGGCAATGCAGTCGACTGGCATTAATGCACAGGCGATGAGCATTTTCTCGGTACACCCGGCACCACAAAACAATCCGACCTCGACGCAGTTGCAGCCGGCCGCCGGCAATGCCTATGCACCCGGCGGCGTCAGCCCGACCCGCTCCAGCGTCTACAGCAGCCAGCTCCCACCCGATCAATCCCCGCAATCCCAGCAGGGTCAGCCGCCCTTGCCGCCACAGCAATCCTCACAGAATACAAGCACGCAGATCACGCCGGTCCAGACTGCCTCATTGGCAACGGGCCAGACGATGAATGCGCTTTACAGCGCACCGCGGCAAAACCTGCTCGGCAGTCTTTCCGGGTTGCTGCAAAAGGCCTCGCTACCCGGCATGACACGGATTGCGCCCAACGGTCTGCATCTTCAAAACGACAAGGTTGACGTCGGCTGCTTCAAGCCGAACCTGTTGAATGTCATCAAGGCTGTCGAAACGCATTTCGGCAGGCCGGTGGTCGTCACGTCAGGGTATCGCGACCCGGACCATAACCGCATGGTCGGCGGCGCCGAGGAATCCATGCACAAGACCTGTGACGCCGCCGACATCCAGATGGACGGAGTGTCGAAATGGGACATCGCGAGCTATATTCGCTCGCTGCCTGATCGCGGCGGCGTTGGCACCTATTGCCACACCGATTCCATCCATCTTGACACCGGAAAGAGCCGTGACTGGAACTGGGGTTGTGGCGGCAGAACGGCGCCGGCGGCGATCGCGCGCGCCCTTTAGCGCTTGCCCTGCATCGTTCATAACGCAGCGTGAGCATGCCCGATGGGTTGCGAACATCGACCGATAGCGTTTTGATTCGGTTGCAATAAACGCGAGTTCGCTGCCGCAAAAAAATCCTGTCATTATTTTGCAAAAAATCGAAATTGCCGCTTGCGGGATTCAAAGTGCCTGACTATAAGGGCGCCACCACGAAGGAAGCGCCCTTCGTCTATCGGTTAGGACACCAGATTTTCATTCTGGGAAGAGGGGTTCGACTCCCCTAGGGCGTGCCATTTATTTTTTCCCTATAATCAATTGTCTAGCCAGCAAGGCACGAAAATTCGATAAATAATTCGAATTTCGGGGGCACGCCGGGGGCAACTGAATTGCTCCAAATTTTTTTGGTACTAGAGCAGATCATTTCTTGTCGGAATCGTTGCGGGATTCCCAAATCAGTAGATTTGTGATTCATCGTGGATGCTGGAATGGAGGCCAGTATCGATGACGCGACCCTATTCGAATGATCTTCGTGAGCGAGTCATTGCTGCGGTTGTGGATGGGCAGAGCTGCCGGGTGGTGGCGGAGCGGTTCGACATAGCTGTCTCGTCCGTGGTGAAGTGGTCGCAGCGTTATCGGGCAACCGGCAGTGTGTCGCCAGGCAAGATGGGCCGCCTATACCATGTACAGGTTATAGCTTCAATCGCGTACACGAAATAAGCCGAGGAGTTACACATGGAAACGACTATTGCTGATGACTTGATCTGGGAGGTTTCCGAGATCGCAAAGACAATCGGAAGGACGGAACGTCAGACTTTCCATCTTCTCTCGAAAGGGGAAATTCCAGGCAAAAAGGTTGGCGGACGATGGGTTTGCTCACGCCGCAAGCTCACAGAGTTTCTGATGGGATAAGGCATTGGTTCACTACGTCTATGCGCTTTCTGCCGCCATTGAGATCGAGCCTTACTGCGGGTGGCTGAAAATCGGCCACTCGAACAATCCGATCAAGAGGCTAGCCGCCCACCGCATCAGCAGCGCGATACCGCTGAAGTATGGAGCGGTCTGGTGCTTCAAAGCCAGAAGGACCGCGATTGAGGTTGAAACTGCACTTCATCGGACCTTCGCGGATAGATGGGAGCATGGAGAGTGGCATCGTCTGTCTGTGCCGGAGGTCGTGGACTTCGTGTCCGGATTCATCGGTCAGCGGTGCCTGTTCACCTGCTCCACCAGCGATGAAATGCCAGCACGCCCCCGCCTGGCCTACGCTGAAGAAGGGGAGCCTTACAGCCCGTCCGACCGATCCGCTCCGAGTTATGGATCACTCCAAGGATCGGTCGGACTAGCGATGGAGCAAGGGAGTGAAACGTGAGGTCAGCAACCAGTTATGCAACAGAACCAGTATTTCTTGAACACCTTTTCATAGCCTTTGATGAACCACTCCGGCGATGAAGCCGTTGGAAGCGGTCTGATCTGCATCGGAATTGCGTCCAGCTGGAGTCCTGTCTTGAGCGTGGCGTTATCGCCCAACATAGCCCTCGCCTAGACGACCTCGACCTGCCGTCAAAACGCATTCCCTTTTTCGATCTCCTGAAATGAGCCGTGCTGTAACTCGGAAAACAACACGACGAGAGGTAACGTCAGGATAGGTTGAACTGCGCGGTGCTTGGAGGCGACACGCGAAACGACGAGTGCGACAGCTATTTTCCCTACCAGCATGAGGTCGCCCCAGGGTTATGGTTTGAGCCTCGCATTGTCCTCCGAAAAAAAAATTGAAAATATTCACAAACACTCTTGCGGTTTATCCGCGATCCGCATAGATCACGGCCACCGACGCGGCGGACCGAACCGGACCGATCACGCGAGGGCGATTAGCTCAGTTGGTAGAGCGCCTCGTTTACACCGAGGATGTCGGGAGTTCGAGTCTCTCATCGCCCACCAGTTTTCTCCGAAAAATCAAACAGGCCCTGACAGATGTCCGTCCTGTAGTGGCCTTTCGCGAATCCCCACACCTTCAGCCTGAACTCGGCCCTGTTGCTATTGGGAAACCAACGGCGCTCCCTCACCTTTAGGCGGCGATTTGGATTGGGGCACTTCTTCCGTAGCTTCAGGGCAGAAGCTAATCTCATCCGGCACGAGACCTCGTCAAGAGACGGATTCGCATGTTCACCGCAGCCACAAACACCAATTTACACTATCTGCTGGAAGCCTTGCGCCTATTGCAGCCGTCATAAAGCTTGCGTGACGAATGACGTTCCGGAAGCGAGGCGACGGAGGTAAGTAGGGGTGCCGGAACAAGCACTGTGACCAACGGGCGGCCCAATATGTTTTTCTGGCAGCCGCAATGAAGAGGGTGTCGACCTCGAGGTCCGTAAAGTCCGGGCGCATCAAGTGCCAGCCGGCCACATAGCGAAACCAAAGGCGATGCCGTAAATCATTGCGAGGATCAAACGCAGCCGCTTTGGCTTGAGCATTCACGGCGCTGCGCTGCCGACCGATGGCCAAAGAGCATTAATGCTTTCCTAAATCGATGCGAGCATCGGGGGTAGAGGAAGACGCGCTAGCGCCCGAAGACAAGATAACAACGCGTCGGATGCGAGGTGGCACTGACCTCGGCGGCCGTCCAAGAGCAGGCCGGCAAGCCAGTTGCCGAAAGGCGCGGGCCGCGGCTCGATGACGGCGACTGGTTGGAGAGGAATTGCGCCCCTTCGCCCTTCCGGCGGATTGCCCGCCCGTCAATGACGACCTTCTTCCAGTTGATCTTTCCCCTTGTTCCAAATGAGGAACTGATCGGCCGCCCCCGCATGGTCCTTCGCGTTCAGCTTCGTGAGCAGCGTGGAGTTGCGGGAATGAACACCGCCCAATGTTCAAGTATAGAAGCCAGAGTATCGGACTGGTTCTGATTGACCGGCACCTTCACCACGGCGCTCAGGTCGCTCTCCACGTCGGCCAGATCACGCACCAGGATTTCGTGGGACTGCTGGGCGCTGAGATTTCTTTATGCCGTCCGTCACGGCAGGACATCCTGCGGCTGTCCTGTGCCCTGCCCCGTCGTCCAGAGCTTCTCACTTCGCGCCGCCTAATGCCGGCACACCCTACTAGGCCGTCGACTCATAAACTCTGACACCAGATCCTTGCCGCGACGAGTTTGACAGCTGCGAGATAGTTTTCCGGGCGCTTGTCGTAGCGAGTAGCGATACCTCGAAACTGTTTGATCTTGTTGAAGAAACGCTCGACAAGGTTCCGTTGCCTGTAAACCCAGCGCGAGAACGAGAAGGAGCCCTTGCGAGTTGCCTTCGGCGGGATGTTGGCCCAGGCCTTGCGCTCGGCCGCCTTGGCTCGGATTGCGTTGGTGTCATAACCCTTGTCGGCAAGCAGGATATCACCTTCGCCGAGGTCGTCTGTCAGCGCATCGGCTTCAGTGCAGTCAGCAATTTGGCCGCCGGTCAGACGGCGCGTGACTGGCCGACCTTCGGCATCGACGAGCGCGTGGATTTTGCTCGTGAGCCCCCCGCGGGAACGTCCCATGCAACCATCGTCTCGATCCCCT